>NZ_JAWUWR010000088.1:0-38027 GCF_034111725.1 Thalassolituus sp. | reverse complement strand
CCCCCCCCCCCGAATTTGATCCTTCGTCCTCTATTTCACCTATGGGCCGCCAAGTTATTAAAGGACGCTTTGAATTAGTATCCTTGCTCGGTGCCGGTGGTATGGGGGCGGTATACAAAGCACTAGACCGACGTAAAGTCGAGGCCAGCGACTCTGATCCTTATGTTGCGGTTAAATTATTAAACGACGAATTCCGCCAACACCCCGACGCATTTATTTCGCTGCAACGCGAATCGCGCAAGTCGCAAACCCTTGCCCACCCTAACATCGTAACGGTTTACGATTTCGACCGCGATAAAAATACCGTATTCATGACCATGGAATTCCTAGAAGGTTTTCCGCTCGATGAATTACTGCGCCAGTTCCCGCATGGAATGGAGCAAGAAGAAGCTAATTCGATTCTGAAAGATATTTCGAACGCCCTTATTTATGCGCATTCGCACAATATCATTCACTCCGACTTCAAACCCGGCAACATCTTCGTTACCAAGAAAAAAGGCACTAAAGTATTTGATTTCGGTATCGCGCGTGCGGTATCCGAAGGCAGCGCGGCGCATACCGCTGGTGAAAAAACCATTTTCGATGCAGGTACTCTCGGTGCTCTAACACCAGCTTATGCCAGTAATGAAATGCTGCGTGGTGCAGAACCATCAGAATCCGACGACGTTTACGCGTTAGGCTGTGTTGCTTACGAATTATTCAGTGGCGCCCATCCGTTTAAGAAGACCCCAGCAAATCAAGCGCTAGAGAAAAAGCTTAAACCAAAGAAATTAAAAAATCTCAGCCGTCGCCAGTGGAATGCATTATCCAGCGCACTGGAATTAACTCGCGACAATCGTACCGCAACAGTTGCTGAATTTTATGATGGTTTCTTCGGCAAACCACGCGTTTTATTATGGGCATTGATTGCCAGCGTTGCAGCCTTTGGCGTAGCTGGAGCACTTTATATTGAAAAATTTAGCGACCAAGAAAAAGCTCAAGAAGAATTAAAAGTACAAATGCAAGAACAGATGGCACAGCAGCTAGAGCGCTCGACTATCGAAAACCAACAACAAACATTAGAACGCTTGGTTAAGCTATCGGCCCTAACGCCAAATTGGGATAAAGAAGTACGCAAAGAACTTCTCGTGTACGCCAAATTGGTACCTGAAGATACCGATACTAAAGCCAGTGTAAGCAGTCGCATTGCCATGGCTTATTTAGTTGAAGCAAAGCACTTAATGGCTGACGAACAACTCGATTCCGTCATACCTATGCTTGAAGCCTCATCAGCTTGGGGCGGACCAGAAGATGATATTAAAATTCTGACCAACCAAGTTATTACCCAGCAGGAATCGGAGAGACTAAGAGCAGAAAACGCGCGCTTAGCTGAAGCACAAGAAGAAGCCGATAAACTCGAGACGGAACGTCAAAAGCGCGAAACCGAAATGGAAATCGCTCGTCGTGCGCAAATTAAACAAGAAGTCGCCAGCTTAGAAAATGCTCTTCGCTGCCCGAATGAAATTGATGTCGAAGGCCGCGTTGCTAGCCACCTGCGAATATTAGATTCATTAGAACCTGAACGTACCAATGAACTGCACAGCATCGTTGCCGATTCATTGGTGCAGTGCTTCGATAAAATATCAAAGGTTAGCCCTTATTCTGCAGAACGCATGCTGAGTGAATCGCGCGCAATGCTGCCTGAGCAAGCCAGCCTAAAAACATTAAAAGTAGATTACTGCGGTCACCTAGAACCCGGATCAGGCAATAAAGGTCGTCGTTATACTTGTACCGATCCTCTACCGCGACAAGCAAAAGCGCCGGTAATGGTGGTTGTACCTATGCCTGACGGCAACCCAATTGCGATAAGCCAATACGAAATCACCTATGATGACGTATCGGACTATTGCACCGTCACGCAAATGTGCGATAGCCGGAAATACGCAACTAACTACCTGCCAGTGCACAGTATCGACATTAACTTTGCTGAAAACTACGCCGGTTGGCTTAGCTCAGTAACAGGCAATGTTTATCGCTTACCAACCTATGAAGAATGGTTAATGGCAGCAAAAGCAGATGGTGCAGCTGAATCACCAGACCGTAACTGTTTCTTAAAATACGGTGGTATCGAGAAAGGTACCGAGCTACAAAAAACCACCAACGGTAAACCCAATTCTTATGGATTGGCCAGCACCGTAGGTAACGTGCAAGAATGGGTCTACGACAACAACTTGCTGGTTGCTGCTGGCGGCTCGCGCCAAACACCAATGAATGACTGTCGTTTCACTACGGTTACCGCTCACTCTGGGCAAGCCGATGAATTTACCGGCTTTCGCTTGGTACGAGAGCTAAAGCGCTAAACGTATTAGACTGATTGATTCGAGAGATCGGGATATTGCGCTCGAGCCAATATCCAACACTAGCTGAGTGGCCGATACAGGCTCTCTGCTCCATCCAACTTGTATTTAACACTCGCCATTACGTCCGATAGGCTGGATTGCTCGCGTAATCCAGCAAATGAAATCACGTTACCGCCTTGTTTTACGGGCTCAGTTGAAGGAAGTTGATCATGGAAACCGCATTAAACTATTTATTTTCGGTCGAGGCATTCGCCCTCATATTCGTACTAGTGCTACTTAAAAGTAGCGTTAAATTAGTACCTCAGAATCGAGCTTGGGTTGTTGAACGTTTTGGCAAATACCAATCAACCAAAGTGGCAGGCTTGAATTTCATATTGCCCTTTATTGATAACGTCGCCGCCGACCGCAGCTTGAAGGAACAAGCCGTCGATATCCCTAGCCAGTCGGCTATCACCAAAGACAACATCACCTTATCGGTTGATGGTGTTTTATATTTTCGTGTACTTGACCCATACAAAGCCTCTTATGGCGTTGATGACTATGTCTTCGCAGTCACTCAGTTGGCGCAAACCACTATGCGTTCTGAGTTAGGCAAAATGGAACTGGACCGAACGTTTGAAGAACGCAATCTGCTGAACATAGGCATTGTTGAAGCGATCAATGAAGCGGCAGAGCCTTGGGGTATTCAGGTATTACGTTATGAAATTAAAGATATTGTACCGCCACGCTCAGTGATGGATGCGATGGAAGCTCAGATGAAGGCCGAGCGGGTAAAACGTGCCCAGATTTTAGAGTCAGAAGGCGACCGTCAATCGGCCATCAACGTGGCAGAAGGTAAGAAACAAGCACAGGTATTAGCCGCTGAAGCAGAAAAAACCGAGCAAATTCTGCGAGCACAAGGTGCAGCCAGTGCTATTTTGGCCGTTGCAGAAGCGCAAGCAGAAGCCTTGAGAAAAGTCGGTGAAGCAGCGAATACCGAAGAAGGGGTAAAAGCGATTCAATTTGATTTGGCCACTAAAGCCATTGCGGCAAGAGAAGCGATTGCCAAAGAATCGTCTGTTATTTTATTGCCTGACAACGGTACAGATCCAAGCGCCTTGGTAGCGACATCCATGGCGATTATTAATTCGTTAAATAAACACCAGAGTTAAGCTATGGATTTTATTCTGCAAAGCGACATCGCCAATGTCTTACTGATACTTGGCATTGCCGTGTTAATTATTGAGTCGGTTGTTTTAGGGTTCTCGACCGTCGTCTTACTATTTTTAGGTCTGTCGCTGGTACTGACAGGCCTTGGTATGAAGATAGGTCTATTAGAAGCAACCTATGTCGCGGCACTCTGGAGTAATACGCTAGTAACCAGCGTGCTCGCTTTTACCTTGTGGAAACCCTTGCGCCGCATGCAAAGCAAAGTCGAAGTGCAAAACATAGACAGTGACTTTGCTAAAGAAACCTTTGTAATAACCGCCGATGTGGATATTCGCGGCGAGACGACTCACCTCTACTCTGGCATCAAGTGGAAATTAAAAAGCCACCAGCCAATAAAGTCTGGAGCTATGGTCAAGGTGGTTAAAACTGACGTCGGCGTCATGTGGGTTGAAGCCCTATGACACCCTATTCAGCCCTATAGGCAGCGCCAACTAAACCACGTTAACTAACTTACCCTTCTCCCAACCTAAACGTCCTGTTCTCACTTTTTGCCGTTGAATCCCCGGGACAGGACGTAGCAGAAAGATATCACCATTACGGCCCGTCATGGTTTGTGGCACGCCGCAGCCTTTCGCTAAACCCGCGTGCGCTTTCATGTGCACTTCTTCGCCATGTACTGGAATCGAGATTTCTGGTTGCACCCATTGGTATAAGGTTTCGAGTTCTTCTTGCGCAGGGTGCCCAGAGGCATGAATGGGTAGCTCAGCTTCGTCGGCGGTAATCACTTCAACGCCCATACTTTTCAGCTGCTCGATAATGCCGTTAATGGCGTCTTCGTTGCCGGGAATAGCACGAGCGCTGAAGATCACCCGATCACCGGCTTCTAATTCAAAATCAGGATGCGTACCCGCCGCCAATCGACGCAAGGCCGTATGAGGTTCGCCCTGACTGCCAGTTGCCACAGCAAGCACTTCGTGACGTGGTAAATAGCCTAAATGCCCAGTATCAACAGAGCCAGCACTGAACGGCCAAACACCGGCGCGCTTAGCGCACTGATGCATATTAATCATCGAACGACCGTATAACCCCATATAACGCCCAGTATCGTCAGCCACGTGCGATAAAGTTAAAAGCCGGGCGATGTTGCTACCGAAACAGGTCACGATCACTCGCCCTTTGGCGCTTTCGATATAGTGACGCAAGCCATCATAGAGATCGCCCTCAGACGCGGAATGACCCGAGGTTGTGGCATTAGTAGAATCACACACCATGGCCACCACGCCCTCTTCAGCCAATTGCGTGAAGGTTTCTTTTTTATAGCCATGCCCAACCACAGGATCAGGATCTAACTTCCCATCACCGGTATGATATACATTGCCCACAGGGGTGCGAATCATTAAACAATTGGGATCAGGAATCGAATGTGTCAGTGCTAAAAACTGAACATCAAAGGGGCCGATATGAACGCGCTCGCCGGTTTCCGGCACTATGATTTTTACCTGATGCAGCAAACCATGTTCCGCGAGTTTCTTTTTCAGTACTTCGGCGGTAAAGCGCGTGCAATAAATTGGGCACCGTAACTTGTGCCACAAATACGGCACCGCCCCGACGTGATCTTCGTGCGCGTGAGTAATCACCAACCCAGCAAGCTGATCTTTGCGGGCGACAATAAATTCAGGATCAGGCATTTGCGTATCGGGTTCACCAGAGTGATGACGTGTACCGTCGGCGCTGATACGTCCCGGCTTAGGAAAAGTGACACCGCAATCGACCATCAACCAACGGCCATCGTGGCCATAGAGATTCATATTCATCCCGATCTCGCCGGTGCCGCCAAGAGGCAGAAATACAAGATCAGATGCTGAAGGGGTCATCGAGTTATTTATCCTTATTTTTTGATGTCGCAGCCTTTATCGGGCGAACACGTTTCGCAGCGCTCCTTCCCGGTCAGCCATCCAGAAATTTTGTAGCGATTACGCGCAAACCAAAGGTAGGCAATATCGGCGAACCAGCGAATCACAGGCCAGCGTAATGGTGCATATAAATACCCTCGCCCCACCAGCCCCCATGCTTTATGGGCAACATCTAAACCAAGAATAATGCGCCCATCGGGTAATTCCGCATGCAGTATGTCACTCGCGGCTTGAGGATCAATGTGTGGATAACGCTCAGCAAAGTCGGATTGCTGGATATCCACCATTTGCATTTTTTGCTGCTTGTCGGCCTTCATTAGCTGTGTCACCTCGGCAACACATAGTGGGCACTGGCCGTCGTAATACAGGGTTAGCTCTGTCATAGCGTTACACCTCTCGTCTTGTCGCCACATTGCAAACTAGCTTCATGATACAACAGCTTAATTGAGCATAGCCCGTAGATTAGCGCGAACTTACCGTTTCTTGTAAGTAAGAGCAGACTGTCACTGCCTAACCGGCACTGGTACAATAACCGCCATTTTTCTATAGCAAGAGGCAAGACATCATGCCTGAGTATCGTTCCAAGACCTCGACCGCTGGCCGCAATATGGCTGGCGCACGTGCCTTATGGCGCGCCACCGGTATGAAAGACGAGGACTTCCAAAAGCCAATCATCGCCGTGGCGAACTCGTTTACTCAATTCGTACCCGGCCATGTTCATCTTAAAGACATGGGCCAACTGGTTGCGCGCGAGATCGAAAAGGCCGGTGGTGTTGCTAAAGAATTCAACACGATTGCCGTCGACGACGGTATCGCCATGGGCCACGACGGCATGCTGTATAGCTTGCCTAGCCGCGAGCTGATCGCCGATTCGGTTGAATACATGGTGAACGCTCACTGTGCCGATGCCATCGTTTGTATTTCTAACTGCGATAAGATCACACCGGGAATGCTGTTGGCGTCTTTGCGCTTGAACATTCCGGTTATCTTCGTATCGGGCGGCCCGATGGAAGCCGGTAAAACCAAGTTATCTGAGCATAAGCTCGACTTGGTCGATGCCATGGTCATTGCGGCTGACGATTCAGCATCTGACGAAAAAGTCGCCGAGTACGAGCGCAGCGCTTGCCCAACCTGCGGTTCATGCTCAGGCATGTTCACCGCCAACTCGATGAACTGCTTAACCGAAGCTCTGGGTCTTGCCCTGCCGGGCAACGGCTCGACTTTGGCAACTCACGCAGATCGCGAACAGTTGTTCTTAGAAGCTGGCCGTCGCATTGTTGAAAACGCAAAGCGTTACTACGAGCAGGACGATGAGTCGGTTTTACCGCGCTCTATCGCTAACTTCAAAGCTTTCGAAAATGCCATGACGCTGGATATCGTAATGGGTGGTTCAACTAATACCATTCTTCACCTATTAGCGGCTGCCCAAGAAGCTGAAATCGACTTCGATTTAAAAGACATCGACCGTCTATCACGCGTTGTACCGCAGCTATGTAAAGTCGCTCCGAACTCACCTTTGTATCACATGGAAGACGTTCACCGTGCCGGTGGCATCATGGGTATCTTAGGTGAAATTGACCGCGCCGGTTTATTGCACAACGAACTACCAACGGTTCACAGCGCAACGATGAAAGAAGCCCTCGATAAGTGGGACATCATGCGCAACCCTAGCGAAGAAGTGATTAAATTCTTCAAAGCTGGGCCTGCTGGCATTCCTACGCAAACCGCCTTTAGCCAAAGCACCCGCTATCCAACACTAGACGGCGACCGTGAAAACGGCTGTATCCGTAATTTAGAAAACGCTTATTCTCTCGAAGGTGGCTTAGCCGTACTCTACGGCAACATCGCACTGGATGGCTGCGTGGTTAAAACCGCCGGTGTGGATGAATCGATCCACGTATTCCAAGGTCGCGTTAAAGTTTTTGAAAGCCAAGACGATGCGGTAAAAGGCATTTTGGCCGATGAAGTAGTCGCTGGTGACATCGTGATTATCCGCTACGAAGGCCCGAAAGGCGGCCCAGGTATGCAGGAAATGCTGTACCCAACCTCTTACCTGAAATCCAAAGGGTTAGGCAAAGCCTGTGCATTGTTAACCGATGGTCGTTTCTCTGGTGGTACATCCGGATTGTCTATCGGTCACTGCTCTCCAGAAGCGGCATCTGGCGGTGCGATTGGTTTGCTGCGTGAAGGTGATATCGTCAACATCGACATCCCGAATCGCTCAATCAACGTAGATTTATCTGCGGAAGAACTGTCTCACCGTCGTCATGAGCAAGACAAGCTTGGCTGGAAACCAGCCAAAGAGCGTCCACGTAAAGTAACCACGGCATTAAAGGTATATGCCAAATTCGCGACCAGCGCGGATAAAGGTGCAGTGCGTGATAAAGCGGCTTTGGATGATTAATTTTAGTTAATCGAATGACTGTTAGATGAAACCCTGCTGCGGCAGGGTTTTTCGCTTTTGTGGTTTATAGCTGCTAACGCAGGCTGGCTTGGTTTTAGCGGCTGACACCGCAGGTTCTTTTCGCACTCAAAATTAAAACGGAAGATATCTTTCTTGTAGGAGGTACTCAGGGAGCGAACAGTAACAAGTAGCAATCGGGAGTACGAACAAAAAGCGTTCGTTGACTCCCTCCTACAACACCATTCGTATACATTCGGTTTAAACTCAAGAAAGAAACCCCGCAGCGTCAGCCGCTAAAACTCACGACTTAAACTTATTCACTGAACTTCCTAACCGCTCAACCACGCGAATCAAATCATCACTCTGCTCTAACGTGCGGCTTGAGCCTTTAAGCGTCTGGCTGGATACCTCGCCAATCGCGTGAATGTTTTTATTAATCCGTTCCACGACCTTATTCTGCTCGGTCGCGGCGGCGGCGATCATGCCATTCATTTCGCGGATATCTTCAACGCCGCTGGCGATCTGCTGTAAGGCTTCACCCGCTCGCCCGACATCGGTGACACTTTGGTCGGCGCGCAGCTTACTGGCATCCAACAGACGAGTTTTCTGTTGATGGTATGAATAAAGACCCACAACCGTGATCATCAACGCAAAAATGACGATCATAGGTGTGAGAATCTCTATAGCTAAAAATAGACCAGTTTGAGGAAAGTTGAGGCTTAGCTGGCGGCAATTTAGTCTAGGGCAAGTATCGTAGACAGTGTGAGACAATCAAAGGGCCAACAGAGAGTCTACGTTAGAGCAAAATCGGAGCAAAAAAAAACCCCGCTATCGCGAGGCTTTGACGGGGTAGATGAAGGATCAGTCTAACCGCATCTCAATACCCGCTGCGGCCATATGTTGCTTAGCTTGCAGCACAGTATATTCGCCAAAATGGAAAATACTCGCCGCAAGTACCGCATCGGCACCACCCTTTAAGACGCCTTCAGCAAGGTGCTCTAAATTACCCACGCCGCCAGAGGCGATAACGGGAATATTAATCGCATCTGAAATCGCTTTAGTCACACCAAGATCGAAACCTGTTTTTACGCCATCGCGATCCATACTGGTCAGCAAGATTTCACCCGCACCGAATTCGGCCATTTTAATCGCCCACTCAACGGCATTGATGCCCGTCGGTTTACGACCACCATGGGTGAAAATTTCCCAACGATTATCGGCAACTTGCTTCGCATCAATGGCGACAACAATGCATTGCGAGCCAAACTTATCCGCGGCTGCACGCACAAAATCTGGGTTGTAAACCGCCGCCGAGTTGATCGACACTTTATCAGCGCCGGCATTGAGCATATTGCGAATATCCACCAGCTCGCGAATACCACCACCCACGGTTAGCGGAATAAACACTTGCTCGGCAATGGCTTCCACCATGTGCACTGTAGTCGCACGTTCTTCATGACTGGCAGTAATATCCAAAAAGGTAATTTCGTCAGCGCCCTGATCGTTGTAGCGCTTAGCGATTTCTACCGGATCACCGGCATCGCGAATACCAACGAAGTTAACGCCCTTTACCACACGGCCTTTGTCGACATCGAGACAAGGAATAATGCGTTTTGCCAGCCCCATGAATTAGGCTCCTGTTAATTCGTCAGACAAAGCCTGAGCTTCAGCAACATCGAGCATACCGTCGTAAATTGCACGGCCAGTAATCGCGCCTAAAATGCCTTGGCTAGAGACTTTCGCTAGCTTGCGAATATCTTCAATATTGGTCACACCGCCCGAGGCAATAACGGGAATACCGCCTTCAATCGCTAGCTGCAACGTTGCTTCGACGTTAACACCTTGCATCATGCCATCACGCGCAATGTCTGTGTAAACAATGGCAGAAACGCCGTCGTTGCGGAATTGCTTAGCCAAATCAACGGCTTTGATCTCCGATATCTCAGCCCAACCGTCAGTCGCAACAAAACCATCTTGTGCGTCTAATCCAACAATCACATGGCCCGGAAATGCTTGGCAGGCTTCTTTGACGAAGGCCGGCTCTTTCACCGCTTTGGTGCCGATAATGACGTACTGAACACCGGCTTTAATGTAATGCTCGATGGTTTCTAACGAGCGAATACCGCCACCAATTTGAATGGGTAAATTGGGGAACGCTTTGGCAATAGCGGTAACCGCATCACCATTAACCGGAGTACCCGCGAAGGCACCGTTTAAGTCAACTAAGTGCAAACGACGGCAACCCGCATCAACCCAACGATTCGCCATAGAAACCGGATCATCACCAAATACAGTCGAGTCGTCCATACGACCCTGACGTAAACGTACACATTCGCCATCTTTTAAATCAATCGCAGGAATTACGAGCATTCTTTGAAACCTTAATTCGTTCTGGAGGGACTAGAAGTAATAATAGAATTACGCCTGACCATCCCAAGATAAAAAATTCTTTAGTAACGCTAAGCCAGCGTTGTGACTTTTTTCGGGGTGAAATTGCACGGCGAAGACGTTGTCTTCGCCCATAGCAGCAGCAAAGTCGACGCCGTAATGGCCATGACCTTTAATTTGCTCAACATTTACGGCATCCACATAGTAAGAATGCACAAAATAAAAACGGCTGTTATCGGCAATACCAGTCCACAGCGGATGCACCACCTGCTGTACTTGGTTCCAACCCATGTGCGGGACTTTTAAACGCTCGCCATTTTCGACAAGGTCATCGCCAAAATAACGAACCTGTCCAGGGAACAAGCCCATGCAATCCACACCGCCGTTTTCTTCGCTACGATTCATCATGGCTTGTAAGCCCACGCAAATACCGAGTAGCGGCTTCGTTTTACGAACCTCAGCAACGACTTGATCAATCCCTTGTGATCGAATCTCCGCCATGCAATCGCGAATCGCGCCAACGCCCGGCAGTACTACGTGATCAGCCTTCATGATGACTTCAGGATCACCGGTCACAATGACTTGGGTATCTGGAGAAACGGTTTGCAGTGCCCCATGCGCAGAGTGCAAATTACCCATACCATAGTCGATGACCGCACAAATTTTACTGGCCATGCTTACCCCTTAAAGGCTGCCTTTGGTAGACGGCATCATACCGGCCATGCGCGGATCCAATTCAATTGCCATACGCAAAGCACGGCCAAACGCTTTAAAAATGGTTTCAGCCTGGTGATGCGCATTGAAGCCTTTTAAATTGTCGATGTGCAGAGTTACATTGGCGTGATTCACGAAGCCTTGGAAAAACTCCCAAAATAGCTGTGTGTCTAAACGACCAATGCTAGCGCGTGTGAATTCGACTTTCATATCCAAGCCAGGGCGGCCGGAGAAGTCGATCACCACGCGTGACAATGCTTCGTCTAACGGCACATACGAGTGACCGTAGCGAACGATGCCTTTTTTGTCGCCAATTGCCTTTGCAAATGCTTGCCCTAAGGTAATGCCGATATCTTCAACACTGTGGTGATCGTCGATGTGGTTATCGCCTTTACAGGTAATATCCAAATCAATCAGACCATGACGGGCGATTTGATCCATCATGTGCTCGAGAAACGGCACTCCAGTATCGAACTTTGACTTACCCGTTCCATCTAAATTGATGTTAACGGTGATTTGGGTTTCCAGCGTGTTACGCTCAACCGATGCGGTGCGTGCCATACTTTTGGTGCTCCGAACTCTCGCAAAACAGAAAGGAAAGCATTATAAAGCAAAGCGCCTGAGAAAGTAGGCCACCACTACTGTTTTCAGGCAATTTAGACCGAGAACCGTGTAACTCACATAGCAGGAGACCAACGTGCCGGTAAAACTGGAACATCTAACCACCCCGACAGACGCTGATTGGAACGATTTAAGTAAGATTCACCAGGATACAGCCGTCTCTGGACTAACTCTGTCGGAAATCGATATGAAGGACTGGCTAACGGTGGATCGTTGGATTGTTGCCGGTCGTTTTAACGACCGAGTGGTTGGCGCATTCTTGGTCGAGCGCAACCAAAACGAAGTACGCTTATCTCAGGCCGGCGTGAGGAGCATCACCCAGCGCCGCGGAGTAATGCATCAAATGATACATTTCATACAACGCTGGGCCGATCAAAATACGCTAACGTTAATCATAGGTTTAGCGGATACAAACATGAATGATGCACTCAAAGAAGCACTCATTAAGCGTGGATTTGCATCCAAAGACGATGCACTAACGTATAATGCAGACTGATTGTGCAATATTGTTGCACCACAGAAACAAGTAATTTAGATTCAAAGGCTGTTACTCGCCCACAGGCAGGAACATACTGTAGGCACGATGCACCCGAGAACCACAGGACTGTGTATGCAAACCCTTTTTAAAAAATCTTTCTCCGTGATATTCGCTATCTTTGCAATGCTGCAAGCTGCCCATGCCTCCAGCGAAGATGCGCTGGCAACGGTATCGAAAGCAACCGATAGCGTTATTTCTGAGCTAACCAAGCTTGAGCCTGAAGCTCGCACCCAAGACAAGGTTGAGAGCTTAGTGCTGGCGTATATTGTGCCTGCCATCGACGAGCAAAAAATTGCGATGGGCGTACTAGGCAAATACTGGCGTCAGGCAACGCCTGATCAGCGTACTCAATTCATTGCTCGCTTCCGTGAACAACAAATTCGTACTTATACCGGCGCTTTCAAAGCGTTTAGCGGTGAAAAACTTGTCTTTGATAAAGCGGTTCTCAACCCTGACGGCGACAAAGCAATCGTAAAAGGCCAATTCCAGCAGAATAATGGTAATCAAGTACCGGTCGATTTTCGTTTGTATTACAACAAAGATGAGAACAAATGGTTAATCTACGATGCCGTAATTTCTGGCCTAAGCATGGTTAAAACATACCGTACACAACTGAGCGAACGCTTGCAGAATGTCAACATGGACGACTTATTGAAAGAGCTAGCAAATGAGCAAGCTACCCCGCAACAAGCACAGCGCTAGCCTCTAGCGCTGCTGTCCTCTTTGCACAAAACTTTGTGACCAAAGCCCAGCAAAATCGCTAAAAAGCAACTACAATCATAAACCGTGCCTAGACCGAATCTCAGTAAAAAATGACGTTCGCGTAAGGTAGGTATGCTCCATCGAATAAGACGAGATGCGACAACAACCTAAGGCTGCCATGAAGCCGTAAATACCGCGTAGCTTTCTCTCAACTTAGTCTCACTGGAATTATTAAACAGTAGTGGCAAGTAGGTCTGCCTACGTATGATAAGAACGACTAACAATGTGTATGCGATAGTAACTAAAGGAAATTATTAACCGATGCGTCATTCCAATTGGGCGGGATCTCCCCTACCACTTCAGGCGTACCGTTCTACGGACATCCAGCATAACAATATGGTGAGTGTGTGAAGTTTCTTCGCTCGCAATCATTACGTCGCAAGTTAGTATTTATTTCATTGATAACTACTGGCTTAACGCTGGTACTGTCGAATCTGGCGTATATGTCGCTGGAATATTACTTGTCGCGGCAAGATACCGAAAAAAAGCTTACGGTACTCGGCGAAGTTATCGCTGACAGAGCAACGGCGGCTCTTACCTTTGGCGACACAGCACTACTCGAAACAAACTTGAGCACATTAAAAGCCGACACCTCAATCCTGCGTGGGTGTATCTATGGTGACGACCAAAAACTAGCAGCATCGTATATAGCGATAGATCATCTAAAAGATACCTGTCCTGACAACGTGCCCCGCGTGAGTCGTAACACCTACAACTTCAGTCAATACTTCACCATCAGTCGTGATAAAACTCCGATCGGTACCCTATTTATAGAAAGCAGCCGCAAAGACTTACTGCAGCGCTTTAATCAGTTCCTAATATTCTCTGGCATTATTATCTTAGCGGCAGTTGTATTAGCTCTATTCCTCGCCAATCAACTGAAAGACGTTATCGCTCGCCCTATGCGTGATCTGAGTAATACCTTGCGCCAAATCGTTAACGACAAGGATTACTCTATTCGCGCCGTTAAAGAGAATAACGATGAGCTAGGTGATTTAGTCGATTTGTTTAACGGAATGCTGATCACCATCGAAGACGAAAACGTGTCGCTGAAAGCATCGGAAGAACGCTTTCGTAAGTTAACCGCACTTTCGCCTGTTGGTATTTTTCAAGTCGACCCAAAACAAAAACTGCAATACGTTAACCAGCGCTGGCGTGACATCCACGGCTTAACCAACGAGCTGCCAGACCTGCAAGACTGGTTCGAAATGATCAATCCAAAAGATATTGTCATGGTGCAAGAATCTTGGAATAGGATGGTCTTTGATCAAGAGAGTATCGCGCTTGAAATTCGCTTAGTACGCCGCGACAACGCCCATACTTGGATTCATTTGCTCGCCAGCGCACTGCATGATCGCGATGGTGAACTGCTAGGCTACTTGGGGGCAATCTCTGATATTTCAGAACTAAAAGCTGCTCAAATTCAGATGGAAAATCTTGCTTTTTACGATCCATTAACAGGACTGGCAAACCGCCGCCTGTTTAAGAATCGTCTCGAAAAAGCCGTGAAGAGCGTTCTTCGTTCTGGCAAGTCGATGGCTCTGATGTTCCTCGATATGGACCAATTCAAGCGTATCAACGATACTTTAGGCCATGATGCTGGCGATATTCTTCTCAAAGCTGTTGCCACCCGCCTGAACAACACTGTACGTGAAAACGATACGGTTTCTCGTATTGGTGGAGACGAATTCACTATTTTGCTAACGGATGTGCAACAGTCACAAGACGTACTCGTAGTTGCAGAGAAAATCCTCAAGGCGCTGTCTCGCCCGATTCGCATTAAAGGTCAGGACATTGTTACCAGTGTGAGTATCGGTATCACCATGACGCCGGAAGACTCCACTGACGTTAACACTTTGATGAAAAACGCCGACTTAGCTATGTATTGGGCTAAGGAAATGGGGCGCAATAATTTCCAGTTTTTCTCAGAGGATATGAACCATTCAATCCTCGAACACCTAGCGCTAGAAAAAGAATTGAAAGAGGCCATTCAGCGCAACCAATTCACCCTGCTATTTCAACCAAAAGTGAGTTTATTTGACTACAGCACCACCGGCGTAGAAACCCTGATTCGCTGGGAACATCCGGAGCGAGGCTTAATAACACCCGATCACTTTATTCCCGTCGCAGAAGAAACCGGACAGATCATTGATATTGGTAACTGGGTACTAGAACAAGCTTGTCGGCAGATTAGCTCACTATTGCGCGAAGGAATCTTACCGCCAACCGCGAAAGTGGCCGTCAACCTATCGGCCAAACAGTTCACTGATCCGAACTTAGTTCAACATATTCGTACGGTATTAGAGATCACCAAAATTCCGCCTCAGTGCCTAGAATTAGAAATTACTGAAAGCACTCTGATGGAAGATGTCGAAACGGCTATCGCCATCATGCAGGAAATCAAGAGCACTGGCGTTGCCATCGCGATCGACGACTTCGGCACAGGCTATTCGTCGCTGTCATACATTAAACGATTCCCGATTGATGTTCTGAAAGTCGATCGCTCGTTTGTGATGGATATACCCGACGACAAAAACGACATGGCGATCACTGCCGCCGTTATCGCGATGGCGCATAAGCTCAGCATGAATGTCGTTGCTGAAGGGGTCGAAACCCGCGAACAACTGCAGTTTTTACGACAAAACAACTGTGACGAGGGCCAGGGTTACTTATTTAGTCGCCCACTTTCTCTCGGCCAATTGCACCGCTTTTTAATTGAAAACAAAGCGCGTCGCGAAAACGGAACCTACCACATCTGACACTCGTTACCTACGGCAAAAGTCCCTATACTGCGATCAACTTTGCCGTAGAACACGTCTCACATGTCCTCTAATTCTTTATTTAGCGATGCCGTACTGGCTTGGTATCACCAGCACGGACGTAAGCATTTACCCTGGCAGCAAAACATTACGCCCTATCGCGTATGGGTATCCGAAATCATGCTGCAGCAAACCCAAGTCAGCACGGTCATTCCTTATTTCGAACGCTTTATGCAAAGCTTCCCAGACGTCACAGCACTCGCGGCAGCAAGCCAAGATGACGTGTTGCATCACTGGACGGGCCTCGGCTATTACGCGCGGGGACGCAACTTACACGCCTGCGCTCAAATCGTCAGCTCAAAATATGGCGGTGAATTTCCACAAAATGTAGATGCTCTAACAGAGCTACCAGGCATTGGGCGTTCTACGGCAGGGGCAATAGCATCTATAAGCATGGGCATACGAGCGCCAATACTCGACGGCAATGTAAAACGAGTCTTAACGCGTTTCTATGCGGTTGAGGGCTGGCCGGGAACAACCACAGTGCAAAGTGCCCTTTGGCAAGTCGCTGAGGATCTAACACCTGTCCATAGCCACCGTGAATACACCCAAGCCATGATGGATTTAGGTGCAACGCTTTGCACGCGCAGTAAACCTGCATGCGGTATTTGCCCGCTACAACCTGATTGCGCTGGATTAAAAACGGGGAAGCAAACTCAGTTCCCGAACAGTAAGCCGAAAAAAGAAAAGCCAGAGAAGCATACTGTCTTACTGATGATCGAAGCACCTGACGGCACTCTGCTATTACGTCAACGGCCGCAGCAAGGAATCTGGGGCGGTCTCTGGAGCTTTCCAGAAGTAAAGCAACCCGATGACGCAATCGCATGGGTAAAAAGCCATCTAGGGCTTGAGTATCAGCAAGCAGAATTGCTGCCCTCCTTCAGACATACGTTCAGCCATTATCACCTCCACATCCAACCGCTACATATCCAGCTCGAACAGCTGGCCACTGCGGTAGGCGAACACAACGACCATTGGTACAATCCAGACAACCCAAGCGCACTTGGACTCGCCGCTCCGGTGAAAGAACTCCTTCAAGCTTTGCGCCGCTAACACCAAAGGAACAGCAATAATGACCCGCACCGTATTCTGCCAAAAACATCAGAAAGAACTCGAAGGCCTAAGTGCTGCTCCATTCCCTGGCCCAAAAGGCGAAGCAATCTTTAATAACGTGTCGGCTCAAGCATGGGATGAATGGACTCAGCACCAAACTCGGCTCATCAACGAAAAGCACTTAAACATGATGGACCTACAAGCACGTAAGTATCTAACCGAGCAGCGCGATAAGTTTTTGAGTGGCGATGACTTCGACAAAGCAGAAGGCTACGTTCCAGAGTAACCGCCTGAAAACAAAGATAAATAAAATTTTAGGAATGCTTGACAGCTTTTAGTTTGCGCGGTTTAATACGCGCCACTCAACGGACACAAACATTGTTTCCCGAGAAGCCCGGATAGCTCAGTCGGTAGAGCAGGGGATTGAAAATCCCCGTGTCGGTGGTTCGATTCCGCCTCCGGGCACCACTATTTAAGAAGCCTGCATAGAAATATGCGGGCTTTTTTTATGACTGAAATTTATTCAAGAGACAGCCAATCGACACAGAGTGTCAGTGACCTAGGCGGCCCCGTTATTCCGCCTCCGGGCACCACTATTTAAGAAGCCTGCATAGAAATATGCGGGCTTTTTTATGGCTGAAATTCATTCAAGAGAGCAGCCAATCGACACAAATCTTGCAAATAAAAAGGCGCTATAAATAGCGCCTTTCTATTTCAGGATAAATATTACAATGGATTATAGTGCTCCGTTACTCCTGCTCGCTCGGCCCTCTCCCACATTTGCAGGTAAGCTTCCGCAGAATTCATGATAGTTTCGTAAATGCGTTCTGGTGCTTGTTCGCGAACATCTTCCAAATGATCTGCGACCATACCGTAATGGGCTACACCATCCGTATTAAAGTCGAATACTCGATTACCCGAAATTTGCTTATCAAAGGTTAAGCCAAATTCTGAAACAAATGGGTATTCCAGTGGATTCATGTCGGCATCACTGCGTGGACCCGGCTGACCACCTAAGCCACTCATGTCGGTACCTAAACCCACACCTTGTAAATAAGGTTTCTGCTTAACGATATCTAAGTACTTGTCGATCCGACCGGTTAAATTATTCGCGTCTACGCTGTAAGGCGAAGAAAAACCACCGGCTTCAATTAAGCGACGAGTATTGTCGTGTACAGCACCGCCTTTAGCACTACGCATCCAGCTATGAGAGGTAATAACACCGCTGTAGTTACGTGCTTCGACGATATTCATCACATTCTTTAGTTTCAAAGAATCGACCTGACGACAACCACTAACCTAAGCTAATAAAGCCATCTTCTACAGCCGAACCGGCCAACTGGTTATCGAATTTATGTGTTGGATCTAAGGTGCGCACACCTAAAGCATAAATCTCTTGTAACTGTGTTTCGATTGTTTCGCGAGTACAGTAATCATTTAATCCACAATTATTTATATTTCCTTTTAATCCATCGACGCTGCCACTCACATTTGTGGTAACTTCAGGAAATGCTGTGCAATCATTTTGTACGACTAAACGATAAGCCGTTTCTGAATTAAGACTCAGAAAATCGAGAAAGCTTTGAAAATACAGACTGCCTTTATTCGTCTTATGACCTAACTTCATTAACAAAGCGGTATTTTTAAAACTAAAATTATTATCGGAATCTTTTTCTATTTCCCATTCGGCAAATTCACCTGCGTAGGTTCCTGCGCTAACAGCTGCAGGTAAATGGCTAGCCAAATAACGGCCATCTTTTTTATCTGTTAATAAAAAGCCATCAGGGCCAGTCGGCTTAATATAGAACTGAGCGGCTTCGGCGACTGGAATATTTTCAAAATGATAAGACAGGCCATCATCGACAGTTCCTCCCTGATCGAAACGATTGAGATAGTTTCCAGTCGCAGGAGATTGAATAGAAAAACAGCCTTGCGCTAACGATGTAACATCACCGCTATAGCCAGACGCATTAGGTTGTGAGGGAACTTCCGGTGTCGACGACATACCGTAACTTAAGCTTATGGTCGCTATGCCCAACACAGACAAAGCAAGTTTTTGCACCAATTTCATAGAGAACATCCATTTTTATTATTTTAAGAAATGGTATGCAGCAAGGTGGATCGAAGCAAACCAAACAGAGCGTAAAAGACACATCGGCTCAAATTGATCTAGATTAAGAGGAGATATGGCCGCTAGAGCCAAAGGGGTGAGTTGCAAGGATAAATACTAAGAATTTAACGCGATATACAAGGAAGATTTAAGATCGTTTTTTTAAGTAATAGACGACGTTGTCAGAAACAACAGTCTCACAGTTAACCGATCAACATAGCGGTTAACAATATGCAGCACGAAGTGAATGCTGCCACCACGTGGATATGCACTAGCCCTGAGCCGTTAGTTTCGTTCTCTTCCATTGATCTATTACCTTACGATCGATTTAACTTCTGTACCAATAGTAAGGACCAGCTTCTTGGTTCTTTCCAGCTTTACAGTGTCGTTTTTTGTTAGCGCGTTTTGTTACATTCGGATACTAATGATAATAATCAAAGAGAACTGTGATCTAGGTGGCAATCTAACAGTAAGCGGTAATAGAAAGTCAGCTAACACGGCCAGAAACGCACTAGAGAAGAGTAAAAAAGTCAGGCAATTATATTTTGCGAAGATAGGCCTAGCCGCAAATGCGACTAAGCCATTAAGGAATTAGCGATTAAGAAATTCGCTAACTAGAGAGATTTGCTCGTCATCCATCAATACTGGCGCATGGCCAACCCCGGGGATTACAGCCAACTCTGTCCCCTCTCGCATCAGCATATCGTTCGCCGTGTCCGACGTGAGCAAGTCAGACTCTGCACCACGAATGACGAGTACCGGACATTCAACTGCAGTCCACACAGCGGTTAGATCAATGTCGCTATCCAGACCGGCAAAGGCCAGGGCGATTTGCGGATCATAACGTAACTGCCACACACCACCACCGGTATCCTCTGCGCTGTAGCGCGCGAGGTGCTGCCATTGTGCATCCGTTAATGGGCCAAACGGCTGCGCAACGATTCTTAGGTAGTGCTCAATTCCAACGATGTTACGGAACGTCGGCGCTTTGCCAACGTACTCTCCCAAACGCTGCAGCGCAGCTAATGGAATCACAGGGCCAATATCGTTGAGTATGAGTCGCTTAATCGGAGAGTTTGGCAGAGCGGCAATCATCATACCTATCAAGCCGCCCATCGAGGTTCCAACCCAATAGCAGGTACTTTGGCCTGTCTCTTCTTCTAGGTACTCCAATAACTGCATCATTTGACTAACGTACAAGGGATAGCCGTAAAGCTGGCCATCTTGTAAGCGATCACTGTCTCCACGTCCGATAACATCGACGGTTATAACGCGATAATCTTCCGCTAATACCTTTGCCAGCATATCAAAGTCGTGTCGGTTACGAGTCAAACCGTGCACGCATATCACTAGCGGTGCATCAGGCTTATCCGGGTGTTGCCACATTTGCCATGCAATATTGCGATTGCCCTCGGGGGTATCGATTACCAAAGTTTCTGTGCGTGTCACTATGCTCATTGGGCGTCCTAGAGTTCCTTGGCGATGGCCAATACTGTTGCATAAGGCGCACTTTCGAGGCAACCATAGTTTGCTATTCCACGCGCTTTTAATCGTGTTAACCGGGGGCTCGTCATGCCGCACAAAAAGCGTGTCTTAGCTTCCGCTTCCGAAGGAAGCTTAAACATTGTTTGATAGGCTTGCTCAAATTGCGATAGATAAGCGACTACTCGCGCTACATCATATTGCTGAGCATGTCTTATAGGTCGCGGCCAGGACTGCCAGCGTCCCATACACACAGAGCAATGACCGCAATCCTGTTTCATGCTGTGGTCATTAAAATATACGGCTAGTTGGCGACTGAGACATTGCTGAGATTGAAATACAGCAATCATATTATGCAAGCGCTGAATATCGCTTTCCTGATGCTCTAAAAAAGTACGATAGAGTTTTTCTGCAATTACTGGCTGCTCTGTATGAGGCCAAGCTTGCACTTGGTACACTTCGGTCATTTGTTTAATTTCGAGTGTCAGCCAATTATTTTCGAAGCAGTATTCCAGTGCTCGCACTGCACGCAAACGTGCATCTGGCCCTGCGACTTGCTCTAGCGCAGGTACATCTAAACTGTACCAAGTACGACCTTTTTTACTGCATTGAAAAATAGTCTGTAAAAACTGCTGCCGCTCCGCATCAAAGTGCGCTAGCAAGCTACTCTCACTTTCTACACGAAATCGATATTCTGCATAATAACTAAATAAC
Source organism: Thalassolituus sp. (assembly GCF_034111725.1). Classification (GTDB taxonomy): domain Bacteria; phylum Pseudomonadota; class Gammaproteobacteria; order Pseudomonadales; family Oceanobacteraceae; genus Thalassolituus. The sequence goes on along the minus strand of NZ_JAWUWR010000088.1, from coordinate 17,021 downwards.
GGCGTTAAATAGCCCGCCATTTCTAGATGCACTAACAGAGTCTTTAGCGGCAGAGGACGAATATCTGTTTGATTCGATAAAGGCAGCATCATGGTTTCCCAACGACCTTGGCCCTCGTGATTAATACCCACGGTATCCTGCTGAATAGTATCGAGTAGGCGCGTGATCGCCGCTAAGGTGGGCGTATCACCGTAGGTGTAGTTTTCAAGCACCGTTAGACCAGATAAATCGGCGAGCAGTACACAATCGGCGGCGCGACCATCACGCCCAGCTCGGCCAATTTCTTGGCTGTAATTCTCAATTGATTTCGGCAAATCATAATGCAGCACTTGGCGAATATTACTTTTATCAATGCCCATACCAAAGGCAATCGTGGCAACAATGCAAGGCGTCGTTCCTGTCATAAAACGTTGTTGAATCGCCTGACGGTTTTCGCTTTGCATTCCCGCATGATAAGCCTCAACAGGAACAGATACGCGTTGTTTTAATGCTTGCGCTACTTCATCCGCCGTATTTTGCTGGGTAACATAAATAACACTGCCGAAAGCTTCGCCTTTTTTTATACGGTGATTTAGCCATTCTGCGCATTTTTCGATTCGCTGCTCAATTGCTGTTGGCTGCACTAATAAGCGTAGATTTTTGCGATAAAACCCTGTACTCACGACATCACTAGGTGCGATTTCAAAATGCCGGCGCATATCGTGCACAACTTTTTCCGTAGCTGTGGCGGTAAGTAATAACGACTGTGGAATATTAAACTGACGACGCCACTCAGGTAGCTTTAAATAATCAGGGCGGAAATTGTGACCCCATTCAGAAATACAATGTGCCTCATCTACCACCAGCAAAGATATAGGCACATGACGAATAAATTCGCGAAAGCGCTCATTTTTAAGCCGTTCGACGGAAATAAATAAAATTTTAATCGCGCCTTCACGCACGCCTTGCTGCACGCCTTGCAATTCTTCTCGCGACAACGTGGAATCCAAGCTCGCTGCTGCAACGCCTTTGCTGCGCAAAAAGCTCACTTGGTCTTGCATCAAGGCCAATAGTGGTGAAACAACCAACGTTAAATGTGGTAACAATAATGCAGGCAATTGATAGCACAATGATTTTCCCGAACCCGTGGGAAAAATTGCTGCGGCAGAGCGCCCCGCTAATATAGCTTCAACAACCGGTTGCTGGCCTTCGCGTAACGCATTAAAACCAAAGGTATTTTTTAAAGCGGGTAGCCAAATCGGCTGAGAATGAGTTGTCATAGCGGCATCCTTGCGAGTAAGCAGTGGGAAGATAATGTCGGCTTGTGGATGCACTTGCAAGCCGACATAACGAGATTAACCGTCGCTCTTTTGCTTTAAAACCAGAGGGCTAATATTCATATTAACCAACGTATCTTGTGCTTTATTTAACTTAGAGCGGTTTTTAAATGGACCAACAAATACTCGATACCAAGTTGAGCCATTGACGGTACTGCCCTCTTGATAAGCCGTTAAGCCTTCCAATAGCAACTGAGCACGAAGACGTTCAGCATCATTGGCAGAACGAAATGAACCTGCTTGCAGGCGATATTCATAATTAACATTGTCTTTAGGCGTTGAGCGATACGCTTCGACCTCTGGCACATCGACTGTTTGCTTTTCAAGTAGCTTATAAAAGTCGTAAGACGGTTTAACCGCTGCCGCATTGGCTGCATCCGAGCGTGCTTTTTCTACGCCTTGCTCTAACGCCTTACGAGCATCGCCTTTTACCGCGTCTAACTCATTACCCGCTGGTACGGTGGACAAAAATACGATAAAACCGACAAAAGCCGCGGCAATAGCTGGGGTGGTAACCCAAACCCAACCTGGTACGCGACTAGAACCTTCCGCCATGATATTGCCCTATTGAGTAATGACTTTAATGTTGTATGTATTTATAACTATCACAACCGCATTACATTTCTTGCGGAGCACTCACACCGAGTAAGTCTAAACCATTAGCGATAACCTGACGCACACCCTCTGCCAATGCCAGGCGAGCATTACGCACATCCACCTCTTCCACTAAGGTTTTCTCAGAATTGTAATAAGTGTGGAATTCTCCCGCTAAATCGCGCAAATAGTTGGCTATTTGGTGCGGTTCATTCGCATTAGCCGCATTGCGTACGACTTCAGGATAACGCCCTAATTTCACGATCAAATCTTTTTCAGCGTCCAATGCCAACGATCCTAATGCCGCCGAGCCAGCTGCTAAATCCCATGACCAATTATTTTCTGTCAATTTACGGAAGATAGAACAAACACGCGCATGAGCATATTGAATGTAGTAGACAGGATTATCAGACGACTGCGAACGCGCTAGATCAATATCAAATGTTAATTGACCATCAGCTTTACGCGCCGCTAAGAAATAACGCGTGGCATCGCGACCTACTTCGTCAATCAAGTCTCGTAACGTGACGTAGCTACCCGCACGCTTAGAAATTTTAACTTCCTCACCACCGCGCATAACGGTAACCATCTGGTGCAATACGTAATCGGGCCAGCCTTGTGGAATATCTGCGTTTAATGCCTGCAAGCCTGCGCGCACACGAGTAATGGTGCTGTGATGATCGGCACCTTGCTCATTAACGACACGGACAAAACCACGCTGCCATTTATCGAAATGATAGGCGACATCCGGAACAAAATACGTATAGCCACCATCAGTTTTACGCATCACACGATCTTTATCATCGCCGAAGTCGGTAGTACGCAACCATAGCGCACCACCATCTTCGTAGGTGAAACCGTTTTCAATTAACTTATTAACCGCCGCTTCGACCTTGCCTTCTGAGTATAAAGACGACTCTAGGAAGTACACATCAAAATCAACCGCGAAGGCCTTTAAATCCAAATCTTGTTCACGGCGTAAATAAGCCACGGCGAAATGACGAATAGCATCTAGATCATCCGCATCTTTCGCGCCGGTAAAGCTCTGGTCTGCCGCTTCAACGGTATCGCCATTCATATAGCTCTTCGCTAGTTCGACGATGTATTCACCGCGATAACCATCTTCCGGCCAGCTTTCATGGTCTGGAGTAAAGCCCTTGCAACGAGCCTGCACAGAGAGCGCTAGATTATTAATTTGTGCGCCAGCATCGTTGTAATAAAACTCACGAGTAACGTCCCAGCCTGTAGCTTCAAACAAACGACACAAGCAATCGCCTACCGCTGCACCACGACCATGACCGATGTGTAATGGCCCAGTTGGGTTGGCAGAAACAAACTCGACCTGCACTTTGCGTCCAGCGCCTTCGTTACTGCGCCCGTATTGCTCTTTTTGCTCAAGCACTGTGCGTAACAAGGTATTGGTTGAAGCATCGCTCAGATAGAAGTTGATAAAGCCAGGGCCCGCAATTTCGACCTTTTTCACTAATTCACTAGCTGGCAAGGCTGCAACTAATGCTGTGGCAATGTCGCGCGGACTCTTGCGCGCAGGCTTAGCCAAAGTCAGCGCAAGGTTAGTGGCGAGATCGCCGTGCGCCTTATCACGGGTGTTGTCTACCTGAATGCTAGCTTCCAGATCAGCAGGGAGCAGGTTTTGGGATTTCAGTGCCTCAATGGCAGCAGACAATAACTCGGCAATTTGCGGTTTCATAATGACAATCAGCGCCTGACGGGGTGAATTCGGGAGGGGGGCGATTATCGCAAAATTGGGCTAAATGGTGAAGCGCGGATCTCGTGATTGAAGAAAGCGCCTAGTATCGGGGGCTTACGCCTCATACTGACAAGTACCTACCAGCTTACTAACAGAGTTATCCACAAAATTATTTTTTACATACGACATTATAGTCCGCGCTGCCAAGCATTTTAATTTGTTATTTTTTCTAACAGCGCCTTGAACAGAGCTAGATAATATGCGCCTTAGAGAGAATTGGAACGAGCGTTTAAATTTTGCTCGTTCTGAGGGAAAGCCCTTTAAAATCAGGGCAAAGAGCAGTTTTACCAAACTTACCCAAAGTCTTATCCACAGATATATTGGATAAGTAAAGTGGCTGTATAAGTCGGTCCTGCAACAAAACTAAATCGTGGTAAGAAAAGAGACGCCATACAAGCCTAAGAAATTAGGCGTCTCGCCCCCCATTCTCGTGGTGTCACTGGCAATCACACGCGCGACTCGATGACGATGCAAATTACTCAGCACTTCGCGAATGGGAAATGTGTTCGTCGTCGGCTTATCACCATATAGCTCTCGATGTAACGCTGGTAGTCGATACCAAGGAGCCGTCGGCTTTTCGTGGTGAGCATTGTGATAACCGAAATTTAACACCAATAAATTGATCAAGCGTGAGTTTCCCAATGGATTGGAGTAGGTATTCTGCCGCTCATAGTCAGCATCTGGGCGTAAATGCCCTTTTTCATCCACGCCAACAACGACATCGTAAGTATGTTGATGCATATCCATTAATCGCAATACATGTATAAACAGCATATACGCCAAACAATATCCCACTAGTGCCTGCCAAGCAGTCCAAGCCAATATAGCGAAGAGAACGATCCGAATTGCCAACATAATAAGCACCCGTGTGCTCAGCGCTTTATAGGATTTAAAAACAAATGGACTGGCAATAACCAAACCATGCATAAGAATGTCGATTGCAGGAATATACAACCACTCGGCAATCTGGAAGACGCGCAACAATAAGGGATGGCGTAATAAAAAAGCACGATAGTCAATTGCGATAACATCCGCTCGATCCACATGGTGGCGCATATGCTTACTGCGTAAGTCAGCATACGGGGTATAACTCGCACCCACCAAGAAACTCAGCACATTTCCTAAATACTCATTGGCGCGCCGATCCATGAAGAAAGCCTGATGGCTAAGATCATGTATCAAATAAGCAATTAAAATCATGGAATGTGCGAGCAGCAAAATGCCAAATAGCCAGCCAACTGTATGGCCGTAAATCATCAAGGCAAAGCCGGAAAGGTATGTGATGGTTATATAGACCAACAATAGAAAACTAGGGAGCAAAGCATCTGCGTAGCGCAGTTTCATAGATGGCAGAGTGAATCTTGGCATCGTCGTACTCCTTCGCCGCTAGCTGAGGAGCCTGATCTATGTCAGGACTGTGTTCTAAGCTTAGCTTAAATTCTTTGCACTTAGGTACAGTCGCGGCACAATGGCTGGATGTTTTAATGGACAAAGTGACTTTTGAACTCTCATCGCGTATTAGCTCGTCTTGGCTGGCTGCGACTCTCAATCGCTCTGGTGTGGTTGTTATTTATCAGCTGGTTAAGCTTTTCTGGCTTTCAGTTGCTAACGGGGGCTTGGGCTATGCTGGCGGCTTATTTGCCGCTACTGGGTGTAACTCTGTGGCAGATAATACGTGGTTCAACTAGTGAGCAAGCACTCGCTATACATCTAGCAATAGAAACTCAATTGCTCACGGGTTTACTGTATTTCACCGGCGGCGCCACCAACCCCTTTATATCCTATTTTCTGGTATTAATGATGGTTGCTGCCTATAGCCTGCCACTGCGTTTTGCCGTCGCTTTCGCCATAGTGATCGTAGTGGATTACAGCGCTCTCAGTCAGTGGTATCAACCATTAATGAGCAGTACCGCCCATGGCGTGGGTAGACATACTTTGTTTGATTGGCACTTAGCGGGGATGTGGCTAACGTTCGTTATCAGCACCCTTATCATGGTCATCTTCTTGCCCACATTGATGCGCGACCGCCAAAGCCAACAGCAGCAAATTCAGCAACTGCGCGAACAACAACTTAAAAACGAACAACTGATTGGAATTGCCACACTAGCGGCAGGAACGGCGCATGAAATGGGCACACCACTAATGACATTGCACATGCTGTTAGAAGAGTTAACTCATACCCCAAATGAACCTCTCAATCCTAAAGACTTAAAGATGATGCAGGCTCAAGTCAGCACCTGTCGCCAATCATTGCAGCAGCTCGCTCATTCAGGGCGCCAAGCGCAACACAGCGGACTTCACTCGGCCAGTGCTTGGCTAAAACTGTTATTGCACCGTTGGCGTCTAAGCCAGCCTAACGCGCTTTGGGAGGATTTGGGCTGCGACACGGATGCTGTCATTGCAGCTTCGCCACTACTCGATCAAGCGTTGCTTAATTTGCTCAACAACGCCACGGAAGCAGGCAATCTACCGATACAACTACGAACCCATGTTCGTGATGGCTTCTGGTCGTTAGACATCGTTCAGCCCGATCCTCAAGCTGCACAGCACATCCAGGAAGATGCTTTATTCTCAACAATGAAAGATCAAGGTATGGGATTGGGCCTGTATTTAAGCAATGCCAGCGTCGAGCAGTTTGGCGGAGAAATACATCTTCGCCCATTATATAACGGCGGTAGTTTTTGTTTACTCCAACTCCCGGTAATACAGCATGAGGAGCAATGAGCAATATGAATCCAAGTATGCTGGTGATAGATGACGATCCACATTTTGGCCAAGTTATGGTGCGCAGCCTAGAGCGCCAAAATTATTCCGCACAATGGATTGCCAGCCCTGACGAGTTAACACACATTGAACAGGCTCCTGATTTTATTTCTCTCGACCTAAGACTGGAGCACGCATCGGGGCTCGATATTATAGGCACACTGCTCGAGCGCTGGCCCAGCACTCGTATCGTGATTCTCACCGGTTATGCCAGCATTCCAACGGCGGTAGAAGACATAAAACGCGGGGCACACAATTACCTACATAAACCAGCCACCTTACAAGAACTCCTACGAGCCTTTGACGACACTCCAGCTCTCGATACTGAGCAAGAGGAAAGTGTGATGAGTGTTGATCGTATGGAATGGGAGCACATTCAAAGAATACTAAACGAATGTGATGGCAATGTATCAGCCACCGCAAGAGCTCTGAATATGCATAGAAGAACATTACAGCGAAAACTGCAAAAGCACGCGCCTCGTAATTAATAAATATTACGAACGAAAATAAGAATCTTCGTCAAACGTACTCAACCAGCGTGGATGAAAAACCACCATCCCAGTAATAAACATGCCATTCACTACCCCTTCGGGAAACATTATTAGTGGCAAATACCTGCAATAATCATCCCAGATTTTGCTCCATGCATAGGTTTCATGCCAACCAAACCAAGCACTTAAAATCACAGTGTGCAAACCTTGGGTTAAGGCTGCATTAATAAAACCAGCAACCAAAATATAAATAAATGGATTATGCTTCAACCGACGATAAACAATTTGAAAAAAATAATAAGAAAATAGAATTGGTAAAGCCGCATTTAATAAAAAATTAATACCGACGTCGTGCCAGTGTATAGCTCCGCTAAAACCGAGCAACACTTCGACCAACGCACTTGCAACAAAGGCCAGCCGCCAGCCCATCATCAAAGTAATCGCGGTATAACCCAGAATATGAAAATTCATTCCTGGTAAAATACCAGCATTCATCGATGCAAAAGCAAATAGCACAACAATGCTGCCGAAGAAAAAATGTTGGGCTCCCCGATACTTATAGAAAACCGTCCATGAATAATCGGATATTACTCGCCCAAGAATAATCGCAGCTACTATTGTATATAGCCAACCGCTAGCTGAAGAATCAACAATCGATAACATCAATCAATCAGTTCGAGACAGTACATAAGCGCATCTTCACGCCCAGTCTTAGTAGGATAGTAGTTATTGCGGCAACCCGATTGGCAAAATTCCAACGACTCATAGAGAGCGATAGCAGGCACATTGCTCTCTCTTACTTCAAGAAAAAACCGCTCAGCTGCTCGCGTTTTGATATGCGTGATTAAAAAATCCATTAATGCTCTTCCATGCCCATTGCCTTGATAGTCGGGATGTACCGCAATCATTAATAACTCCGCTTCGCCGGCAATAACGGTAACAACAGCATAGGCACGAACGCTATTATCAAGCTCCAAAACCCAAACTGTCTGAGGCTTATTTAAATAACGCAACATAATGCTTTCAGCCCAAGGATGTTCATGCGCACGTCGTTCTATCGACATAAGTGCCACTAGATCATCTATTGTTGCTTCGCGCAGCGACATTTAACAGCCTCTTAGTGAGCAGGAATCGTGCGTAACGCCTGCCACAATTGACGTTTGTCACTTGCGTTACTGAGCATATCGATAAATTGCGGATGATGGTAATGCGATTGCACACCAATACGCGCCAACCAGCGGCGACTATCATCACCGAAAGTTAATACATAGGTAACGCCTTGATCAGCAAAGAATCGCCACTGCGCATTCAATGCTTGCAGAGCCACAGGCTCGCTTTGATCGTCGTGTTTAGATTCAATAAAAGGCCAATTAAATTTCACCGGCACAGGTAATAAATCCATCGGTTGCTGCATGCCTTTTAACACACGATGAGCAAAACGGCGAAGATGCTCTGGTGCCACACTTTGATCACAAATCCAAATACCGCCGCCAGACACTCGTAGAAAGTGCAATTGAAAACGAGGAGGAATACTCGGCGAAGAGGCTAGATTATCGAGACTAAGATCTCGAATCTTATCGTCACTTACGCCAATATTCGACTTCGTTTCAGAATTAATGACTTTGCTATCGAGGGCCGATGGTAAAGCAGCAATAACGGGCTCTGCCATTGAGGTTTTTGCTTTAACAGCAAAGCCAGATAGTAGATCAGCAGCCGCTACAGGCGCGTTAGCGCTACGACTGGGCTGCTGCAGCGCACGCACATTAGCTTTTTCGACTTGCTCTGCATTCGGGAGCCAGCGTGGAGTAGGAGCATGAGGTAGCGCAGCGCGGGGCATCCATTGAGTGATACCCATAGCACTAAGGTAATCTATGCGCTGCTGCTCAAGCATGGCGACTAAACACCATCGTTTTGCGGATGCTGACGAGAGCTGCCAGATTCAAGCAAGTTCAATGCGTGAATATAAGCCTTTGCCGAAGCAACAATAATATCCGTATCGGCACCGCTGCCATTCACTATACGACCGCCCTTCTCCAAGCGCACAGTTACTTCACCTTGTGCATCAGTACCTTGGGTAATTGCGTTAACGGAATACAACAGTAAATTAGCACCAGAGCAAGCAACTACTTCAATCGCTTTCAACGCCGCATCAACTGGGCCACCACCTTCTGATTTACTGCGATGTTCGACACCAGACTTAGCAACGACCAGTTCAGCTGCTGGAACTTCTCCGGTAGCCGAGTGGGATTCAAGAGAAACTAAACGATAGACGTCTTCCACTGAATCTGTAATTGCTTCTGAGGCTAACGCTTGTAAGTCTTCATCAAAGATCTCATGCTTTTTATCAGCAAGCTCTTTAAAACGAGCAAAGGCATCATTTAAGGCCGCATCGGTCGCAAATGTAACGCCGAGCTCTGTTAAACGACTACGGAATGCGGCACGACCTGAATGCTTCCCCATAACCATTTTATTAGCCCCCCAGCCCACATCTTCAGCCTTCATAATCTCGTAGGTTTCACGATGTTTCAGCACGCCATCTTGATGAATACCCGATTCATGAGCAAATGCGTTTGCACCAACGATAGCTTTGTTTGGCTGCACCGGGAAACCGGTTATAGATGAAACCAAACGAGAGGTGGGCACAATTTGCGTGGCATCAATACCTGTTGAGATATTAAACAAATCCGTACGGGTACGAATCGCCATAACCAACTCTTCTAATGCCGCATTACCGGCACGCTCACCCAAACCGTTAATAGTACATTCAACCTGACGTGCACCATTGGCCACAGCCGCCAAAGAGTTGGCCACGGCCAAACCTAAATCGTTATGGCAATGAACGGAGAAGATCGCTTTGTCTGCATTTGGAATTCGATCGAGCAAAGTCCGAATAGTTCGACCGAACTCATCGGGAATAGCATAACCAACCGTATCTGGAATATTGATGGTCTTAGCACCGGCATTAATTGCAGCCTCGATAATACGACACAAAAAGTCGATATCAGAACGACCAGCATCTTCGCAAGAGAACTCGACATCATCCACGTAGTTACGTGCTTTCTTGATAGCATACACGGCTTGTTCAACAACCGCGTCAGGCTCCATACGAAGCTTGTACTTCATGTGAATAGGTGAAGTTGCGATGAAAGTGTGGATACGAGCGCGTTCTGCTCGTTTAAGAGCTTCTGCAGCATGTTCGATGTCGCGATCAACTGCGCGCGCAAGACTACAAATGGTACTTTCACGAACGGCATCTGCAACTGCTTGAATAGACGCAAAATCACCAGGACTGGCAGCAGCAAAACCCGCTTCGATAACATCGACGTGCATTCTTTCTAAAGCTTTACCAATACGAACTTTTTCGTCTTTAGTCATTGACGCGCCAGGGCTTTGCTCCCCATCTCGCATGGTTGTATCAAAAATGACTAAACGATCTTGCTGGCTCATGAGGGTCTCCGCTGCCAATGAATCAGACGCATAGTATACGCCTGATCACTGGTCACCGCAGCATGATAGATTAACGGATCGGAGTCGCCGTTAAGTTTGCTTGAATATCAGCATTTTGGATCACAATACCTTGGATCAAGGTTTGTGGAGTGCTGGTAGGTGTAGCCGCTAATGTTAGACCGTCGATATTCAACTGTTTAAAGTGAACACGACCGAATACTGCGAAACCTAATGGACGCTCACCAGCTACTGTTAATACCTCATTACCCAAATCATCTAAAACGACAGTTTCAGCAACGTCGATGGCTAAATCAACGTTAAAGCCATAATCATTCTGATTTGGATTGCCAGTACCATCATTAGTGCTGAAGTTGTTTAGCGCAAGAGTCGTACCGTTTGGTTGAGTCCAAGAGAAACTGTTTCCCTTGCCCGCATATCGAAGATCGGTACCATCATCTTTTACGAAGATTGCACGCACTTTAACTGTTAAACCTTGGTCGCCACGATCTTCGAAACGACCGCCGTCGGCACCACACGCTGCTTCTGTAGCACCTGAACCACCGATACAAACTTGGCCAGCACCACCAGACGCAACTGAAATAGTTGTTCCATCCTCAAGTCGTGATAACTCGAATGAGCCTAAGGATTCACCATTAACCTTGTCACCGAACTTGATATCGCTAACCCGGATTGTGGACCATGCAAGACCTTTATTAATTGTTAATCCGTTATCTGTGACGTCCAGAGTGGCGTTGCGCATGTGGATGTCATAGGTAGTCCCAGTCAACCAGACACCGCGCCCCTCTTCATTTACCGTTAAAGCAGCATTCGCATCTGAGATGTACAGGTCAGTATTTAGTGTAATCCCCTGCCCACCAGTATTAATATTACCAGCAGCAATCGTGAGATTACCGTTCATTTTAAAGTCATAAGACGGAAAAATTTCAAGGGCTAACAACAACTCTGTACCACCCATTAATGGAGAATCCAACGCCTCCTCTTCACTGCGACCAACGGTCACACCAGCAAAGCTGTATGAACCCTGTAAATCTTCAAAACCGATACGCAGGCCATCGAAGTTACCGTCATAGTTATCGCTATATAAGCCAGTTGCGCCATACAAACCGCCTGTTCCAGGATTTGCAGCATAACTAGTCATATCCATAGTTACACGGCCGATACCGTAACTATTGAAGCCATTGAAATAAACGTAGTTACCGTTGTCATTCATAGCCAAATAAGTATTAAGAACACCAGGCTTGTTAAAATCACCTTGTGCATCTGTAGCAGTTACATATGGATCTGAAACAATATTCCAAGAGACATCTGCCGTAATACCGTCATTGCCGACAGCACCACCAGGACGGAAATACAGATAATTCAAACGATTATTAACAAGGTCATCTCTAAAATGAAACTCCCCTTCAAAGCTTCCAAGAGTCTGGGATAAACCGTTGTCGTAATCCGCTTGTGTACCACCTAAAACCAAATCATTTAGGCTATAAGCAAAATCAAAATCGGCAAATCTAATAGCCATATAAGGGCTTTCTGCATCACTTTCTAAATCAAGAGAAAAGCCACTAACCGTACTGAACGTTCCAGTAAAATCTTTTGCAAGCATGATAAAGCCGTCGTCGGTATACATAAACGCGGGCGTTTCGTTACCTACAACTCCGTCATTATCATCATCGTTGATCAATGTTAAACCCGGAATAAAGGTTATCCCTTCTCCGGTCTTGCCGCCAGCTTTGATCTTAAATGTTCCGTAGGCATCCAAGTTAAAAGATACTGCGCCAAACGTACTGGCTAATGGGTCATCAAAACCAATGGGATTATTTGCATCCAAGCTCATCCCGACAGCACCGACACTATAACCCAAATGTAAACCCCGATTTGACTCCGTTCCCATATCAATGGTCATAGTGTCATTTTCAAACATTAAATGACCATAATTAACGATAACCGAAAATGTGTAGTCGTCTAAAATCCAAGCCAAACCGTCATCTGTAAAATTTAATCGATCGAAATGCATTTGCACTTCAGATCCTGAGAGGTCATAAATACCGTCGCCTAAACCTGCAATATGAAACTTTGAAGAATAATCGTAACGCCCTTCGATCCCCATAAAGCTATTATTAGAACCTGAAAGACCGATACTCCCAATGGATAATTCACGTGCACCGGAAACACTATCGATTTTTAGGCGGCCATCAGCATCTATGTCGATTAAAGACGTTGAATCAAAAGTAGCCCCCGCAACACCAGATAGAGAAAAGTCGTTAAATTGCAAGGCGACACCATCTTCTTGATATGCAATTTGATCAGCGGTAAGACTCTCAGTGGCAGTATTTAAGGTAATGCCTGACTGACCGCTCACCGAAGACATTTCAGATTCATCAAGAGGCTGAAGTGCAGACACATTGCTGATATTCACAGCCAACGCTAGGGCACTAATTGGGAATAGTATGTTTTTCATAATCAATTCACCGGGAAAAGTAGCAAGTTGCCTTTCAGCGTAATATCGCCATTCATTTGAATACCAAATAAATTTGTCTGCTGGAACGTATTGCCATCAGCAAGAACAGTTCCATTCGGCTTCCATTCACCACTATTTGCAACCGCTAGAGTGAACTTGAAATTATTAAGCGACACTGTTTTCGGAAGGCCTATTTCAACGACTTCTTTATTAAAAGCCTCAACCACTGGATTACCGGAAGCATCACGAACATCGTAGTCCAACGCTGTTTCTCGAAAACTCGTACGTAGTGTTAGCCCTTCAAATGAAAATCCACCAGACAAGTCATCCAATACATACCAACCGCCTTGGTCAAGCTGGGCGGCAATACGTATACCGCACTCCCCTGGCTCTGATACAGTACCGCAATTGCGAACCTGTTTCTCAGTACCAAACTCGTCGAATTGACCAGAAGTAGCTCCCCATAAAGGGCCACCTTCTTTGTTAAAAGCAAGCTCACCAGATAGATATACACCACCCTGGCCTGTTACTGATTCCATCTCAGCTTCTTCCATCGGAGCCAGTTCAGCAAATGCAGATACCGAAGACATTAGACCAAGCAAGGCTGTTATTTTTCTTATTGTCATTACATATACCCCTTTATGGCACACACAATTGGCTGCGCCAATTACAGGTCGTGACTTGTCACTTTAAGATAAGTCGCACGTAAGCCGTCAACAGTTAAACTACCAAGACTATTGGCAGCAGCAGTCGCATTTCCTAACTGAATATTACCGACATATAAATAGCTCTTCTGAGCATTGTCGTAAAAGTCTTCGTAGTTGGTACCATCAACTCCAGACAGTTCTAACTGAAAATTACCATCTGCAGTCACACTGAACTTAAGTGGCTGAACTTCGCCATACCCCAACGATAAACTTAAATAGAAGTTATCCATAAAAAGTGTCGCGGAATCTTGAAGTGCTTGAGTATTGCAGGCAGAACCACAGGTACCGATATTGAGTTCCTTAGCATACAAATTGAGTCTAATTTCAGCATTTAATTCATTATCACGCGACCACAACTTCATATATGAGCCGTCTAAAGTAACTCCTTTCATGTCGATATCCATGAAATCTTCTCGGTAAGCGCCTTTATCTTCGTCATACACTGTAAATTTAAACTTCGAGCCAATATCTAAACCCGCTCGACGGCTATAACCCGCGCTTAACTGAACCGCGACACTATTAACATCTTCACGATCACCTTCACGAATGGCAACCAAACCGTTGGCACAAGAGTTACTAGCTTCTACATCACCACATAAACTACGATAAGACTCATAATCGCGAAGACGTTTAATCAGACTATTACCATTAGAATCGAGGGTTTCTTGATAACGACGAGCAAGCTCTCTCTCAGCTACATTATAATCGTCAACTTCGGCTAGATAATCATCAACCGTAGCGTTGTATTGTCCTTTTGCGGTACCGGAACCACATCCTATCCCTAAGAATCCACAATCACTCCCTTCGTATTTTTGCCCTAAAACAACACCTTCACCGGAAGCGGTCCAAGCAGTTTCCATAGTGTCATATGCTGGAGCAATGTCAGCTTGTTGTGTTGCGACAACCTGTTCCTGGGGGGTAATCTGAGCAGCTATGTCACTATTAATACCCGTTTCCAAATTCACCATTTGACCACTGTAATACCCTTCCAGCGCATTCTTATCTGACGTCAAACGACTAACAACTGCATCAATTGCTGCCACAGAATCATTCGCATTTGTACATCCGGACTGGCCGTAGACACACTCCTGATATCGGGCCCATTTAGCATACTTATCTGTGTTTTCTAAAGCGTATGTATACTCACCAGATCTTAGTTGTAGCAACGCAATATCGTCGCCAATACTAGCAAAAGCACTGCCAGGTAACGTTTCTAGCACCCAAGGATGAGCCAAGCTTCCTATTTGTCCTGGCGTCTCAACTGTGCCGTTTTGACTGCCCTCACCCATAACATAAAACTCTGTCCAATCAACGGTAACATCACGACCATCCGTGACACCGCCGTCGGGACTGGAGCTTTTAATACCAGTTACGGTAGTAACCGCATCATCAACATTAAATACAAAATCCTCTAATACGATACCTAGGCCTTCGCCCGTCGCATTGGATAATACTGCATCATCCAAAGCGACCAGATCTGCATTTGCGAAAATGGGAGCTATAACTAAAAAGGTGCATAGTATTTTTTTATTCATTTTTAGCATCCTTTTGTCCGGCCAATACATGTGGCTACACGAGGCTCACCGGTTAAGGCATTGTATAAATCTATATAGAGGGGGTATCTCTGCTGACCATTCGAGTCGGCATACCTGGCAATATTCAAGAACGCCCCTTTCTCAGTGAAAACACGTGAGGCACCAGCAATTCCAGACAAATCCTCCCAAGGCACAGACTCTAGCTGGAGAGATATAAAAGCTCCTGATGCAGATCCATTCTCAAAATCTTGAGTCGGGTCACCAACGTATACACTTTGGTAGTTTGTTGTACGGAAACACGCGGTCACACCAATAACAGAGCAATCTGCCGAGTTTGTTAAGGCTGGTATTAAACTCGCGATCAGACCAGAATCGTCAGATTCGAAGTTAGTGCCTGTTGGCACACCAATCCAAGATGCACGTTTCAAATAAGGTGCACCGTTCAGAGTAGCTTCACCAGTGGCGCCATCGACCAACAAAACCTCAGCATAAATTTCAGTATTTGCTGCCAATGCCAATTCTATACACTCAAACCAATTCGCCGTACCACCAGAACCACAGGCGGAATCATATGCAATAGACCCTGGGCCTCGAATTTCACCTTCAAGATTTCCTGTTAATGAAATTAGGTCTCCAGACAAATCACCTTGAGCCTGACCAAAACCAATGCGAACACCAGCAATCCGACGAATACTAGGATTCCCAGGATCTGTTTTATAAGCCAATTCGATGTATGGGTCTTTAATTTTAAAGGGAACGATTTCAGCATTTTCGGGGTCGTTATAATTATCAACCCGACCTAAAGCGAAATTTTGAATTATAATATCGGCATCATAGACAGCGACGCTGCCATCTGCGTTATAAACGATATTGCGGTTATCATCGACTATCGGCGCTGTACCATCAGCACCATAACTGCGATCGAATTCGCCTATACGCAACTCGTCCATATTGCTAAGAGTCTCGATATCAAGGCCTAAGTTCACACGCGTGAATTCATAGTTACCTAAGCTAGCATCTGAGTATGAAGAGGCATCAACTGTGATGAATGCCTGACCTGTATAGTGGTTGAGCTCATCATCAGGAATAGCCTCTAGAGCTACAGACGACAAACTAGCCGTCATAGCGCTTAATGCGAGTATTGATCTGTATGCTTTATTGACCACTTGGTGACCTCGTAAATCGTTAGAGGACAAGTCACACCTTAACCAACATTCAGTATAGTCGGACAGGGTTTGGAATATGGTGACAACTTGTTTTTATTATTAAATTCTTGTTACCGATAGGATATGCGCTACAGGATTTGCTTCAACCTCTATTAGCGGTACGGGCGTACTCTTTACAGCAAGACTACATTATCCCAACAACCAACTTAGCTGAAACCGCGCGCTTCGTGCGTTAATCGCTACGAATTCATATCAATTTCCAACACTTTACCACATGTGTCTGTTAGCAACCACAGCCACTACATCTAGTTGCTGTAAAGATTATTGACACTATATCGAGTGTAAACTCACATAAACAGCCAAGTTTTGCAAACGCGTCAAGTCTTCACTTTCCATAAGCCAAAAGCCCGCTTCATTGTCATCAATAAATGGATGGGCAATATCGACCTCTCGACGATTTAAGCAAACTGAAAAAAATGCTTATAAGGACAGTTGCTGTAAAGATTGGAGACACGACGTCGATTATCAATTGACAATCACAAGATAGATCACTAAGAGTGATCGCATTCGCCAAATTGCAGACAAGAAAAAACCCCCGACCGTTACCGGAAGGGGGCTTTAGAATAAGAGCTTGACGATGACCTACTCTCGCATGGGGAGACCCCACACTACCATCGGCGATACTGCGTTTCACTTCTGAGTTCGGAATGGATTCAGGTGGTTCCACAGCTCTATTGTCGTCAAGCAAACTGGTATTT
>NZ_JAWUWR010000087.1:0-55113 GCF_034111725.1 Thalassolituus sp. | reverse complement strand
TCTGGCGGCACTGAGGCTCAAGATTGGGCCAACATGATGTTGCGTATGTACCTTCGCTGGATTGAAGCTCACGGTTTTAAGGGTGAGTTGATGGAAGTTTCCGAAGGTGAAGTCGCTGGCATTAAAGGCGCAACCATTCGTGTTGAAGGCGAGTATGCTTATGGCTGGTTGCGCACCGAGACTGGCGTACACCGTTTGGTGCGTAAGAGCCCGTTTGACTCAGGTAACCGTCGTCATACATCGTTTTCTTCGGTGTTTGTGTCTCCCGAAGTAGATGACGATATTGATATCGAAATCAATCCGGCGGACTTACGCATCGACGTATATCGTGCATCGGGAGCTGGTGGTCAGCACGTTAACCGTACGGAATCTGCGGTACGTATTACTCACCTTCCGACCAATATTGTGACTCAGTGTCAGAATGATCGCTCGCAGCACAAGAACAAAGATCAAGCGATGAAGCAGTTGAAAGCCAAGCTGTATGAGCATGAGATGCAAAAACGCAATGTTGAAGCCCAAGCGCTTGAAGATAGTAAGTCGGATATTGGCTGGGGCAGTCAAATTCGTTCTTATGTATTGGACGATGCACGTATTAAAGATTTACGTACCGGCGTTGAAACACGCAATACAACAGCGGTATTAGACGGCGAT
The DNA here is from genome assembly GCF_034111725.1 of Thalassolituus sp. Classification (GTDB taxonomy): domain Bacteria; phylum Pseudomonadota; class Gammaproteobacteria; order Pseudomonadales; family Oceanobacteraceae; genus Thalassolituus. The sequence goes on along the minus strand of NZ_JAWUWR010000087.1, from coordinate 54,462 downwards.
TTAGACCAGTTTATTGAAGCGAGTTTGAAGAAGGGTATTTGATCCTCTCACCTGCGAAAACTGCGTTAAAACCAAATTTCAAGATTTACCCGACAGAGAAGGGTGTAACATGACCGATCAGATTCAAACCGTTCAGGATGAAAACAAACTCATTGCCGAGCGTCGCGCTAAATTAGAAAAGTTGCGTGTAGACAACGCTGCGAATGGTCATCCAAATGATTTTCGTCGTAAAGATTTAGCGGCTGCGTTGAAAGCCGGGCATGGCGAAAAAGATAAAGAAACCCTACAAGGTCTTGGTATTGAAGTTGCTGTTGCTGGCCGTGTCATGCGTCGTGGAGGCCCATTCGTGGGTATTAACGACAGTACAGGTAGCCTGCAAATATACGTGGGTAAGGCTCTGCAAAAAGAAAGCGAAGCATGGCAGCTGCTGGATATGGGCGACATTGTTGGCGCTAAAGGTACGTTGCAATTATCGGGTAAAGGTGAACTTTATTGCGAAGTGACCGAGCTTGAAAACTTCCGTATCCTGACTAAATCACTGCGCCCGTTGCCGGATAAATTCCATGGTCTTGCCGACCAAGAAATGAAATACCGTCAGCGTTATGTTGATTTAATTATTAACGAAGAAACGCGTCGTACCTTCTTAATTCGCTCTAAATTGATCGAAAGTATGCGCTTTTATTTGTCGCAAAAAGGTTTCTTAGAAGTCGAAACCCCAATGCTGCAAACCATTCCGGGTGGTGCTTCGGCGAAGCCATTTGAAACGCATCACAATGCGTTGGATATTGATATGTTCTTGCGTATCGCACCGGAGCTGTATTTAAAGCGTTTGGTTGTTGGTGGCTTTGATAAAGTATTCGAAATTAACCGTAACTTCCGTAACGAAGGTTTGAGCACACGTCACAATCCTGAATTCACTATGATCGAGTTTTATCAGGCTTATGCCGATTATAACGATCTAATGGATTTGACTGAAGACATGCTGCGTTTCTTAGCGCAAACCGTTTTGGGCACGACGATTTTGCCGTATGGCGAAGCGGAATACGATTTTGGTAAGCCATTTACTCGCATCACCATGGTTGATGCCATTATTAAGTACAATCCAAATATGGATCCAGCGGTGCTTAACGATGCAGCCAATAATATGGACACGTTAAAAGAATACGCAAAAAGCGTTGGTGTACCGGTATCTGCCAAGCAATCTGCTTGGGGCCCTGGTAAATACATTTGCGAGATTTTCGAAGCAACGGCTGAAGAAAAACTCGACCAGCCAACCTTTATTACCGAATACCCATGGGAAGTATCACCGCTGGCACGTCGCAACGATGCCAACCCATTTGTGACTGACCGTTTCGAATTCTTTATTGGTGGCCGTGAATTGGCTAACGGCTTCTCAGAATTAAACGATGCTGAAGACCAAGCCGCGCGTTTCCGTAAGCAAGTGGAAGAGAAAGACGCCGGTGATGACGAAGCCATGCATTACGACGATGACTACGTTCGTGCGTTGGAATACGGCTTGCCACCGACGGCTGGCCAAGGTATCGGTATCGACCGTTTGGTTATGTTGTTTACCAATAGCCATACCATTAAAGACGTGATCTTGTTCCCGCATATGAAGCCATTGGCGGAGTAGTTTGATAGCGGCTTAGGCCGCTGTTTTGGTGTCTCTGGCCTAATCGTGGTTATTTATTGCGGCAAGCTTAGAGGCACGAGACGACATGCTTTAAACAGAATGTATCGACGGTGTTGTAGGAGCGATTCAGCGAACGTTTTTTGTTCGTAGTCGCGATGGAGTGTGATTTTCAGACCGCATTCGGCACTGCTCGCTTCGCTCCCTGAGTACCTCCTACAATTTCCAGAGTACCTCCTACAATTTCCTGAGTACCTTCTATTGTTCAAATAGAGATGAATACCTGTAGGAGCGATTCAACGAACGCTTTTTGTTCGTAGTCGCGATGGAGTGTGATTTTCAGACCGTCAGTAATGTTATTATCCCTTTCATTTTTCTTAGGATGCACTTCATGCCTAATTTCCAACAAAGCCCTCTCGATCCATCTTGGCAGCGTGTTTTAGGCGCGGAGTTCGATAAACCTTACATGCAAAAACTAGCGGCGTTTTTGGCGGCTGAAAAATCCGCTGGTAAGGTGATTTTCCCATCTGGGCCACTGATTTTTAATGCCTTTAATCACACGCCATTTGAGCAGGTACGGGTGGTGATTATTGGTCAAGATCCTTATCACGGTGACGGTCAGGCTCATGGTTTGAGCTTTTCTGTTCCTGAGGGTATTAAACCGCCACCATCTTTGCTGAACATTTTCAAAGAAATTGAGAGCGATCTCGGTGTTACTATGTCTGGGGGAGGGGATTTAACGTCGTGGGCAAATCAAGGTGTATTGTTGCTGAACGCCATGTTGACGGTGGAACAGGCTAGCGCGGGGTCACATCAAAAGAAAGGCTGGGAGACCTTTACCGACACTGCTATCGCCGCACTGAATGCCGAGCGTGAGGGTTTAGTATTTTTACTCTGGGGCAGTTACGCGCAGAAGAAGGGCAAGGCGATTGATCAGACCAAACACTTAGTACTGCAATCGGCACATCCATCGCCTTTGTCTGTGTATCGTGGATTTTATGGTAGTAAACCTTTCTCGCAAATTAATCAGTATCTGACCGCCCGCGGTCAGACACCGATTCAATGGCAGTTTTGAGGTTTTCTGACGTAGAACTGATACATACCGGCAAAAATAGCCGGTTCTTTCTGTTCTAATTCGTCCCAGTCTTCAATTGTCATCGTGTCTGGTGTTTTACCCAGATGTTGCTGAGATAAAGCGCGGGCGTTGCTGGGTGGCACAATGCCGACCCATTCGAGCCCTGCGTTTCTTACCAGATCATCTATTTCAGTTAAATTGAATACGTGTTCTTGTTCGTGGAATAGCAAGTCACGGCATGCGCTAAGACTATAGAAATCATCGGATTGCAGAATATTATTCCAATCACCTTCAACATTACCTTGCAGCAGGGCTTCACGTACCAGTCGGATTTCTTCATTGCCGCGCGGTAATTGGTCTTTCAATTGATGACGCAGTGCTGCAATATTTAATCGGGCTGTACGACTGTATAGTGCTATTTTCATCAAGCCGCCGGCCTTCAGCTGGCGTGCTAAAGCGTAAAGTCCTGCTTCGGGATTTTCCATGTGATGTAGGACGCCAGAGCATTCAATAATATCGAATGATTGTCCTAAGCGTTCGCTGACTAAAATATCACCTTGAATAAAATCAATGTCTTTTAAGTTACGCAGATGTGCTTGATATCGGCCATATGATAACGCTGTGCGGCTTAAATCCATCGCGGTTACATTGAGTTTTTCGAAATAGCGCGAAAGACGTAATGCATGACGCCCCGTACCACAGCCCGCAACCAGCACATTGAGTGTTTTATGGATGCTGGGTAGGTCATTTAATTTATACGGAAATAGTGCTTTTAATGATGCATAGTAATTCGCTGGTTGGTTGTAGCCCAACGCTGTCCAACGAGGGTACGGATGCTCATCATACTGGGCTTGTACTCGGGTCGATACCGTGTTGCTGCTAACACCTAAATTAGGAATGGTTAACCCTTGTTGGTGCATGGCAAACGTATCGCTCACGCTGGCTTTTATTAGCGGTTGCATTAAGGCTGGCCATTGCCATTCACGCTCGGCTAAATGTTCAAATGTGCTGGTGTTGGCGGCGGGTTTATACATTAAAATTAGCAGTATAATTGGATAGCAGTCATCAATACCTAAGGTATTTATGGCGAGCATTTTTTCGCTAACGATGCATAGCTGTTTAGTTAAGTTCTCTTCTGTGTGGTTGATGTACCAGACCGACTCATTTAAAAAACATTGATACGCTAATGCACATACTAGTGGCAGATATTCATTACGAATAGCCAATTGACGGCTACAACTAATCAGTAATGTTTGACGCAAAGTCATTAGCAGTCTCTCAATGAGAGGATCGCTGAAATAAAACTTGGTTAAGCAAGTTAATAACAGTGGATCGCGGGCAATTTCGTCGAGTTCTAAAGGACATCCAGCTTCGGATAAACGTAATTTGTGCTTAATTAACGACGTCGCTAGCGGGCGCAAATTGCTGTAGTCGACGTCAGGGAATTCGAGATAGCGTAGCAGATCTTGCTCTAGTTCCGCTGAATAGAAATCGGCAACGATGTTGTTGGCTGCTTCAAATAATTTATTGCGAATTTGTGGGTCGTTAGCCTGAGTTTTGGCCAATTCTCGATATTGTTGAAATGCTTCAAGATAATCTCCTTGAAGCAATTTAACGTGGGCTAAGAAGGTCGCCGATTTAGTATTTACACGAGAAATTCGGCAAGCACGACTAAAAAATTCTTCTGCTTGGTCGAGTTCTCCGCGAGCCAAGGCAATATGACCAGCACTGTAAAGTAAGCTGGTACTTTTAGGTTTTAGGCTTAATCCTAAATGCGCCCAGTGCTCTGCGCGGTCAAGGTGCTGGCGTTGCAATTCAATACGTGCCAGCAAGTTGATACCCGGAAGGTAATTGGGTGCTAGTTGATAAGCTTTTATCGCTAAATCATTAGCTCTTGCCATCATGGTTTCGTTGCCACGACGCACGGCGTCGCTATAACAGCGGCTTGCAGTGTCCATCAGTATCCGGTGGTCTCCCGGAGGGCTGACCGCTGCGCGTGTAGTTCGTTGTGGGTTGGCCATAATCGGCACCTCAATTTCGAGTGTGTATGGCCTATCAGCAGAATTTGTGCCACTTTTTAATCTGTTGATTTATATGGTTTTTTTAACCTAATAATAAAAAGACAGGCAATGCAGCACCGCCTTGCCGGGCAAGGTGTTGCCGCTTTGGTGTAGTCTTGTGGGTCTCGAGAATATGTCGAGAGCGGTTGGGATGTTGAAACTTCCTGACAAAAAAAAGTTAAAGAAATTGATTCGGTGGCCGCAAACATAATCAGGCCCATACGATTCAGGAGACGCCATGATGTATAAGTCAGGTGCCAAGCAATACCAGCAAGTGAATGTGACATCGGAAGTGTTGGATGCGGATCCGCACCGGTTAATTCAATTGCTGATGGAAGCAGCTCTTACCCGCATGGCGCAATCGAAAGGTGCTATTGAGCGCAAGGATATGGAAGAAAAGGCCAAGTTACTTGGTCGGGTTGGAGAAATTATTCAAACTCTACAGTCGAGTTTGGATCATCAAGGCGGCGGTGACATTGCCAGTAATCTTGATCGCCTCTACGACTACATGATTCGCCGCCTACTGGAGGCTACCCGTCATAATAACGTTGATATGATCGATGAGGTGATGGGGCTTATGTTAGAGGTTAAAACCGGCTGGGATGGGATTCGTGAGGAGTATTTGCGCGGTGCTCATGGTCGTCAAACTCCGGTAGATAGTTCCGATTCTGGGCGCCTCGGCAGCACTATTTCAGCCTAATACCTGTACTGTAATTATTATCCCTTTCATACAAATCCCTGATTTATCAGGGATTTTTTCTTGTCATTTGACGACACATTCAGATATAAATGGCGCCTGTGAAGTTTATAGCAGTAATAACAATTATTTAACGTCAGAAGTTTGACTTACTGCGATTTTACTACTTAACTGAAGAATACTAAGTCAATCAAATGACGTTTCAGAGTATGAAATCCATACCTGTCATCATAGGAAGGAAAGGCTGAGCGCCATGTGGAGAGAAATAAAAGTACTGTTGATAGATGACAATGCGCAACGTCGCCATGATCTAAAAGTAATCTTAGATTTTCTTGGCGAAGAAGCCATTGTGGCGCAAACGAATGACTGGCGCCGTGAAGTTGAAGGCCATGTCGAGGATAGTACGGACATCAGTGCTGTCATTTTAGGTGACAGTGCCACAACCCCTATGGCTGATGTGGTGGAAGCGATTCTGTCTTGGGATAAAGGCATGCCGATCTTGTTTATGGGATCAGATTCGCCTGAGTCTATGCCAGAAAATCTGCGTCGTGCTCTGTTAGCAGCCATCGAAATGCCGCCGAGCTATAACAAGCTGCTCGATAGTTTGCACCGCTGTCAGGTCTACCGCGAGCAATACACCCACAATCGCAGTCGTGGCGAACGCCGCGAGGTTCAGTTATTCCGCAGTTTGGTCGGTACCAGCCGTCAGGTTCAGCATGTGCGCGAGCTGATTATGCAGGTTGCTGATAAAGACGTCAGTGTGATGATTCAAGGTGAGTCGGGTACGGGTAAAGAAGTGGTTGCGCGCAATCTGCATTACCATTCGCATCGCCGCAATAAGCCGTTTGTACCCGTTAACTGCGGTGCTATTCCGGCATAATTATTAGAAAGTGAACTGTTCGGGCATGAGAAGGGGGCTTTTACCGGTGCTATTAATAGCCGTCCTGGCCGTTTTGAAATGGCGGAAGGCGGAACGCTTTTTTTAGACGAAATCGGCGATATGCCCCTTAATATGCAGGTTAAGATCCTGCGAGTTCTGCAAGAACATACATTTGAGCGCGTCGGTAGTAACAAAACCATTAATGCTAACGTACGTATCATAGCTGCAACGCATAAAAACCTCGAAACCATGATCGAGGATGGTAGCTTCCGCGAAGATTTGTATTACCGCCTAAACGTATTCCCTATCGACATGCCATCTTTGCGCGAGCGTGTTGAAGATTTACCTTTGCTATTGAATGAGTTGATCTCTCGTCTTGAAAACGAAAAGCGCGGTTCAATTCGTTTTAACTCGGCTGCCATTATGTCGTTATGCCGCCACGATTGGCATGGCAACGTACGCGAACTTGCCAACTTGGTAGAGCGTTTGGCTATTCTGCATCCGTATGGTGTTGTAGGCGTTAATGAATTACCGAAGAAATTCCGTCATGTAGATGACGGTGATGAAAGCCTTGCGTTACCTGTGGTCGCTGATGTGACTCAAAGTGAAGGCTTAGCGGGTGTTGATAGCCCTGCATTGCTGCCGGTGAATGGCTTAGATTTACGTGAATACCTGCAAGATCTGGAGTGTTCGTTAATCCAGCAAGCGTTAGATGACTCCAATGGTGTTGTCGCTCGCGCTGCCGAGAAATTGAATATTCGCCGCACGACCTTGGTCGAGAAAATGCGCAAGTACGATTTGCAGCGTAAAGAAAAAGATACAGCGTAAGAAGCTAGGTACCGCTTAAATAGATAGATACTGCAAAAATAAACGGGGCTTCGGCCCCGTTTTTAGTTCGAAACCATTGGCGCTTCTCGCTACTCGCTTACGCATGTAGGAGCGACTCAACGAACGCTTTTTGTTGGTAGTCGCGAAGGGTGTCGGCACTGCTCGCTTCGCTCCCTGAGTACCTCCTACCGATTCAATTCATCTACCGATTTCAATTCATCTACCGATTTCAATTCATCTGCAGGTTCTAGTTTAGGGTGCCGTCTCGTAGGAGCGACTCAACGAACGCTTTTTGTTCGTAGTCGCGATACCGCTATTGCAGAAACAACGCCATTCCGCCTGCTTTCCGTCTCAATTTTTATATAAAAAAGCCAATTAACTGTCATGCGGGCACGCTAATTGCTCTAACCCTATAAAGTGTGTTTTTGACGTCGGATTACCGGCGCTCTTGAGGGTGTTATGGCAAATGCAGCATTGAGTCATCAGGAGACGAATGTCGTCCCTGTTGCTCCACAAATGGACCCGGCTGAGCTAAAGCGCGCATTTCATATGTTTAATGAGATGTCGCAGCAGCTAACGGATTCCTATGCATTTCTCGAAAATAAGGTTGAGCAACTCAGCGGTGAACTCGCCACAGTGTCAGCTCAGCGGATGCAGGAACTAGCGGAAAAAGAACGCTTAGCTGATCGTCTTGAAAGCCTATTGCAGATGCTGCCTGCGGGTGTTTTGTTGCTCGATGAAAATGGCTTCGTCGTGCAGAGTAATGCTGGTGCAAATGAATTACTACTCGCTGCTTCTGGCGCTGATACTTTGGTTGGGCAGCGCTGGCGCGTGATTATCCAACGTTGTTTTAAACCGCGCCGCGACGATGGCCACGAAATTTCATTGGTGGATGGTCGCCGCGTTAGCTTACGTACAACGGCGATGGTTAACGAACGTGGTCAGTTAATTTTATTAACCGATATGACGGAAACCCGTGCCCTACAAGCCCAGTTGAGCCAGCATGAGCGCTTATCCGCCATGGGTAAAATGGTCGCGTCATTAGCTCATCAAATTCGCACGCCGCTCGCCGCTGCGACCTTGTATGCAGGGCATCTAGCCTCCAACGATTTACCCGCTCCCCATCGCTTAAAGTTCGCAGGCAAGCTGCAAGAGCGTTTGCATCATCTGGAAAGCCAAGTGCGCGATATGTTGATTTTTGCACGGGGTGAAGCGCCATTGAATGATGAGGTGACGTTTGCCGAATTAATGGCGGGCGTTACTGCGGCGATGGAAGTTCCTCTTAGCCAATATCGCGCTGAGTGTATTGTCGATAACCGCATTGAAGGCACATCTTTTATCTGCAACCGCGATGCCTTAATCAGCAGCATGATGAATTTAATTAATAATGCGTTGGAATCTTGTGAACACCCGATTCGCATCCGAATTGTATTAACAGAAGCTCAAGATGGACGCGCTCGTATTCAAATTATGGATAACGGCCCCGGCTTAGAACCGCAGCAAAAAGCCCGCATGATGGAGCCATTTTTCACCACGAAGAGCAATGGTACTGGGTTGGGTTTGGCAGTTGTTCAAGCGGTGGTGCGTGCGCACCACGGTGATTTTTTGTTGGCGGATAGCCCGATGGGCGGTGTTTCAGCAGAACTATTTTTACCGCTAGTGGGTAACTAATTAGCGGTCGATTTTACTGGAGGAAATGATCATGCGTTTACTGGTTGTAGAAGATGATCCGCGCTTGCGCGAAGCGATTGTCGATACCTTAATGTTAAAGGGTTATGAAGTTTTTGAAGCTCCGAATGGCATTGAGGCAATGGCAATTCTACGCAGCCATACATTGGATTTGGTGCTGTCGGATATCAATATGCCAGGGATGGATGGCTTAGAATTGCTGGATCAGATAAAGGCTCAGCATCCTTGGTTGCCGGTATTATTGATGACGGCTTATGGCGATGTTGGTCAGGCGGTTAAGGCAATGCAACGCGGGGCGAACGACTATCTGATGAAGCCGTTTGAATTACGTGAATTGGACGCCTTGTTAAAGCCCTTTACTCAAGATGTGTCGGTTGAAGTCGATGAGTCTGAACCGGTATGCGAAGCCGCGTCTTCGCAGCAATTGTTTCAGATGGCCCAGCGTGTGGCGCAAACCGATTCGACAGTATTGATCAGTGGTGAGAGCGGTACAGGTAAAGAAGTGCTTGCTCGTTATATTCATCAGCAATCGAGTCGTAAGCATCAACCTTTTATTGCTATTAACTGTGCAGCTATTCCAGAAAATATGTTGGAAGCTATGCTATTTGGTTATGAAAAAGGCGCATTTACCGGAGCGTACAATGCTATGCCGGGTAAATTTGAACAGGCTGAAGGTGGCACGTTATTGCTGGATGAAATTACCGAAATGGATTTAAGCCTGCAAGCCAAGTTGCTACGCGTTATTCAAGAGCGGCAGGTCGAACGTTTAGGTGGTAAGAAAACGCTGGATTTGGACGTACGTATTTTAGCGACGACGAACCGAGATTTAGCGGACTACGTGGCGGAAGGCAATTTCCGTGAAGATTTATATTATCGCCTTAGCGTATTCCCATTGAATTGGTTACCGCTGCGTGAGCGTCGTGAAGATATCATTCCTTTAGCTAAACGCTTACTGACTCACCATGCCGGTAAAATGAAGCGTCCAGTGCCAAAAATGTTGCCAGAAGCTGAACAGAAAGTACTCGCACATAGCTGGCCGGGTAACGTTCGTGAATTAGATAATACCATTCAGCGAGCCTTGATTATGCAAACGGGGCCGCAACTACACCCGAACGATTTGATTCTGACTCCGGTGCCGAAAAACCGTCAGCATGAGATGCCTGCCAGCGTCGTTTTACCGGCGGAGGAGGGCGAGTTGGGTAGCGATTTACGTACTCGAGAAGTAGAACTTATTGTCAAGGCACTAAAAGAAGAGCCTAGTCGCAAGGGCGCTGCTGATCGTTTGGGTATTAGCCCAAGAACCCTGCGTTACAAGGTTGCGCGCTTGCGCGATGAAGGTGTTGATGTCGAATCTATGGTGTCTTCTTTTTAAACTTTCCTCCTTTCCCTCCCTTCGCCCTTAATTCTGGCAAGCAAGTTGCAACGTCAGAATAAAGGGCATGAAAACTGCCGAAAAGTGTCAAAAAATAATGATACGCCATCATGAACTCACAGCAGTCAGGGTGGCAACGAGGGGTGCAGTATGATTGATCGTGTCGATGTCAGTTCCGTTTTAATGCAGATGCGTCAGGTAAAAGATACGCTGCGCACGCAGCTCGAACAGTCTATTAATTCAGCACCGGCCAGTCGTGGGGTTGAAGGCCTGCTGCGCTCCGACTCAGTGGCTCGTCCACAAAGTATCGGTGATGTGAATCGCGTTAATGCCGATAGCATGAAAGTCAGTGGCGATAATACGGTTCCTGATTTTCAGACTATGTTTAAAAACGCGATTGATAACGTCAACGAAAATCAAAAAGTCGCTGGAAGCTTGGCCACCCGTTTTGAGCAGGGGGACGCATCCATTGACTTACCAGAAGTCATGATTGCGTTACAAAAATCCAGCGTGTCTTTTCAAGCGATGACCCAGGTTCGTAATAAACTGGTCGAAGCGTATAAAGACGTCATGAATATGCCGGTTTAATGGGTTGATGTATGGATAATGTACCAGCACAAGCGATGGCAGGAGTAGGCGCTGAAAGTACTAGCGGCACGGAAGCAGCGACAACCTCAGCATCTACAGAAACTCGCAGTGATTCTCATCCGCTCATGGCGGGTTTCGGAAAATTAAATATTGTCCGCCAAGCCGCCGTTATCGGTGGTATCGCATTAGTGATTGCCTTGGTGGTGGCTATTTTTATTTGGTCACGCGAACCCACTTTCAAACCGCTTATTCACCGCATGCAAGATCACAATGCTCAAGACATTGTCGAGGTATTGCAGCGCGAAGATATTCCTTTTCAAATTGATCCAGTAACGCAGATATTAATGGTGCAAGCCAGTGATCTGCATGAAGCGCGCATGAAGCTTGCGGCAGCGAGCTTAATTGATGACAAAACAGTTGGACTAGAAGTATTAGAAAAAGATAGTACGTTAGGTACGAGTCAGTTTATTGAAAATGCGCGTTATCGCCGCGGTCTTGAGGGTGAGTTGGCGCGTACAATTGCCAGTGTCAAAAGTGTTCGTAATGCTCGTGTGCATTTAGCACTGCCAAAACAATCTGTTTTCGTGCGCGATCAACGTAAACCGAGAGCATCGGTGTTTTTAGAGTTATATCCGGGTAGTGATTTATCGCGCGATCAGGTTGAAGCCATTATGAATTTGGTGGCGTCGTCGGTAAGTGAAATGGATCGCGCAGACGTCTCTATTGTTGATCAAAAGGGTAATTTACTGTCCAAAGTTGCGCCAGAAGATACCGGTGAGATGATGGCAACCCGACAGCTTGAATATTCAGAGAAGGTTGAAGAAACCCTTACTCAGGCGGTTAATAATATTCTTAAGCCTGTGTTAGGTGAGGCTAATTATAAAGCAGAAGTATCTGCCGATATTGATTTTACTATTCAGGAACAAAGCGAAGAGTTATTTAATCCAGATTTAATTGCGTTACGCAGTGAGCAATTGGTTGATGAATCAAATGGTGGAAAAGATGCTGGCGGAATTCCAGGCGCATTGTCGAATCAACCTCCTGCCGCGGCCACGGCACCAGAGCAAGCATTAGGCACAGGTGCTGGTAATGCAGGCGTAACAGGTAAGCGTCGCTCAGAAGCTACGCGCAATTATGAAGTGGATCGGACGTTGAGCTACAAACAAAGTCAGGTTGGTCGTATTCAGCGTTTAACCGTTGCGGTTGTGGTGAATGATCGAGAAATAATGAATGCAGATGGCGATGTGGTACTTCAGTCATGGACCGATGCGGATCTGCAGCGCTTAGAAGTGTTAGTTAAAGATACGGTAGGCTTTAATGCTGCACGCGGCGATAGTGTTAACGTGATTAATTCGCCATTTATGGGCAAGGGTGAAACATCGCTGGGTGATCCAGATTTTTGGACACAGCCTTGGTTCTGGGAAATCATGAAACAAGTCTTGGCGGGTCTATTTATACTTGTACTGATTTTTGGTGTGATCCGCCCAACGATTAAAAGCATTGCAAGCAGAGGTCGTGACGATGAATCTAGCCTATTGGATGATTTAGAAGATGCCGAAGCGGGATTGGATGATGATCGTGTAACACTGGCTGGTATGGATGAATATTTATTACCAGGCGCATCAGAAAGCTATGAGCGTCAGTTAGATGCACTGAAAGGTCTAATTGCCGAAGATCCTGCGCGTGTTGCTCAAGTGGTTATTGGATGGGTGAACGAAAACAATGGCTGAGAATACGATGCCCGAAAATGCACTAGCGAGTTTAAGCCGTGTTGAGCGCGCTGCTATTTTGCTCATGACATTGGGTGAGAAAGACGCTGCTGAAATTCTGAAACACATGGGGCCGAAAGAGGTGCAACGTGTGGGTACGGCAATGGCGACCTTGAAAAATATTAATCAAGGCCAAGTCGAAGGTGTGGTCTCTGAATTTTTAGATGCGGTGAGCGGCCAAACGGGCATGGGTTTGGGCTCGGATGACTATATTCGCAATATGCTGACACAGGCTCTTGGTAACGATAAAGCCGGTGCATTAATTGATCGTATTTTACTCGGTGGTAATACCACCGGACTTGATTCATTAAAATGGATGGAGTCACGCCAAGTTGCTGATTTAATTCGTCATGAACATCCGCAAATTCAGGCGATTGTAGTTTCGTATTTAGATGCCGATCAATCGGCTGAAATTCTATCGAATTTCGACGAAAAAGTGTGTCTAGATATCATTATGCGGGTAGCAGCATTAGAAGCAGTGCAACCTGCGGCGTTGCAAGAATTGAACGATATTCTAGAACGTCAATTTTCAGGCAAGGCGGGTTCGCAAACAACCAGTATGGGGGGTGTCAAAGTGGCGGCGAGTATCGTCAACTTTGTGGACAGTACCATTGCTGCGGAATTGCTCGAACAAATCAAAGAAGTGGACGAAGATTTGGGTACTCAAATTCAAGATCTTATGTTCGTATTCGACAACTTGGTGGATGTCGACGACCGTGGCATTCAGGCTTTGATGCGCGAAGTATCGACCGATCTTTTGGTTGTGGCGTTGAAAGGTGCGGATCCTCTGGTGCAAGAAAAAATCTTCAAGAACATGTCGAAGCGCGCTGCCGAATTGCTGCGTGATGATTTGGAAGCGAAAGGCCCAGTTAAAGTGAGTGAAGTTGAAGCGTCACAGAAAGAAATTCTTACTATTGCTCGCCGCTTGGCAGACGCAGGTGAGATTGTCTTGGGCGGCGGTGGCGAGGCCATGATGTAATATGACCGACACTAAGCGCGATGCGCCGATTCCGGCTGATAAAGCAGATCATGCTAAGCCGTGGCGCCTACCTTTTTGGACGGAGCCACCGGCTTATGTCGTGGAGCGCGAAAAAAGCGAAGCGGCAGAAGCTGAAGTAGAAGAGAACCTCAAAGCCGAAGCTGAAGCCGGGGAGCGTCATCATTATCCAACGGCTGAAGAAGTCGAACTGATTCGCCGTGAAGCCTACAACGCAGGTCTTGAACAAGGCTTAGTTGAAGGTCGCCAACAGGGTGTGAATCAAGGGTTAGAAGAGGGTCGTGCCGAGGGCTTAGAAAAAGGCCATGCCGAGGGTTTTGTTACTGGTCAAAAAGATGGTTTGCTGGTGGGCGAAAAAGCCGGTCGTGAAGCAGGCCGAGTTGCGGTTGAAGCCGAGGCTGCACGTGTTGCTAAGTTAGTTGGGACATTGCGGGCAGAGGTTACCCTGCGTGATCGGGAATTACCTGATGTACTGGCGGGAATGATAGCAATGATGACTCAACATGTTTTGCAGCATGAATTAAGCATTGGTGCTCAATCGATCCTTAATTATGTGAACACGGCTTTAGCAGCGTTACCGAGTGGTGAAAAAAATGGTCGCGTTGTGGTGTCCACTAAAGATGCCGCTTTATTAAAAACGGCACTTGATAAAATCGGCCGCACGTTAGCATTTGATGTCGATTCCAGCTTAGCTGCTGGCGATTGTCGCGTTGAATCAGAGCACTCGTTGATTGAATACAGCGTAAGTGAACACATGCAGCAGCAATTAATTGATATCACTACTCGTATGTTGACCCATGCGAGTGATTTTCCATCGTATGACGAATCCAATGACTCTATGGTTGCAGAGCCTGATGATGAAATCTTGGCTACTGATATTTCAGAGGATATTAATTCAGCAGATGCGGATTTAGCAGATGCGGATTTAGCAGATTTAGATTCATCGGCAATAGATCCTAGCCAAACAGAAGACACGTCATCGGACGAACTTCAGCCAAATAATCCGCTATCACCATCATCGGAGTTTAACGATGAGCCTAAGTGATCGCTGGAGCAATATTCGCCCTGAAGCTCTTTATCATCCGCGCACTGCCGGACGCTTAATTCGCATGGTGGGTTTAACCCTAGAAGCCGTTGGCTTAGATGTTCGTGTGGGTGACCGTTGTCGGGTCGAGCGACAACAGGGTGGTGATATTGAAGCTGAGGTTGTCGGCTTTGACGATCAGCGCGTATTCCTAATGCCCATCGAACAAGTGGATGGTCTTCGTCCTGGCACTAAAGTTTGGCCGCTTAATGGCGCTGCGGACGTACCGGTCGGGTTTTCCTTGTTGGGGCGAGTTCTAGATGGGGCTGGACGCCCGTTGGATAGTAAAGGTCCGCTGGTTGATATTGAACACGGACATTTACAAGGTCGCCCAATTAATCCACTGCATCGGGCACCTATTCGAGAACCTTTGGACGTTGGTATTCGCGCCATTAATTCGTTGTTAACCGTAGGGCGTGGACAGCGCATTGGTTTATTCGCCGGCAGTGGTGTGGGTAAAAGTGTGCTGTTGGGTATGATGACACGCTTTACAACGGCTGATGTCATTGTTGTTGGTTTGATCGGTGAGCGTGGTCGCGAAGTAAAAGAATTTATTGATGAAATTCTCGGACCTGAAGGTCTCACTCGCGCGGTTGTTGTCGCATCTCCCGCTGACGACTCACCCTTAATGCGTTTACGGGCAGCGGCTTATTGTACTTCTATTGCCGAGTTTTTTCGCGATCAAGGCCAAAACGTATTACTTCTAATGGATTCTCTCACTCGCTATGCCCAAGCTCAGCGTGAAATTGCCTTAGCGGTTGGTGAGCCTCCCGCCACTAAAGGTTATCCGCCATCGGTATTTAATAAATTGCCTAAATTAGTAGAACGAACCGGTAACGGCCAAGAAGGTGGCGGTTCTATTACGGCATTTTATACGGTGTTAAGTGAAGGCGATGATATGCAAGATCCGATTGCTGACGCTAGCCGGGCAATTCTTGATGGTCATATTGTTTTGTCACGTCGATTAGCTGAGGAGGGGCATTACCCGGCGATTGATGTTGAGGCATCCGTGAGTCGAGTAATGCCGCAAATCGTCGATGATACTTGGCTGCAAAAAGCGCAATTGTGTAAACGATTAATGTCGCATCATCGCCAAAATCAGGATCTTATTAGCGTTGGTGCTTATCAACCTGGTTCTGACCAAGTGCTCGATGTGGCTATTGAGCGTTTACCGCGCATTAAAGCCATGTTGCGTCAGGGCCTAAAAGAAGGCTCCAGTATTAAAGAAAGTATGGCTGCACTTAATGAATTATTCCCTAGTCCGGATAAACGCGGGTGAGTTACCGGCATCCTCGCGCACGTCGCTTGGCTGTTGTTCTCGAACTCGCGGAAAAGGACGAGAAAGAAGCGCTGCGCCGCTGGGGCGATAGCCAACAGAAGTTGGGCCTTGAAGAGGAACGACAGCAGCAGTTAACCGTATATGCAGCGGATTATCAAAAGCAGATTGCCACCCCCAGCGGAGGCCAAATTAGTGCGGGTATGATCCACAATACGCTTGGTTTTATCAGTCAGATAGAAACGGCCCTGAATCAGCAGCAAGAGCAAATCAAACGTTTACGTGCTCAAACTGAACGAGCACGCGACGCCTATCTCAAATCCCACGGCAAAGTACAAGCGATGCAGCAACTGCTGCAGCGCTTAGAGCAAGAGTTTGATCACGAGCAGGATCGCCAGCAGCAGCGCGAAGCCGATGAATGGGCTACTCGTAATGCGGCTATACGCCCCACGTCACGTTAATCCCACATTTTTTCTTGCGTTTATCTAGCACCTTTGACTTTCCGGTCTAGTCTTAGTTTTAGGACTGAATTGAGAGTACCTCAGATGACGACAACAACCTCCATTGAATGCGGAGAACGCCTAAGTATCGATACAGTTGAAAAATTATATGCAGCTATGGAAAGGGCGTTACTGGAGGGCTCTGATGTCGAGTTACGAGCAGCAGACATACAGTATTGCGATACTGCAGGCCTACAGCTCGTGTTGTCACTACGACAGACTTTAGCGACTACAGATAATGACATTCACTGGCATGAAGCTAATGATGTGTTGCTATCAACCGCTAAGCACTTAGGCCTTGTAGCGGCACTGAATCTTTCTTCAGTTCAGTAATTTCGGTAAATCGGGAGTTTTAATATGGCGAGTATTCTAGCGGTTGATGATTCTGCATCAATGCGTCAGATGGTGGCCTTCACCCTAAAAGGTGCTGGTTATCAGGTAAAAGAAGCATCAGATGGCGTAGAAGCTTTGGCAATTGCAAAAAAAGAGAAATTCGATTTAGTTCTGACTGACGTCAATATGCCAAATATGAATGGTATTGAACTTGTGCAGCAATTACGCCAGCTGGACGACTTTAAGTTCACACCCATGTTGATGTTAACAACAGAATCTGCCGGCGACATGAAAATGCAGGGTAAGCAGGCGGGAGCTACTGGCTGGATTGTGAAACCGTTCAACCCTGAACAGCTTCTAAGCACCATCAAACGCGTTTTGGGGTAAGTTCAAATGAGTGTTGATTTATCGCAATTCCACCAAGTTTTTTTTGAAGAAAGCTTTGAAGGGCTCGATATCATGGAAAGCCAATTGGTGGACATGAGCCCGGAGACGGTGGATGACGAGATCGTCAACACAATCTTTCGTGCGGCTCACTCCATTAAGGGTGGGGCTGGCACGTTCGGCTTTATGCCGGTATCAGAATTTACCCATGTGGTTGAAACTCTATTAGATGAAATTCGCGCAGGCAAGCGCGCAATGGAATCAGAATACATTGATCTATTTTTACAGTCAGTCGATTGTTTAAGAGAAATGCTCGGCGCAATGCAGGCTGGCAATGCGCCTGAAACTGCACGTCCTGCCGAAATTAAAGTGGCCTTTGAAGCAATATTGAATGCAGGAACCCCCACGTCTAAAAGCGAAGAGATTGCTACTGACGGAGTTAATGCGGAATCAGAACTTATCGGATGGCGTATTGAAATGCGCCCGCATACTGATATGTTGCGCACGGGGAATGAGCCATTTCGTATGTTTCGCGAGTTGCGAGAAGTGGTTGGCGAAGAGTATTTGAATGTTGAAGCGCATTTAGAAAATCTTCCAGAATTTACCAGTATTAATCCCGAAGAGTGCTATATCTACTGGACACTGCACATTAATACCCCAGCCAATATAGACTATATTCGCGCGGTATTTGAGTGGGTGGAAGACGACTGTCATATCGAGTATCACGAAATCATTAGCGAGCAATCTTCGTCGGCAGTACTAGAGGAAATATCGGCCCAAAAATCCAAACCCTCTCCTATTGTTTTGGATCCCATTGTCGCCGCGGATAGTGAACCTGTTGCGAGTGATACCGCTAAGCCTGCATCTCCGAAAGCAACACAGAAAAATGCCGAAAGCTCTTCTATTCGCGTTTCTATCGATAAAGTAGATAGCCTAATTAATATGGTCGGCGAGCTTGTTATTACCCAATCCATGTTGGGCCAGCTTGGTCAAGATTTTGATATGAGTCGCCTCGCTAAGCTACAAGAAGGTCTATCGCAACTCGAACAAAATACCCGTGAATTACAAGAAAGCGTGATGAAAATACGTATGATGCCGATCAGCTTTGCATTTAGTCGGTTCCCGCGCTTGGTGCGCGATTTAGGTAATCAGCTAAGCAAAAAAGTTAACTTAGTTACCTTGGGTGAAAATACCGAGCTAGATAAAACTGTCATGGAAAAAATAGGTGATCCATTAGTTCATCTAGTGCGTAACTCTCTCGATCATGGCTTAGAAACTACTGAGCAACGCATCGCAAATGGTAAGTCTGAAGAAGGCACCATTACGCTCAATGCATTTCATCAAGGTGGCAATATCGTTATCGAAGTTGCCGATGATGGTGCGGGTTTAAATGAACAACGAATTCTTGATAAAGCTAAGCAAAAAGGTTTGGTGCTCGAAAGTCAGGTGTTAACGCCAGAAGAAATACACCAACTCATATTTTTACCAGGTTTTTCCACGGCTGATGTTGTTAGTGATATTTCTGGTCGTGGTGTTGGTATGGATGTTGTGCGTCGCAACATATCAGCTCTGAATGGCACTATTGAGGTACGTTCACAGCGTGGTATAGGTTCTACATTTATTATTCGTTTACCACTTACATTAGCTATTCTTGATGGTCAGTTGGTTAAGGTTTGCGATGAAACCTACATATTTCCTTTGGTATCTATCGTTGAATCTATTCAAGTCAATCGTCGCTCGTTAAGCCATATTACTGGCAGCCAGTATGTTATGCAGTTGCGCGACGAATATATTCCGATACTTCGCTTAGATGGAATTTTCGGTTTACGCAAAGATGAACCAGAACCAGAAGAATTAATGTTGGTCGTCGTTGAAGGTGACAACGAAAAAATCGGTGTTGTTGTTGATGATTTAATGGGTCAGCAGCAGGTGGTGATTAAGAGTCTTGAACAAAATTACGAAAAAGTATTGGGCGTATCCGGTGCTACTATTTTAGGTGATGGTACGGTGGCTCTAATCATCGATATTTCTGGTTTAGGAAAGACGCTAGACCAAATGAAAAAACGCAACCGCAAATCTGAGCGGGCAGCCTGAGGGATAGCATAATGGAAGCAGTTGCAGAAAAAAATCAACGTGACTTGGTTGGTCAGCACGAGCAACAGTATTTAACCTTCATTATGTCGGGGGAAGAATACGGTGTTGATATTTTGGCCGTGCAAGAAATACGCGGCTGGGAGGAGTCAACCACTATTCCCAATGCTCCGCCATATATCCGCGGGGTTATTAACCTGCGTGGAACCATTGTACCTATCATGGATTTACGTGCGCGTTTCGGGCTGCCAGAAGTTGATTATAGTCCTGTGACTGTAGTGATTATTTTGAAGTTTGAAGGTTCTAGCGGTAATCGAGTAATGGGCATTGTGGTTGATGCAGTATCGGATGTTTATACCATCGCAGACTCTGATACGCGTAAGCCACCAGAGCTAACAGAAGACCAAAACTCAGATTTTATTAAAGGTTTGGTCAATGTGAACGACAAAATGGTTATCTTGCTCGATGTTGATATTTTGCTGAACATAAAAGTGAAAAAATCAATTCAAGATATTGTTGAGTAGTAAAGAACATAACTTAAAATCCATTGCCGGTGTTGCTTACTACTGATTCTAAACAAAGCCGGATTGAACGAAGATAATGAAAGGGCTGTTATTATGAGTTTTTTAAAGAACCTATTTTCCGCTGATAATAATAACGGAACGCAGGAAGCGATGCGCGAGTTAGAAGCTAAAGTCAACGCGTTGAACAAAAGTCAGGCCATGATTGAGTTCGATATGAATGGTAATGTTTTGACGGCAAATGATAACTTCCTCAATGTGATGGGGTATCGTCTTGATGAAGTTCAAGGCAAACATCATAGTATTTTTGTTAGTGCCGACTATAAAGCAAGTAACGAATATCGCCAATTCTGGGATAATTTAAATCGTGGCGAATTCGATAGTAATGAATATCTTCGTATCGGTAAAGGCGGCAACAATATTTGGATTCAAGCAAGCTATAATCCTATTCTCGATTTGACGGGAAAACCGTATAAGGTTGTTAAGTTTGCAACGGACATTACTAAGCAAAAAAATCAAGCCCGAGAGAATGAAAAAAACGCCAATATTGCTAACGCTCTTAAGCTGTGCCAAGCGAGTGTAATGCTGGCTGATAACGATTTGAACATTGTTTATATGAATGATCGCGTCGGTGAAGTTTTAAATGGGCGCGAAAAAGATATTCAGAAAGAATTACCGAACTTCCATGTGAACAAGCTTATTGGAAGCTCGGTTGATCAGTTTCATAAAAAGCCCAGTCATCAGCGTCAGATGATGAGTGAATTAAAAGAGTCTTACGAAACGGATTTAAAAGTATCTGGCCTCACATTTTCGCTCACAGCAACGCCTTGGATTGGCACCGATGGAACCCGCATAGGCACTGTGGTTGAGTGGGTTGATATGACTGACGAATTGGCCCGTCAAAAACTTGAGCAACAAACGGCAGACGAGAACGCTCGGGTGAAGCAAGCATTGGATGTGGTAACGACGAATGCCATGATTGCCGATGGCGATCTCAATATCGTGTACATGAATAATGCTGTTAAAGATATGATGAGTAATGCGCAGAGTGATTTACGCCAAGATATCCCTGGTTTCGATGCCAGTCGTTTAATGGGCGCGAATATCGATACCTTCCATAAAAAACCTGCGCATCAGCGCGGTATGCTCGCGGCATTGAAGTCTACTTATTCAACCGAAATTAAAGTGGGTGGCCGCACCTTCGGATTAATTGCTAATCCGATTTTGAACGATAGAAGTGAACGTATCGGTACCATTGTGGAATGGAAAGATCGCACTGCTGAAGTATCGGCTGAGCAAGAAGTTGATAATATTGTCGAAGCTGCTGCCTCGGGGGATTTATCTCGTAGGCTTGAAATAGCTGGAAAAGAAGGCTTCTTCTTGAATCTTGCCCAGGGCTTAAATCGTTTATTGGGTATTTCGGAAAATGTGGTTAACGATACTATTCGCGTATTTGATGCACTCGCCCACGGTAATTTAACGCGTAAAGTTGAATCCAATTACGAAGGCACATTTGGTAAATTGAAGCAGGATGCTAACTCAACCGTAGATCGTCTAACTGAGATTATCACCCGCATTCGTGAAGCTGCAGGAACGGTTGCAACGGGTGCGAGTGAAATAGCCCAAGGCAATGCTGATTTAAGTAAGCGTACTGAATCTCAGGCGTCGAGCTTGGAAGAAACCGCTTCCAGTATGGAAGAAATGACCAGTGCGGTTAAACAAACCAGTGAGAACTCTGTTCACGCGAATGAGTTGGCGTCGTCAGCCCGTCAAAAAGCGCAAGAGGGTGGTCAAGTCGTTAGTAAAGCAGTGACCGCCATGGAAGAAATTAACCACGCCAGCAAGAAAATCGCCGATATTATTGGGGTGATTGATGAAATTGCCTTCCAGACTAACTTATTAGCCTTGAACGCAGCAGTAGAGGCTGCAAGGGCGGGCGAGCAAGGTCGTGGTTTTGCGGTTGTTGCTGTCGAAGTTCGTAACCTTGCGCAGCGTTCAGCTGCGGCAGCGAAGGAAATTAAGGATCTTATTCGCGATAGTGTGGACAAGGTCGATGCCGGTACATCACTGGTTAATGAATCGGGTAAGACATTAGCTGAAATTATCGATTCGGTTGATCGCGTTTCTCTTATGATTCAAGAGATTAGTACAGCTGCTACGGAGCAATCCTCAGGTATTGATCAAGTCAACAGTGCCATTGCGCAAATGGACGAAATGACCCAGCAAAACGCCGCCTTGGTTGAAGAAGCAACCGCTGCTGGCGAGGCTATGTCGGAACAAGCGCAGAGCATGACGCAAATGATGGGCTTCTTTACACTTGATGCAGCGGCCGGTATGGGCCAAGTTGGCTCTATGAACTCGATGCCGGCAATGAACAACAGCCCTGCTGCGCGAGTATCGGCTGCAGCGCCTAAGTCGAAAGCGTCAGGACAGGGTGGTTTATCGGTTAAAAGCAGTGCTGACGAATGGGAAGAGTTCTAAGTCATTATGGCTACAGCTGAAAATATCGTGAATATAGGGGGTGATCAGGAATTCCTGATGACCCAAAAAGATTTTGACGAGATTGCCGAGCTGGCACTTACCCATACTGGAATTGTTTTAGGGAACCATAAAGTCAATATGGTCTATGCCCGAATTGCACGCAGGCTACGTGTATTGGGCATCACGACTTTTAAAAGTTATCTAACGTATTTACGTAGCAATTTTCAGTCGGAGTCGACAGAGTTTGTTAATGCTCTCACGACCAATTTGACGTCTTTCTTTCGCGAAAATCATCACTTTGACTATTTGCGTCATGAAGCTTTCCCAAAACTGAAACAGCAAGGCCGTAAGCGCGTACGTATTTGGTCTTCGGGGTGTTCGATTGGTCAAGAGGCATACTCTATCGCCATTACGCTCAAGCAAAGCTCATTTCCTAGTGATTGGGATATTAAGATTCTGGCAACAGATCTCGATTCTAATGTGGTTGAAAAGGGCCGTCAGGGTATTTATCCCGCTGATAGTATTTCGTCATTACCTGACAATATAAAGCAAAGCTACTTTAAACATAGCCATGACGGCAAGATTATTCGAGTTAAGGATGCGTTGCGAGAAAAGGTGTGTTTTAAGCGATTAAATTTGTTGGAAGATTGGCCGGTAAAAGGTCCATTCGACATTATATTTTGCCGCAATGTTGTGATCTATTTTAATAGAGAAACACAGCGTACCTTATTTGACCGCTACGCTAATCTCCTACCTGTTGGTGGTTACTTATTTATCGGTCATTCGGAGTCATTAAATGGTATTTCTACTCGGTTCGAGTCTATTGGCAATACTATCTATAAAAAGATCCGGTGACGGTGTCTATGGCCATTCAGCTCAAGGTAAAACAACCTAAAGCATTACCAGGTTTTGAACACGTTAATCGTTATTGGGATAATGTGCATCAAGTATGGAGTGCGAAAATACTTCCGGGAGAATTTTATGTTTCAACTCATGGAGAAATGATTGTCACAGTGCTTGGCTCGTGTATTTCTGCATGTATACGTGATCGAGTACTGGGCATCGGTGGCATGAATCATTTCATGTTGCCCATTCAGAATGACCATTCTACCGAAAATTGGGGGAGCAACCCAGTTACGCAAGAGTCTCGTTATGGTAATTGGGCCATGGAATTTCTGATTAATGAAATATTAAAACGCGGTGGTCGTCGTGAAAATTTAGAAGTTAAATTGTTTGGTGGTGGCCAAATGATTGCCTCTCTTACCGACATCGGCCAACGCAATATTCTTTTTGTATATAATTACTTAGCCAACGAAGGCTTGAAAGTAGCAGTGGCCGATGTTGGTGACGTGTATGCCCGAAAAATACTCTATTTTCCGGATACGGGTGCAGTGAAGATGCGTCGGATCACGCAGATTAAAAACGATACTTTGTTGCAGCGTGAGAACGAATATCGGAAATCGGTGGCAGAATCGAGTGCAGTTAATTCTGGCGCCGGTAGTATCGATCTATTCTGAGAGGATTTATGAGTAAATCTATTCGAGTATTGATTGTTGATGATTCAGCATTAATTCGACAGATGTTAAAAGAAATATTTGATGGAACCCCGGATATTGAAGTCGTAGGGGTTGCTCATGATCCCTTTATCGCTAGAGATAAAATTAAGCAATTAAATCCTGATGTGCTCACTCTGGACGTGGAAATGCCCAAAATGGATGGGCTACAGTTTCTTCGCAATATCATGCGTTTGCGGCCTATGCCAGTTGTTATGGTGTCGACACTAACAGCTGCAGGTGCACCGGAAACCCTCGCAGCATTGGAGGTTGGTGCAGTTGACTATATCGCCAAGCCGCAGGCACGTAATGCGGAGGAATTCACCCAGTTTGCCCAGCTGTTGGTTGAAAAAATTCGTGTTGCGGCCGAAGCACGGGTGCAACCGAAAGACGTACGGCGTGAGTTGCCACCGCGTGTTTTGACACCGATTAGCTCCAATTCTGCCGTGTATAAGCGCATCGTAGCAATTGGTTCATCTACGGGTGGTACTGAAGCTATCAATACCTTGATTGAAGGTTTGCCCGGTAATTGTCCAGCCATGGTGATAACGCAACATATTCCCGCTGTCTTTAGTGCATCCTTGTGTACTCGACTTAATAATCGGTATCCAATGGAAATATTAGAAGCAAGTGAAGGGCTCGAAGTTAAACCGAGCCGGATCATTATTGCTCAAGGGGGTAGGCATCTGCGTTTTCGCAAGCAGGGTGAACGACTCTTTTGTATTATTGACGACAGCCCTAATGTAAACCTGCATAAACCTTCAGTGGAAGTAATGTTCGACTCATTACGGGAACTAATAGGTGGACGTAAATTAGTGGTGGCAATGCTGACCGGTATGGGTGCCGATGGCGCGGCAGCAATGAAGCGTTTACATGACGATGGTGCAATTACCGTAGCCCAAGATGAAGCCTCATGTGTCGTGTGGGGAATGCCAAAAGTAGCGGTCGAGTTAGGCGCGGTAGATACTATTCTGCCACTGTCAAAAATTGCGGATCACCTGCTAAACAAGATAGTGAAAGCATGACAAATGGAATCTTTGTGCTAAACCTAAGTTAGTAAAGATAAGAAACTTTTGGAGTAAATATAATGACAGTGAGTGCCTCTCTTGCCAGCAATGGTCGTGAGCTGACGATAAAGGTTCACGGGCGTTTTGACTTTAGTGTCCACCAAGAATTTCGCGATGCATACGAGCATGGTGATTCGAATGTAAACAGCTACATTGTCGATTTGTCAGGTACTTCGTATCTGGATAGCTCAGCATTAGGTATGTTGTTGTTGTTACGCGACCATGCTGGCGGTGATCAAGCGGATATTAGCCTAACTAACTGCAATGACGATGTACGTAAAATTCTGACAATTTCCAACTTCGAGCAATTATTCACCATTCAATAAGAAGTCTCTGACATGGACGCCATTAAAGTACTGATTGCTGATGATAACGACATTGACCGAATGGTTTTATCACGAGTTATCCGCAATCAAGGAAATACAGTGCTGGAGGCTAAAAATGGTGCTGAAGCTGTTAGCGTCTATCTAGAGCATAAACCAGACATTATTTTGATGGATGTGTTGATGCCTGGTATAAACGGCAAAGAGGCAACGCTCCAAATAAAGGAAATAGCAGGAGAGGACTTTGTTCCTGTTATTTTCTTAACTTCTCTGACTGATGCTCAAAGCTTAGCGGATTGCTTGGAGTGCGGAGGCGACGATTTTCTTAGCAAGCCATACAATCACATAATTCTTCAAGCCAAAATTAATTCTTTTTATCGTATGTGCGATATGCACCGAACGGTACGTAATCAGCGCGACACCATTGCCAAAAGTAACGAACATATGCTGCAAGAACAGCATGTAGCCAAAGCAGTTTATGACAATGTGGCTCATGCTGGTTGTCTAAGTGCGCAGAATATTCGTTATATGCTATCTCCTTTAGCGGTATTTAATGGCGATGTTGTTCTTGCCGCTCGTAAGCCTGATGGCGGTATGCATGTATTACTCGGTGATTTTACTGGACACGGTTTACCTGCGGCCATTGGTGCTATGCCGTTAGCTGAAATATTTTACGGTATGACGGCGAAGGGTTTCGGTTTAGCCGATGTTATGCGTGAAATCAATTTGAAGTTGAAAGGTATTTTACCGGTCGGTTTTTTTTGTTGCGCTGCGGGTGTTGATTTAGCCGTCGATCGTCAGTCTGTAAGTGTGTGGATGGGAGGCGTTCCGGATTGTTATTTGTTGCGCGCTGACGGTAAAATTGTAGAAACATTTTCATCGACTCATTTACCGTTAGGCGTACTTAGTAACGAAAAATTTAGCGATAGCATGACACGTTTACCCATGACTGATGGTGATCGTTTATTTCTGTGGTCGGACGGTATCATTGAGGCCCGCAATCCTGCGGGCGAATTATTTGGTCAAGATGCCTTGCGCGCTATATTTGACGATGTAGATCAGCCGCAGGATGTGTTTGATGAAATTCTATCTCGGGTTACTGCTTACGTCGGCGAGGCGGAAAGAGATGACGATACTACCTTGCTGGAATTACGTATGGTGGATTACACGTTACCAAGTGAGGTGGAAGTCGCACAAAGTGCAGGGCCGGTTGCAGGGCCTATTGATTGGCAGATGATCTATGAATTAGGTCCGCAAAGTTTACGGTATTTCAATCCAGTGCCCTTGATGAATCATGTGATGATGGAGGTACCTGGGCTGCGTGCTATGGGGGGGCAATTGTATACCGTGATGGCGGAATTATTTTCAAATGCCTTCGAACACGGTGTATTAGGGTTAAGTTCAAAATTGAAAGGTTCCGCTGACGGTTTTATGGAGTACTACCGGTTACGCGAGCAGCGCTTGAATGAGTTAGATGATGGTAGTATTCGTGTTGAAATGGAACACACAGGTAATGGTCGTTCCGGGACATTAACCTTACGGCTGATTGATAGCGGTGCTGGGTTTGACTATCGTGCAATTAATTCTGAGTTATCGGATAGTCAATCGGGAACTTATAGCGGTCGTGGAATTCCTTTGCTAGGAAAAATTTGTGAATCGCTGCAATTTCAGGGTTCGGGCAATATAGTTGAGGCCGTCATTCAGTGGCCTCAAAATAAATCTGGATCTTAACGCTGCAGGTAAAGGAGAAGAGAATATGGATGCCCTAGATATTGAAGCGATTAAAACCCTGCAAGACATCATGGAAGATGAATTCGATGATTTAATTGATATTTATATCCGTGATGCCGACGAGCGCATCATGGCGATACGGGCACTTTATGAAAGCCAAGATGCCGTAGCATTGCGCATGGCGACTCATAGCTTTAAAGGCGCGAGTAGCAATGTCTGTGCGCTGGGTTTGGCAACGATAGCTCAAATAATCGAAAATGCCGCCCACACCGGTCAGCTGGAAGGGCTGCAAGCCTCTATTGAATTACTTGAAAATACTTACAAAGAAGTCCGTCACGACCTTCTCGCCTTACATTCTTAATCTCGATCTAATATTGGCCCGTCCCTTGCGTTAGTAGGAATATCCTCGACACACTGGAGACCGGGATGAACCCAACCGCACCTTCAAATCCACTAGCCAGTTTGCTGATGTCACTAGGTGGTGGCCTGCAGCCTCAAGGGCTACAAGGCGCATCATTATTGACAGACGGCGAAGGTGACTTTGCCTCATTGATGTCGCAGTTAAGCGGCAACGGCTTAACTAATGGATTATTAGCTGATGGCACAAGTCCATTATTTAGCGGCAAAAATCCGTTGCCAACGGCATTAACCGACGGCCAGAATTTGCCGTTAACAATTGATACTGACATGAATCTCGATACTGATGGTTTGGCTTTAGGGGTAACGGGCGATGCCGAATTGTTAATGATGCAAATCGAGACGCCGCCGCCCATTCGCTATGTACCTAGTTCTTTCAATGACACGGCTTTTTCTGATGATGGAGTATTAGACGATTCATTGGATAATGAGTTAAGTGACGAGAAGCTAACGGACGGTAGAGTCGGTGCTGCATTATTTTTTGCGGGACCAGCATTACCAACGGCCACCGTTATTGAGCAGGCTCCGGCCAATTTATCAGCCGACCCTTTAGCGGCCATGCGTCAAACTGCGTTAAAAGAACGGTTGCAAGGTCGTAATGCCGACGCACAGTCGATTGCAGTAGATCAAGCTGCTGTGGATGCAGAATCTATTAATGATGACGGCTATTCGCCACCAACCTTATTAGAAGAGGATCGCCGTTTACGGGAGTACTTAAGTGCTGGGACCTCGTCGATGTCATCCTTGGTGTCGCCGCAACCCCCCGTCGCTATCAATACACAACAGAGCGCTCTTGCCGCGGCGATAAATGATGCTCAGTTACCCGCAGCTGTGTTAGACGGCGAAGTAGCATCAGATGCTACCTCTGACGTTGAGTTATCAGCCGACGTTGAGTTGAAATCAATGAGTGAGCGTTTGCAAACACAACTGCGAGAACGCTTGGAGTTTGGCCAGGATCGTCGCGAATGGGGCGGAGCACTTGGTGCTCGTATTGCCACTATGGTGGCTGACAATATTCAGCATGCTCGAATCCAGCTGGATCCGCCGGAGCTCGGTAGTTTAGAAATTAAATTACAAGTGATGCACGATCAGGCAAGCGTTCAAGTGCATGCTCAGAATCATCAGGTCAGAGAAGTCTTGGAAGCAAACTCCCATAGATTACGCGATGCCTTGCAGGGGCAGGGTCTAACACTCGCTCAGTTTGATGTTAGTGAGCAAGCATCGGGTGGAAATGCTGGAGGTCAGTCTGACGGTAACGGCCCATCAGGTAATGAAGCTGAATGGTTAGCGACCGAAGACAGCGAAGACCTGAATAGCCCTGTTGTTAGAGAAACTAATAACCTACTCGATACATTTGCGTAAATCGATTTACCACTTAGGGCTGGATGCTCTTGCTTAGTCTTATGACGTCTACCCGAGCTCAAGGATGAATGTTCGGGTTTTTTTAGGATGAGATTTTGTCGTTCCTATCTAAGTCGATTATCCCCATTCCCAGCAGTTAACCCAGAACCTTCTAAACTAACAGTAGCGGGCAATCGTTCGTGACGTATTTTTGACGAAAATACATGGCACAACCTTTGCTATTTTGACTATAGGACAGGAGATTAGGTGATATGGCAGCGGAACAGGATTTAAAACTCGAAGGTGGTGCAGCGCCAGAAGAGCCTCCAAAGAGTGGTAAGAAAAAGCTGATTCTTATCATAGTATTAGTGCTGGTTATTTTAGGTGCCGGTGGTGGCGCTGCAGCGTTCTTCTTGTTTGGGGGGGAAGATGAAGCCGCAGCTGACGGAGAGGCAGTCGCTGAAGTAGTTGAAGAGGCGCCTGCGGAACCCGCACAGTATGTGATTTTGAAGCCAGAGTTTGTCATTAGTTTTCAAGTAGGTACTCGCCAGCGGTTTTTACAGGTGAGCATCGAAATTATGACGCGTCATCAATCCGTCGCGGATGCCTTGACGTTGCACGAACCTATGATTCGCAATGAAGTGATTCGAATTATTAGTGCTCAACCGTTTGATGAACTGCGTACGGCTCCCGGACGTTTAGCGTTACAAGAAACGCTAAAAACTGAACTCGCACAGATTATGTTGCGTGAAGCAGAATCCGATGATGTGGAAGCCGTATTGTTTACTAATTTTGTGATGCAGTAGGAAGAGTCGTGCAAGATTTACTGTCGCAAGACGAAATTGATGCGTTATTGCATGGTGTCGATGATGGCGATATAGGGCCGGAAGACGACATTGATGCAGCGGGTGTTAAATCTTACGATTTGACCAGTAACGACCGTATTGTCCGTGGTCGTATGCCAACGCTAGAAATGATTAATGAGCGTTTTGCGCGGTATACCCGCATTAGCATGTTTAACTTTTTACGTCGCAGTGCCGATGTTGCATCGGGTGGCGTACAAATCATGAAGTTTGGCGAGTACGTGCACACGCTCTACGTACCAACCAGTCTAAATCTAGTGAAAATGCGCCCATTGCGTGGTACTGCGCTATTTATTATGGATGCCAAATTAGTTTTTAAATTGGTTGATAACTTTTTTGGTGGCGATGGTCGCCACGCCAAAATTGAAGGGCGTGAATTTACGCCGACAGAAGTACGCGTTGTGCAGTTGGTTTTAAGCCAAATATTTAACGACATGATGGAAGCTTGGGCGCCCATTATGAAATTAGAGTTTGAATATGTGGGTTCTGAAGTTAACCCATCGATGGCGAATATTGTAAGCCCGAGTGAAGTGGTGGTAGTTAGCACTTTTCATATTGAATTGGATGGTGGTGGTGGCGATCTGCATTTAACTATTCCGTACTCAATGATAGAGCCAATACGCGAAGTGCTAGACGCTGGTGTGCAGAGTGATATCGATGATGTCGATGAACGCTGGCTGCACTCACTGCGTGAAGATATTTTAGAAGCGCGAGTTCCGATTCATGGAACGTTAGTTGAGCGTCAAATTAGTTTACGTGAAGTTGCAAAATTGAAAGCTGGGGATGTTATCCCGATTGATATGCCTGAGGATTTTATTTTGCAAGCGAATGGTGTTCCTGTGTTCCGCGGAAAAATGGGTATATCGAATGAAAATCTGGCCGTGAAAATCATTGACCAGTTAAAGCCGAGAAAACGCTGATAGGAGATCCCGATGAGCGACGATAAAGATCAAGATAAAGCCCCAGAAGAAGCCAAAGAGCTTGATCCCCAAGCGTTAGCAGACTCAGTTGCTGAAGGCGTCAGCGAGGCTGAGGGTGATGATCAAGCCTTGGCGGATGAGTGGGCGGCCGCAATGGAAGAGTCCGGCGATGATGTTAGTAGTGAAGATCCTGATGAAATTATGGCGGCGGCAACGACGCCTAAAAAGAATGTACGTCAAGTGGAACTCGATGAATTGGAAGATGAAAGCGTGCCCAAAATCCAGTCGGAAGGTGGCCCGGAGTTGGACGTTATTCTCGATATTCCTGTCCGTATCTCAATGGAAGTGGGATCGACGCAAATTCCAATTCGCAATTTATTGCAATTAAACCAAGGCTCTGTGGTTGAACTCGACCGCTTGGCCGGTGAACCGTTAGATGTATTAGTTAATGGTACTCTGATTGCGCATGGTGAAGTTGTGATGGTTAACGATAAATTTGGTATCCGCCTGACGGATGTGGTGAGTCAGAGTGAACGTATTCAGCGCTTGCGCTAAAACCTTAATAATAGCCTTTTTTATGCTTCTAACTATTGGAGTTAACGCAGAAGAAAGTACAGCTATCGTCGATGCAAATATTGCTGAACCGGCTCCTACCGTCGGTAACACTGAGCAATTGGCGACTAAGAAACCGGCTGACACAGTAAAGACTCAGCCAATGCTCGCGGTTAATCCAATGGCTAGTGCCGGAAAAGTAGCGTTGTTTTTGGTGGTGATCGTTGGGTTGATTCTCCTTCTTGCATGGTTGGTGAATAAAACCAAGGCTGGTCAATTTTCCCAGAGTAACTCACAGATTCGCTTGCTGGCGACGCTTCCTCTGGGTTTAAAAGAAAAGATCGCAGTCATTGAGGTCGGAGATCAGCAGATTGTGGTGGGTATTACACCGCAGCAAATTACAACGCTGGCAACATTAACCGAAAAGATCGACACAACAACGACTAACAGCAGCAAAAACTTTGCGGATGTTTTGAAAATGGCCATACGTAAATGACAATAAGAAAAACATTAGATTGGTTGTTGCCTGTATTTTTACTGGTTATGCCAACGTTTGGTTGGGCCGCTGATGCCGCTAGTATTATTGGCGGATCCGCTGGTGGTACCGGTGGAATGTTAGGTATTCCTGCGGTTGTTTATAAAACTACCGATACTGGTGGGGAATACACGGTTACGATTCAAATCTTAGCCATTATGACCTTGCTGTCGGTATTGCCATCGCTATTAATTATGATGACGTCGTTTACTCGTATTATCGTTGTGATGGCGATACTCCGTCAGGCGATGGGGTTGCAGCAAACGCCATCGAACCAAGTATTACTAGGCTTATCATTATTTTTAACTCTGTTTATTATGATGCCGGTTTTTCGCGTGATAAATGTTGAAGCAGTTCAGCCTTATATTGCCGAAGAAATAACGCCGAAAGTAGCATTAGAGCGAGCTATTGTACCTGTGCATGAGTTTATGTTGGCACAGACACGCGAGACCGACTTACAGTTGTTTATGCGCATTAGTGGTCGTCAAGATATTGCGACGCCAGAAGAAACACCGATCCATATTTTGATTCCAGCTTTTATTACTAGCGAATTGAAAACTGCTTTTCAGATTGGTTTTCTTATTTTTATCCCATTTTTGATCATAGATTTAGTGGTTGCTAGTATCCTTATGGCGATGGGTATGATGATGTTATCCCCCATTATTATTTCGTTACCATTTAAGATTATGCTGTTTGTTTTAATCGATGGTTGGGCCCTCATTATGGGAACACTCGCGAATAGTTTCGGTACGGTATAGGAGGGGCTATGACAGAAGCAGTAATTGGCGACATCTTTACCAATGCCCTCTATTTGGTATTGGCGATTGTTATGGTGGTCATCGTTCCGAGTTTGGTCGTTGGTTTAGTGGTCAGTACTTTTCAGGCAGCTACGCAGATTAACGAGCAAACTTTGAGTTTTTTACCGCGTTTGGTTGTTACCTTATTAGCGATTATTGCTTTTGGCCCATGGGCCGTGAATGCAGTATTAGATTACACCCGAGATATTTATCTCAATATTCCATTTCTGATAGGCTAATGGCGCGTATTTTATGTTTGAAATAGCCGCTCTAGATGTTAGCCATTGGGTGGCGCGCTATATTTATCCCTTCGCCCGCATCGCCGGTTTACTAATGGTAATGCCCTTGATAGGTACGCGCATGGTGTCGCAGCGTATTCGCTTGTTGCTGGCTATCACTATTACCTTCGTTGTTGTACCTGTGCTGCCACCATTTATTAAGGTCGATGCGCTATCTCTTGCATCTATCATTATTATTGGTCAACAAATATTGATCGGAATTGCGCTAGGTTTCGCAGTGGAATTGCTGACCCAAGTGTTTGTTATTGCCGGGCAATTAATCGCAATGCAAACTGGTTTGGGTATCGCAACGACTGTAGATCCGAGTCAAGGAGCATCAGTTGTAGTAGTTTCACAGTGGTTTTTATTCATGGTGAGTTTGGTGTTTTTAGCACTTAATGGACATTTGGTACTGATTGAAATATTGATTGATAGTTTTCGTACTATACCGATAGGTTTTGATGGATTTTCGGTAGAACAATGGGGGTTGTTGATAACCTGGAGTGGCTGGATGTTTGCGGCTGCAACTGTGATTTCGTTGCCAGCTATCTCGGCGTTATTGATTGTCAACTTAGCGTTTGGTGTGATGACGCGTGCAGCACCTCAGCTCAATATTTTTGCACTGGGTTTTCCGGTTACTATGATTGTGGGTATTTTTATTATCTGGATTAATATCGGTGAAATGGCTGTTGGCTTCCATTTATATATGGATACCTTATTCGAATTTATTAAAAAACTGACGGTAATGTAGCGGAGCTATTGTGGCTGAAGAGACAAGTCAGGAAAAAACAGAAGAACCCACCGCCAGAAAACTCGAGAAATCGAGAGAAGAAGGTCAGGTTCCGCGATCAAAAGAATTAAGTACAACCATGGTATTGGTTGCGGGTGCTGCTGGGCTGCTTGCCCTCGGGCCGTGGATATCCGAACGTGCAATCCGCATTGCGAAAATGGGATTCTCGTTCGAGCGTGACGCCATTTACGACATAGGCAGTATGTCGGCTCATCTTAACGCTGCAACACTAGAAGCCGCCGGAGCATTAGCGCCTTGGCTGTTGATCGTTGTTGTTGCTGCTTTTGCGGGTCCTCTTAGTGTCGGAGGTTGGCTATTTTCAACCAAAGCACTTGCTCCAAAAATGAATCGACTGAATCCCTTTAGTGGATTGAAGCGCATGTTCTCGGCTAACTCCTTGGTCGAACTGATTAAAGCATGGGCTAAAGTGGGCGTGGTTGGTACGGTTGCCTGGCTAGTCTTTACATTTTATTTTGATGCTGCGATGAGTTTGCAGCATCAAGCGCTGCGTCCAGCGATTGGCGGTACGCTGGAAATTATTTTATGGAGTGTTTTCTATCTGTGTTTATCCACTGCCATTATCGCTGTCGCTGATGTGCCTTGGCAGAATTACAGTCATACCAAAAAACTACGTATGACCATGCAAGAAATTAAAGACGAGTATAAAGAATCCGAAGGTAAGCCTGAAGTTAAAAGCAAAATACGACAATTACAGCGTGAAATGGCCAATCGCCGCATGATGGCTGACGTGCCTGAAGCTGACGTTGTTATTACCAACCCAACTCACTTTGCTGTGGCATTAAAATATCAAGCCGATAGCATGGGCGCACCTTTGCTTGTGGCCAAAGGTAGTGATGAAGTAGCCATGCGCATTCGTGAAGTCGCCAAAGAAAATAACATTCCACAAATGCAAGCACCACCACTGGCGCGTGCTTTGTTTACGCACGGTAAAATCGGCGAAGAGATCCCTGAAGGTTTATACGTTGCCGTCGCGCAGGTACTGGCGTACATCTATCAAATGGATATGTTTATTAAAGGCAAAGGGCAAAAACCTAAGAAGAAACCAGATATGCCGATACCGCGAAATTTGCGAGTTGATCCCGAGCCGAAGGGGTAGTTTATGTGGCGTCCTGTGGGATGCATTCGAATGGGGTTGTAGGAGGGAGTCAACGAACGTTTTTCGTTCGTAGTCCCGATAATGGCTTGGCATCGTATTCGGCACTGCTCGCTGGCGCTCCCTGAGTACCTCCTACAGCGTCACCTTCTATACAAATCCAGAGAAACACATACCTTTTGTTTTTATCCTGCGTCACCGCATAAACCAACACCAAAAACAAAATATTCCCGCCAAAATCCAAAACAGGAAAGCTTCTTGCAATAGCTCTAACCAGTGATAGTTTTTTGACGGAATTAATAATGGCAATAGCCTCTAGAGCAGCAGTATTAGGGCAGTTTAAAAGTGCCGGTTCGATCTTAGCCAGCGGTAACTTGGGCATCCCTGCTATGGTTCTCATCCTGCTGGGTATGATGACTTTGCCGTTGCCGCCATTCCTATTAGATACCTTTTTTACCTTTAACATCGCGCTTTCTATCGTGGTGTTGTTGGTTAGTGTGTATGCGCGTCGTCCGCTCGATTTCGCCATTTTCCCGACGATTTTGCTGATAGCGACATTACTCCGTCTTGCCTTGAACGTGGCATCTACTCGTGTGGTGTTGTTGTATGGTCATGAAGGTGGGGATTCTGCCGGTAAAGTAATCGAGGCGTTTGGTGAGGTACTGATCGGTGGCAACTATGCGGTTGGTTTGGTGGTGTTCGCGATTTTAATGATTATTAACTTCGTGGTGGTCACCAAAGGTGCTGGTCGTGTTTCGGAAGTAACTGCGCGTTTTACCTTGGATGCAATGCCCGGTAAGCAAATGGCGATTGATGCGGATTTAAACGCTGGGCTTATTGATGCTGATCAGGCGAAGACTCGCCGCGCGGATGTGGCGGCAGAGGCAGATTTTTATGGTGCGATGGATGGTGCCAGTAAGTTCGTAAAAGGCGATGCCGTTGCCGGTATTTTGATTTTGATTATTAACGTTGTTGGTGGCTTCGCTATCGGTATGGCGCAGCACAATCTTACATTTAATGATGCTGTTGCGGCCTATACCTTGTTGGCTATTGGTGATGGTTTAGTTGCACAAATTCCGTCGCTTTTGTTGTCGGTCGCGACAGCGATCATGGTGACCCGCAATGGTGGCGATGAAGACATGGGGCAGCAGGTATTTGGCCAAATGTTTGCCTCTTCTCGTGCCTTGGGCGTGTCGGCAGGTGTGGTTTTATTGATGGGCTTAGTACCGGGTATGCCGCACACGGTGTTTTTAAGCGCTGCGGCTATATCAGCTGCCATAGCGTATTACATTTATTGGAAGAAAGAAGGCGGCAAGCTTGGTGATGAAATTGTTAAACGCATTCGTGGCAAGGCGGCGTCAGCGGAAGCAGAAATTGCTGCCAATACCAAAAATGCTCTGGCTGCACCAAAAGAAAAAGCAGAAGCTGCCATTAAGCAATTGGAAGTCAAAGAGCTGGGTTGGGACGACGTTGAACCAGTGGATCGTGTTGGCTTAGAGGTCGGTTATCGTTTAATTCCTCTAGTCGATAAGAATCAAGGCGGTCAGTTGCTGAACCGTATTAAAGGTGTTCGCCGTAAGCTATCACAAGAAATGGGTTTCTTAATGCCGTCGGTCCATATTCGTGACAACCTTGATTTAACCCCTAATCAATACCGCATCACCTTAATGGGGGTGACATTAGCGGAAGCTGAAATTCATCCAGAGCGCGAGCTAGCGATTAACCCTGGACAGGTGTTCGGCAAAATTGATGGCATTCCAACAGTTGATCCAGCCTTTGGTTTGGATGCCTTTTGGATTGATCCAAGTCTAAAAGATCGAGCGCAAACCCTAGGCTATACCGTGGTCGATGCCAGTACGGTAGTGGCGACGCATTTGAATCAAAAATTGAGTAATCATTCGCACGAGTTGTTGGGTCATGAGGATGTGCAGCACTTGGTCGATATGCTGGCTAAGCAGTCGCCAAAGTTAGCGGAAGAGTTGGTGCCGAATACGGTGAGTATCAGTCAGTTGCTGGCTGTGCTGCAAAACTTGCTGCGTGAGCAAGTGCCTATTCGTGATTTACGCTCTATCGCCGAGTCCTTGGCGAATTATCAGGGGCAGAGTCAAGATACCGCCGCTATGACCACGGCTGCGCGTTTGTCGCTAGCACGTCTAATCACCCAGAACATCTTTGGCCATGCGGATGAGCTGCCGGTAATGACGTTGGATCCAAGCCTGGAACAGTTATTGCTTAAAACCTTACAACAGAGTGCTCAACAGGGCAGTCAGTAT
Source organism: Thalassolituus sp. (assembly GCF_034111725.1). GTDB lineage: Bacteria > Pseudomonadota > Gammaproteobacteria > Pseudomonadales > Oceanobacteraceae > Thalassolituus. The sequence goes on along the minus strand of NZ_JAWUWR010000087.1, from coordinate 17,653 downwards.
GGTTTGGTGCTTGAACCTACCATGGCAGATACATTGCAAAGATCATTGGCTGAAGCAGTACAAGGGCAAGAAGCGGCGGGACGCGCCGCGGTGTTGTTGGTAACAACGCAACTTCGCTCGAGCATGGCTCAGTTTGTTCGCAACAGTATTCCGCAGCTGCATGTTCTGGCTTATCAGGAAATACCGGATAACAAGAGTATTACCATTGTCGCCTCGGTTGGCGGTAAATCGTAGTGAGTACGTAACATGAATGTAAAACGTTTCGTCGCGGCAAATATGCAACAGGCTCTGCGTTTGGTGTCTCAAGAATTGGGACCGGATGCAGTGATTATGTCGAGCAAGAAAATCGCCGAAGGGTTTGAGGTTGTGGCGGCATTGGATTACCAGAGCGGCCAAGAGGCTTCGAGTAATCCTGAGGTTGAGCGTCAGTTGCGCTTGCAGCGTGAGCTAGAAGCGGCCAAGTCGGCAACTCGTCAGGCGGAGTTGCAGCGTCAGCGTACCGCCGATCGCGTTGCTTTTGCAGAGCAGAGCGACCTAACCAGCCGTGATGGCATTCGTGAAGCCCTGGCTGGCTTGCGCCCTGGTGCGCAACCTGCTGGTCAAACGGCAGCCGAAAAAGAGATGGCTGTGCAGGTGGCAACGGCTAAGCCTACGTTGGCAAAGAATGATGATGGTTCTCATGTTTATAACAGTCGCCTGCAAGAGATGCAGGGCGAATTGCGTGAATTAAAGGACTGGATGGTGAGCCATCAAGGCAGTGCTTGGGATACTCGCCGTCCGTTAACTTGGCAGCAATCGCAATTGTGGCAGCGCTGTCAGGATATGGGTATTGAACCGGCATGGGCCGATCGCATTGCTAGTAATTGTGCCGCTGATGTGGCGATGGACGATGCTTGGAAAGCGGCATTAAAACAGATAGCGGGTGATTTACCCATTACCCCAGCTGGACTGCTTGAACGTGGAGGGCGTATTGCCCTTGTTGGTCCTACCGGTGCTGGTAAAACCACTACGATCGGCAAAATAGCCGCACAGTTTGTGATGCGCCATGGCGCTAAGTCGGTGGCCTTCGTGACTCTCGATAATTACCGCGTGGCTGCTCATGACCAGTTAAAAGCCTTCTCGCGTATTTTAGGCGTGGAGATGCGCGTAGTTATTCAAGGCGGTGATCTCGCTAAAACACTGCATGCACTGCGTGATAAGAAATTAGTTTTAGTCGATAGCGCTGGTTTAGGCAGTCAAGATCCACATTTTTCTTTGCAGTTGTCTATGCTTAAACAGGCTGGGGCAGGTTTAAGTAAATTGTTAGTACTGCCTTTAACGAGTCAAGGCCGCTGCCTACAAGAGAATTTTGAACACTTTAAAGCTGCCGGTTTAAGTGGCTGCATTTTTACTAAGTTAGATGAATGTTTTTCGCTAGGGCCGGGCATGAGTATCGCTGCATTAGGGCACTTACCGGTCACGCTCGTTACGGATGGCCCGCATATTCCGGATGATTTGCATTATCCAGATGCAATGCGATTGGTGAACTTAGCTGAGCAAATGGCCCGCATGGCCAGAACTCGTTGGCAGGCAGCCGAAGCCATGAATATGGCGACGCAGCAAACCAGCTTTCAACACGGAGTATAAAACACGATGGCAAGGCACCCGGTTCAAGTGATCGCCGTTACAGGTGGTAAGGGCGGTGTGGGTAAAAGCAACGTCTCCGTTAACCTCGCAATTGCGTTGGCCGAAATGGGGCGACGCGTTGTTGTACTCGACGCCGATTTAGGTTTAGCGAATATCGATATTTTATTGGGTATTTCTTCCAATAAAACTATTGAAAATGTGTTGCAAGGTGAATGCGATTTACGTGAAGTGATGGTTAGAGGTCCGGCAGGAATTCGCATTGTCCCCGCTTCCTCTGGCACACAAAAGTTATCGCAATTAAATGCGATGGAGCATGCCGGATTAATTCAAGCATTTAGTGATATTGGCGATGATATCGACGTATTAATCGTTGATACCGCTGCGGGTATTTCTGATTCTGTGATGAGTTTTGTGCGCGCAGCGCAAGAAGTACTGGTCGTGGTAACCGATGAACCTACTTCTATTACCGATGCTTATGCACAAATTAAATTATTAAATCGTGACTACGGTGTATTTCGCTTCCGTATGGTGGCAAATATGGTGCGCACGCCGCAAGAAGGGCAAGCGCTATTCCAAAAACTTACCAAAGTGACTGATCGTTTTTTAGAAGTTGCCATGCAGTACGTCGGTGCTATCCCTATGGATGATGCCGTGCGTCGTGCCGTGCAACGGCAAAAGGCGGTTGTGGATGTATATCCTCGCTCTAAAGCGTCAACGGCATTTAGAGCTCTAGCCAAAAAAGTCGATGCTTGGCCGCTGCCGTCTTCGCCGCGTGGGCATTTAGAGTTTTTTGTAGACCGGCTGCTTCAGGAAGTTGAGGCCTAATCAATGTCTGCGGGTAGTTGTCTGGTGTACTCTGACGTTCAAAAAAACAATTTCGATCAATTGGTTCGCGAACACGCAGGGCTGGTAAAACGTATTGCCCATCACATGATGGGGCGTTTACCCGACAGCGTGCAGGTGGACGATCTTATTCAAGCCGGCATGATAGGTTTGTTGGAAGCATCGCGTAAGTATGATGGTGGCAAAGGTGCGAGTTTCGAAACTTATGCCGGTATCCGTATTCGCGGCGCTATGTTGGATGAAATACGCCGTGGCGACTGGGCTCCGCGTTCTGTGCATCGTAATGCTCGGCGCATTACTCATGCGATCAAACAGATTGAGGGTGAGAAAGGTCGCGATGCAGATGACAGTGAAGTCGCTGCATTTCTCGGTATTAGCCAAGATGAATATCACGGTATTCTGCGCGATAGTGCTGGCTGCCGGCTATTTAGTTACGAAGAAGTTGCTGAAAAAAGTGAGAACGGCTTCGAAGTTTTTAACGAAACGGCACCCAATCCATTTGCAGGTATCGAACGAGATGCCTTCCAGACTCAGCTCGCTGAAGCCATCAAAGGGCTCCCTGAACGCGAACAGCTGATTCTAGCCCTCTACTACGACGAAGAGCTTAACCTGAAGGAAATAGGCGCTGTATTGGGTGTCAGCGAGTCTCGCGTCAGTCAATTACACAGCCAAGCGACCCATCGTTTGCGTTCACGCCTAGGCGATTGGCTTACTCGCTAATAAATATTGCATTCCGTATGTCGTGTTTCTGGATAAAGCGGTAACTAGGTCTACACTAAGTTTTAGGAACGACTGGGAATATAAAAGTCGATTATTGGAGGTCGTTTTGGACAAAAATATGAAAATTCTTATCGTTGATGACTTCTCTACGATGAGACGTATCGTGAAAAATCTTCTACGCGATTTGGGCTTTACCAACACGCAAGAAGCTGACGATGGTACGACAGCGCTACCCATGTTACAGAATGGCGATTTTGATTTTCTGGTAACTGACTGGAATATGCCGGGCATGACGGGTCTCGATCTGTTGAAGCATGTGCGTGCAGACGACCGTCTTAAGAGCCTACCGGTTCTTATGGTTACCGCAGAAGCGAAACGCGATCAGATTGTTGCAGCTGCTCAGGCAGGGGTAAATGGCTATGTAGTTAAGCCTTTTACTGCGGCGGTTCTGAAGGAGAAAATCGATAAGATTTTCGAACGAGTCGAAGGCTAAATAAGAAGGTTGGTCAATGGGTGACATAAGCCTAGAAGCTGCTAACAGTAAAGTCGGCTCTGAAATCAGAATGCTTGCTGAGAACATGTTGCTGCAATTAGAGCAAGGTGATATCGGCAAAGCCGTTGCGCTAGTGAACGACCTTAACGAGGTTCGGGATCGCACTCTGTATAACGAGATCGGCCGCCTGACGCGAGCACTACATGATGCCATTAAAAATCTGAATGTAGACTCCGTCGGCGCTGGCTCTGACATTGATAATACAACCGATAAACTCGCGTATGTATTGGAAATGACGGATAAATCAGCAAATCGCACCATGGATTTGGTTGATGCAGGTATGCCTTTAGCGTCGGGTCTTCATGACCGCGCAAAAATATTGTCGGTACAATGGCAACGTTTTTTGAATAAAGAGTTAACGCCTGCAGAATTCCGACTTTTAAGTAAAGATGTAAATGAATTCTTGGGCGAAAGCGTTAATAAATCTCAGAAGATTCAAGGGCAGTTTTCTGAAATTGTTTTAGCTCAAGATTTCCAGGATCTCACTGGACAAGTCATACATAAAGTGACGGCCCTTATAAAGGATGTGGAATCTCGGTTAGTAACTTTAGTATTAATGGCCGGGCAAGTGGATGAGATCACAGGTATTAAACACGATCTCGATACGGTAACTGAAACTTCCGACGAAGGTGCCAATATCCGAGCGGAAGGACCTCAAATTAATAAATCCAGTGACGACGTAGTTAACAGCCAGGATGATGTTGATGACCTATTGTCCAGTCTTGGTTTTTAAAGGAGCAAACGGATGAGTTTCGATGCAGATGAAGAAATCCTTCAGGATTTTCTCGTTGAGGCGGGTGAGATTCTAGAATTGCTCTCAGAACAACTCGTCGACCTCGAACAACGCCCAGATGATAAAGATCTTCTGAATGCTATTTTCAGGGGTTTCCATACGGTTAAAGGCGGCGCAGGTTTTCTACAGTTAAACCCGCTGGTTGACTGCTGCCATGCAGCGGAAAACGTGTTCGACACGTTACGTAATGGTCATCGTCGCGTTAATCCTGATTTAATGGATGTCGTGCTGCAAGCACTCGACTCCGTTAATGAAATGTTTGAAAGCGTACGTTCTGGTGCTGCACCAGCGGATGCTGATCCTGGTATTATTGAACGTCTCCATCATTTAGCTAAACCGGCGTCTCAAGATGAAGTTCTTGCCGAAGTTGAAGAGTCGGTTGCGGAAGATGTTGAGATTGCGGCGGATAATGCCGTCAAAGTTGAAGCCGTTGCTACTGATAATGGCGATATTACCGATGATGAATTTGAACGCTTGCTAGATGCGCTAGATGAAGAGCGCAGTCAGGCCGAGACACCAGTAACAACGACACCGTCGCCAGCAGTAGCAGACGATGATGACTTGTTCGATATGGGTGGGCCTGTTGTTACTTCTTCGTCAGATGATGAAATTACAGAAGATGAATTTGAGGCCTTACTCGATCAAATTCATGGTAAAGGTGCAGCGGCGGCTGGAGATGTCAAGCCTAGTGCATCCTCCCAAGTGACAATTGCTGCTGATTCTTCGTCAGCAGATACATCGGTAACTGGTGCTGGTGGCGATGAATTAATCAGTGATTCGGAGTTTGAGGAATTACTCGATAGATTACATGGTAAGGGCAAGCATGCATTCGCACCTGAAGGCGGGGCCGATACCAAAGCAGAAAAACCTAAAGAACCAGTGAAGTCAGCCGCAGCGGTAAAAGCGCCTGCTCCTGCCGAGCCAGTCAAAGCTCCCGTTGCAAAAGTAGAGCCCGCTAAGGTTGAAGCGATTGCTAAAACTGAAGCTAAGAAAGTCGAAAATAAAGAGGCAATGCAAGCCGAAGCTACCGTTCGCGTTGATACTAAACGTCTTGACGATATTATGAATATGGTTGGTGAGTTAGTGTTAGTACGTAATCGTTTAGTGCGCTTAGGATTAAAGAGCACCGATGAATCAATGGCCAAAGCAGTTGCAAATTTGGATGTGGTTACTGGTGATTTACAAGCATCGGTAATGAAAACTCGAATGCAGCCAATCAAAAAGGTTTTTGGCCGTTTCCCGCGAGTCGTGCGTGATTTAGCTCGACAGCTGAAAAAAGAAATTAATTTAGAATTACGCGGCGAAGAAACTGATTTAGATAAAAACTTAGTGGAAGCATTGGCTGATCCATTAGTCCACTTAGTGCGCAATGCCGTGGATCATGGGGTAGAAATGCCAGATGATCGCGAGAAGTCCGGTAAGAATCGCGTCGGTACAGTGGTATTATCGGCTGAGCAAGAAGGCGATCATATTCTGCTGGTGATTCAAGACGACGGCGGCGGTATGGACGCTGATGTATTACGCCGGAAAGCCGTTGAAAAAGGTGTGATGGATCAAGATGCCGCCGATCGCTTAACTGAAAATGAATGTTTTAACTTGATTTTTGCTCCTGGTTTCTCTACCAAAGATGTGATCTCTGATGTGTCAGGGCGTGGCGTTGGTATGGACGTGGTTAAAACGAAAATTAACCAGTTAAACGGTACTATAAATATTACGTCACGAATGGGTGAAGGCACCAGCATTCGTATCAAGGTGCCATTAACATTGGCCATTATGCCGACCTTGATGGTGATGCTAAAAGATCAGGCTTTTGCCTTTCCCTTGGTCAATGTTAATGAAATCTTCCACTTAGATTTAACTCAGACCAATATCGTTGATGGACAAGAAGTGGTGGTGGTAAGAGAAAAACCGATCCCGCTATTTTATTTAAAGCGTTGGCTAGTAAAAGGCGATCATTCCAAGCAGGTTGATGATACCGCACACGTTGTTGTTGTTTCTGTTGGTAATCGCCGCGTTGGTTTCGTTGTTGACCAACTTGTTGGGCAAGAGGAGGTAGTGATAAAACCATTAGGCAAAATGTTACATGGTACCGCGGGAATGGCGGGTGCTACGATTACCGGTGATGGCCGTATTGCTTTGATTTTAGATATTCCGAGCATGTTGAATCGCTACGCGACACGTCAATCCAGTGCAGCATAATTAAGGCTTACTATGACGATTCGGGTATTAGTAGTCGATGATTCGGGTTTTTTTCGGCGACGGGTGTCCGACATCATTAATAGTGATGGCCGTATGGAGGTGGCTGGTGTAGCCAGTAATGGGCGCGAGGCGATAGAGCAAAATGAATTGCTTAAGCCGGATGTCATTACTATGGATTATGAAATGCCAGTTATGGATGGTATTACTGCTGTTAAGAACATTATGCTGCAGCGGCCAGTGCCTGTTTTGATGTTCTCCTCTCTGACCTTTGAGGGAGCAAGGGTGACTCTAGACGCTTTAGATGCAGGTGCTCTGGATTTTTTACCTAAAAATTTCGAAGATATCGCCAGTGATTCTGCGCAAATTAAGCGTTTATTGACCGATAAAATCGCTGGTGTTGCACGTAATCAAACACGTGTTAGTAAGCCGATTTCGATTAAATCGACTACTAATGCGGATTTATCGAAAACAGAACTTATCGTTATTGGTACCTCCACCGGTGGACCCGCGGCCTTGCAAGTCTTGTTTAAGGCACTGCCCGCTACGTTCAAAACTCCCATTATTATTGTGCAACATATGCCGGGATCGTTTACGCCTGCTTTTGCTGAACGGTTGAATAACCTTAGTCCGCTGGCAATAAAAGAGGCCGTCAATGGAGATGTTATTCAACCAGGGCATGTATACGTTGCTCCGGGGGGGATGCAGTTAATGGTTGATCGTCGCAATGGTGGATCGATTCATATTCGAGAAAGTGATCCACGTGTTAATTATCGTCCGAGTGTCGATATTGCCTTTGCGTCAGCGGCTAAACATTATGGTGCCCATGTTCTTGGTATTGTTTTAACTGGGATGGGGGCTGATGGTCGTGAAGGAGCGCGCTTATTAAAAGAAGCTAAGTCTCATATCTGGGCGCAAGATGAAGAAAGCTCCGTTATATTTGGCATGCCAATGGCCGTTATCAAAGAAGGGCTCAGCGATGAGGTACTTGCGTTAACGAATATTGCAGGTCGTTTAGCGTCTGATGTCGGTTAATATCGATAGGCAATAATTCGCCGTGTACGGAATGGTTATACCGCTGACTATTCGATTCTGACGATTTTTGTCCTGTCTTTATGGTATTTACTATCGAAATTGCTTTTTTTTTACAAATTTATGCAGTCTGACATGGATTTTGCTTAGGTTGTTGTAATAACAGCAGGCAACCGGAAAGCCGAGTTTGCCAGAATTCTACAGGATGGTCGTCGTGCGAATTTGGTCAATTTCAAATCAAAAAGGCGGGGTCGGTAAAACGACTAGTGTAGTGACATTGGGTGGACTGCTAGCGGCCCAAGGTAAACGTGTATTATTGGTTGACCTTGACCCTCACGGTTCCTTAACCAGTTATTTTCGTCAAGATCCAGACAGTTTAGATCGCAGTATTTATCATTTGTTTTTTGAACAGCGCTATAAAGATAAACATTATATCGAGTCTGTTTTAAAGCCGACATCAATGGGAAATGTGTCTTTGCTACCAGCAACCACGTCCCTTGCCACTCTCGAACGCCAAGTGAGTGGGCAAGATGGAATGGGGTTGGTGGTTGCGCGTACTTTGGCGCAATTATGGGATGATTACGATTATGCCTTGATTGATACACCGCCTATTTTAGGGGTTCTATTAGTTAATGCATTAGCTGCGTGTCAACGATTGGTGGTACCGACACAAACAGAGCACTTAGCCATGAAGGGCTTGGAGCGTATGGTGCACACGCTTAAAATGGTGATGCGCTCGCAAAATAGACAATTGCCTTACTTGATTGTGCCTACGTTATTTGATCGTCGTACATCGGCATCGGTAACTACGTTAAAAGAAATGCGGCGCACCTATGTAGACTCACTTTGGGATGAAGCTATTCCTGTTGATACACGCTTGCGAGACGCTAGCCATGAAGGGATATTTCCTCATCAAATGGATCCCGATACTCGCGGCGTTAGGGCGTATCGCCATCTTCTGAATATTTTAGATATGTCGGAGGATGCCCATGCCTGATGTCACTTCACCGTTGATGGATTATTTCGATAGTCTATTGGGTACAGCTTCTCCTGATGTTGACACTGTTACGCTTCATAAGCGCCGTCAACTCGATGATTTATTGGCGCAAGCCGTAGCGCCTTTCTATGATTCTTCCGCGAAAGTGGTAACGCAGGTTGTAGAAACCGTTGCGGCAGGCTATGCCTTAATACCTTTGTGGCTGCCGGGATCTCGACCAAGTAAAGCGCAGGCATTAACGAATATGTTTGAACTATTGGATTTGGCCCGACAATTACCTATGGGGCGTTTACATTCTGCATTGCTTGCAGCATGTAAAGTGCCGGAGCCAGTAGATAATGAGTGCTAATAAGTCTGGCACCGTCACAGGGAATCAAGTGGATGGTGTAATTCAGGACTATTTAGATCAGTTATTAGTGATTGCGACAGAGGTGGCGACAGAGCATGCCCTTTCTGAAGTGCAGCGCGAAGTAAACTCGCATGTTCAAGCCTCCAGTGCACAACAGTTGCCGAGCGTAAATGTAGTGGCTAGTTCTCAAGCTCAAGTCTCTAATTTTGTCGAAACGATTAATCCTGAGCGCTCATGGCCCACTGAAACTCTGGCTGAGCCAATGTTGGCATCTGTGCTTACTACGGCGACTCTAGAGCGAGCAACGGACGTTCCTGAGCTGCAAGATTGGGATGAAAGTGCAATAGCCGTTGGTTCGGTTAACGAGCCTGAGCCTGCAGCGCAAAAAAATGAAATGGCTAAACTCAATTGGGCATCCAGCCAAGGTATTGAATGTCTGATATTCAAAGTGGCAGGTTTAAAGTTAGCGATACCACTGCCGTTATTGGGTGGTGTGTTTAATGTTAACGATAAAGTGACACCACTTTTCGGCCAAGCTAAATGGTCGCTGGGGGTGTGGCAGAGCGACGAGCAGAAGTTAACGGTGGTCGATAGTGCGCAACTGATCATGCCTGAGCGTGGAAAATCGCTTGTCGCTGAAGGTTACAGCTACCTGATTCAGTTAGATCGTGCCCCTTGGGCACTTGCTTGCCAAGAGATTATGGACACCGTTACTTTGGTAGAGCAGTCAATTAAATGGCGTGGCGAAGGCAGTAAGCGTCCATGGTTAGCAGGAACGGTTATTGCGGAAATGTGTGCGTTGATTGATGTTCCCGGATTACTCTCTTTACTTGAAGAAAATAGGCGCTGAAGTACGCGGTTCGCCGGCTTTTTGGCTTTATTTTCTCTATTCTTTCGCTATTTCTTGGCGACAATAAAAAAATTGCAATTCGGCTGGTACAGTTTGTGCTCTGATCTATAGTTAAGGAAGGTCCGTTATGTTTTTTGACACAGTCGGACAACGGCCTTTCTTAGCGAGGATGTTTTATGTCAGCGATTGCCGGAAATAAAAGTGTGGAAGATCCGGTTCTGCAATGGGTTACCTTTCGCCTTGAGAACGAATCTTACGGGATTAATGTGATGCAGGTGCAAGAGGTACTTCGATACAGCGAGATAGCGCCTGTACCCGGAGCCCCCCCATATGTACTCGGTATCATCAACCTACGTGGTAACGTAGTGACGGTGATCGATACTCGATTACGATTTGGCTTGCCAACGTCTGACACCACCGACCAGACCCGTATCGTGATTATCGAAGCGGAGAATCAAGTGGTAGGTATTCTTGTGGACGCAGTGGCTGAGGTGGTTTATCTACGTCAGTCGGAAATTGAAACCACTCCGAATGTCGGCAACGAAGAGAGCTCAAAATTTATTCAGGGCGTCTGTCATAAAAATGACGAACTGTTGATTCTTGTAGATCTTGAGAAAATGATGTCAGACGAGGAGTGGACCGAACTTCAAGGCTTATAGGGGTCTGTTATGGTCACGCTTTCGTTAGTGCACTGGTTATTGTTGGGCAATATAGCAATGTTGTTAGCTGTGGGAGGTTTTATGTGGTCTCTCCGTCGACAACAGCAGTTGGATACACAGCGATTTGAACAACACATTTCCGTTCTTGAGCAATCAAGCGGCGCTATGAGTAAAAGTACGATCGGTATTGGCAGACGCGTTAAGCAATTGGAAACTCGGCTACAACAAGCAGAGCGACATGCTGTGATGCCAGGCGCGGAAGATGCTCGGTTTGAGCAAGCCTCGCGTCTGGTTGGAATGGGTGCGACAGCCAATGATTTGGTTGATAACTGTGGTGTTGCCCGTGGCGAGGCTGAGCTATTAGTGTCGCTTCGTCGGCAAGTGCAGTAGTCACAATTAGATAGAACTCGCAGACTCTAAAAGCCAGCTCTGTTAGCACGCTTTATTCGTTGCTAATCGGTTGGCTTTTTTATGTGAACAGAGTAACGATTTATAACAAATCAGCGACGTCTTTTCTGAATCACTACCTATACTAATAGTACGGGATGAGCAGAGGGCACATCATGAAACTGTTAATGTTAATGGTTTTTGCCGCTGTAATAGCGACAGCAGCTGGGCAACCACAGGCGCGTGAGCGCAGTGAATATACAGCGCAATTGATTCGCAATGCGACGTTCATGGAGCGAACGCCAGAATTCACCGATCTTTATATCATCCATACCCATGATAAAGGTCGACAAATTGTGATTTATTGCAATGCATCTTATTGTTACAAGCAGATTGGTCACACCGTTATGGTGTGACACAATAACAAGATTTAAACACCAGCGATAAATAACGCTATATTACAGCCCAGTGCTGCCGTCCATACTAGCGTTCGCATAGTAGCAAAATTTCCAAGATACAAGACGCCGTAAACTACTCGAAGTCCAATAAAGGTCATCGCCAAAGTATCAATCCAGCCTTGTTCTCCACCCGTAAGGTGCGCGATGATGACTGCCGCTGCAAACGCTGGAAAAGCTTCAAAACTGTTCATTTGTGCCCAGTTTGCGCGTTTGCGAAAGCCTTCTTGTTTCTCTAAAAATTCACGCGGTGAGTAATTGTTGTAACGTCCACCAGTAAATTTTGCAATGAAGGTGAAGATGTACGGCATCATCGCCGCTATCAATACGCACCAGTAAGCATTAGTCATGTGTATTCCTATTCTAGAGTTAGTTCTTGGCACAGCCCAAGATGAGCAAGTGCATCATTACGCGCGAAACAGTAGCGGCCCAACGGTGATTGAACAAGGTCATTTTCAGCAGTAAAGCCCGAGAATTCGGTCGTATGAGTGACCTTGTGAGCTTCCCCTTTGGCTAATTTATAGGTGCGCCACACTGCGTTTTGATAGCGTTCAGTTTGCAGCGCATAGTTGGCAACCTGATAGTCGGCGTTATCTAGTATTTCTGGTAGGTAAGATAGGCCCGTGCCTGTCAGTGCAGCGCTTAATGATAAGCCTAAAGTAAATTGCAGTGTGCTAAAGCCTTTGCAGTTGTGCCTTTGCATAGTATGCCGGTCCTTGGTGTTCGCCGCTGATTATATTGGCCGATGCTATGTATTGTTGACCAAGGACGATACCCTAGTGGCGTTAAATAACCAATGGGCAAGTACGACATACTATTACGCTATTCGGGTCATGCTATTAATGGTAGGGAATATTAAGCTTGCGGTAGATAAAGCCCATTAGCCAAGCAGGTCCAATCAATAAAAACTGGATATCTTTAAAGAAGGAGGGCTTAGCACCTTCGAGATAGTGTCCAATAAACTGAAGTATCCATAAAACGACAAAGCCAATTAACGATATTTGCCATAAGGGAATAGCTAGCGCGTGGTCGGCAGCCGAAATAATCCAACAGCATGCTAAGGCAAATAATGTTAATCCGACAGAAAGTGATAGTGACAAACGTACATAAAAAATAATAGAAATTAATACGCTGAGTGTTCCCCAATTTAAGTACGGAATTTTCTGCATTACACCGGGTGTTGGGATCGACCAAAGTAAGCCGACGATGACTAAATAGATTAGGGGTACACAAACCCAGTGAATCAGTTTGTTGATGGGGTTTTTGTGGCTAGAACCGTATTCAGAAAACCATTGATCTGCACTCTTGGCCATCATTATTTCAACCTTTATCGTTTTCCTATAATGAATGCTAGTGTACCTTACTAAGTCCGCCAGGCCTTGGCCTTAACGGCCACAGTATTGACCTAGGAAGCTGAATTGATGACTGTCGAGAAAGACGAATCGACGATGACGGTATCCAGCCAATGGATACGTGCATTGTTACAAGCCGCTGCAGTAATGGGATTGGATCGAGAGCTGCTAAGGCGAAAAGCTGACGTTGCCGAAGATACATTAAATAATCCAGTATGTCGTATATCAATGACGAATACGTTGCGATTATGGCGCAGTCTTGAAGAGCTATGTCCTCTCGATTTAGGGGTGCAGTTGGGGCAGCATCTTAGCCCTGCGCATTTCCCGCTGTTATCGATGAATTTAATGCATTGCGAAACATTAATGGAAGTTCTCGCGGTCGCTAGTCGTTATTCGCCTTTAGTAAGCGAAGGTGCCGGATTTCAGGTGCGCGGTGCAATCAATGAAATTCATATTTGCTATACACCAAGACTACCAGATTTTAGTCGTCATCAAATAGATACTGTGCTGATTTTATTATTGCGGTTTGGTACTTGGCTTAGTTGTAAACCCGTATTGCCGATACGTGTGGAATTAACAGTAGCTAAACCCGAATGTCACAAAGTATATGAAAAAGCTTATGGTCTTATTCCTATATTTAATTCAGCAGAAAATGTTTTGGTGTTTAGTACTGATTGGTTATCGGAAAGATTGCCAGGTGGCGATCCAACTTTAGCAGAAATTCATCGACAAATGATTGATGAGCAATTGAAGAATTTACAACTTCCAGATACCGTCGTATTAATGCGGCAATGGCTGCAAGAGGCACCAGATTTGACTCTAGATCGTAATGTTTTTGCGCAACGGTTGCATATAAGTGGACGCACTCTGCAGCGTAAACTACAAGAAGTTAATACTAGTTTTCAACAGTTATTGGATGAAGAACGAGAGCGCCGAGCAGTCCTGTTGTTAAGCACAAGTAAGAAGTCAATAACTGAAATTAGTGCTGAATTAGGCTTCGCAGAAAGTAGTACATTTTCACGCGCATTTCGTCGCTGGCGAGGCGCATCGCCGCAGGAGTTTCGCCAGCAACAAAATCGCTAGGATTGGTTACAGCGAATTAACAATCGCCATAACATCATCATGATGAGACTTAGTTTTTACCTTTTCCATTATGTGTCTTAGCACACCATTTGCATCAATAATAAAGGTGATGCGGTGAATGCCTTCGAATTCTTTTCCCATAAATTTTTTCATTGCCCAAACACCGAATTGATCAGCAATCTGGTGTTCTGGATCAGACAATAAATCAAAGTTTAGATTTTCTTTTTCGATAAATTTTTGCAATCGAGCAGGGGCATCGGGACTAATACCTAGTACAACAGTGTTAGCTGCTGAGAAGGTGTCTTTACTATCACGAATGCCGCATGCCTGCACGGTGCAGCCAGGGGTCATGGCTTTTGGATAAAAATACAAGACAATATTTTTGCCTTTTAAGTCGCTCAAACTAACCAATTCACCATTTTGGTTTAGCGCAGTGAAAGCGGGTGCAGCTTTGCCAACGGCAGGTAAATTCAGACTCATGTAATGCCTCTGTATAGGTGATGTATAAGTTTAATGGTCAAGGCTACCGCAGCGTCGAAATAAATCAACCTTAATCCGTTAGGATTATTGCAGCTTGATGCGCAGGGCGCTTTTCGGGATACAGCAACATGGAAGAATTTCATCGTCGTCGATCCAAGCCATCGGCTCTTCGAGATAATGAACATCGCCTTCCAGTAATTGCGTACGGCAGCTCCCACAATAGCCCTCACGACATTGATAGTGAACTTCGATATCTTGAGACTCTAAAGACTCTAACAAGGTGTGCGCGTGCTGGAAACGCGCTTGACGGCCATCTTCTAGTATTATGTCGAAGATGGGTTTCTGCATACCCTCAAATTCAATTTGCGGGGTCGGCTCAGGTGTTTCACCTTGGAATTCAGGTAGTAATAATTCTCCCTGTATGGGCGCAGGTTCATCAGCGCTCCTTTTGACAAGGATCGGGGGAAGTAGCAGATCTAATTCGATTTGGCTGGATGATCCTTGACCTTCAGGAAGATCCAACTCAGTTTGTGCTGTGGAGTGGAAGGTTTTCGCTTTACCCCAACGACGGCGCCCCAAACGGGGCGCTTTACGCGGACTGGGCATTAGAGATCAAAATCACCGAAGTCGTTGGTATCTACTTCGCTATCAATTGCTCCAACTAGGTACGAGCTGATCTCCGCTTCTTGTGGAGCTACTTGTACGTTATCGCTATTTAACCAAGCATTAATCCAAGGTAGAGGATTATTTTTGGTTGCAAAAATAGGATCGAAACCTAACGCTCCGATGCGTTGGTTTGTGATGAATTCAACGTACTGGCAAAGAATGTCTTTATTTAAGCCGATCATTGAACCGTCTTTAAATAAATACGCAGCCCATTCTTTTTCTTGCTCTGCTGCTTCGGTGAAAATATCAATGACATCTTGGCGGCATTCTTGGGCAATGATTGCAAATTCTGGATCATCTTTACCACGCGCCATAATTTGTAATATGTGCTGTGTACCTGTCAGATGCAGTGCTTCATCGCGTGCGATCATTTTAATGATTTTTGCGTTGCCTTCCATTTTTGCGCGTTCTGCAAATGCGAATGAGCAGGCGAAGCTTACATAAAAACGAATGGCTTCAAGTACGTTAACCGACACCATCATGACGTACATGCGACGCTTTAATTCGTGTAAGGAGACTTCAATCGTTTCGCCGTTGACCGTGTGTGTCCCTTCCCCTAGTTGAATGTAATAATTACATAGGAAAATAAAACTATCGTAATACTTAGTTACTGATTCAGCGCGACGGGTGATGTATTCATTTTTAGTGATGTCATCAAAGATAGCCGCTGGATTAGGTACGATATTACGCACGATATGTGTGTAGGAACGACTGTGAATGGTTTCACTAAATGACCAAGTTTCAATCCAAGTTTCTAGTTCTGGTAGAGACACAACGGGTAGTAAGGCCACGTTGGGTGAACGCCCTTGAACTGAGTCGAGTAGTGTTTGGTATTTAAAATTGCTGATGAAAATATGCTTTTCGTGGTCTGGCAGATCGACAAAGTCTTTACGGTCGCTGGTTAGATCGACTTCTTCCGGACGCCAAAAGAACGACAATTGCTTCTCGATCAGACTCTCAAAAATTTTGTGTTTCTGCTGATCGTAGCGAGCAACGTTGACGTGTTCTCCGAAAAACATCGGCTGAGCGAACGTATCAAATTCGTTGCGATTAAAGGTGGTGTAAGCCATACCCAGTATCAGTCTCTTAATGTCGGGCCCAGAAAAGGGCCGTTTAAACATAGTTTTTACACTCTGCTCGGCAAACACAGAGTGTGATGCCGAGCAGAACGTAAATTAAATTTTACACGCGCCACCGGCGCAATCATCGTCTTCTGCAATCGCGTCTTGCTGAGGATCTTCCATACCGTCACGGGTGTTGTGATAGTACAAAGTCTTTAAGCCGTTGCGATAAGCGGTGAGTAAATCTTTCAACAATTGCTGCATCGGTACTTTGCCACCGAAGCGAGTGGGATCGTAGTTAGTGTTTGCAGAAATCGCTTGATCAACGAATTTTTGCATAATACCAACGAGCTCTAGGTAGCCTTGGTTGTTCGGAATTTTCCACAACAATTCGTATTCGCCTCTGAGGCGTTCGAACTCAGGAACAACCTGCTTTAGGATACCATCTTTGCTCTGCTTCACGCTGATATATCCGCGCGGTGGTTCAATACCATTGGTCGCATTACTGATCTGCGATGATGTTTCTGAAGGCATCAACGCCGTTAGAGTTGAGTTCCGTAAACCGTATTTCTGAATATCGGAACGCAAGGCTTCCCAGTCGTAGTGCAATGGCTCTGCACAGAACTTATCAACGTCTTTCTTGTAGGTGTCGATAGGTAGCAAGCCTTGAGCATAGGTTGTGTCGTCAAAGGCTTCACAAGCGCCTTGCTCTTGTGCCAACTTGTTGGAAGCGCGTAGCAGCCAATATTGTATGGCTTCGAAAGCTCGATGGGTAATGCCGTTGGCGCTACCATCCGAGTACTTAACGCCATTTTTCGCCAAGTAATAGGCGTAGTTAATAACACCAACACCCAAGGTGCGGCGAGATAAACTGGCGCGTTTTGCTGCTGCAACTGGATAATCTTGGTACGTCAGTAGGCTGTCTAGAGCGCGGACAACAAGATCGGATAAGTCTTCTAACTCATCCAAATTAGCTAAAGTGCCCAAGTTGAATGCGGCAAGTGTACAAAGCGCAATTTCACCACTTTCATCGTTGATATCATTCAATGGCTTCGTCGGTAATGCGATTTCTAAACACAGGTTAGATTGACGCACCGGTGCTTTCTTCGGATTGAACGGGCTGTGAGTATTGCAGTGATCGACGTTTTGAATATAAATTCGGCCCGTGCTAGCACGTTCTTGCATCATGCTTGAGAACAAGTCGACGGCTTTCATCGTTTGCTTACGAATGTTGGCGTCGGCTTCGTATTTTGTATACAGCTGTTCGAACAAGGCTTGGTCTTCAAAGAATGCGTCGTATAGCCCTGGCACATCGGAAGGCGAGAACAGGGTGATATTGCCGTTTTTAATTAAGCGTTCATACATCAGTTTGTTAAGTTGTACGCCGTAATCAAGATGGCGTACGCGGTTTTCTTCAACACCGCGGTTGTTTTTCAACACTAGAAGGTTTTCAATTTCATAGTGCCACATTGGGTAGAACAGCGTTGCGGCACCACCACGAACACCACCTTGCGAGCACGATTTAACCGCCGTTTGGAAGTGCTTATAAAA
>NZ_JAWUWR010000086.1:0-8513 GCF_034111725.1 Thalassolituus sp. | reverse complement strand
GAAGGTTCCGTACAAAAAGACGACACAACTCGGCCAAGTACGCACTAAGGCGGCTTGACGCTCTAAGGGCTAGTTGGTATAAATCAACGCTCTTAGATTTCCTGTAGCGAATGCGAGTCGCAGAACAAGAATTAACCATTGTGTACACAATAAGGGGATACGTGTGAACAAGTCTGAATTGATTGACGCTATTGCAGCATCTGCTGACCTGCCTAAAGCTGCCGCTGGCCGTGCTTTAGATGCAATGATTGAAAGCATCGGCAATGCACTTAAAGAAGGTGATCAGGTTGCTCTGGTCGGTTTTGGTACTTTCCTAGTAAAAGAGCGTGCTGCTCGTACTGGTCGTAATCCACAAACTGGCGCACCAATCGAAATCAAAGCGGCTAAAGTACCAGGCTTCAAGCCAGGTAAAGCTCTGAAAGACGCAGTTAACTAAGTTACTGTAAGTAAGAAGCAAAGGGTTTAGGACCGGTAGTTCAGTTGGTTAGAATACCGGCCTGTCACGCCGGGGGTCGCGGGTTCGAGTCCCGTCCGGTCCGCCAGAATGAAAGCGCATCCCTGATGCGCTTTTTTTATGCTGACAACGTTTGTCAGCTTAGGGAGGAATCATGTTACAGACGATGCGCAATAATGCGCAGGGTATGATCGCTAAGGTGATCGTCGGATTTATTATTTTTGTATTCGCGATTTGGGGTGTCGAAAGTATCGTAACCTTAGGTGGCGGTCCTAAGCCTGCAGCTACTGTTGGCGGTGTTGATATTTCTGCCGAAGAAGTTGCTCGTGCAGTGCAGCAGCAGAAAAATGAATTGCGCCGTCAATTCGGTGAGCAATTTGATGAGAATTTATTTAATGATCAAATGCTGCGAGATTCGGCGCTTGAACAATTAATTAATCAAACCGTCGCTAAAGTTCAAGCTGACGATATGGGATTGCGTGCATCGGCTCGTTTGATCGACGAAATGATCGTCGCTACGCCTGCATTTCAGTCAGATGGTGTTTTTGATCGCGAGCAATTTATTAATATCTTGCGCATTAATGGATTGACGCCATTAACGTACCGCGCCCAATTGGCTGAATCTCTGAAAGTAAATCAGGCTCGCGCCGGATTTATACTGTCGAGTTTCACGACGCCGCTTGATGTGAAGCTGCAGCAGGCATTGGCTAACGAGCAGCGTACGATTAGTTATTATTCAGTTAATGCGAAAGATTTAACGGCCTCTATTGAATTGACAGAAGAAGACGTTCAGGCAGCTTATGAAGCTAGTCTGGAAAACTTTATGACGCCAGAAAATGTAGCTATCCGTTATGTTGAAGTTTCACGCGCGAGTATTGAAAAAGACCAAGATGTAACAGAAGACGATTTAAAACTTGCCTACGAGGATCATGTAGCTAAATTAATCGCTGCGGAAGAACGTAGTGCCAGCCATATCTTGTTAGAAATAAAAGATGATCGAGACGAAGCTCAGACGTTGTCACTGGCGAGCGAATTAAAAGCTCGTATTGACGCCGGTGAATCTTTTGCAGTAATCGCTAATGAATATTCAGATGACAAAGGCACGGCCGATGTTGGTGGTGACTTGGGCATTAACTTGCGCGGTACGTTTGATCCGGCTTTTGAAGATGCTCTATATACACTGAATGAAGGTGAGGTTAGCGCTCCGGTAGAAACCGAGTATGGCGTTCACTTAATTCGCGTAGATCACATTAATGTGCAGGAGATTCCGAACCAAGACGCAATTCGTGATGAATTAGCGGCGCAGGTTCGTAAAGAGAAAGCCGGTTTTGCTTTTGCCGAGCTTACTCAGGAATTCTCGAATACCGCATTTTCGGCAGGTAGCATTAATGAGCTAGCGGACGCAATGAATTTAAAGCCTCAAGAAACTGGCTTGTTCACAATGGATAAAGGCGAAGGCGTAGCGGCCGAAGAAAAAGTACGCCGTGAAGCATTTACCGACAACATGAAGCTAGATCGTGAACTTAGCTCTGTTATCGATTTAGATGATCGCGCTATCGTATTTACTGTTAGTGATTATCAAGAGTCGGTTGCGAAGCCTCTAGTTCAGGTTCGTGCTCAGGTTGAAGCACGCTTGACCCGCGAAAAAGCTTTGGCTGCAGCCAATGAACAGGCTCTAGCAATCCTCGCTGGTGATGAGTCTGTAGAATGGCAAACGACAACTGGCACTGTGGCGCAAAACATGGGGGTTGCTCGTGCGGTTCAGCAGCGTGCATTTACGTTAGCTGAAGGCGAGTCGGATGTCGTCGGCCCCCCTGAAGGTTACTCTGTAGTTAAACTTGATAATGTTGATCGCAAAGACTGGAACGACATGGAAGTAACCGAGGAAGCCGCTCAGGCATCTCGTATGCAGCGTAGTCGTGCAGATATGATCAGCTATCAAGCATGGTCTAAGTCGGTAACGGATATTGCTCGTTAACGATTAGATGGTGGTCGATTGGCCACCATACGAATAATAAAAAAGGGGCGATAATGATCGCCCCTTTTTTATTGCCTGCGTAGCTACTCAGGCTTCGTCACTATTGTCTTCCATATCGGCCATGCTCATGGCGCAAGTATTGAAACCACCGTCGACGTAAATGTTTTGTGCTGTAATGCCTGATGCCATATCCGAGCATAAGAAAACGGCGGTGTTGCCGACCTCGGCCGCAGTAATGTTACGCCCTAAGGGGGCGCGTTCGGCATTTCGTTTTAGCATACGGCGAAAGCTTTTAATGCCTGATGCTGCGAGCGTGCGAATAGGGCCAGCAGAGATCGAGTTTACTCGAACATTATCTTTTCCTAGACTACCTGCTAAATAGCGTACAGAGGCCTCTAGGGAAGCCTTGGCAAGACCCATAACGTTGTAGTTGGGCAGCGTTTGCTGCGAGCCATGATAGGTCAGGGTTAACATGCTACCTTGGCGGCCTTGCATTAATGGCTTGGCTTCTTTGGCCATTGCTACAAAACTGTAGGCGCTGATGTCATGAGCAATACGAAAGCCCTCGCGAGTGGTTACATCAATATAGTCACCATCAAGTTCATGAGCGGGCGCAAAGCCGACCGAATGAACAAGAATATCAAGTTCACCCCATTGTTCTTTTAGCGTTGCAAAGACGCTAGCAATTTCTTCATCTGAACCCGCATCGCATGGCAAGCAGATAGTTGAGCCCCATTGAGCGGCCATCTTTTCAACGCGGTCTTTTAGTTTTTCACCCTGATAGGTGAATGCAAGTTCAGCACCTTCACGATGAAAAGCTTCGGCAATAGCGTAAGCAATTGATAATTTACTGGCTACGCCGACAATCAGCGCTTTTTTGCCCGTGAGCATACCCATAATATTTCGTCCTTTTTGCGTAGCCTTATTGTAGGCAATTATTCTAATTTAACGGATGTCCTGTGCTGCTAGGATACACCGATTTGTTGATAGATTAAGTTGTCTTCAGACTCAGACTTATTCTTTATTGTTAAGTTTTTCTTTGTCACTTGATAAATAGAGATTGTGAATGATGGGGGATCTTTCTTCGATCTTCTTATTATCAGATTGCGAGAGTGTATCAGCTCTAAGTTTGCGGTCTATCCAAAACAATCCGCCTGTGACGGGATCAAATGGATCAAATATATCTGAGCTTATCTTCGTCCCAATTGACTCAGGAAGCTTGAGCCATTGCCAATAAGCGTAGCGTTTTATTGGAATGTCGTAGATTATCCATGACGGTCCCGGCTGCTGGTATAAATCAAGTAGTGATTGAAACTGCGTGCTGGCATCGTCTTTTGCTGATGTCTTTAACAAGGCGATGTCAAAATCGTTTGTTTTAAGACGGAATTTCAGTTCTCTTTGATTTACCCAAATAGGATGTAGGCGAACATTGTATTTGACGGGCTTTAATACCAATTCTGCCAACCATGAACCATCCGCGGGATCTGTGTATAGCACGTCAATATCAACTGTCTCTGCAGGTTCTTGAGTGATAAGGTTATTAATTAAAGCATGCATTTCACTCGTGAAAGTCAGCGCCTCGGCTATTGGCAGTCGCGCTATAATCTGGCTTTGTTGTTCCGTTGAGTACTTTGACGAATTAAATACTAAAGCTGCAAATGGGCGCTCGCCTTGATGGGCAAACTGCAAACGGTTGATGTGCTTTGTTAATGTTAGCTTGCGTAGCCATTCTGACTTCCAATTGGCATCATTCGTGGTATTGATCACATCCACTGAACCAATACTGAACTTCGCGGGTGTCTTTGCGGATTGAACTGTTAGCGTAACTTGCTTCGGGTTGAAGCGATAAGCTAAGAATTTTTGTTTGTCGCCCCACCAATTGGGTGTCCTATAAAACGATAACTCGTCTGTGTTGGGATCGCTATTTATTTGGTATGGCCCAGTAACTGGCTCTACTAGCCAATCAAAATCGTAGGGCCATGCTTCACTAGCCTGGTAAAAATGCGATGCTAGTGGGCGAAAATCAAATAAAAAATCGAAGATCGAATTATTCCACTGATAAAAATGCAAGGTGAATTCGCTCGGATTATGAACCGTAATAGACTCGAGTATTTGATTTATATAATTACGCTGATATTCAGTGTCATGTCCGCCTGATGTTAAAAATAATAGGGTATAAATAACGTCGCTGGTTGTTACCGGTACGCCATCTGACCAGCGCGATGATGGATCAATTCTCAGTGTAATTTGCTGTTCTGCTTCGTCTATTGCCCATTCGCTAATCAGCATAGGAATTAACGCATCGGTATTCGGATGGCGTGCCAATAAGGGGATGTGTAATTTACTCAGTGTTTCACTGATTACGGTTGGGGTTTCTGGTCCGAATCTGCGCCAATGATTAATAGGCGAGGGCGTTGTTAGGTGTAAGTGGCCTCCTTGCTTGGCACTTTTATCTGCCCAAATCGGCTGGTCTAAACCGCTACTCCAAACGAGTAAATCTGTGTCTATTGTGTTTTCGTAGTCGAGAGTAATGGCACTGCAGTGCAGTGCCAGCAATTGGACAAGAAGAGCTAAATAGAGGCGAATTGTAATGGCCATCCTAAATTCTATTTTTCCTCTGCTTAAATTGATCGCAAATTTAGCGCGTAACGTCTACGTAAAGGGTCAACTTCTGCCCTGGCTGGATGTATTTTTTACGAACTTCGTTAGAATTCCAGCGTTTTAGATCAGCCATGCTGACATTAAATTTCTGGGAAATTCCTGCCAGTGAGTCGCCATTGCGAACGCGGTAGTTGATTTTCCGTATTACTTCCCGCTTGTTCGATACTTTTTGTTCGCTCCATATGACGAGCTTTTGACCAACTCGTAACGGATCTTTTGGGGCTAAGCCATTCCAACTAGCGAGCTGGCTTACAGTTACATCATGATTGCGTGCAATTTCCCAAAAGCTATCGCCGGATTGAACATTATATTCAATACGTTCGTTGCTGTTTTTGGGTTTACGTAAATTTTTAATCCGTTCCATGCGCTGGCTTAAGCTGTGAGAATACGTATCTTGGCTCTTGAAAGCGCTTGGAATTAATAGCTGCTGACCTGCAA
The DNA here is from genome assembly GCF_034111725.1 of Thalassolituus sp. Classification (GTDB taxonomy): domain Bacteria; phylum Pseudomonadota; class Gammaproteobacteria; order Pseudomonadales; family Oceanobacteraceae; genus Thalassolituus. The sequence goes on along the minus strand of NZ_JAWUWR010000086.1, from coordinate 2,982 downwards.
AAATGGTGTTGCTACGTAATTCATTTGCCTGCTGTAGCGCATCCGGTGTCGTGCTGTAACGGCGTGCTATGGTATTTAAGCTATCACCATTTTTAACTTGATAGCGTTGCCAACGCACACGTTCGGATGATGGTAGTTCGGTTAATCGCTGCTCGAATAACTCTTGCTTTTCGATCGGAACGAGTACTTCGTGTGGGCCGGCTGGGCGAGTGGCCCAGCGATTAAATCCTGGATTCAATTTATATACTTCATCGAGATCGGTATCTGCAAGTTCGGCAACTTGGGAAAGATCTATCTGGCCACCGGTATTTACCACTGCGAAATAGGGTTTGTCATCGATAGGTGCTAAGGACAGACCATAACGTTCTGGATACTTAATTAGCTTGGCTAAAGCGATAAGTTTAGGCACGTAAGCCTTGGTTTCGTTGGGTAAATCCAACGACCAAAAATCTGTCGGTAAACCTTTTTCGCGATTTTTACGAATAGCTTTGCGTACTGTGCCTGCGCCTGAGTTATAGCTCGCAAGAGCGAGTAGCCAATCTCCATCGAATTGCCGCTGCAAAGCATTGAGGTATGATAAGGCCGCTTCGGTTGCTGCGCGGATATCTCGACGTCCGTCATGCCACCAATCTTGTTGTAGGCCAAAATCTCGACCTGTTGACGGTATAAACTGCCACACACCGGAAGCGCGACCATGTGAATAGGCAAAAGGATCAAAAGCACTTTCAACGACCGGCAGTAGAGCTAGCTCGCCGGGAACTTCCCGAGCTTCAATTTGTTCGGCGATGAAATAAAGATAGCGAATACCTCTATCGGCTACCCTGTCTATATATTTGGGATGCGATCGATACCAATTGAGTTGTGCTGTGATACGGTCGTTATCAAGCTCAGTATCGAGCTTGTAGGACGCAATGACGCGCTCCCAGATGTTTTCGTATTCGGTCTTCGCTGTTTGGTCAGCTTGCCATTGATCGAGTACTTCTAGCTCTTGCACGGTTTCGCTGTCCACTGGTACTAGCGTCACCGATTGGGTTGTAGAGCAGCCCGCGAAAATCAGGGCAAACAACCATAGTGAGATATGCTTCATGTGATTACAATGCTGTTTTGGTTCTGTCAGTCTAAGTTCCGAACGCACGGCTAGCAAGGTGAAAGGGGCCAAATGAGACACAGTAATCGTATAAAAGTCGAAACACAGCAGTCTTGGCTGCAAAGAAACGATACTCAACGCCTGTTGGCGCTTGAAGGCGGGTGGATAGCCGATTGGATTTGTCAGCTTCATGGACATCAATTGGCCTATGCTGGAGTCGATGATCATCCGCGATTTATGCGCGAAGCGCGTATGCAGCATTGCTTTAGATTGGGTTTGCCGTGGCAGCGTGGTTTGGTTGATGTTCAGGCGCAAATTCAAGATGCGCATTGGCCGTTGGCTGATGAAACGGTCGATGCGGTTATCTTGCAGCATACCTTGGATATGACCAGCCGACCTCATCAAATGATTCGAGAGGCGACCCGCAGTATTGTCCCAAGCGGTTATTTAATCGTTGTTGGTTTTAATCCTCAATCTTGGTGGGGGGCGCTGCGCTGGGTACGAACCTTTTCAGCTGAATTGCCTTGGGTTGCAAATCCAGTTGCGCCTAAGCGGTTAGTCGATTGGTTAACACTGTTAGATTTTCGAATAGAGAGTGTAACTCCAGTTGCCCATAGCTGGCCTTTCAAATTATTTTCAGAGAGTGTCAGTCGCAGGATTGATCGTGTTATGGCAGGTGCCAATTTTCCTTCGGGTAATGTCTATGTATTGGTCGCACGAAAGACCCAAGCAGGCATGACAACAATTCGACCGCGTCGTCGAGCGGCACCGGAGCCGAGATTTGGATTTGCGGTTCCTGCGGCCCGTGTGTCTGAAGATGCTGTATCTAGTCATCCATATCAAACAGGAAGAAAGTGTGAAAGTTGAGTTGTACACCGATGGTGCCTGCAAAGGAAATCCCGGCCCCGGCGGATGGGGAGCCTTGCTGCGTTATGGTGATAAAGAAAAAGAATTGTGCGGTGGTGAGTCTAATACCACCAATAACCGTATGGAATTGATGGCTGTTATAGAAGGCTTAAAAGCATTGAGTCGCTCGTGCGAAGTAATTCTCACCACAGATTCTAAGTATGTAATGCAGGGCATTAACGATTGGCTTGCTGGCTGGAAACGTAACGGTTGGAAAACTGCTGCGAAAAAGTCCGTAAAAAATCAAGACTTATGGCAAGCCCTAGATGAGCAGTGTGCTCGTCATAAAATAGAATGGCGTTGGGTAAAAGGTCATGCGGGACACGCTGAGAATGAGCGGGCCGATGAGTTGGCTAATCGTGGCGTTGAAGGGGTTAAGCAATGAGACAAGTTGTACTAGATACCGAAACCACAGGTATCGGTGAAGGGCATCGGATTATTGAAATTGGCTGTGTTGAAGTAATAGAACGCAAATTGACCGGTCGCCATTTTCACGTTTACGTCAACCCCGATCGAGCTATTGATGCTGAGGCTGTTGAAGTTCACGGCATTACCAATGAGTGGTTGAATGAAACAGGTGCCCCTTTGTTTGGGCAAGTCGCCGATGATTTTCGCGAATTCATCGCCGGTGCTGAACTCGTCATACATAACGCAGCGTTTGACGTCGGCATGATGGACGCCGAATTTAAGCGGTTGAATATGCCTTTAACTCGCACCTTTTGTGGCGTGCTCGATACGCTGCTGATGGCACGTGATTTACATCCGGGGGCGCGCAACAGCTTGGATGCCTTGTGCAAACGTTATGGTATTGATAACAGTCATCGGGAGCTTCACGGGGCGTTGTTAGATGCTGAGATTCTTGCTGATGTTTATCTGATGATGACGGGCGGGCAGACGGATCTGGCGCTGGCGGTAGAAGAGCAACAAGAGCAGCAAGAAGTTGTTATTGATATTAGTGATATTGATTTATCAACAACGGAACTGGCTGT
>NZ_JAWUWR010000085.1:0-16018 GCF_034111725.1 Thalassolituus sp. | reverse complement strand
CTAAAGGCGCAGCAGCAGACGCAGACGACGCAGCCGAGTAATTCGACAGCGTTTGAAAGAAGCGGGGCTTGCCCCGCTTTTTTATTGTCCCGAAAAGCATAACTCCGGCAGGCAATCCATTATGACGGCAGCTATTCAATTGATTGTTGGCCTAGGGAATCCTGGGGCCGAGTACGAACAAACCCGCCACAATGCTGGCTCTTGGCTAGTCGAACGCCTCGCGCGTGCGAACAATATTAGCCTTTCTCCTGATAAAAAATTTCATGGCCACGTTGGCAAAGGCACGATCGGCGGCCATACCTGCTGGTTACTCATTCCGGCTACCTTTATGAATCTCAGCGGTAACGCAGTGCAAGCACTCGCCTCTTTTTACCGTTTAGCACCAGAACAAATATTGGTCGTTCATGATGAGCTGGATCTAGATCCCGGCGTTGCTCGCTTTAAAAAGGGCGGCGGCCACGGCGGGCAAAATGGCTTGCGTGATATCATTACTAAGCTAGGAAATAACAAAGATTTTCATCGTTTACGTGTAGGAATTGGCCATCCGGGCGATAAAACCAAAGTAACTGGGCATGTTTTGGGCAGAGCCAGTAAAGCAGAGCAGCAGGCAATTGATGCCGCTATCGACGAAGCATTGTGTGTTATTCCAGATGCCATCGGCGGTGATTTACCAAAAGCCATGAATAGACTGCACTCTTTCAAGGGTTAAAGCCGCACTGCGATAGTGTTGGCGGGCGTGAATGGGTAGAATACCCAGCAAAATTTATACGAATCTGACAGGATACCTTTATGGGCTTCAAATGCGGCATCGTTGGCTTACCCAACGTCGGCAAATCTACCTTGTTCAATGCGCTAACCAAATCTGGTATCGCTGCCGAGAACTTTCCGTTCTGCACCATTGAACCAAACTCAGGCATCGTGGCCATGCCAGACAAACGTTTGGAAGAGTTGGCTGAGATCGTGAAACCAGAACGCGTTGTGCCAACCACAATGGAGTTCGTGGATATTGCCGGTCTTGTTGCTGGTGCGTCTAAAGGCGAAGGCTTGGGTAACCAATTTTTGGCTAACATCCGTGAAACCGATGCCATCGCACACGTAGTACGTTGCTTTGAAGACGAAAACGTTATTCACGTCGCCAACAAAGTAAATCCAGCTGACGATATCGACATCATCAATACCGAACTAATCTTGGCTGACTTAGATTCTTGTGAAAAACAGCTACAGCGCATTGCTCGTATCGCGAAAGGCGGCGATAAAGATGCCGTTGCGCAAAAGAACTTACTTGAGCGTTTGATTCCTCATTTCGAAGCCGGTAAAACGGCCCGCATGATCGAACTTTCTGATGATGAAAAGCGCGCCGTGCGCACTTTCCATTTACTAACGATCAAGCCAACCATGTACATCGCCAACGTTGCAGAAGATGGTTTTGAAAACAATCCTCATCTCGACACAGTAACCGCCATCGCCGCATCTGAAGGGGCTTCGGTTGTTGCGGTGTGCAATAAAATCGAGGCAGAAGTGTCTGAGCTTGATGACGAAGACAAAATGGAATTCCTTGCCGAAATGGGCATGGATGAGCCGGGCCTTGATCGCGTTATTCGCTCCGGCTATGAGCTTCTTGGCTTACAAACCTACTTTACTGCGGGTGTAAAAGAAGTTCGTGCTTGGACCATCAAGGTTGGCGATACCGCTCCCCGTGCTGCGGCGGCAATTCATACCGATTTTGAGCGTGGATTTATTCGCGCGGAAGTCATCGGCTACGGTGATTTTATTCAATATCGCGGCGAGTCTGGCGCCAAAGAAGCCGGTAAGTGGCGCTTGGAAGGTAAAGAGTACATCGTTAAAGATGGCGATGTTGTGCACTTCCGTTTTAATGTTTAAGACGCGTCGAAGCTAAAACGCCTTTTCAAAAGCGCCTTCTAAATCCATTTTAGAGGCGCTTTTTTATGGAATCTACATTTTGTTGCTAGATAATGAACAATAAGTTACCAAATCACTTATCTATTTCATTTTAAAGCTATAGTAGAATGCTGGTACTTTTCCCTCCTCGTAAAAGATTTTTATGACATTGCCTCTCCCGCTTCTATTGGCACTGCTATCTGCCATAGCACCGCTGGCCATCGACATGTATCTACCAGCAATGGCGCAGATGGCGAGCAGTCTCAACAGTGATATTCACCACGTTGAATTATCCGTGAGCACCTTCTTATTGGGCTTTGCGGTTGGTCAGATTACTGGCGGACCACTGTCTGATCGCTACGGTCGAAAGCCTATTATCATTGCAGGCTTAACTATCTTTGCTATCGCCAGCTTAACCTTATCGATGACAACGTCTCTATCTGGCTTGCTCATTTTACGCGCGCTTGAAGCGATTGGTGGCGGCTTAGCCACGGTCAATTCTACCGCCATTGTACGTGATCGCTTCGAAGGTAAAGATATCGCCAAAGTACTTTCTATGGTTGCGATGATTATGATGACAGCGCCATTACTCGCACCAATGCTTGGATCTCTCATCGTTAGTTTTAGCAACTGGCGCAGCATCTTTATGTTGCTGAGTGTATACAGCGCTTTCGTTATGATTGTGCTTGTTTGGTTATTACCCGAGAGTCACCCTCCTCATCGTCGTAGTCGCGCGAAACCTTGGGTTGGCTACGGCGTAGTACTGCGTCACAAGGTCGCTCGTCGCTTTATTCTGACCTTGGCATGTGCTTACAGCGGCATGTTTATCTTTATTACCGCATCACCCTACTTGTACCTCGATTACTTTGAGCAAACAGCCGCGCAATTCCCATGGCTGTTTGGTGCTAACGTGATCGTAATTATGCTCGTTAATCGGGTGAATATGTTGCTGCTTAACCACTTTAAGCCGATTGATCTAATTACTGCCGGAATTTCTATTCAGGTTGTGATGAGCTGCATTCTACTCACGTTAAGCCGTTACTTTCCTGATGCCTTTACGCTTTGGACCGTTTTGCCGCTGATGATGGCTTACGTTGGTGCCCTAGGTTTAATTTCTGCGAACTCAATGGCGACAGTACTGCAATATTTTCGCGATGTTGCCGGTTCGGCAACGGCTCTCGTTGGTGTAATGCAGTTTTGCGGTGGTGCGGCTTTCGGTTTATTGTGGGGACAACTACACGACAACACACCAGTACCTATGATGGCAATGATGTTCCTATCTGCTTTCTGTGCGTTCGTCGCACTGATGGCTGCGAAGTATTCGCGCGAAATACACGAAGCGCCCGCGACGTAATTAATATACCTATTAATAACGATACCCTCTTAATTCAACAGATTAAAAACAGACTGATCCATATTTAGTTCCAATTCGCGCTTGTCAGGCAGCCATCAGACGAGGAGAATGAACGTTCATTCCGGTAGTTATAGATGGTATGGATAAGCGCGAACAAATTCTTGAGGCTGCGGCCAATCTGATTGCAGAGCATGGACTCCAGTCTTCTCCTGTATCCCAAGTTGCGAAGCAAGCCTGTTGTGGGGCCGGTACGATTTATCGTTACTTCGAAACCAAAGAATCTCTTATTGAAGAGTTGTTCGTCTTAATGTTGCAACGACTAACCAGCGCCTGCTTGGAAGGCGATGATAGCAGTCATGCTCCCGAGCAACGCCTAAGACATATTTGGGCCAACACCTACAACTATCTGCATGAAAACGAACGCGACTGTGTATTACTCGATCATTTGGCGGCTTGCCCGTCAATTAGCGAAGAGATCCGTGCAGAAGCATTGGAAAATATTCATAGCGTTTTATTTGCTCTGCTTGATCAAGGCAAAGCTGACGGAATCATTAAAGACCTACCAAATGAAGTGCTAGCGACTTTTGCCTATGGCGGCTTAGCCACTATTGCTAAAAAGCGTCGCATTGCTCCACATATGATGGGCATACATATAAGTAACGAGATGCTGACCCAGCTTTGCTGGGATGCGCTTCGAGCTTAATCACGAAGAACTTAAAGAAGCATCAAATAGACAAGGAGACGATCAATGGCGAGTGTACATACCGAACAGTTCAGCAACTCTGAAAGCGCCAATGGCTTGCTAGCGCAAGGCACCGAAACGCCTAACCGCACGCACACTGGGTTCTTTGATGCTATTTCTCAGCTAGCCTTAACGCAGAAGCGTAACCGCCAGCGTAACACTGAAAAAGCAGCACGCTAAACACCGGCGTACAAGTAAAAATCCCGGCTAGTTAGCCGGGATTTTTGTTAGTGAATTATTGCACCTTCACCCGTATCACTATCAGCGAATGCCGGTGATAACGTATAAGCTCGATTGACAATCAACACGCTGTGATCCGGTACAAGGCATTCTTCACCATCTTGAATACTCTCTAACAAGATACAGGTCATGTCGATTGAATCCATACCCACGACGATCGCCATTACAAACCCATAACGGGTGTTCAGTGCAACTAAATCGCCAATTTCAAATTCTTCTCGTTCAGTGATGAAATCTTCACCGACAATATCATCACTAGGCCATGGCGTTTTGAAACGTGCCAAAGCAACCAGTTGAACTATCCCCTGAACAACGCCGTCGTTGATATCGAGCGTGATGCCCTCTTCTTCGCCGTCATCATCATCGGAAATACGATCAAGTAAACTTAAAAACAAATCGGAATCGTCATCAGACCAGCGGATATCCACTGCATGGCGATTTGATCGACGTGATTGAAAACAGACATCCACTGGGAATTCTGAAGCGGGCTCACCATCAGCATTCGATGGCATTAATAAACTAACGATCTCAGTACCGTTAGACTCGGCGTCTCGAATACGCCAGAACAGGGGCTGCATCTCTGCATTCATTGGGGTAACTCCTTATTCACCAGAACCGGGGGTTATGCCAGAACCTTACAGAGTTATTCAGTGGTTCATGCGGCAGTAAATACGATGTATCTCCTCTTTTGCACCTGCGTACTTGTTATATAGCAAGGCTGAACAAGCCTGACAAGCTTTGCGCAACAGGTTCAGAAAAAGTGACAAGTTTGTTGCTAGGTCATTAGCCATAATGAGTAACCCGTCGCGGGATTTGTTATTTGTTAGTGGTATGATCTCGCCCCCTAACAAGTTTGCCACTTCGCGTGAATCACTCTGTCGACTTTAATTTGTCCGCCGTCATTGGAATATCATGAAAAAACATGTCCTGCTGTTGACCTCTATTGCTGCCCTAATCAGTGGCTGTGCTACTCCGGTTGCCAACTTTGAAACACTTAGCCAAACCGCTACTCGCGATGCTGCTCTTGCTGACGATAGTGCTCTAGAACTGTTGCAGCGCAGCGAAGCACTAGCGGTCGATGCCAAGCAAAAGAAACTGAGTTACTTCGCCCCAGCACATGCTGAAACAGCGCAATACTGGTTAGATAAAAGCCAAGCCCTTAGCGCAAAAGGCAAACCTTCTGGCGAGGTTAAAAGTGCTGCTATGACCAGTATTCGCACTTGGGAAGCCGGTCTGCAAGCACGCGAAAATGCATTAAAAACATTGAAACCTGCATTCGATCATCAACAAGTACTGCGAGAAATCCACGCCAACGACTACTACCCCGAGGATAATCGTCAACTCAATGAGCGCTTAACCCGACTTATTCGCACCTTGGAAGCCGATAAGCAGCAAGAAGCAAGCAAAGAGCAACGGAGCCTATTGGCCGATATGCATGATCTTGAAGTTCGTGTTGTTGAATTCGTGCAACTGCAAACGGTAAAAGACGATCTAGCCAAACTAATGGCTGAAAATGCCGACGAGCTTTCACCTATAAGCTGGCAGACCGCACAAAGCGCACTAAAGCAGGCACAAGCCCTGATTGCTAAAACACCGCGCGCAACAGGAGCAATAGCCAAAGCAACAGAGGGCGCTAAACGTGCAGCAGCGCATGCTCGCGTGATTGCGGATCTTACCCAAGAGATTCTGGCGGCTAAAGATGCCGACGCTGAAGCGTTAGCACTGCGTATGGAACGTTGGCTGTATCAAATAAGTGTGGCACTTAAACACGACGATATTCGCTATTTATCCATGCCTGAACAATCTAAGCGTTACGCAGCGGCCGTTGAAGAGCTGCTGCGCTAACGTCAATGTTTAGTCGTTATCTCGTGGTGGAAAGCTCATCACGGGAAACGGCGTGACATTCGAACCATCCCCCTTACTGACTTTAGGCGTACCTTCTTTCTCAACTTCATCAATGCGAATGATGGAGTTCATCGGAATAAAAGTACGCTTTACGTCGGCAAACGTTTCTTTCAACTTTTCTTCTTCCGAATCGAGTTCGCCTGGGGCGCCTTCACCAAACAATAGTTGTTCGACTTCGATAAATCCGTACAACTCACTTTGGTAAATGTAGCTGGCGTAAATTTCGAAAATATCGCCCTGCTGCTGGAAAATAATACGGTAGGTGGGTTCGCTAGTTGTACGAGTTGTCATGAGGTCACTATCAAAATCGCCGTCAGCCTATCTGACGGGCGCGGCAGTATAACACGACTAAGGACAGCAATACTGGCGAAGACGTGATCAGGCACAGTATAATGGAGCCCTTTTAAGAAGAACTGCGCAATACCCTTACATTATGTAATGGCGCGCATGTAACTCGAGGCTATCTGCACCGCATGACTGAGCAAGTTAAAAAACTCTATATCAAAACCCACGGCTGCCAAATGAATGAGTATGACTCATCACGTATGGCTGACATGTTGGGCGAAAGTCATAAAATGGTGATTACAGATAACCCGGAAGAAGCCGACGTTATCCTTCTCAACACCTGTTCCATTCGCGAAAAAGCCCAAGAAAAGGTATTTCACCAACTGGGCCGCTGGAAAGGTCTGAAAAGCAAAAACCCGAATTTAAAAATCGGCGTTGGCGGCTGTGTAGCCAGCCAAGAAGGCGATGCCATCATGAAACGTGCACCATTCGTGGATATGGTCTTCGGCCCGCAAACTTTGCATCGCCTGCCAGATATGGTGAATAAGGCGAACAACTCGATTCAGGTGGTTGATATCACCTTCCCTGAAATCGAAAAATTCGATCACCTGCCAGCGCCGAAAGTCGAAGGTTGTACTGCCTTTGTTTCTATCATGGAAGGCTGCTCTAAATACTGCACTTTTTGTGTTGTGCCTTATACCCGTGGCGAAGAAGTCAGTCGCCCGCTGGCTGACGTACTGAAAGAAGTTCAATCGCTGGCCGATCAAGGCGTACGCGAAGTGAACTTACTCGGGCAAAACGTTAACTCCTACCGCGGCGACACCGGTGATGATGATTTCGCCGATCTAGCAGAACTCATTACCTTAGTTGCAGAGATTGAAGGCATTGACCGTATTCGTTTCACCACGTCCCATCCGGTTGAGTTCAGTGATAGCCTGATTGATGTGTATGCCCAAGTACCAGAGTTAGTTAGCCACTTACACTTACCGGTACAAAGCGGTTCAAATCGTATTTTGAGCGCGATGAAACGTGGTCACGAAATCAATATGTACGTCGATAAAATCGAACGCTTGCGCAAGCTGCGCCCGGATATCTCGATTTCATCCGACTTTATCATCGGCTTCCCTGGTGAAACCGAAGAAGACTTCCTTGAAACGATGAATTTGGTCAACCAGATTGGCTTTGATACGTCCTTCAGCTTTGTTTATAGCGCCCGTCCGGGCACCCCTGCGGCAGAACTTCCGGACGATACGCCGGAGTCACTAAAGAAAGAGCGCCTGCAGATTTTGCAAGCTCGCATCATTCAAACTGCCGCTCAGATCAGCCGCCGTATGGTGGGCCGTGAAGAAACCATCTTAGTCACTGCTGTATCACGTAAAGATCTAGGTGAACTCTCGGGTCGTACGGAAAACAACCGCGTGGTGAACTTCCGCTCTGACGACCATTCTCTGATTGGTAAATTTGTGCGCGTGAAAATTGACGACGCGTATCAAAATAGCCTTCATGGCATTCTTTTAAATCCTGAATTAGCGTATTGATATCCACCACAGATATCATGTATTCAACTTGTATTTTCCTTACTTAGCCTCCACATTGAAGGTCAAGTAAGGATTATCACAGAGGTTACTTTGACAGAAACACACAGCAGCGAATCTGAAACGGCTTCGGGCCAACACACCTTAAGTTTCACTTTGGAACCTGACGACGCTGTTCGCCTCGCCAATTTGTGCGGTAATCTCGACAGCAATCTAACGCACATTGCCGAACACTATGAATTGTCGATCTATAATCGCGGCAATCGCTTTCAGCTCGAAGGCAGTATTAGCAAGGCTAAACGAGCCGCATCACTGCTGCAAAAACTGTATAAAGAAACCAACAACGGTACGGAAATAACTCCGGATCTGGTGCATCTGTTTCTGCAAGAAGACAGCAGTCGCGTAAGTCAGCGTGGTAAACGTAGCTATGATGCTGACATAGGCTTAATCAAGACACCTCTAGCCGTCATTAAGGCGCGTGGTTCAAACCAGCATGAGTACCTTGAGCGCATTCGAGAGTTCGATATCAATTTCGGTATTGGACCTGCGGGGACGGGTAAAACTTACCTTGCGGTTGCCGCTGGTGTCGAGGCTTTATTGCGCGACGAAGTAAAACGTATTTTGCTGGTGCGTCCTGCGGTTGAAGCCGGCGAAAAACTTGGGTTTTTACCGGGCGATTTAGCTCAGAAAATCGATCCTTACCTGCGCCCACTGTATGACGCCCTTTATGAAATGCTAGGTTTTGAGCAAGTCGCCAAGTTAGTAGAACGTAATTCAATCGAAATCGCGCCTTTGGCTTATATGCGTGGCCGTACACTGAGCCACTCATTCGTTATTCTCGATGAAAGCCAAAACACCACCAAAGAACAAATGAAGATGTTCTTAACCCGTATTGGTTTTGGTTCAAAAGCGGTTATTACTGGTGACGTTACTCAGGTCGATTTACCACGCGGCGTATACTCTGGGCTTAAACATGGCCTAGAAGTTCTCGATGGCGTGCAAGGTATTGGCGTTACCCGTTTTGCCAATAAAGACGTTGTACGTCATCCACTAGTACAACGTATTGTCGATGCCTATGATCGCTTCGACGCAAAAGCGGATGGTGCCGATACAATCGCAAACAACCAGCTAAGCGGTGATGCGCAATGATGCTGCAGCTTGATGTACAACTTGGCGATGATTTAGAAGACAGCCCTGAGCTTCCTAGTGACGAGCAGTTTCACCACTGGGCTGAAGCGGCCATTGCCAATCGTACCGATTTTGAAAACCCTGAGCTAACTGTTCGATTAGTCAGCGAAGAAGAAAGCCAAACGCTCAATCATGAATACCGCGGTAAAGATAAGCCAACCAATGTGCTGTCTTTCCCATTTGAAGCTCCGCCGCAAGTTCCTATCGAACTTCTGGGTGATTTGATCATTTGTACCGAAGTGGTCAAGCACGAAGCGGAAGAACAAAACAAGACACTAGAAGCCCATTGGGCTCATATGGTTGTTCATGGCTGCTTGCATTTGCTCGGCTACGACCATATAAATGACGACGATGCCGAGTTAATGGAAGGCCTAGAACGGCAAATACTCGGTAACCTGGGATATCCCGATCCTTACTTAAATGAGGCAACATGAGCGAAGACCGATCGAGCAGCCAGCCAAGAAGCTGGCTGGAGCGAATCACCGATGTATTCTCGGACGACCCAAGAAACCGGCAAGACATCAAAAACATAGTTCGTGAGGCTGCCGAGCGCAGCATTGTCGATAGCGAGACCCTGAATATCCTCGAGGGTGCTTTGCAAGTATCCGAAATGCAGGTGCGCGACATTATGATCCCGCGCTCGCAGATGATTTCCATCAATGTCAGCGAATCCATCAAGAATTATCTTCCTAGCATCATCGAATCCGCTCACTCGCGCTTTCCGGTTATGGGTGAAGGCCAAGATGAAGTCGTCGGTATTTTATTAGCCAAAGACCTACTGCCTTTGGTGCTAAAAAATGATTGTGAAGATTTCCGCCTGAAAGACGTTTTACGACCAACAACATTTGTACCGGAGAGTAAACGCCTCAACGTGCTCCTGCGTGCATTCCGCGCAACCCGTAATCATATGGCTATTGTGGTCGATGAATTTGGTGGTGTTGCAGGCTTAGTAACCATCGAAGATGTACTGGAACAAATTGTTGGTGATATTGAAGATGAACACGACTTTGACGAAGAAGATAGCCTGATCAAAGAGGTCGAGCCCGGTATTACCGTAGTGAAAGCACTTACCCCATTAAGTGACTTTAACGAACATTTTAAAACACGCTTTCCTGATGAAGACTTCGACACCATCGGTGGAATCGTTGCACACCATTTTGGTCGTGTACCCGAGTGTAACGAAACCATACGCATTGATGCTTGGATATTTCGTGTTATTAACGGCACCAGTCGTCAGATTAATTTGCTTGAGGTCACGCCCGCGGGCGAAGAATAGCCAGTGCCGACTTTCGGTTTACGTCTTTCCTACATTATCGCCCTAGTCTCTGGGGCGATTTTTCCGCTAGCACTAGCCCCTTTATTTTGGTGGCCAATCCAGCTGTTAAGTATTGCCGGTTTGGCACTCGCATTTCCTGCTGCAAATACAACCCGTCAGGCATTTACTATTGGCTGGTGTTACAGTTTTGGACAATTTGCCACTGGGGTGTCTTGGATTTATGTATCAATACATAGCTTCGGTGGGACCCCTATTTGGTTAGCCGTTCCTATGGTTGGTATTTTCGCCGCTTTTTTAGGCTTATTGCCCGCCGTTTGGTTTGCACTGCGTCAGTATTTAACCGGTAAAACGCTTGCTTGGCTGACGTTACCCGCATTTTGGTTAATGCATGAATGGTTTCGAAGTTGGTTTTTTACTGGTTTCCCGTGGCTATTTGCTGGAGAAGGCCATGTCGATACTTGGCTATCGGGATGGGCACCCATAATAGGAAGCTATGGTATTTCTTTTATCGTGGTGTTAACCGTCACTATGACACTTGAGGCGCTGCGTCAACGTAAGCCATTATTTTTATTAATTCTCTCGTTATGGCCAGTTGGCTTGGTACTGCAAAGTATTGAATGGACGAAAATAGAAGGCACCATGACCGTCGCCGCAGTGCAAGGCAACGTGAATCAGAACGATAAATGGTTACGCGAAGAAATTCTTCCGACGATCGAGAAATATCAAAACGCGAGTGAGCCATTACTCGGCACTGATCTTATTTTGTGGCCAGAAACGGCAATTACGTTATTTCTCGATCAGTACCGCCCACACATGAAGCGACTTGCCGATGAAGCAAGCGATCAAGGCAGCACCATTGTCACGGGCATTCCTTATCGTTATGCATCAGGTACAGCACTTGCCGGTGAATTTCATAACAGCGTCACTGCCTTTGGTGCTGGTAGCGGAATTTATCACAAACAACGACTGGTGCCTTTTGGTGAATACGTACCGCTGGAAAAGTTAATTCGAGGTTGGATACCCTTTTTCGATTTAGATATGTCTAGTTTTCTCGAAGGTGAGTCTGATCAACCACTATTGTTAGTTCCGATCACCAGTGATGATGGCAATGAAGAGTTAGCGCTTATTGCTCCTTTTATTTGCTATGAAATTGCTTACGCCGATTTGGTTGCACACAATGCCAAAGAAGCTGATTTACTCGTTACCGTTAGTAATGACGCTTGGTTTGGTGATTCATTGGGGCCGAAACAACATATGGCATTAGTACGTATGCGTGCCCTTGAGACCCAACGCTACATTTTGCGTTCAACCAATACCGGTATCACCGCACTGGTTGACGAGCGCGGCCATTTTGTTGAACGCATACCCGTTAATTCTGAAGGTGTTTTAACGGGTACTGCTCAGCGCCGGAGTGGCATCACACCTTATATGCTATGGGGAATTTGGCCAATTTTGGGGCTTGCATTTGTCATTACAATTGTAGCCATGTGGCAACGTCGCCATCTCAAGAAATTATAGCAACTGCTTCATACTGGTTATATTTAAGTCATTTTTTAATGGCGAAGAAATTAGTCGTGGCTCTGGTGGCAATGTTGCTAAATGCTGACGCAATGGCTGAGTTAGCTTGGACATGTAATCCAAATAATTACTAATCATTAATTCAACATCGACACCCTCTTCTCGTGCCGTCTGCAACAACTTATGTTGATGATTTAAATGTGCCTTAACATCAATTAATTCAAATAATTTTTCTGTTAGTAATAAGCGAATTCGACGTGAGCTGGTTGAGGATGCTTTTAGCACCAGGTTATCGCTAGCAGCCATTAAACTATCGGTCACATCAACTTCCAACCGAGCTAATGTTTTAAGATCGACCCCTCTATTCACAGCGATATACATCTCTTTTACCAAGCTAGCTGTGCGTCCATTCTCTGCGGAAAGACCCGTTTCTAGACGCCTTAACACGGCTAAACGCATCCCCATTGGCACGGCTTGATTAAACATTTCCAAACCGGATATCAGCAAGCGTCCACCCAATTCTAATTCGGGAATACGGTATAAGTTATCAAGAAAGTCGAGACCGGCATCTTGCTCAATATCCCCAATGCGGATACCTGAACCTTGCACACTATGAATAATATTCATACGACCTAGCGTGCGCAGTGCCATGCGCAAAGAGGTGCGATCGACCCCGAGCTGCTCGGCAAACTTGCGCTCTGGGGGTAATTTGTCCCCTGATTTTAAATCACGGATGAAAATAAGCGATATAATAAGATCAGCAACCTGATCGGGCAGTATTTTTGTCATTCTTGTAATGTTTAAGGTGGAATCTTGGTTGAGTCTCGCCAAAAAAATCGTCTAGCGCAAGCCACCGATGGGATTACCCAGTGGCATTAGACAAAAAACGTACAAGAGCCTTGCATACACTCTAGATAGACAGTAGTATACCAGCTATTGGTTTATCCAATTTTGAGAATGCACACTATTCGGCCGCAACGGAGAACTTCCGTTGCGGTTTTTTTTTGCCTAGCCAGTTACACTAAGCAGCTACTTTATTGAAACTAATCTCACATGGCTAAATTGCTCTTTCGTTTAAACGGCGTCACTAACGACGAAGCTGAGGATGTTCGCACTTTACTCGCAGAAGCCGACTTATCGGTATACGAAACACATGCAGGGCGTTGGGGATTATCGGTCGCTGCCATCTGGATACGCTATGAAAGCGAATATGAGGCCGCTCGTGCGATTATTGATACATACCAGCAAATACGTTACGAAAAGATCAGAGCCGAGCCACACGAGACCATAGGTGAGCGAATTGGACGCAAACCGGCCAATGCCCTGCTCACGTTAATTGCCGTAGCAGCAGTAATAGGGTTAACGATTGGACCATTTCTAACGGTGTTTAAATAATTCAGGCCTAACAGCACAATCATTCGATTAGTTAAGTGCGTCTAAACGCTGCTGAATAGCCACCACTATGGGTTGATTGGCATCGGGAAAGGTAAACTCGTTTAAGCGCGAATAATGAACCCAGCGCACTTCTTGACCTTCAGCGCCATGTGCGAGCAATGCATCGTTCATATTGGCTTCGACCCAGCAGACATCTAGCAATACGTGCTTGTCTGGATATTCGAATGGGATCTTCATTAAAGAAGTAATGGCACTTTGCGCAACAGGCAGTGCCACTTCTTCGTCGAGCTCACGTACCAAGGCTCCTTCCACGGATTCATCCGCTTCCACTTTACCGCCAGGAAATTCCCAACGACCACCCTGATGTTTATCGTCAGGGCGGCGTGCGATCAAAACATCTTGATCGTTCACCACCACAACAGCAACGGCTACGTGAACTTGCTTCATTACGAACGGTAGTTGGCGTTAATCGTTACGTATTCGTGCGACAAGTCCGTTGTCCACAAAGCTTCTGTCACATCACCGCGACCCAAGATAATACGAACGGTAAACTCCGACTGTTTAAATACAGCAGCACCAGCAGCCTCCGTATAACTATCGCAACGCCCGCCATCCTGAACGATTTGCACGTCTTCGATATAAATCTGCACACGATCAAGATCGAAGTTCTGAACACCAGAACGACCTACTGCAGCCAAAATACGACCCCAGTTAGCATCGGAAGCAAACATAGCAGTTTTTACCAGAGGCGAGTGCGCTACGGTATAGGCAACATCCAATGCTTCTTTCTGACTAGCCGCTTGATCAACTTGGATAGTCACAAACTTAGTCGCACCTTCACCGTCACGAACGATGGCTTGTGCCAAAAGTTGGAAGGCTTCTTTCAACACAGTGTACAACTCTAGCGCCGCAGCACTGTTCGCATCGTCGATCACTAGACCACTCTGGCCCGTTGCAATCAGCATGCAGGAATCGTTGGTCGAAGTGTCGCCATCAATAGTGATGCGATTAAACGAACAATCGGCAAACTCTTTACACCATTGCTGCAACAAATCTTGGCTTACACCAGCATCCGTTGCGATATAACCCAACATGGTGGCCATGTTCGGCATAATCATGCCGGCGCCTTTGGAAATCCCCGTGATTGTTACAGCTTTACCTTCGATACTAATTTCACGGCTATAGCCTTTAGGCAATGTATCTGTGGTCATGATGCCTTTAGCAGCACGAGCCCAATTATCTTCTGCCAAATTTTCTAATGCCGCAGGAATACCGCGTTCAAACGCTGCCATATTTAATGGCTCACCAATCACACCAGTAGAAAACGGTAAGATCTCTTGTGACGTAACCCCAGTCGCTTTTGCCAGCATATCGCAGCTCACTTCTGCGTTGCGGAAGCCTGAAGGACCCGTGCCAGCGTTAGCATTGCCTGTGTTAATCAACATATAACGCGCAGATGTTGCCGCCATATGTTTACGACATAGCTGAACTGGTGCTGCGCAAAAGGAGTTAGTGGTGAATACACCCGCCACACTGCTACCTGGGGCCAATTCTAAAATTACCATGTCGTCACGGTTCGGATAACGCACAGCCGCCTGTGCGATACCTAAACGAACCCCTTTTACTGGGCGAAAGTCTTCAAATACAGTGAAGTTTACAGCCATTTTCTTTTGCTACGCCTTATGACAATTTGCCATGACAATGTTTGAATTTTTTGCCTGAGCCACAAGGACACTCGTCATTGCGCCCAACTTTTTGCTCATCACGAACGTACGGCTGTGCCGGTTGCTCGTCGGCGTCATCGCCGCCGTCACCTTCAATTGCCGTTGCCGCCTCATGTTGATAACTCGCGCGAGCCGCTTGAGCAGCTGCTTCAGCACGACGTTTTTCTTCTAACTCACGGACCTCTTCTTCTTTGCGCACCTTAACGTGCGAAAGAATGCGAATGGTATCGTGCTTGATATTTTTCAATAGCTCTTGGAATAAGCCAAACGATTCACGTTTGTACTCTTGCTTAGGGTTTTTCTGGCCATAACCACGCAAGTGAATACCTTGACGTAGATGATCCATGGTTGCCAAATGCTCTTTCCATAAATTATCCAGAACCTGCAACATAACCTGACGCTCAAACGAGCGCATAGCCGCGGCACCAACCGTGGCTTCTTTTTCTGTATAAGCTTCGCTGATAGCTTTCGAAATTCGCTCACGAAGGGTTTCTTCGTAGAGTTTTTTATCGTCGTCCAACCACTGCTGAACAGGTAATCGCACATCAAATTCAGAGCGTAAATGGCGCTCTAAACCTTCAATATCCCATTGTTCAGCCAAACTTTGCGGCGGTATAAATTGATCCATTGCATCAGTAACCACATCACCACGAATGCTGTTAATGATTTCGGAAATATCGCCCATTTCCATTAAATCATTACGCTGGTTATAAACCACACGACGCTGATCATTGGCTACATCATCGTATTCCAATAGTTGCTTACGAATATCGAAGTTGCGGCCTTCCACTTTACGCTGCGCTTTTTCTACCGCATTGGTAACCATGCGATGTTCAATCGACTCACCATCTTTCATACCCAGTGCTTGCATCATGCCGCGCATACGCTCAGACATAAAAATACGCATTAGATTATCTTCAAGACTTAGGAAGAAGCGCGTAGAGCCGGCATCACCTT
>NZ_JAWUWR010000084.1:0-25583 GCF_034111725.1 Thalassolituus sp. | reverse complement strand
TTGTCCCGTGCGCAAAATAATTCGAATACGCTGATTGTTACTAACCTTCCGGATGTGTTCAACCAACACAAGTCCTGCGTCATCTTGCTCCATTACGACATCCAATAGAATGACCGCAATATCCTGACGAGCCGCTAATATTTGTCGCGCCTCCGCAGCACTGCGTGCCTCTACAACTGATATTGGAATGCCTTCAAACCGAAAGCGAGATAGCACAAGTCGAGTAACATCTAAGACAGACTGATCATCATCAACGACCAGTACAGGGATGGGACTAGGTAAAAACTGATTAAACTGAACAGCAGACTCCATGCCTTCGTTGTGCATTCAATCCATTCCTTTGCCAATTATTAGCAGATCCATTTGCTTAACATCACCGTTAAATAATAGTTAAAGTTCAGCCTTGGTTGAACTCGGCATTCATATTAGTCATCACCTAACATGTCACGTTTTAATCTGCTTTGAACTGGGTCATCACCCAGCCAAATGGCAAACATGGCTTTCTTAAACTCCGCACCAGGAACAACGGCTTGCTCCTCACTGTTGCGATAAATTACGACTCCTCGCGCTGGATCGTATGCCAAATCAAAAATATCATGATTTTGTAGAGTCGTTCGAAATGCGCCAACCATGGTTTCAATTTCGTTTTGTATCGGTGCAGTATTGCCATGAGTAGCCTGTACAAAACCCTCATGAGCCGCATCAGCAAAACGATCACCTGTAATCATATCGGAAATGACATAAATACGCATGGCTAAAGGCTTATCTGCCGACAAATAGGCCAATATATCTATGTCTTCATTTTCTACACTATCCTGCGGAAGATATAAAGCACACACATAAAGATGATAGAAAAACTTGGTACGAACGCCTGCACCCTTAAGCACCAATGGAGCATCTAGAATAGGCAGTTCGTTTTCAACCTTAATACCTTCTAACGTCAAGGCTTGAGCGCCAGAGACTAGAAATATCGAGAGAATAATACCTGACAACCAGCGAGCAGCATTGGAATAAGAGACCATTACACATCCTTTCAATTCAATAAGTCACGTCGAACCAAGCAGTTACACTGGCAGCAAATAACAACCATAAAATAAATGCTAAGCCAGCTAATGCTAATAATAACATGACCGTGAGCTTCGGGAATTGCCAAAAAGACGCCAAACTAACGCGTAAATGCTAGTTTCAGAAGGATGTATCTCTTAAAACAGTAGCTCTTGTCGCTCCAATGCATCGAAAAAGTATCGACGCATTGAAGACAACAAAATGCTCAGCGAAAATCTTTTAGATTTTTCTGAACAAATAAGAGTGTCAGCTCAACGAGATTTTCACCGGAATCATAGAAGCGATCGTCTAGTTCTGCGATTTCATCAGCATGTTCGCTTTCAATTTGATCAAACAAATCAACGCGCTCATCTTCATCAGCAGGTACTTGGCGATCTTCGAACATATCAAGGAGTCGATCCAGTAAAATACTGGTCTCTTTGGCTTTGATTCGCTCAAGTGATTCTAGCGTTTCTTCAGCTCTAGCACCGGCTTCGTGATGAATGAATTGAACGAAACCGCCGTTCTCCATTTCACTAAGTAGCTGATCGATGCAATAAACGGTTTTTTCCGCTTCTGTCAGTGAGTCATATCCCATCTCAGATTCTTTATCATAAATGACATCAGTGATCTGAAGAAATGAATCAGTTTCATCGGCAACATCTAACGCTGCCTGAATCTCCATGTTCATAAATTCCTACTCGTCTTACTCATAAAACCAATGGTAAAGTCACAATAGCCTACCCAGTTGAGTTTGACAAAGATTTTAAAACAACTAATTGACAATTGCTTTTAGCCAACGCTCGCGGGGATCGCCACTCGTTTGATAAAAGCAGCGGTTGCCGCAGGATCTTCCATAGGAAAACAATGCGTCCCCGGCTGTTCAAGCCAAGCCACATTGCGATTTATACTGGCTGCGCGCCGTGCTGCTCGACTAATAAAAGGATAACTTTTCTCCGCGACCAGTATATAAACTGGGCACTTCACTGAACGCACGGAATGCCACAATTGATAAGGATATGACCCAAATATCGACGCCTCCCAGAACGGATCACAGCTCAGCACGCGCTCGGCGCCATCAGAATATGTTCCAAATTCAACAAAAGCCTCAAGCGCACTAGGATGCCAAGCTCGGTACAACGACTTACGCGCCAGATCACTTTGCAGCTCTTCTTTGCTTGGCCAACGACGGCGACGTTGCTGTACCGCCTTGACTAATTTTGTTCGCTGCCAGAAACCGCTTTTGCGCAACAACCTCTGCGTTAATAGGATTTCAGACGAAAACAACACTGGGTCTAGCAAGATAATACGAGTGAATAGATTAGGTTGTGCCGCTGCCATCAGCAGTGTCATTACGCCACCCATTGAATGACCAACGCCCACTAAAGGACCACTCGTGCGCGAAATGATGCTTTCTGCAATGGTTGCAGCCATAGCATTCCAATCTGGCTGAATGGTATCGGGCTTATGTGAAACGCCGTGTCCCGGTGCATCGGTAAACAATAACCGGCGGTCGTTAGGTAACAACGCGGCAACTGGCTCAAGAGTACGAGCGCAAAAACCGTTGCCATGAAGAAAATGAAAGCCTTCCTCACTCTCAGAACCAGAACGATCATACCCACCTAGCGCACCATCGTGCCAAGCCGTGAGATCGCTAATACGCATTTCTGAATCGGTCATCTTGAGTCCTTAACATTTTCAGTCGCAACTAAGCATAGGTTTCAACCAGCCAGCCATCGCTTTTTGTCATATTTGCAATGCCCAGAAGGGTATCACGCTAGCGCTCTTTAGAATCTGCAACTAGGGTAAAAGTGTTTCCCATAAACATAATCAAAAAGGTTACCGTCATGACTGCAGCGACAACTCTTCGCGCCTTAGAATCAAACCGCCTATTCACTGATTTAAAGGACGCCGAAGCGCGCCTTTCCCAAGCCTCTCGCGACCTCAAAGCCGGTGTTATTTCCGAAGAGGAATACAATACCGAGGCCGAGCTTTGCATCAAAATTATTCGAGCCTGTAGCCTTTTGCATTAAGCAAAGACGCTTCTACGCCGCAGCCGGTACGCCGCTATGAAAACGGAACTCTGTATCGGGCGTTAGAATCAATTCTCTTTCTGCAGCACGCAGTTCGTCGATACGCTGACTAATATCAGCGTTGGCATACTGTCGCGCCAATCCGAGATAATCTTGATAATGACGCCCTTCCGAGCGCAATAACGAACGATAAAACTTGGCCAAACGCGCATCGAGATGAGGCGCCAAACAGGCAAAACGCTCACACGAGCGAGCTTCGATTAGCGCGCCGATGATCAATACGTCGATCAACTCATCCGAACCGTTTCCGCCTTTGCGCACCTGTTCGCGCAGGCTGGAAGCATAGCGCGAGGATGATAAGTTGCGATAATGAACACCGCGCTCTTTCATGATCCCGACCACTTGCTCGAAGTGCAGCAACTCTTCACGTGCTAACTGACTCATTTTTTTGAGCAGGTCATCACGATCAAGATGACGATACAGCAAGGTCATTGCGGTATTTGCGGCTTTTTTTTCACAGTTGGCGTGATCAATTAGCAGGATATCTTGCTGCTTAAGCGCTTCTTCAATCCAAGCGTCTGGCGTTGGGCAAAGTAGAAATTCGTTGATTTCGTTTAACACCGCTTGCAGGCTCATTCGCCGATCTCCAATAACGATTCTAAAATAGCGCGAACATCGCCACTAATAACCACAGCATTTTGGCTTGCGTCATCTAACAAACAAAAAGTAACAACGGCATCAACCACCAAATCTTTCGGTTCACCGTTTTCTAAGCGCCAGACGGCTTGGCTAAACTTCGCACTCTTATTGCCAATTGCAGCAACGGATGTGGATACTCGCAAAACATCACCGAAAACCGCAGGCTTGCGATAATTGATATTAATATTGGCTACGACAATCGCCAGATCACGTTCTTGAAATTGTTCGACCAAGCGATGATGACCGAGAAAATCCCAACGACTTTCTTCCAAAAACTCCAGATAACGTCCGTTGTTTACATGCTGATAAATATCGAGGTGATAACCTCTAACAATAATATCTACGGACAAAAGAGTTACCTAAGGGTGATAAGTGAGCGCGGATTTTAATCAATATGTCGCGATTGAACAACGAAGAGGCCGATTTTAACTAACCTGACCGCGTCGCCAACGTAAATCATGCAAGTTCATACCCAACGGCACATCTCGACGCAATGCCGCCAACACTCGGGTCAACAGAGCCTGCTGCCAATGCTGAGCCAATGTTGCGGCCAACTTTTCTGGTAATAGCTGTGGAAAAGCCAGAGCCATATCTAACGAGCCACAAGTATCCAGCACACTGCCAGCGCCTTTAGGGCCAATGCCAGGAACGCCAGGCAAATGATTCGTGGTATCGCCGGTCATGGCCCAAAAATCGACCAGTTGATGAGGCGGCAATCCCCACTTTTGCTTTACACCTTCAACGTCAAAGGCTGTACGATCAAAATGATTGCGCAGTTGAATGCGCGGTGTCACCAACTGACAAAAACCTTTATCGGTTGATAGTATAGTGACCTCAAGCCCGCCCGCCGAAGCGCGGTCGGCCAAACTCGCGACGATATCGTCGGCTTCCCAACCCGCGACATCAATGCACGTGAGCCCTGCATCGGTTAAGCCAGCTCGAATTTCGGGCAAACCGGCTTGCAGTGCCTCAGCCATAGGCGCACGCCCAAGTTTGTAATCAGGCCAGAGGGTATGGCGCCATGTTTCGCATTTTTCTTCAAAGACCACGACACAATGACTGGCACCGACAGCCTCTGCTGTTGCCGCTGCAATGGACACCGAACGAGCACGAGTGCCTTCTACGGGCCACTCGCCGCCCTCAAGAGCGGCATAAACACGACGAATCAAATTCATCGCATCAATGATCAGCAGGTGCATCGCCACCCTCCTCTATTTGCTCTTTAACAATGGAAGCCTGACTTTGCTGCGCTTGCCACAAACTCGCATACGCTCCTTTTTGTACTAATAAGTCGGCATGCGTACCTTGTTCCAATACTTCACCATCTTGCAGTACAGCGATTTGATCCGCATCGACAATCGTGGATAAACGATGCGCAATAATAAGGGCCGTATGGCCTTTGGCAACTCGGCGAATTTCACCCATAATCGCCCGCTCGGTATGGGAGTCTAACGAGGATGTCGCTTCATCAAATACCATAATATCTGGGCGTTTTAATAACATTCGCGCAATCGCAATACGTTGCTTTTCACCGCCAGATAATTTCAATCCACGTTCGCCTACTAAGGTATCTAGGCCTTCGGGGCAAAGCTTTAACAAGCCATCAAGGCTAGCCATGCGTACTACTTCCAGTAACTCTGCTTCCGTTGCTTCAGGCCGAGCATAAAGCAAGTTGTAGCGTAAGGTATCGTTAAATAAAACCGTATCTTGGGGCACTATACCCAGTCGTTCGCGTAGAGACTTTTGCGGTACATTGCGAATGTTTTGGCCGTCGATAAAAATGCCACCGTCTTGCGGATCATAAAAACGAAATAGCAGTTTAGTGATGGTTGATTTACCAGCACCGCTACCACCCACAACTGCTAATGTTTTGCCCGGCTCTAGGGTTAAATTCAGGCCTTTTAAGATAGTGCGCTCGGTACGATAACCAAAATTGAGATCGCGTAGCTCAACTTTACCTTGAGTGACTTTAAGGACATTTTGCCCGCTATCAGCAACCGCAGTTTTCTCGTCAAGCAAATCTATCATGCGTTCGATATTCGCCATCGACGCTTTAATTTCTCGATACACAAAACCCAAAAAGTTAAGCGGCAAAAATAACTGGAACATAAAAGCATTAACAAGAGTAAAGTCACCCAACGTCATGGTGCCTTCAATTACATAATAGGCAGCGAACATCAACATGGCGGCCATGGCCACACTAATAATTAAAGCCTGGCCACTATTTAGCGTAAATAGCGACAAACGATTCATACGCCTTGCCGTCTCCCACTTGGCTAGCGCTTCGTCATAGGCACTTGCTTCACGTTCTTCTGCGGTAAAGTACTTAACAGTTTCGTAATTTAATAAGCTATCAAGTGCGCGGGCATGCGTGGTCGAATCCATTTGATTCGCTTCACGCACGTAGCGCGTTCGCCACTCCGTTACACGAATGGAATAAATTACATACAGGGTTACCGCCAACGACGTGATAAAAGCAAATACTGGCGGATAATTCGCCAATAAAATACCGACAACTAATAGCAGCTCTAGCAAGGTCGGCAAAATATTAAAAATTAAAAACCTCAGTAAGAAACTGATGCCATTAACACCGCGTTCAATGTCGCGCTGTAACGCTCCGGTTTGGCGATCCAAATGAAAAGCCAAGCTTAAGTCATGCAGGTGACGAAATACCTTTAATGCCATGCGGCGCATCGCTCGTTCAGTCACTCGACCAAACAACAAATCTCGTACTTCACCAGCAAATACCGTTAAAAATCGTGTGGCACCATAAGCAACCAACAAAGTTAAAGGGAACGCCACCCACCAAGACACCGGCTCGCTAACGGCTTGTAAGTGATCGACTTGGTACTTAAGTAAAAATGGCATACCGACACTGGCTAATTTAGCAGCAACAAGACACAACGCCGCTAACACCAAGCGCCCGCGATACTCCATAAGAAACGGCCACAAAATACTCAGCCAATACGCCGGACGTAAACGCTCGGGGGGTTCTACCGGCGTGCTTTGAAAACTTCTCATGGATGACTTTCTCTGATTCGGGTGATTTGCCATACTGGCGGCAATACAAACGGGCTATCATAAGCTTCGTTAACCAACGATGCGAAGGCGAGTTTCATGCTCAGCCCGTCGAGGATAAGGATCAAACTGCAGTGATTCAACGCATTTCCCGTCTTAAGGCCGCATTACCTGAGCTAACCGAGCTCGAACGCCTTATCGACGAAGGCAGCCAGCACATGCGCATCCGTGTTCCTGCTCACATTCAACACGGCGAAGACCACCTTCCCTTTTATGTCATCGAGATGGGTTCTACCCGCAAAGATGCTCCAGTACTGGCGTTAGTAGGTGGTGTACACGGTGTCGAACGTATCGGTACTCAGGTTATATTGTCGTTTTTAAAGACCTTAATCCGCCGACTGCGCTGGGATCCCGCTGCAATTGAGCAATTACATCGCATTCGATTGGTGATCATTCCTATCGTTAACCCAGGGGGCATGGCTGATAATAGCCGCAACAATCCCAACGGGGTCGATTTAATGCGCAATGCTCCAGTCGAAGCGCTGCAACGTACCCCCTTTTTAGTAGGTGGGCAGCGGATCAGCTCCAAGTTACCTTGGTATCGTGGCGAACGTGACAAACCGATGGAACCAGAAAATCAGGCACTCACGGATGCCATCCATCATGCATTAAAAGACCAGCCTTTTTGCATGAGCCTCGATTGCCACTCAGGCTTCGGTACCAAAGATCGCCTGTGGTTTCCGTATGCGAAAAGCGTCGATCCTTGGCCCGGCATTGATAGTGCGCATGCCATGACTGAATTATTTGAATACACCTACCCTCACCACGACCTGTATTTATTCGAACCTCAGGCCCACAGCTACACTACGAGTGGCGATGTGTGGGATTACCTATACGACGACTATCGCGCCTCACAACCTAACGGTTGTTACTTACCGATGACATTAGAAATGGGTTCATGGCTATGGGTAAAGAAGAACCCTCGCCACCTATTCCGCTACCACAGCCTGTTCAATCCGATCTTGCCGCATCGCCAGCAGCGAATTTTACGTCGACATTTAACATTTTTTGACTTTCTGATGTCGGCAACTGCGACGATGGCAAGCTGGGCACCAACGGACGCACTAACTCAGCAACATCATCACATGGCGGCACTCACACGTTGGTATCCTGGACGCTAGCATCATAGGCCTAGGTAAATTTAAGAACTTAGCGGAGATAGTGTGATCTGACCTCGTGATCCGTTACACTAACCGCCTTATTTTATTGTGACCTAGGCCTGTAGCCTTAGATTTAACGCTACTGCCACTTGACGAGAAAGCTGACCGAACCATGCCCTTATTCCGCTCATCTGCTATCCGTACATTATTTGCAACGGCCGCTTTGGCTATTTCTGCGGCTTCTACCCATGCCGAAATCAATGCCGACTTAGGTTTAAGTTCTGAATACGTGCGCGATGGCATAAGTCAAAGTGGTGGCAACGTCGCTATACAAGCCGGTGCAACCGCAACCAGTAATACCGGTTTTTATGGCGGTATCTGGGGTAGCCAAGTTGATCGCAATGGCGACAAGGTGCAGGCAGAGTTTGATGCTTTTGGTGGTGTTTATGTGCCTCTTAGCGAACGCTTCGCCGTTGACTTAGGCGCAACTCGCTATACCTTTCATGGCGACATGGATCGGGATGGAGATAATTACAACGAAGCCTTTGCGCGTATTCTATTCAACGATGCGTTAACGCTTGGCACTCGCTACTCAGATGCTTATATGGGCAGTAATTATGCTCATCGCTCGCTCGAACTCGGTTACACCATGACTCGTGGTACCTTCTCTATTGAATTGTTTACCGCCCAACATCGTTATCTAGAAATTGATGAGAACGTTAACTACGGCGCAGAACATCAAGATGACTATTGGCAGTTTCGCGTTGGCGTTGGTCGTACTTATAACAAGTGGGATTACCGCTTTGTACTCGACCGTACTAACCTAGGTAGCGAATACGACGCCGGCACAACCATTCAATTCAGCGTTCATCGCTACTTCAACATCTGGTAAAACAATGCCAGATACTTTATTGCCACCAGTGGTTATGTTGCGAGGATTAATCCGCAGTAATTTCCACTGGGGAGATTTCCCCGAACGATTAGCACCTTGGTGCGCGAATATCATTCGACCTGAAATCCCCGGCAATGGTTTTCGCTTTAACGAAAAAACACCCGCCAGTATTCATGCCTTAATGGAAGATGTACGCCAACAAGTGACCGCCCAACATAGCGGGCCAGTTATTATTGTTGCCGTCTCTATGGGCGCCATGATTGCGATGGAATGGGCGCGTTGCTACCCAGCGGAAATCGCCGCCATGCATCTTATTAATACCAGCTTGGCGAATATGTCTTTACCTTGGCAGCGCATGCAAGCACCTGCACTTCTATCGCTAATTGCACACGCTACGGGCAGAGATCGATTAGAAAGTTGCATTATGCGCTGGACCATGAATTTAGCGGATCGAGAATCCTTACAGCAGCGTTGGCTAGCGTTTAATCGCGAGCACCCTTTAACATGGGCCAACGGAATCGCCCAGACGTGGGCCGCTAGCCGCTACCGCGGACCGATAACTGCGCCGATTCAAGATGTGTGGTTTTACAATGCGGAAAAAGATCACTTAGTAAAGTCGGCCTGTACCGCACGTATTGCATCGAAATGGCAAAAGCCCCTTGATACACACCCGACCGCAGGTCACGACCTACCAATGGATGCTGGAGACTGGCTAGCCAGTTTAATCGGTCCGCGCTTAAATCTAATGGTTTAACCTAGTCCAGACACTTAATCTGTATTTTCAACCTGACTAATCGCCGCTTCTTCTTGTGGCGGCGTAACCAAATCTTCAAACGACGCGACAGAACCATTAGCCATCCACGGTATGCACGGCATAAATTTGCCTTGGCATAGTGTAGGAAACGTATCTGCCATCACATTGAACATTAACTTAGTGTTGTAGCCTCGAGGAAAACGCACCTCACCCGACGACAATATTTTGGTAGGAAAGCTATGAATATGGCGATAAAAACCCAACAAGGTTTGGTTATCAAAAACTAATAGAGTGAAATACTGGTGGTAGTCCTCACCGCGCACTCGTTCTAAACCAATCAAGGTGCGCTCACCATGACGGCCAAAAAAGTAAAACGACATCACTTTATCGCTTACGTGATCATCAAGTAAGGGCGAATGCGTGCGGTGTAAAAAGGCCTCAGTCCATTCTGGAGTAACGGCAAGCGCCGCCTCAATAATAGGGGTTGCTACCGGCTCATCTTCGGTAACCGCCCGATCCTCTGGCGCTGACTCAACGTTAGTAGCGTCAAGGCTTTCAGCAGCGTCAATCACGCCACCCTGCTCTGCATGAGTGCAGACAGCGAGAGAAAAATTTAACAAGCTACCAAACAGACCCATAATTATTATTTTTTTGATCGTCATGTGGTCCATGCACCATATCAAATCATCTTTCTCGCGCGGCGAAATTTACACCGCGCATTCTAATGTACCCACCAAATCTATGGCTGAGTGAGTTCAAGCTTCATGCCTAAGTACTTTTCTAAATCAGGCAACAGAAATGCATCGTCTTCAGATACTAGGCTAATAGATACACCCATGGCACCCGCTCGGCCAGTACGACCAATACGGTGAACATAATCTTCTGGATCTTCTGGCAAGGTGTAGTTAATCACATGGCTAACGCCATCAACGTGAATACCACGACCAGCAACATCGGTTGCCACCAAAATATTCACATGCCCATCGCGGAAACGTTCCAGCGTGCGCACGCGCTTTTGCTGCGCAACTTCACCAGACAACAACACAGCAACATGACCATGCTTATTCAATTTGTCGCAGAGATTACGGGTTAAATCACGACGGTTAGCGAAGATAATGCAACGCTCTGGTTTTTCTTCGTTAAGCACCTGCTCAAGCACTCGGTACTTATCAGACTCTGCCACTAAGTAGCACTTCTGCACGACGCGATCTGTCGTTACTTGTTCAGGCTCAATCACGACCTGATGCGGATCTTTGGTCCACTGGTCGATCAAAATACGGACATCGTAGTTGAACGTCGCAGAATACAGCAGCGTTTGACGTTCATCTTTGGGCGGCGTCGAACGCACGATGCGGCGAACATCGGGGATAAAGCCCATATCTAACATGCGATCAGCTTCGTCTAGCACCAATACTTCAATTTGATCGAGAAACACATCTTGGCTGCGCATAAAGTCAATCAAACGACCCGGTGTGGCCACCAGAATATCGACTACTTCATCGCGTAAAACCTTGCGTTGTTGCTCGTAATCCATACCGCCAACGACAGTAAGAACATTCAGACCGGTATACTTAGCTAACCCTTCAGCATCTTTACCAATTTGCATTACCAGCTCACGCGTTGGCGCAATAACTAAAGCACGCGGCTCACTAGCAAAGCGCTCTGGCGGCACATTCGTTAGCAAACGGTTTAAAATGGTTAACAAAAACGCTGCCGACTTACCCGTGCCCGTTTGCGCTTGGCCAATGGTATCTCGACCGCGCAACGCTGCCGGTAAGCTCTCAGCCTGAATTGGCGTGCAATAACTGAAGCCGAGTTTATGAATACCCTGCATCACAGAATCTGGAAGATCTAAATCGTGAAAGCGCGTTTTACCTTCTTCAGGTTCAACCTTGAATTGGCTGATATCCCACGGCGCTTCAACTACCGCATTCGCTTTAGTGCGCTTGTGTTCGTGCTTTTCGCGACCCGCAACATGCTGAGGACCATTCGTCTTTGCCGTATTGTTAACTGGCTTACTGCCCTTATTGGCAGTGGATGTCTTTGCTGCGGCTGGCTTTTTAGTATCTGCCGCGCTTTTGGATTGCCGCTTCGGTGGCGTATTTGTCGGCGCCTTATTCTTTCCCGAAACTGCTTTTAACAGTTTTTTTAACAAAACCTGCTCCGCTCTATATTCGTTCTGGTGCAAACAGGTGCACACCAAATTGTGAATGTCGTTGATAATAATCTAACAGGGCCTTTTTTAATACGCTTGCCCGCATAGGAAGGCCATTTGCAAGGTATTTTTGTGCCTGTTTTACCACCGCAGCCCGAAAACGCGCAATACCTGCCGCCACCGCGACCGGATCACCATTCAGATTATCGGTACTGAGATAAAATTTGCGCCCACACGCCTCAGATAAAATCCACTCAAGCGCCTGAGGTTTCACCTCAACTTGTTCAAACTCTCGCTGGCGTTCCGGGCTGCGGCCATCAGGCTCATACCAGTAACCAAAATCGACCAACAAGCGCCGTTGTTTACCAGCAATACACCAATGGCTGATTTCATGCAGTGCAGAGGCGTAAAAACCATGAGCGAAAATTAGGCGATGATATGAACACTCATCGTTTGCAGGTAAATATTCCGGCTCATTATCACCAGCAATCAGACGCGTGTTTTCACTGTGCGCAAACAAGCCATCAAACAACTCCATCAAATCTTGAATATCCAGTACTCGTAGCGGAATAGCTAAAGAGTCCCCCTCAAACGGAAGGGTATGTAATGGAACGCTGTTATTTGACATCGGCATAGTAATAAATCGGTATCTGGCTGGTTCTTACGTAATGTTAAGTGCAAAATGCGCCGCGACAACTATTTTTAATCATCGCACCCCCTCTGAATCACGGACACTAGCGGCATGACGTTTAAAGCTCAAGAAGTTAAAGCCATTATACGCCTGACTTTGCCCATTCTTGCGACTCAATTAGCACAAATTGGTATGGGTACGATTGATACCATTATGTCGGGTTATGTTAGCACTCGTGATCTTGCCGGTGTAGCAATCGGCACCGCTATTTGGATGCCTATATGGATGCTGCTGGCAGGTATATTAGTTGCACTGTCTCCTATGGCTGCGCAGATGAATGCCGCACGTCAACGCGATGCTATGCCGCGGTTATTGGCGGCAGCAATCTATCTTGGGCTTATCGCCGGAGCCTTAGCAGGTATCGTCGTAGCTGCTATCGCTTACAGTCTACCTAGCATAATTGAAGACACCGCTACCGCCATCATTGCTCGCGATTATCTCTATTTTATTGCACTCGGCATGCCGCCGTCTGGCATTTACTTGGCCTACCGCTTTTACGCCGAAGCGGTAAACCATGCCGTATTCCCAATGCGAATTATGCTGGTCGCCTTACTGCTGAATATTCCACTCAATTATATTTTTGTATACGGTGCGCTGGGCATGCCAGAAATGGGCGGCCCCGGTTGTGGTGTAGGCAGCTTGCTCGTTATTCTATTTTTAATGGTGGCCAACGCATGGGATACACGCCAGCGTCGTATCACCAAAGAATTCCCACTCTGGGAGCACGTACGCCACCCCAATATGGAATACGTCAAAGACCTATTTCGTATCGGTATGCCCATAGGCATTGCCATCTTTTTTGAAGTAAGCCTATTTACCGTGATTGCCCTTCTTATTACCGATTTAGGGCCAACCGTCGTCGCTGGTCATCAGGTAGCACTGAATATTTCATCGCTCACCTTTATGATTCCGCTTAGCGCTGGTATGGCACTCACCGTTCGAGTGGGTCATCACCTTGGCAGTAACGATATTATCGCAGCGCGAACCACGGCTTGGCTCGGAGTAAAACTCAACCTCGGGCTAGCACTGTTTAACGCGACAATTATTGTATTGGGCGCAAGCTATATCGCCGGACTCTACTCCCCCGATCCGCTGGTGGTTGCTGTAGCGTCCTCCTTAATGATTTATGCCGCTATCTTTCAAATATCGGATGCCGCGCAAATTGCCGCAGCAGGTGCTTTGCGCGGCTATAGAGATACCGTTGCCGTGATGATAATTACCTTCATAGCCTACTGGTTAATTGGCCTGACCTCAGGGTACTGGCTAGCCTACGGTGAAAGCACACAACTGGGCGCTAAAGGCTTTTGGATGGGATTGGTTATCGGGCTGTCATGCTCAGCGATTGCACTTTGCTGGCGCTTGTATTTAATCAGCCATAAGCCGGAAGTTATAAATACTGAAGAAAAAGCACTCAATAGTTGAGTGCTTTTATTTTTTAAAACAACAACAAAAGCAACTTACTTAGCTTAATCTTACCTAGGTCAATTAAACCTACCCGAAATAAAGAGTATTAAACCCAGCCCGCAACATACACCACAAATATATAGCGCAACCCCTTTCCTATTCCTACCAATAACAAAAACGGCCAAAATTTAACCCGCATAATGCCAGCAATCAGGGTTAGCGCGTCACCACCCAGCGGCAGCCATGCCAGCAAAAGCGACCATACGCCATAACGTTGAAACCATGCCTGCGCTTTTTCGATTTGTTTCTGTGAAAAATAAAACCAGCGCTTATTTTGAAATTTCAGTATGTAAAGCCCAAGGACCCAGTTAACAACTGCCCCCAGCGTATTACCTAAGGTTGCGATAGCTACCAAGATCCACGGATCCCCACCATCGCGTAGCAGCGCGTAAAGCAGCACCTCAGAATAAAACGGCAAGATAGTTGCGGCTAAAAATGCGGAACTAAATAACAATAAATAAGAAATCACAAAGATGCTCGAACGTTAGAAATAGAGAATCAGCGACCCACTTTCACACACGACAGCAACCAACGAAATAACGCCAATTGCGACGGTAGATAAAATAGATATTCGGGATGCCATTGCACGCCTTTTACTGGCGCACCAGTAGTGCTTTCAATGGCCTGCACAATATTATCACGATCTCGCCCCACTACTTTTAAGCCTTCTCCAGGACGATTAACCGCTTGGCTATGTAAACTGTTAACCCACAGCGCTCCTCGCTTGCAAATGCCTGCTATTCCAGACTCGGGATCAAGCGTGACATGCTTAGTTGGTAATAAACTAGGGCGATTACGAGTATGCACTCGGGTATCGCGTATATCCTGAAATAACGAGCCACCCAATACTGAATTTATTAACTGAGCCCCACGGCAAATACCAAGCAATGGAATGCCCTGATCGAGTGCTTTTTTAATCCACTGTATTTCGAGTGCATCGCGTTCGGGATCAGTTTTACTTTTTGCGTTTATATCACCGCCGTAATGCTCTGGTGCGATATCGTTGCCACCGCCGATAATCAAGGCATCTAATGGATGCCCGCTCGGCGGATGCTCTACTGTAATTCGCTCAGGAGCTGCACCGATAAGCCGTAATGCGAATGACGTACACCACCAACTTGGAGCCCATCGACGAGCATTTCCGGTTACACCAACGCGTGGTCTTTTAGCCATTGATCTATATACTCAACCCAATCTGTTCGACTTATATCCAGCAGTGGACGCTGACGTTCGGTACTTAAAAACTCCGCCGATAGCTCAGTAATAGCGTCTGGCATATTGGCTAATTTTTCGACCACTAGCCAAGAGTTATAAGGCACTAACAACGACCAATCACCATGTTCAATACGACAATCTGGCAAGCGATAATGAAACGCTGGGCGAGCTTTAATTCGTGGGTCATCAACGATACTTCGGACTCTTTTTTCATCTATCGTGGCTAGTAATGGCAACAGATCTAAGCCGCGATTACGACTTGGATTGTGCTCTAAATAGTCGTCAAATATTTGATCCATATCCGCGTTTGGATGAGATAAAACCTGCTTTAAGTAGGCTTTTGAATACAAATCAATATATGGGCTAATGCGCCGCGCAATGTCGATTTTATGAGTATCCACTATCCACCATTGCAACAACGCATAGGCTCGAATATAAATGCCTAACGTGTTCGCAGTTAGGTCAGGTAACTCAACATTAACGTGAACGCCATAAGCAGAAATAAACGATTCTTCTGTTCCAACAGCACCCGCTTCACGCAACGCATCGACCATAGGCAGCAACTCGTTTAACCGAGTAACGGCGATAGGTGGACAAACTACTTCGATGGGAACCAATAAAGGGGCGACGCGGCTAAGTAGATCGACCCATGTGCGGTCTTCATTTGGGCCACTTTCTTTAGCGGCTTTTGATTTTAGGTAAGCCCAATCGATTTCTATATTGAACTTGCCAAATTCGGCGCTCGTCAGTTCGACCTCAGCTTCGGTTTTATGACTAATACTCGCATTCATCACTCGCTCAACCGTATTAACGGTTTGGTTCAAGTCAATGCCAGAAAATTCAAGTTCAAAGCCTATTCGCCTAGGATCACCATTTTCTTTTAAAGGCTGCGGTGGCAGTTCAAATCCACTGCTGTTTATATCGACCATATAGAGATCCACTTCGCCTCATTGAAATATCGTATTAACAATACACGGATAGCCGAACTATCGCATGTTTTGTCCGAAGATTGGCTAAAAAAAAACCCTTCCTTTGTTATTGATCTAACCCCATTGTGATAGCATAAGCGTCATTCCGCCGCCTGATGCGGCCACTAAGATCTAAGAACAGAGATCTGACCATAAAATAAGTTCAATATATAAGAACAGGTATCCCACATGAATGCAGAAGTCGCTTACGAAGTAAGTATCAATCCCGCCACGTTGGAAGAGATTGGTCGCTTACCTTTAACCACTAAAGCCGAATTCGAAGCCGTATTCAAACGTGCTAAAGCAGCCCAAAAAGAATGGGCAAAGCTGTCCTATAAAGCGCGTGGCAAGTACGTGTTAAAAATGGCCGACTACATTCGTGATCATGCCGATGAGCTATCTGAAATCATCAGCCAAGACAACGGCAAGCTGAAGATTGATGCACTGAACACCGAAGTATTGCCATCCATCATGGGTGCTACTTGGTATGTTAAGAACGCGCCAAAAGTATTGAAAGATCAATTATTGCCGCCGTCATCCATGTTGTTTTTCAATAAGTGGTCGAAGCGTGTTTATCAACCTATCGGTACTTTAGGCATCATTAGCCCATGGAACTACCCATTCAGCATTCCATTTGGTGAATTGGTCATGGCGCTGATGGCAGGTAACGCGGTTGTATTGAAAGTTGCTGCGCAAACACCACTGGTTGGCCAAGCCATTGAACAAGTCGTTAAAGCCTCCGGTTTACCCGAAGGATTATTTACTCATGTAGTGGGTTCTGGCTCGAAAGTGCTCGATTCAATGCTTGAAAATGGCGCTAACAAAATATTCTTCACCGGTTCTACCTTTGCAGGTAAACAAGTAATGAAGTCTTGCGCTGAATATTTGGTACCGTGCAGCCTAGAACTTGGCGGTAACGATGCCATGATCGTTTTGGAAGATGCCTCCATTGAACGAGCTGTCAACGGTGGCATGTGGGCTGCCTACCAAAACGCCGGTCAATCTTGCGGTGGCGTAAAGCGCGTTTACGTGCACGAAAAAGTGTATGACGAGTTTGTTGCAATGAGCATTGCTAAAACCAAAGCACTGCGTCACGGCTTTAATGGCTACGATGTCGACTTAGGTTCAGTCACCACTGAAAAGCAATTTCAAACGTTAGAGAAAGAACTGCAATTAGCACTCGATAATGGCGCGACCATTGCTGCGCAATCTCAGCCTGTAGGCGAACAAAAGGGTTACTTCTTCCCTGCTACACTGCTGACCGACGTAACCCCTGATATGGCATTTATCCAAGAAGAAATTTTTGGACCTTTCATGCCGATTGTTAAAGTGCGCTCAGAAGCAGAAGCCATTGAACTGGCAAATAAGTCACAATACGGGTTAAGTGCATCCGTATGGACTAGCAGCAACGCTCGCGGCAAACGTATAGCAATGCAATTAGAAGCAGGAGCCGTTGCAATTAACGATCACCTTTATACCCACGGTATCGCTAACACCGAATGGGGTGGACCGAAAGAATCAGGCATTGGTCGAACTCATGGTGCACTCGGTTTGCACGAAGTCAGCGGATCTAAAATCATTAACTGGGATCTAATGCCGGGCATTAATAAAAACAATGCATGGTGGTTCCCATTTGATGAAGCAATTTATAAAACCATGCTGGAACTTACCAAATACGCTAAGCCAACCTCTGTATTCCAGTGGTTAATGCTGAACGTCACTGTAATTCCTAAAGTATTATTGCGCATGGCATCAAGCTGGAAAGTCGATAAAAAATAAGCTTAACTTTTATCGACAATAATCGTGAAACTTAGCAAACGATTAGAGCAGCTCAAATCTATGGTTGCAGCAGACTACCAGCATATCTGGGACTGCTGCTGCGATCATGGTTTTCTTGGTGTCGCACTGTTAACAAAAAATAGTGAACCGAACTCCAGAACCACCATCCACTTTGTTGATATCGTTCCTGAGCTTATGCAAACGCTCAGTAGTAAACTAAACCATTTTTATCCTATCAAAGATTATACTTGGCAGACCCACTGCCTTGACGCATCTCATCTCCCCCTTCATAAATATCAAGGTAAACATCTAATCATTATTGCTGGCGTTGGTGGCGATTTAATGATGCGCTTTATCGATACGATTATTAAAAACCATCCAAATACTAACATTGATTTTTTACTCTGCCCTATACACCATCAATTTGCGTTACGAAAGTACTTGAGAAGCTATCAATTTAGCCTGAAGAAAGAAAACCTAACTGAAGAAAATAAGCGCTTTTACGAAATTTTATTAGTTTCTAACCAGCTTGATAAAAATGCAGAAATAGCCCCTATTGGTGAAGCAATATGGCGGGCGGGTTCTGAACAGCAAGCAATCATATGTAAGAATTATTTGAAGAAAACGTTGGCACACTACCAACGTATTGAATTAGGTGGCAGTGCCTTGGCCACGGAAGCTATAAAAGCGTATAAGACCCAATTACTTAACGATCGGTAAATTAGGCAGACCTCACTCCTGTTTTTCACTTATATTAAAATAGTTTACCTATTTCTATTTTAATAGCGCATGATGGACTCCTCTCCTCCCGCCTGAGGCCCTGTTCAAGGCGGAATTAATACTAAATATCACTTCTTATAACACCTCGATGCTGTGCTGAGAGCACTAAGTCGCCGCGCAACTACCTACAAACTGTCGTAATTTTCGGCACGATCATTTATTTCGCCGTGAACCTTTGTATCACTAATGCGCTTATATTTGCGCCAAAAAATTTCTATCGAGAATTCTAATGCATTCGATCAAACGATTATCTAACCGAGCCTTTGGATTTACCGTCCTTATTCTTTCCATCTTAATATCGGGTTGCCAAGAAGACAGTAATGGAAATAATGACGGCAATGAAGGCGCTCCCACAATTAGCTCCACCAATCCTGTAACGATGGCCACTACAGTCTCGATCAATAATAGTGTGACCGTGACTTTCAGCGAATCAATGGACGAAACGACGCTTACTACCGAAAGCTTTATTGTGAAAGGCGCTGGTGAAATGGCCCTAGTGGGCGTGGTGTATTTAGACTCCGTCAGCAATACAGCAACTTTTGATCCTACCGACAACTTAACACCCAATATTGTCTACACCGCCACCATTACAACGGCAGTGAAAACGACAACCGGAAAAGCGCTAGCCAGCTCTTATGTGTGGACCTTTACTAGCGGCGCAACAGCGGATTCCACGGCCCCTACCGTGAGTTCAACAGATCCTATTGATACTGCGACTGGTGTTCCAATAAATCGAAGCATTAACGTAGTTTTTAATGAATCGTTAACCCCTGCTAGCGTTAATGATGCGAGCTTCTCTGTCACCGCAGATATGGGCGCCACTTCGATTTCAGGTGTTGTTACTTACAAAACTACTCTGGTGACTTTTAACCCAACCAGCGATCTCGTTGCTGATACTCTTTATACTGCAACGGTTACCTCCGCGATTACTGATATTGCAGGTAACGCACTCGCCGTCGATTATTCTTGGACATTTACAACAGGCTCAACCGTCGCCGATGGCCCTGCGCCAGTGAATTTATTAACAGCCGGCGATTATGTCATTCTAACCAAAACCGGCATTACCAATGTCCCTACTTCAGCGATCACTGGCGACATAGGAGCAACCCCCATTACTGCTGCATCGATGGATAATGTTACCTGTACAGAAATAACAGGAACGATTTTTGGCGCTGATCAAGCCTATACCGGAAGCGGCGACATATCTTGTTTTGCAGGTACAGCATCAGATAATACACTCGTAGCTAATGCAGTACTTGATATGGGAGCTGCGTACAACGACGCAGCAGGCAGAACGACGCCAGATTTCACCGAGCTACACGCCGGTAATATCAGCGGTAAAACACTCGTACCTGGTCTTTATAAATGGGGTACCAATGTGTTGATTAACACGGACGTTACTCTGTCTGGTAGTGCAAACGATGTTTGGATTTTTCAAATATCAGGGGATGTTATTCAAGCAGCAGGTACAAGTGTATTGCTAATCGGCGGCGCACTTCCTAAGAATGTATTTTGGCAAGTTGGCGGCGGTACAGGTGTGGCACTTGATACGAACGCAAGCTTTCAAGGCATAGTGTTAGCAATAAAAGGCATTACGGTAAATACCGGCACAACGGTGAACGGCAGGCTTTTATCACAAACAGCCGTTACGCTAGACATGAATACAGTTACACAACCTGCGCCATGACACTAACAATAGAAATAGCGATGTGAAATTTAAAAGGACCCTGATGGGTTCTTTTTTATACATTTAAATTTAAGCAGCTCGTCAAAAGCCAATACCTTCCAAGCCGTGATATGCACGCAGATAACGCTGGAAAATTAGTCATATTGTGCGAAACCGTCAGGGATACATATAATCCAAATTCAGAAATTTAAATTGGCAAGAATATCTATCACCTCTAGCTTCATTACGAATCTACCTTAAAGCGTTTTAGTAAGAGATCTAACTCATTTGACGTATCAGACAGCTTTCTATTTTCAGACGTCATTTGGCTGGCTCCGGAAGCAGTTTCTGCCGCCATCTGATTAATACGGTCAATATTTAGATTAATCTCAGAAAAGACTGAACTTTGCTGCTCAGTTGCACGGGCTATATCCACATTCATATTTTTAATCCGCCCCACAGAGGCAGTAACTGATTCCAACGATGTATTGGCTCCCGCTACTTGTTCCACAACATAGTGCACCTTATCTCGACTCAGGTTCATTACTGATACTGCTTTTTCAGACCCTTTTGCTAAGCGATCAATCATTCGATTAATTTCTTCTGTCGATTGTTGCGTACGACTAGCTAAAGATCGAACCTCATCAGCAACCACGGCAAACCCTCGTCCTTGCTCACCAGCACGTGCCGCTTCAATAGCAGCGTTTAGTGCCAGTAAGTTAGTCTGTTCGGCGATACCACGAATCACATCCAAAACCGAAGAGATACTATCGGTTTCTGTTGCCAATGATTGTACGGCATCACAAGCATTGTCGACCTGTATCGAAAGATCATCCATTGCACTAATGGCACCAATCACGAGTTCGCTAGCGCTTTGTGTATCGGCGTACACAGTTTCTGCCGAATGTGACGTTTCCGATAGACTGCTTGCGATATGCTGAACGTTAGCTGTTAATTCAGTTGTTGCAGTCGCGACCTGTTCGACTTCGTTTTGCTGAGCGTTTGAGCCTATGCTTGCCTGCTGCGCCATCACCATCATAGATTCTGTTGACGATGATACCTGATGGCTTGAATTGCGCACACGCCGAAGCACATCAACCAGCTGCTTACGCATTATTTCAAGCCCCTCAGCGACGACCCCAATTTCATCATTGCGCCGTGACTTGGTCTCGTGAGTAAGATCTCCTTTAGCTATCAAATCCAACGCATATACGATCCGCGGCAACCAAGCTAATGCCCCTTTCATAGCAAAGTAGAGTGACATCAAACCCACTAAAACCAATAAAGAAATACCTAAAAACCACCATTC
This sequence comes from Thalassolituus sp., assembly GCF_034111725.1. Classification (GTDB taxonomy): domain Bacteria; phylum Pseudomonadota; class Gammaproteobacteria; order Pseudomonadales; family Oceanobacteraceae; genus Thalassolituus. Next base: position 3,956 of record NZ_JAWUWR010000084.1, on the reverse strand, counting down.
AAGCGATCTAATTAATGATTTTTGCTCGAGCATGAGCTTATCTGTGCGTTCTTCTATACGAGCAAGAAAACCATCAACCTGCTCCGACATCGCCAAAGCAGCATCATCAAATGAAGACATTAAGGCATTGCCAGCAGAAGGACCGCCACTCACATAGGCTTGGGCCATACTCTTACCTGTTTTATAATAATTATCAAAAAGTGGTAAAATTTCCTTGTAAGAGGAGGCGTTGATTGGATCGAGAACCTGCAACTCACCAATTATCTGAGTGAAGAGTGCAGCATTTGCTTCAGCTTCTGTAAAACCATCATCTAGTCCATCCAGACCTCGTGTTGCACTGATGTCTGTAAGCCACTGCTGTACCTGTACAACCGCCAGTTTAAGAGAATGGGCTCGATTCAAAATAGGAATATCATGGCTACTTACCCCAGCAGCTAATGAATCCAACGCCCAACTCTTACTCATAACCATGGCAGCTTCAAGCAGCAAGATACCGCTGAGTACTATGATTAATAGGGAAAAGCGTTTACTAAGTGAAACTGTCGACGTTTTTCCTAAACCATCCATTTTTGTTTTACGCTGAACCATTGTGGCAATCCTTCAAATTAGGCGGCTTGACAACTATACGCCGACGGCCAAAAACCACACAAAAATAGTGGTAATGACATTCATTATAGGCCAATTTCTGCAATCGCAAGTTGAAGGAGGTATTATTCTTAAGGTATCAATCATTGGTCTATACTCCTAATATCATCAGAGCTCTGCACACCAATAAAGTCGTCACTAAATAAAATAATGTAATCGCTCAAAAACGTCTATAATAATCGCATTTAGTATTGCGCCTAACGCGAGATATATTGCTCGCGCTACACTGATGAAAAAGATAATTTTTAACTCAACAAACTGCTCCTCTAACGATTTCAGAAAGTCCCCTAAGTAACTTATTAAATCTATCCCCTCTCGCTTTTCGCAACTCCTCTTTAATGGCCTCAACGCTATTACCAAAGAATATTTAGAAGAGCTTATATCTGAGAACGAATGCGGCCAGACCTGCAATACTATAAGAAATATAGAAGATCATGCTTCGTGCCTAATTAAACTTCAAAAAATAATTCCCAAACCAGAAAGTTAAAACCAATACACTGGCGAAATTACTAGAGAGACATTGGATATTAAATTTCAACCCTTAAAAAACCGCTATTAGCTAGCAAATCCGTCACAACCTTACACAAAAAAATCCTAAAAAAAGACAAATCCTGCCAAACCGAAAGCAAGTCCTAAACCGACCCATTCAGTAAAAATGTCATGATAATCATGAAAAAGTGTTTTTGAAAATTGAACTTTTGGCTTTCCTTATAGTTTTTACAGCACGATTGAATTCATCAGCTAGAGTGAAAACATCTGCTGATTTTCTCAATTAGATCGCAGCCAATCTACCCGAATAGAGACCTCAGATCATGACTAGAAAACTCCTTACTCTCAACCTATGTTTGGCGCTGGGAGCCTGTAGCAACGGCGCTTCAGACTTAGCTAGCAGCGATACAACCACAACTAATACGATCAGCTCTTCCGACTTAGTTTTACCGTCTCAGATATCCTTGGTTGAACCTAAAGCGTCAGATACAAATCAAGCACCTGCATTCCTTGCCCAAGCCCCTGCATCAGAAGGAGGCTTCCTCGAAACGGGGACAGACTACAGTGAGGCTCCTCAGCGCTCTCATGTATGGCTGGAGGCACTAGAACCACTCGCAACTGTCGATAGTATTTTGTGCTTTATCGGCCAACTAAAACCCGAGTTAGAGGTGAATGAAGGGCCGTATACCGTATTAGCAGATATGGATAGTTGCTTTGAAAACGACAGTGGCAATAACGATCAAAGCTCAGGGAGCCAAGGTGCCGTTAACTACACAGAAGTTACTGTAGACTCAACTCGCAGCGAAGCGTCCGATGCCCCACTGAATGTGCATATTTGGTTTGTGATGAATAATGGTGATTCCAGTCAGGCCATTAGAGTTAACGGTGTCATCAGTGAAGGCGCTTCAGAACAAAACCCTTTTGGTTCTTTTGTTCTTAGCTACCAATTTTCGGATGCACTCGATTCAGACGATCCAGATGCTTACGGTAAAGGAGAATTAGCGACGGTTGATACGCTCGCTGGCTTCCAAGGTTTTACCTTATACGAGTCATCCATTCGCGGGCCGGAAGAAATGTACGAAACCGCGGCGAGTGTTGTTGTTAATCCATCAGAAGATAACGGCATAGCATTAACTGGCTTTCGCCAAATAGGTAACGACGCCGCGGAGGCGAACAAAGCCTTTGCCATTTCTTACAACAGCGACAATTTACTACTACAAAAAGCGGCGACCTTCGAGCAACTGGCTTATAAAAATGATGATCAAAATGGCACTTGCCTATCACGAAATAGCTTTACAGAAACTGTTTGGCGCTATGGTTTATATTCAATAGCAAACGGATCATCGGTCGAATTAAATTCCGGCTTTCCATTTTTGTATGACGCAGACATTGATGGTAACTATGATTCGCGCGGCTATGCCAGCTATTGGGGTATTTGGACCGAAGGAGGTCAGGACGATCTGTCTGGTGTTACCGTTCAACGAGAAACCTTCGATGGTACTACCGGCACTGAGTATGAATTAATCCAAGCTCAGGGACGCTTAATGAAAAACACCGTTATATCACTAAATTTAACGGATATTGATGGTATCGAGTTCGAATACTTTGAATGGAACAATTCGAACAATACGGGCACCAACTTTATCGTTGTATACGATTCTGGATCTGGCGACTTCATTAAAACAGCCACTGTTGAGTACGGTGAAAACGGGCAAAATCGAGCTGATCTAGAGTCACCTGTTGTAATTAGTTTAGCGTCAGGCCAAAACCTTCATATGTTTTCAAACCAATTAGGCGGCGGCGTTCAATTCCTTGAAGGCGGCACGGCAATTACCTTCTTTAAGCAAGAATTTGTTACCGGTAATGAAACAAGTACAGGCGAGCTATTCGAAAGCGGCACGGCAACTCTTTATTGCTATGAAAACTGCCCTAAAGCAGGAATTACATCATCGGATCTTGATACCTACGATGGTCCATATTTAACCGATAGCACGGATGTTGGATCTCCTATCATTTATACGATATCCAACTCTGGTGCGAATACACTCGAATTAATGATCAGTACCGATGCCGTTGCCTATCCAACCGATTCAGAAAATAGCAGCAACAATCAGCATCCTTGGGGAGTTCGCTCCGGCGGTATGGTAACCGATACCTCTAGCCTAAGTGCGACTACTGATGTTTATGATTCTGAAATTGTAACTGTTTTCTACGAGTTTGAGACTGGCCCTAATTCTTGGAATCGTCAGGCAGCCCTTGTTGATTCGTCGGGTGACATCGTAAGCTTCGATAAGCCCCTAGAATTCACCTATCGTCATGAAGATGCCAATGATCGCACCGGCAGCGCCGGTAATTACGATGGTCAAACCGTTATGCTTAACTACGGAGGACAAGGCGATTTATGGGGAATTCCTAGCCTAACGGATACAGAACGCGGCTACTTTACACCAGCATTTAATATAGCGGATGCGGTGGTCGTTGGCGGCGATGGCGAATACGTCGTCAAAGCCTTAGAGATCGAACAAAAGATGGAACGTACCGATGGTCAATGCACTAGCTTAGTATTGAACGATCCTGCTGTACCGGTGCCAACGACGGTAAACGGAACACTGAACAACGAAGCGGTTCCTACCGTAACTGATGCACCGCGATACATTGCGGGTGAATCGACTGCAGATTAAGAATACTTACGTTGCTTGAAAATAAATAACCCCTGCTTGCAGGGGTTATTTACATCAACTTAAACCTTTACTTAAACCTTTACTTAAACCTTTACTTAAACCTTTACTTAAACCTTTACTTAAACCTTTACTTAAACCTTT
>NZ_JAWUWR010000083.1:0-21329 GCF_034111725.1 Thalassolituus sp. | reverse complement strand
TTCATCGACCGCAGCTATAGCATCTTGCGTTTGATTAATAGCACCGCTTGGCATCGCGCGTTTGAGGGCGATGACATCGTTTTTTAAACAGGATTGAACGGTTAAACATAAACCCAGTGGCGTTTCAATTTCGTGGCCAATAGCCGCAATCATGCCGCCCAGAGCCGACAGCTTTTCGGCTTCAATCAACTTGCTTTGAGTTGTGTTTAAATCAACCAATGTTTGGTTGAGCTGGGTAACGGTTTCCTGCAAATGGTAGGTGCGCAGCTTTACTCTGTCTTCTAGTTCTAAGTTGACGACGGACAGCTGTTGTTGAGCTACTGTTTTTTGTTGTAATTCATTCAGAATACGTTCGCTGAGTTTATTAAAGGTGCGAATCAGAGAATCGATTTCATCATTAGAGGATGACGGCTGTAGCGATAGCGGTTCAAAACGATTGTTTTCTAAACGATCACGGACTTCCAGTGCCAACGACTGAATGCGGCTACTCACGACTCGCTGCAGTATCACAACTAGAATGATGCCGAATAACGATAAGCCGACGATCAGTGCAATTAGGCTGGGTAAAATGGTTTGTAGCGTTGTAGCGAAAACGCTATCGCGATTGAACGCCATCTCTAATTGACCAATGGGCGTACCGTTGTAGAGCAGGTCGCTGGTTTGGATATCGCGATGATAAGGGCGAATGCCGCGCTCGATGTTTAACGCACCACGGTCATTAATACGCACATAAGATACAGACTCTTGTTGTTGAATCCCGTCCGCGAGTAGGTTTAGCTGGCTGGTGTCGAGGTGCCACATAGCGCCCGCAATGGCACTGCTATAGGCGTTTCTAACATTACTTGTGCTATTTTCGAAGTTGTCGTATTGGCGCTGATAGTGCCAGCAAATAATTGCCGCCATAGCGACCGTGCCAATGGCTAACACGGTAACGATAATAGATAGAGAAACACGACGAACAATAGATCGTCTGATGGAATCTACCAGATTTCCTGATCGGGCGGACACGTGTAACTCCTGCCATTAACTGCCGACTTGCGGCATTCCTTGAAGTAAGAACTCCATGTGTGAGGGCGGATTCTACCTGAAATCGACACTAGGCCGAAAGCCCAATAGGCCCGCTGGCCCATTGGGTGATGGCATTGCTTTGATTAGTGCTTAAATCGAGACTTCATAGCGGTGTAGTACAGCAGTGGGATAAGAACCAAACTCAGCATGGTGGATACCAAAATTCCGAAAATCAAGGCAATGGCCAAGCCATTAAAAATCGGATCATCCAAAATGAAGAAGGCACCAATCATGGCCGCTAAGCCCGTTAATACAATCGGACGTGCGCGCACCGCTGCTGAAGTAACCACGGCATCTTCAAAGCGCATACCTTCTTCAAATTTCTGATTAATAAAGTCGACCAGCAGGATGGAGTTGCGCACTATGATGCCTGCCAAGGCAATCATGCCGATCATCGAGGTTGCCGTGAACTGGGCACCGAATAGCGCGTGGCCCGGCATAACACCAATCACAGTGAGTGGAATAGGGGCCATAATCACCAGCGGCACTAGGTAGGAGCGGAACTGAGCAACCACGAGTAGATAGATCAAAATCATACCCACGCCATAAGCGATGCCCATATCACGGAAGGTTTCGTAAGTGATTTGCCACTCACCATCCCATTTCAGCTCGATATCGTTGGCTAATGGTGGTGCAGAAATATAGGACTGATTCCAGTTTAATCCGGCATCACCTAGGTTCAGTGCGATATCAAAGAGTCCATACAATGGACTATCGAGTTCTCCCGCCATATCTGCCGTTACAAAAACAACCGGCTTTAAGTTTTTGTGGTAAATGCTCTTGTCGGTAATACCTCGCTCAATGCTGGCTAAATCGGCAAGCGATACGAAGGTGCCATCCGCAGCGCGTACCTTCATAGTCAGCACATTGGTAAGATTTACTTTATCGCCTTCGCTCAGTTCTAACCGAATCGGCAGAGGGTATTTATGATCACCTGTGTGCAAGTAGGTAACATCTTCACCGCCCACGGCTGTGTTGATGGCTTGAACAATACTCGCTTGAGCAACACCTAAGTGAGCAGCGCGCTGGCGATCAATGCGTATGGTCCATTTTTCCTGATCGGCTTCGACCATAGTATCCACATCAACAATATCGGCAGTGGCAGAAAATTGCGCACTTAGAGCTTTCGCGGCATCGATTTGGCGACCATATTCTGGGCCATAAATTTCAGCCACGATAGGCGCCATTACTGGTGGGCCGGGTGGTACTTCGACGATTTTGACATTGGCATTATAGCGTGCGCCAATGACTTGTAGCGGCTCGCGTACCGACGCCGCAATATCGTGACTTTGGCGTTCTCTATGGTGTTTATCGACCAAGTTCACTTGCACATCGCCTTGATGCGGCAGGCTGCGTAAATAGTATTGGCGCACTAAGCCGTTAAAGTTAATGGGTGCCGCAGTACCTGCATACAGTTGTACATCGCGAATTTCTGGCACTGTCATGAGTTCATCGGTTAATGCTTCTAACACCACTAAGGTTTGTTCTAGTGGTGTGCCTTCGGGCATATCGACCACAATCTGAAACTCAGATTTATTGTCAAATGGCAGCATTTTCATCACGACCAACTTAAATACTGGCAGCAATACCGCGAGGAAAATTAGCCCAGTAATACCTACAAACAATAGAATTCGCTTTTTACCCGCTTGTTGGCCTTCAATAAAGGGGCGCATAACTTTATTAAAGAAGCGGTATAAACCGTCTTCTTTTACTTCGCTGTCGTCATGACTTACCGTCGTGTTCTCGAACTGTAAAGCTTGGCGCTGCAGTAATTTGTACGACAACCAAGGTGTGACCACAAAGGCAACAACGAGAGAAATCAACATACCCGTAGAAGCGTTGATTGGAATAGGGCTCATATAAGGGCCCATCAGTCCTGATACAAATGCCATCGGCATTAATGCGGCAATCACAGTGAAGGTCGCTAAAATGGTCGGGCCGCCAACTTCATCTACCGCGGTTGGAATAACCTCTAATAATTTTTTCCCGCCTTGGTGCATATGACGGTGAATATTTTCCACCACCACAATCGCATCGTCGACCAAAATACCAATCGAGAAAATCAACGCAAACAGCGATACGCGGTTTAGGGTAAAGCCCCAAACCCAGCTCGCAAATAGGGTAATGGCGAGGGTAATAATAATGGCGCTGCCGACAATAATGGCTTCGCGCCAGCCCATGGTCGCCAATACCAATACCACAACCGCAGCCGTAGCAAAGAGTAATTTAGCGATTAATTTATCCGATTTAGCCGCCGCGGTTAAGCCATAGTCGCGGGTGATTTCTGCACTGACGTTGGTTGGAATTAAACGGTCTTTTTGGCTTTCTAAGCGTGCTTCAATGGCTTGGGTAATATCAACGGCGTTGGTGCCAGGCTGTTTAGCAATGGCTAATGTTACTGCTGGTTGGCTCGCGGATTGCCCTAACGTTCGATAAAAAACGTGCTGTTCTGGGGTATCCGCTTGCAGCGAGATATCGGCAACATCGGCTAAATAAACAACGCCACCCGCATAAATGCCGACGATTAGTTGGCCGAGGGCATCGGTATTTTCTAAAAAACTACCGGCTTGAATTTGAATAACGCGGTTGTCTTGCACTAATGAGGTTGGGTTGCCGCCAACATTGGCACTGGCCAATGCATTACGCACATCATCAAATGCGAGGCCGTGGCCATTCATGCGTACTGGATCGAGTTTTACTTCAACCACCGCCGGCTGCGTACCAATACTATAAATATCGCGCGTACCGGCCACCTGTTTTAAATCGGTTTCTAATGCATGGGCTATATGGGTAAGTTGAGCAGCGGTTACGGTTGCGTCATCAGAGCGCAGAGTAATGCTCATAATCGGCACATCATCAATGCCCATAGGTTTTATGATGGGGGCTTGCACGCCTAAGTTCTGTGGAAACCAGTCGTTATTGCTGTAGACCTGATTGTATAAATTCAGAATAGCTTCTTGACGCGGAATACCGACGGTAAATGCCACGGTTAAAATCGCTTGCCCAGGCTGGCTAATCGAAAAAATATCATCCACGCCTTTAATTTCTGATAATACTTGCTCGGCAGGAATCGCAACTAATTGTTCGACTTCACGGGCAGAAGCACCGGGAAATCCAATAAATACGTTAGCGAACGTCACATCAATTTGTGGCTCTTCTTCTTTCGGCGTTACCATAATGGCGAAAAAGCCAAGTAATAAACCGAGTAAAGCTAATAACGGAGTAATGGCCGAATTTTGGAAGGCTTTTGCGGTTTTTCCAGAGATGCCTAATGTCGTGGTTTTCTCCGACATATTTATTCTCCTTTCGGCGCGTTGCTAGATAAATCGGGCGTCGCGAGTTGTGCTAAGGCATCGACCATTACTTGGTCTCCGGCTTCTAAACCCGACAAAATTTCAATTTGATCACCATAGGCGTTGCCTACGCGCACTTGGCGTAAATGAACGCCGTTAGCGTTTTTGATGTACACGGCATTAAGTTCCGAACGATTTAGCACAGCAGTACTCGGCACAAGAATGGCTTCGCGTTCGCCGGTGCTAATTTGTACGCTGGCCCACATTCCCGGAAAGGCATTTAAATCGGTTTGCGGCGGCAAATCAGCACGCATGCGTACACTGTGGTGGCGGCTGTCGGCAACGGGATATAAGGTGATCTTGGAAGGCACAATGGCAATGCCATTCACTATTACATCGACTTTCTTATTAGTTTGGGCATTGTAGCGCTGTGCTACGCGTTGCGGCACATCGGTAACAGCACGCAATTCTCCTTGAGCTAAACCACTCATTAACGCTTGCCCGGGATTAACCAGTTCACCAGGTTCGATATGGCGAGCGCTGACGATACCGGAATAGGGCGCGATAACCCGAGTATAAGACAGTTGTTCTTGGGCTTGATCCAACATGGCTTTGGCTGCTCGCACTGCTGCTGCTGTACTTTTTGCTTGAGCAACGGTGCGGTCGTACTCGCCTTCCGATAGCGTGCCTTGCTTTTGTAGGCGGCTGTTTCTGCGTAACAAGGTTTGTGCATCTTCATTCATCGCTTCGGTTTGCGCCAACGACGCCTTCGCCTGAGCAACGCCGGCTTGTTGTTGGGTATCTACTATTTCAACTAACAAAGTACCTTTTGCGACTTGATCGTTAACATCGGCATGTATGGCCTTAATCACACCGCTGGTTTGCGCCGAAATAGTCCCTTGATATACCGCCTCTAAGGTAGCGTCTAAGGTTTCAACCACAGGAATGCGGGTTAATTCTACTGCTATAACCCTGCTAGGGGCGGTGTCGGCATGCAGTGCGCTAGAGAGCAGACCAGCGGCAATGACGGATAACCATGTTGATGAAGGGCGCATACAGGAAACCTCTCCTTAGTAGACGTTAGCGATCAAATTAATATTACTGTATTAGAATATACTAATATAGAAAAGGCAAGGTAAGAGTTCGATTACACAGAGTATAGGTAATCAGGTTTAAATTTTTGATCTAGCACAGTTAAGACTAAGACAAGGAGGGGGTTGGGCTGGCCGTAGAGACGATTGTGAACGATGTTGCCCCACTTGCAGGGGCGCATCTAATGGAGCGTTAGGTCTGTATAAATACTAGCGGGCGTCTTGTTCCATAATCTCAAGCAGGCGGCGCACCAGCGCTTCAAATAGTTCTGCTTGGGTATTGCCTTGTTCTGCAGTGAGGCTGTACATCAGACGCTCGATCTCAGCGCGAGACATGTATTTAACGGTGACGGGATTCGTCATAACTCGTTCCTTTCGATTTCGGAATTTTTAGAGTGCAATAAGGTACGTCTGAGTCACGCTTGCGACTCCGAGGAACTAAATCTTAAAAGCGATAGCTCAGCAGTACATTACTCAAAATAGGGTCTGGGATAACGTTATTACCGGCACGTTTGTTCTCGTCACGGTAGTCTTTCGGATCGCGATAAGTTGCTGCCACATCCAGAGTAATGGCTCCAATCTGCCAGCCTGTGCCAACCTGCCAACCCCAGCCATTGAATACTCGTTGCTGGCGCGAACCATTCGCCTGACTGCGAATAACTTCGCGGTGCCATGCTGGGCCTGTATAAATACGGAAACCCGGTTGAGCCAAACCATAGCCCCACATTAATTGGGTTTCATACCCCCAAAGCGAGACATCATCATCGTCTTCGCGATAGATAATAAAGCGCGAGCCGACATAATTATCTTGGGGGAATTCTGCCGAAAACGTGAACCCAGTGTTGCGAAAATCGGGCATATAGTCGCTCGCGGGATGAACGTCATAGCGCAGCATACCAAGACCAACTCGAAAGTTAGTTGGCTCTGCCTGAGCCGGAGCAGCGAGCAGAGGCGCTGCGCACAGTAGGCTGAGAGAGGTACGTAGCAGGGTATTCATCATTTTGGCCCCGAGGTCTAAAAAATGCAGGCGCCAAGGCTATCCTAGGGGGTACACCTTGGCAAGCGTCCCTGTCGCCAAGAACTGTTCTAGCAGGTTGAATAATCCTCAACTGCTAGACTGACAATTCGGCGTTTATGTTTGCAGGTGGAAAAGATGACATCACCAAAGGTCAACTTGTTGAATATACTCTTATGGGTACTGCTGTTTTGTGGTGTCCAAGCCTCCGCTGACCGGGTCGTCATTGGCGATAGCCCCGTGGCGGATATGAACCGGTTGGTTGATCCGGTTCAAGATGCAAAAGACGCATTCCAACGCGGAGAATCCACGTTTGTCGGGATTCAATTACACGACTCACTCGAAACTCCCGGAGTGACAGCACGAGAAATTGAAGTTTGGAGCGCCCAACCCATCGAGCCGCTCAATACTCGTTGGCAAAGTTTTGCCAATATTGAAGAGGATCGCAAAGTTCTATTGCGCCTGCGCCAATACGCCAACCGCTACAACTTAATGATGTTGAAGTTACTGAAGGAAAAGCGCCGAAGCGATACAATGCGCTATCGCTACTAGGTTCATCTTTCTAACTCATCAATTAATTTGCTCTCGCCGGCTTGGGGTATCACTTGGAGTGTCGTTTGGGTTGTGGTGCTTGCTGTATCGCACCATCTATTACATCTGCCATTCCGGGCATGCCGCACGGGAAACCTGCTGGCGTGCGTTGCATCCAGTTAAACGACGATAACCTGTGCGATATCTTCGGATCTCCGGAACGTCCTGCTGTCTGCTCAGCGTTCATCGCGGAGCATTCTATCTGCGGTGATAGCAACGAATTTGCGCTGCAACAACTGATTGAATTAGAAGATATCACGCGATAATCCGATCATTTAAATGTCACGGAGATAGCATGCATGTATAAACTCGTGTTTTACGTTCCCGAATCACATTCTGAAACTGTTAAAGAAGCCGTATTTGCTGGCGGCGCAGGTACCATTGGCGATTACGACCAATGTTGTTGGCAGGTACTTGGTATGGGGCAATTTCGTCCGTTAAAAGGCGCGAAGCCATTTATTGGCGATGAAGGTACTCTGGAACAAGTGCCTGAATATCGTATTGAATTGGTTTGTTCTGACGGTCAGATTGCCGGCGCCGTTGCCGCTTTGAAGCTGGCACATCCTTATGAAACCCCAGCGTACGATGTAACCAAAATTGAAGAGTTCTAGCGGTCGTTAGAACCCTTCACTATTGCTTAGCTCTTTGGCGATGCTTCTTCTACCGACAGAGCTTGATGCGGCAAAATATCAAACACGTGTGCATGCCTTGGGGTGGGGTTCTCTAAATAGAGTTTTAAACTACGCCCAACGGTTGGGAACGCGAGTTCATCCCAAGGAATATCTTCTGGTGAAAACAGCTCCACTTCTAAGCTTTCTTCACCTGAACTGAACTCAAGCTTAGGTAATTCGGCGGCAAAAAAGATATGAACTTGGGCAATGTGGGGTACTGTGATCATGCTGAATAACGAGGTAATCACTACCTCTGCGTTGGCTTCTTCGCGAGTTTCGCGCAATGCAGCTTGTTCTGTGCTCTCGCCGTTTTCCATAAATCCAGCAGGCAAAGTCCAGTAGCCTCTGCGCGGTTCAATTGCTCGGCGGCACAATAAAATTTTGCCAGCGTGCACAGCAATTGTGCCAGCAACGATACGCGGGTTGTCGTAAAAAATGATGTCGCAAGCCGGGCAAACGTAACGGTGGCGATTGTCGCCAGCGGGGATTTTCCACTCAATACCAGTTTTGCACTGGCTGCAATATTTCATAAGTCGCCCCGTCAGTTAAATGTCTGCGGGGCAATTATATTACCGGTTAGCCAATATAGCGAAATGCAATGCTCGGCTAATGGCTGCTAAAGGATTAACGGTTCGCCAGTAGGGGGAAGCGTAATACTTCAGCACTAGTGTTATAACTTAGCTCAGGTTCGGCAAACGCGCTCTGGCCAGTAAAACCGTTGAGGGTTTCGCGTAACTGGAACAAGCTGTCGTGCATCATCTTCGAAATCTTTACACAGGCACCCATAGGGTTGCCTGCTTTACGGCGCTCCATATCGATTTGGAATTGCAATCCACGCAAACGGCGCTGACAAGATTCTGGTGCGTCCGCAATTAAGTCTTCAATTAATACACGGCGGATGTTTTCCAATGTCTCTGGATTGGTCTTAGCTAAACGCACCATTTCATCAAAAGTTGGCATTTCCACATTCAATACCTCAGGTCAGTAGCGCACTCGTTGTTCTGAGCCGTTTAGCGCTATGGATTTGCAAAATTCTAGATTTAGTCTACCCGAATGATTGGTTAGTAAACATACGCCACCTGAATTGTTTAACCTGTCTAACCGACTGATAATCTTAGGAAAAAATTACCATGTAACAGTGTGTAAGTTTGGAAAGTCGTTTAAAAACATAAAGTTAACCACTTGTTCAGAAAAAGATATAAATGACTTTTAAGATTGGTTTGTTATGGTTTTTAATATTTAAAGATGAAAATTGTATAGGTAATGGTCATCTGCCGCCAAATAATGATCAAAAAACGTTTGTATTTTGACGCTAGCCCGACTCTCGGTCAGACCTTACAATAGAGACATGACGATCTTAGACCTCCAAGCCTATTTAATAGAACGGCTAGCCCTTCATGCGCCTCGACGCGTTTCTCAACCGGATCTCGCGGAGGCAGGTGTATTGGTTGCAATAACCATGGAGGCCGAACCACACGTTATTCTGACTCGGCGTGCAACTCACTTGTCGTCACATAAGGGAGAAGTTGCGTTTCCGGGTGGCAAGCGTGACCCAGAAGACGAGAATATTGTGGTTACGGCCCTGCGTGAGGCGCAAGAAGAAGTCGCCTTGAATCCCAGCGACGTCATAGTGCTAGGTGAGCTAGACCAGGTTGTATCCCGGTTTGGTTACTTGGTAACGCCGGTACTGGCTTTAATTCCAGCCGGAGTAACCTTAGTGCCTAATCTTGATGAACTCGATGCGGTATTCAAAGTACCGCTGGCACATTTTAAACAACCCCCAAGTCGCTACTTTGAAATGGGTAACATACGCATACCCAGTTACGACTTCGACGGATTTTACATCTGGGGTTTAACAGCCATGATGATCGCCGAAATGATGAATAATTTATGGGATAGTGATATCGCTATGTCAGCTGAACTGTAAATGGCGGTTCTCACGTCTAAAATAGGAGCACAGCATGTTTTATAAGCTGGGTGAACGTTGCCCAACCCGAGGCAAAGACGTTTTCGTTGCCGATGATGCAAAAGTGATCGGTAGTGTCGTATTAGAAGATCAAAGCAGCATTTGGTTTGGTGCTATTTTGCGTGGCGATAACGACGTCATCACTATAGGCGAGAATTCCAATGTTCAAGATGGTGCGGTATTGCACACTGACCCAGGCGTGAAATTGACGCTGGGCAAAGGCGTAACCGTTGGTCATCAAGCTATGCTGCACGGCTGTATAGTGGGTGATTATTCGTTAATCGGTATTCATGCTGTGATTTTAAACGGCGCGAAAATTGGTAAGCACTGCATCATCGGGGCAAATGCACTGGTTCCAGAAGGAATGGAAATTCCCGATGGTTCGTTAGTGGTGGGTTCGCCTGCTGTGATTAAACGTGAATTGAACGAATTTCAGAAAAAAATGCTCGAAGGTAGCGCAGCTCATTATGTGCAAAACGCTAAGCGTTATCTCTCGCAGCTTGAAGAAATTGAATTGTAAGGTGCTCAGCGCCAAAAGAAGGTAAACGAGTATGACAACGCCCGTACGTTCTCCTTGCGTAAGTATTTGCGCTCTTGATGAAAATGATCTGTGCGTTGGTTGCTATCGCACCGGCGAAGAGATTACTCGCTGGGGCGCTTACAGTAATGACGAGCGTCGCCAAGTACTGCAAAAAGTAGGTGAGCGTGAGCGCAGTGCTATGAATTTTATTCCGGTAAACGACTAGCTTTCGTTGTCACTCATTTTTAACCGATTTATAAAGTGAATTTTCCATGACTACTATTGGTACACCATTTTCTGCAACGGCAACTCGCGTTTTATTGTGTGGTGCGGGCGAACTCGGCAAAGAAGTTGCCATTGAACTTCAGCGCTTAGGCTGTGAAGTGATCGCTGTTGATCGTTATGCCAATGCTCCAGCAATGCAAGTAGCGGATCGTAGTCATGTAATTAGCATGCTAGACGGCGATGCACTACGTGCCGTTATTGAGCTAGAAAAGCCGGATTTAGTCGTGCCGGAAATTGAAGCTATTGCAACCGATACTCTGGCAGCCCTAGAGCAAGAGGGCGTGAATATTATTCCAACGGCACGTGCGACTCAGTTGACCATGAATCGTGAGGGTATTCGTCGTTTAGCCGCCGAGACGCTTGGTTTGCCGACATCGACCTATCGTTTTGCTGGTAGCGAAGAAGAATTCCGCGCAGCGATTACTGAGATTGGTATTCCATGCTTAGTGAAGCCAATTATGAGCTCATCGGGCAAAGGACAAAGCTTAGTGCGTGACGAAAGCCAAATTGATCACGCTTGGGCCTATGCACAAGAGGGTGGCCGTGCTGGCAAAGGCAAAGTAATTGTTGAAGGTTTTGTTGATTTTGATTTTGAAATTACCTTGCTCACGATTCGTCATAACGATGACGCTGGCAATATCACCACTAGCTTTTGTGAACCGATTGGCCACCGTCAAGCGGATGGCGATTATCAAGAATCATGGCAGCCGCAAGCAATGACCAGCGCTGCTTTAACGCGCGCGAAAGAGGTGGCAAAAGCGGTAACCGATAATCTCGGTGGTCGAGGTTTATTTGGCGTTGAGTTGTTTGTAAAAGGTGATGACGTCATCTTTAGTGAGGTATCACCACGCCCGCATGATACTGGCTTAGTCACGTTAATTTCTCAGGATTTATCCGAGTTTGCCTTACATGCTCGCGCGATTTTAGGTCTGCCGATTCCTAACATTGAATTGCACCGCGCGTCGGCTTCTTCGGTATTGCTGGTGGCTGGCGATTCTAATCAAATGCGATTTGGAAATTTAAGTACTGCATTAGCGCGTCCAAATACCCAGATTCGTTTATTTGGTAAACCCGAAGTGAGTGGCAAGCGTCGTTTAGGTGTGGCTTTAGCGCGCGCTGATGATGTGAATACTGCACGTGATATTGCGAACGCTATTATTGCCGACATTAAAGTTACTCTGTAATTATTAAACCCTAAGGAAGTTAAATAATATGACACTAGTAAAATTATTTTCGATCATAGTATTAAGCGCCGTGACAAAATTGGCTATCGCAGCGCCATTAGTGAATGAGATGCAAGGATGCCAAGGTATTCTAGATTTCGTTAACGTTAAAGTAAGTCAAGCGTCTGACCTTTATTCTAAGAATGATGTTAGCGCCATTAAAAAAGGACTCGATGCTTATAATTCGTATATTCAAAATGAAATTATTACGCCGAGCATTGCCGCGACGGTGGCAAACGATAAAAATAGGGCCGCCAGTCTGCAAAAGCAGATTAATGATTATCGAGCGACGTTAGTGACTCAACTTTCTCAGCGTTATCCGCAAAAGCCATTAGTAGCCGATTACGTAGTGTTGATTAACGAGTGTACGAAAAAAGCGGCACCCGCTGGCGAACCATTAGAAGCACTGAAAGTTTCGTTTCAGCTAATCGTTCAGCTAGCAAATCAAAAGTAGTCGCACATGCCCTTGACCTGCGAGCTACTCGCAGGTTTATTGTAAGCGCAGTCTCATATTAGGAGCCGCGCTTATGAATACCTCTTTACGGGTGAATGAAGTTGCCCGCCACTTTGATATCAATGCCAATACGGTGCGTCATTACGTGCGCATTGGTTTACTGAACCCGCCCAAAGACGACAGCGGCTACCATAGATTCAATGCCACTCAGCAACAGCGCTTAGGTTTTATTCTCAATGCTCGGGAGTTAGGTTTTACCCTTGAGGATATCCAACAGCTTTTACTGGATGCCGAGCAGGGTGAGTCGCCGTGTCCTCATGCCCGCGAAATGATCGAGTTACGTTTGCAGCAAGCGAAAGAAAAGCTCGCGTCCTTAGCGGCCTTAGTTGAGCGCATGGAGCAAGCGACCAGTGCGTGGAAGAATATTCCTGATTGCGAACCCTGTGGCGAGCATATTTGCCACTTAATCGAAGGCAAGCATCACAGTGCTTGACCTAGGAGTTACTCAAAGGTTTAAGCTATGCGCTATATCGATTGTGATCAATATTATTAAGAAGGTTTGGGTGAAGGTATGAGTAAATCAGACTCCTGTTGTGGCTCAGAAAAGCCGAAAAACGAAGAGTCCTGCTGCAGCGATGCTAAGCCAGCGGCTACGTCCTCCTGTTGTGGCACCGAACCGGTTAAATCTGCTGTCGCAGCCTCTTGTTGTGGAACGGCAAGCAGCCAAGATACAAGTAATGACGCCGATGGCGGTTGCTGCGCCCCAGCTGAAAAGGGCTCGATTGACTGGATTTTATGGACCTGTGCGCCCGCGGTATTACTCGGATATATCGGCTTTTTAGTCTTTGGTCACAGCATTGAGATTCCTTGGGTAACCAGCATGTTGCATACCTCTTACGAGATGGTGAATGCCATGTGGTGGGGTATTTTATCGGCGGCTTTCTTCGTTGGGTTACTGGGCAGGATTCCCCGCGAACTCATTATGTCGGTGCTTGGTAAGGGGGGCAGTAAACGCGGAGTATTTCGAGCAACGATAGCGGGGCTGCTGCTTGATTTGTGCAATCACGGCATCCTGATGGTGGCGATGAAGTTATATGAACGAGGCGCGAGTATCGGCCAAGTGATGGCATTTTTAATTGCCAGCCCGTGGAATTCATTGACACTGACTTTAATTTTGATTGGTCTAATTGGCTTGCCGTGGACGTTGGCATTTATTGCCGGTTCGCTCGTTATTGCCTGGGTGAGTGGGTGGATCTTCGATATCTTGGTTGAGCGCGGTACCTTACCCGCTAATCCAAATAGCCAAGATTTTGAGAAAGTCGATGTTTGGCCTACCTTGAAAGCAACTTGGGCCTCTAATGATTGGTCATTGCCTGCGCTGGCGAAGATGTTTTGGGGCGGCCTAAAAGAATCGAAAATGGTATTGCGCTGGGTAGTTTTTGGCGTGGTGTTAGTCGCCTTAATTCGTGCCTTTGTACCAGAAGATATTTTCAGCGTTTGGTTTGGTGCAACGGCGGGCGGCTTATTGCTTACCTTGTTGGCCGCCAGTGTGATCGAAGTATGCTCTGAGGGTTCAAGCCCGATTGCCGCCGATTTGTTAACGCGTGCTGCAGCACCGGGTAACGCTTTTACCTTCTTGATGGCCGGTGCCGCGACCGATTACACCGAGGTTATGGTGCTTAAAGACACCACCAAGAGCTGGAAAATCGCACTCTTTTTACCGCTGGTTACTGTGCCTCAAGTGTTGCTGATCGGTTGGTTGATGAATCTATATGGGGTTTAAAGGCCCCTAGAAACTGCTCGTTTTTGTGGTAGGCTGTATAACTATTGAATAACTTTTGCATCGCAAGTTAGGAATTTTTATGCAGCCTATTACGTCTCTATCCCAGCCAAAACTCTCCGTCTTCGCGTCAGCAATCTTATTTGTTGGGGCGTCTATCAGCCTATCGGGTTGCTCAAGTTTAGGCGTTGATCATGCCGCAGGACGAAGCCCGACATTAACCCCTGAGAATTACTTCAACGGAAAAATTTGCGCCGATGGTGTCGTACGTGATCGCTCTGGCGCACAAATTCGCCAGTTTAATGCGCAAATTCTTGGCAGTTGGGATGACAAGGGCGTGGGCACGTTAGACGAAGTATTTTATTTTACGGATGAGGCGGGCGCAGAACCAAAGCGTGAAACACGTATTTGGACATTGACCCCCGAAGGCGATCATTACATCGCCCAAGCCTCCGATGTGCCCGAGCCAACGCACATGGAGTTTGCTGGTAATGCAATTCATATGGCTTACACACTGCGTTACGGTGAACCCGGTGACACCATTGATTTAAATATGGACGACTGGATGTTTGAGGTGGCCGACGGCGTTGTGGTTAATGAAACTAAGATGAGTAAATTCGGCTTACACGTTGGCCAAATATTATTGGTCATGCGTAAAGTCGACGACTCTACTCAATGCATCCCTGCGGACTAACATTAAAAAAATTCAATTTATCATTAAAAAACATCGTTTTTGTTCATGATTGATTCCTGACACTCTAGGCGTACTTTAATAATACGCATGAAGATCAGGAATTATCATGACTACTTTTCATACCCTCGGTTTTCCCCGAGTAGGACCCCAACGCGAACTTAAATGGGCACTCGAATCTTATTGGCGCGGTGAAATCGATCAAGCGACATTAATTTCTCGTGCTCACGCAGTACGACATAACAACTGGCAAACGCAATTAGAAGCTGGATGCGATGTTTTAACCGTGGGAGATTTTTGTCTTTACGATCACGTACTGAATACCAGTTTTCTACTCGGACATTTACCGCAACGGACGAACACAACTGACAATATAATTGACCAGCTTTTTTTAGCCGCTCGTGGTCGCGCCCCCAGTGGTACACCAACCAAAGCCTGTGAAATGAGCAAGTGGTTTGATACCAACTATCACTATCTAGTACCTGAGTGTCATGCAAACGACACCTTCAATCTTAATCCTGAACTCTTGCTAGAAGAAATTCGCGCAGGGTTGGAGCAAACCAAACAGGTTAAACCAGTTATTTTAGGGCCGTTAAGTTATTTGTATTTGGCTCGCAGTGTCGACGGTTGTGATCGCCTTAAATTACTAGCGCCATTGCTCGCGGTGTATGAAGAGTTATTAGCAACCATCAAAGCCGAAGGTATCGAGTGGGTACAAATTGATGAACCCATATTAGTTTTGGACCTGCCAGAATCGTGGCTTAACGCTTTTGAATCGACCTATCAGAGTTTAGCAACTGCTCATCTTAATATCTTAATCTCAACCTATTTTGGTGGTTTAGAGAATAATTTAAGTAGGGTGTTTGGATTGCCGGTGCAAGGTGTGCACCTTGATATTGTTTCCGCACCGGAACAATTAGCCCCGAGCTTAGCGCTGCTAAAACCGACGCAAGTATTGTCGTTAGGGATTATTAACGGGCGTAATATTTGGCGCAGCGATTTAACGGCAAGCTATGAATTGTTGGCACCGCTGGCCTCTCAATTAAAAGAACGTTTGTGGATTGCGACATCCTGTTCTTTATTACATGTACCTTATTCGGCAAAATCCGAAACGAATTTAGCTGATGGTGCCGAGCACTGGCTTGCGTTTGCCGAAGAAAAACTCGCAGAAGGGCGTCTATTGGCAAATGCGCTTGTTGATTCAAAAACGCTATTGGGTCGTGATTGGTTAGCGCAAGCCGAACGCGTATCCAGTCGTCAGCAATCAAAACGCGTACATAAAGCCGCCGTTAAAGCGCGAGCCATCGAGGCTGCATCACGCCAATGGCAGCGTGAATTACCCTATGCACAACGTTTAGTACGCCAGCAAGCGCAATTAAATTTACCCGATTTCCCCACTACTACCATTGGCTCTTTTCCGCAAACCGATGCTATTCGTAGCCTACGTAAACGCTTTAAAAAAGGCGATATTACCCTTGAAGATTACGAGTGCGGCTTAAAGCTGGAAATTGAATATTGCATTAAAGCCCAAGAAAATATTGGTTTAGATGTGCTTGTGCACGGCGAAGCCGAACGTAACGACATGGTCGAATACTTTGGCGAACTATTAGAAGGCATTGCTGTGTCGGCTAATGGCTGGGTGCAAAGTTATGGTTCACGCTGTGTTAAACCGCCGATTATTTACGGTGATATCGAACGCTTACAAGCCATGACAGTACGTTGGAGTCAGTATGCGCAAAGCCTCAGTGCTAAGCCGGTAAAAGGGATGTTAACTGGGCCAATTACCTTATTGAAGTGGGCATTTGTACGCGATGATCAATCGTGGGAAAGCACGGCTTATCAGCTCGCTGCTGTCCTTCAAGATGAAGTGCTCGATTTAGAATGTGCTGGTATTAGTATTATTCAAATAGATGAACCCGCACTGCGAGAAGCGTTACCTTTGCGCAGAGATAAGCATCAAGCGTATTTAAATTGGGCCGTTAATAGTTTCCGTTATACCTACGCCGGCGTAGCCGCAGAAACTCAAATTCATACCCATATGTGTTATGCCGATTTCGATGATATTTTGACTGCGATTCAAGCGATGGACGCTGACGTTATTACATTAGAAACGGCGCGCTCGGCGAATAAATTATTACAAACACTCAAGCGCGAGCCTTATCATAATGGTATCGGCCCTGGTGTTTATGATATTCACAGCCCTAATGTGCCGGATGTTTCCGCGATGAGCGAAATTCTCGAAGATTCGTTGAACGTTGTGCCTGCGCACAATCTTTGGGTAAATCCAGATTGCGGATTAAAAACCCGACGTTGGGAAGAAGTAACGCCAGCATTAAAGTCTATGGTTCGCGCGGCGCAAGCGTTGCGAGAACAAATAACGGCATAGCTTTTTTGATGTAAATGCAAGCGCGCGGCTCTCATCTCGATGAGAGTCGCTTTTAAAGCAAGTCGCGCCATTCTCCTATTGGCAAATCACCCAAGGTATATTCGCCAAACTTTTCACGGTGTAAGGCTTCAACATGGTATCCACAGGCGGCAAACATACGCCGAACTTGATGGTATTTGCCTTCATTGAGGGTCACTTTGGCCGTGTATGGGTCGACAATCTCAAGGGTGGCAGGTAAGCAGGGGGTAGTTTCACTTTCTAGCGCAATGCCTTGGGCAAATTGTTCGACAATATCGCTATTTAAGACTTGGTCTACCGTAACGACATACACTTTATCTACATGATGTTTAGGTGACGTGAGTTGTTGTACTAGCGCTGATTGATCGGTGACTAAAATCAACCCACTGGTCTCTTTATCCAAGCGGCCGACACTGACAACTTGAGGGTTTCTGGCTTGCCAAATGGTGGGTAATAAGTCGTATATGCGCTGTCCTTCACTGCTGTCATGGCTACACACGTAACCAAGGGGTTTGTGCAACATAATGAGTATGTTACCGATATGCTCCAGCGGTTGCCCATCAATACTCACTGCATTGGGATCAACTTTTTGCGCGGCGTTGGTGGCTAATTCGCCGTTGATGCGCAGCCGTTTATTCTTTATCAAATAACGCACTTCGCGGCGCGAGCAATAACCCAAATTACTCAGGGTTTGATCAAGACGTTTAAGCACTAGCATTAACCTTTTTCTACTACGGGGGTTGTGAAGATGACCGCGCCTAACAATATCACTTATCGTTATTTGCCTCGCTATATTTATGATTATTAACCCGCTTTAACGGACATCAGATCTAACAGATGAGGGCGCTGAAATAGGTCAGTAAGTCCCAGTTAAATATCATCGCTGAGTACGCAGTACCCAGTTGATCATTTCTTGTTCTTGTTCTTGGTTGTGTTCATGCGAAAGAAGACCCTCAACCACGAAGGTTAATGCACTTGCTACAAATGGAGTTTTGTCTTTTGGAATACCATTTAACGTCAATTGTGCGGTTAGCAACATTTCAATCATTCGATGAAAATTATCATGCCACGTAGCAATGCTAGGCGAATGCTCGATACGTGTATGCACCGTTGAAATTAGGCCTTTGGTCTGTTTGAACTGATTCAATAACCAGATGGTTTGCTCGGTTAAAGGTTTCGTCATCATGCTGGGGTATAGCTTCATACTGGCGTTGACGAGGCGGTTCAAAACCGCAATGAGCAGGTCATCTTTATTCTTAAAATACCAATAGAGGGTATTCGGTGCGACGTTCGCCGCTTTAGCAATCATCGACATGGAGCTAGTATCGAAACCTACGTCAATGAACAGTTCCATTGCCGCCAGTTCGATCTCTTCAGCTTTCTGTTCTTTATCCACATGTCGTTTGTTCTTTGCCATAAGAGGGCTAGTTCTCGTTTGAAGATTGCTTGACCAGTATACAAGGATGACGCTAATATTACGTCTTGAATGGCATTCAAGACAAGTAGGCTCGCATCGAAGCGTGCATCCTAAGTCTGGGTGTTTCCAGCGCTTGATGAGGAAATTAGCGATGACGAGTCCAAAAGTAATTGTTACGAATACAGATAGCCAGCCGTTAGAGGTGAAATCGGTTTTCTACTCCGATGGCGTGCAATGCGCAGCGTCACTCTTCCTTCCCGAGGCCGGAGCTGAAACACGTGATGGTTTACCTGCAATCCTTATGGTGCATGGCTGGGGCGGTGTTCAGGGCGCACTCACTGGGCCATTTATTGCCGCATTCATCGCCGCAGGCTACGCGGTCATGACGTTTGATTACCCTGGCTGGGGAAACAGTGAAGGGCTACCGCGAAACTGCATTAATCCAGTAAAACGTGTTGGTAACGTTGAATCAGCGCTTACTCATTTGAAGCAACAGGCAGTGGTCAACGCGAAGAAAATTGTGCTTTGGGGCACATCGTTTGGCGGCGGTCATGTGGTGGATACCGCCGCGCAACACCCTGAACTTTTGGGTGCTATCGCTCAGGTTCCTATGCTTGATGGCCAAGATGCAGTGAAAGCGATTCCGCTGCCGAGTTTGCTGCGCTTTGGCGCTTACGGCATCACCGATTTCTTCATGGGCAGTCGTCCGATCTATATTCCAGTCGTTTCAGCACCAGGTGAATTTGGTTCGATGGATCGTGATGGTGCAGCAGAAGCGATGCGTCGCGGGATCGAGATCGCCGGTATTCAATACGATAACCGAATTGCTGCTCGCTCAGTTTTGACTATTGGCATGTATCGTCCGATCAAGAGTTTGGCCAAGATTAAAATACCTACGTTATTGATTGGCGCATCACGCGATTCAGTAGCCCCCTTTAATCGAGCGAATATTGAGGGTAAGAACAAACAATATGTACAAACCAAAATGATTGATGCCAATCATTTTGATCCATACTTCGAACCTGTACTTTCTCAGAATTTGCAATATCAGTTGGAGTTTTTACACTCATTGTCAGCCAATAAAGAATAATAGAGTTAGAATCTAGCGTTAAAAAAAACCGGCAATTGCCGGTTTTTTTGTTCGAATTACACGTTATATTTGGGTGGGTTTTTAAATCCGCCCATCGATTTCTCTAACAAACTCGCAAAATGTAATGTGGTTTTATCTTCGTAGGCATTACCAATAATCTGAATATTTACCGGTAATCCGCCAGAGGTTTGGCCTACTGGAGCACTGGTGGCTGGTAAACCTAGCAAGGTGGCAGGCGCGATCCACATAAACATATCCGAATAATTACGCTGTTCACCATTCACATCCAATTTGCGCAGATGCACCGGCCCAACTTGTTGGTGTTCAAACGCCGCGGTCATCGTTACCGGAGTAAGAATAACGTCGTATTTTTGGTAGAGTTTTCCAAAGGCCTGCACAAGACGATGACGCTTTTCAGTGCTGCGAATCCAATCGGCGTGAGGCTGTACCATACCGAGCAAGAATTCCTCTCCTGAAGCACTAGCACCTACATATTTGCCAAAATACTTAGCGAAAGTGCCAAATACTTTGGTCGCAATGCGCTGTTTGCCTTGTAGAGATGAACCCAGAACAGCTCCAAGCAAGCTCATATATGTTGGGAAAAATGAATTTAGCGTTAAGCCATCTGGCTCGCCAAGCGTTACTTGTGCGCCCTGAGCCTCAAGGTGTGATTTTAGCTTCAGATAGGCTGGTCGTAATTCATCATCAATAGGGCACAGTGGATCATCGAGCCACATTAATACTTTGAAATCCGACAGATCTTTTTGCTTAGGTTCTGGCAAGTTTAATTGCCATGCCTCCGTCATCAGAGGCGTCGGCCCAGTGACGACATCCAACATGATTTTTAAATCATCAGCCGACCGAGCCATAGGGCCTGCAACAGAAAGATCAGGCTCGCTCAACATGCCCGGCGGGCCTGGAATATGACCGCGACACGAAATAATGCCGTAAGTCGCTTTGTGACCGTACACCCCACAAAAATGAGCAGGAGTGCGAATCGAGCCACCAATATCAGAGCCAAGCTCAATTGGCGTCATACCAGACGCCAATGCAGCAGCAGCACCCCCAGAAGAGCCGCCGGGCGTGAGTGCTAAATTCCACGGATTGTTGCTGGTTCCGTAAACCTTGTTGTAGCTTTGGATATCGCCTGCATATAACGGCGTATTGGTTTTGCCAAAGATAATCGCCCCTGCGCCTAACAGTTGTTCGACGGCGTGAGCATTGTTCTTCGGAGAGTGCTCTTTAAGTGCCGGAGCACCCGCAGTACACGGCATGCCGACCACTTCAAAGGTATCTTTAATGGTCATGGGGATACCATGCAACGGCCCCCAACTGATACCGTCTTTGCGTGCTTGATCAGCCTCATCGGCGCGGGCAAGCGCCGCATCAAAGTTAGTGGCTACAACGGCATTAATATCAGGATTCACCTTAGCCAAGCGCTGTTGGTAATACTCCACAAGCTCGCGGCTAGTGAGTTCGCCCTTATTCATGGCATCTAAAAGCTGAGTGGCACTGTGATAGGCCCATTCTGTAGTCACTATTGGCTCCTTATTATTGTCATCGAGCTAAAACTGCGTTTGAGAGTACCCGACTGACCGCTATAAGCCAATATTGGATCTGTTACGCGATTAGCCGCCAATCCAACTTTTAGAGTGCGCGTTTTGTTTTTCTTATCTAAGAAATCTACCGATCAATCAATTGGTTACAACAGCGGCCTGAGTGATAACGCGCAAATTGTAAAGACGGTTTGGTGTGTAAACGCGCATGCGC
>NZ_JAWUWR010000082.1:0-30289 GCF_034111725.1 Thalassolituus sp. | reverse complement strand
GCCATGTAGGAGCGACTCAACGAACGCTTTTTGTTCGTAGTCGCGATAAGCGCCTAGATATATTCAACGATTGTAAATCGGCACTGCTCGCTTCGCTCCCTGAGTACCTCCTACGATTAATTATGAATAACTCTTACAATATCCAGTTCAACGTACAGCCCCGTAGGAGCGACTCAACGAACGCTTTTTGTTCGTAGTCGCGATAAGCACCGAGATATAATCAACGTTGTAAATCGGCACTGCTCGCTTCGCTCCCTGAGTACCTCCTACGATTATGCTGAGTACCTCCTACAATTTAATATGAACAAGCTAAAAAAAGAATGCATTAGAAATTCGAAGACGTCGATCGTTCATTCGCTAAGTTTCATAGATGTATTACAAATACCATTTTCTTTATCACAACTGAACTTTGGCAAAAACGTGCTTGTCGTAAAATTCACCGTTTTTATAACATGCCTTACGCAATATTCCCTCACGCTGAAAGCCGCATTTTTCTAATACGTGCATCGATGCTTTATTGGGGCCAAACACAGTACCGTAGATACGAACGATATCAGTAGTAGAGAAGATCATATCGGTTAACGCGCTAGTGGCTTGGCTTGCGTAACCAGCTCCCCAAAACGGCTCGCCAAGCCAGTAGCCTATCTCTGCAGATCTATAGCCTTCGAATAGCTCAGGTTCAGCACCAACGCAGCCGATCAATTCGTCGTTGAGCGTAATTGCACGAACAATACCGGCTTTACTACCGGTAGAAGTCCACCAATTTGCATCATCTTCTGAGTATGGAGTAGGCATCCGAGAGGATAGATATCGGGTAACGTTGTGATTATTTAATAACTTCACCAAAGCACTGACATCTTCTGGTAAAAACTCTCGAAGGCTGATCATGGTATTTTCTCGTCGCAGCTTATTACTGTACTTATTTTTAAGGCCATTACTTTACACTTCACGGCTGCTTATCATAAACGGCGACACCTTCAGGGATCACATACCAATCTTGTTTTTCGCTTACCCAAACATGCGCCACTGGATTAATAATGCCGGTATCCGATAAATTCGACGGTATCAGCATTCACCAGTGCGGTGATACTAAACGCACTGGTGGAAAGCTTTTGGCATTCTTTGCAGTGACATGCAACGACCATTAGTGGCTCAGACAGCAATTTATATGTCACTTGACCACACTGACATGATCCTTGTATCGGGAATGTCATTTTTATCTCCTAAGCTTTATCGAGCTTCATGCAAATATTCAAGAACTCTGGCCATCAGGCTATTTATTGATGTGTAACTTTCTTTCGCTGCTGCTAAAATCTCGGCTTCTGACTGAATGTATTCTCCCGCCACCAATTCGTCTCTGCAATTCGTAACAATGGCTTGCGAAGATACTGGCGTGGTTTCTAGATGAAACTGCAACCCAATAACATTACTACCAAGCTGGAATGCCTGATTTTCGCACCCTCGGCTTTTTGCTATTTGCACAGCACCCTCGGGCAAGCTGAAGGTTTCACCGTGCCAATGGAATACGTCGATTTCTTTTGGAAACTGAAACGTTGAGCTAGTTTCGGAATTAACCGCTGTTATGGGAAACCAGCCAATTTCTTTCACTGTATTAGGAAAGACCTTCCCGCCCATCGTATCGGCAATAAGCTGCGCTCCTAAACAAATACCGAGTACAGGTATTCCTAAATCAATGGCTTGCTTGATGAAGTCTTTTTCTTGCGCTAACCACGGATATTCAGCTTCATCGTTAACACTCATGGGCCCACCCATAACAACGAGAAAATCAATACTCTCGATATCAGGGAAAACGGCTGAACTATAAAGTGGCGTATTTGAAATTTCGTAGCCCGCATTTATAAGCCAAGATTCAATACTTCCTAAACCTTCAAACGATACATGCTGTAAGTAATGTGCTCGCATTTAGACGCCCTATGTCCTTCTCGCATGAATTTAATCGTACACCTAAAAAATTTCGGTTCTAAGTATATGCACTTTATGGAGTGTTAATGTGGTGAGCAAGCGGTATATTTAGCGATACCATTTTGGCCACCGCACTTTTAGAGATAGCAGTGATTTAGCATTAGCTCCTTATGTGCAAGCAAGGCCATAATATGCTCATGGCATTAGCGGGCCGATGAAGAATGCTTTGGATTGGTTAGTCAGCGGTGTTGAATTTCCTTACAAGCCGATTATGTTGGTCAACACGTCGTCACGCGCGTTCCATGCGCTGAATGCTTTAATTGAAGTGATCACTACCATGTCGGGCGATATTATCGAAAGCGCAAGCGTTACCATTCCCTTGTTGAGTAGCGAACTAGATGCGGATGGTATTCTGCAAAATCGCGAAATTTCAGCAGTGCTGAGTCATGGTCTTAAAGAGTTTTGCCAGAGGATTGAAGCTAAACGGTAGGAGCGATTCAATGAACGCTTTTTGTTCGTGGTCGCGATGGACACCGAGAATATGATCAACGTCGTAAATCGGCACCGTTATCGGCACTGCTCGCTTCGCTCCCTGAGTACCTCCTACAATTTCAATTCAGCGTACAGACCCTGTAGGAGCGATTCAACGAACGTTTTTTGTTCGTAGTCGCGATAGACACCGAGAATATGATCAGCATCGTAAATCGGCACCGTTATCGGCACTGCTCACTTCGCTCCCTGAGTACCTCCTACGATTAATCCTGAGTACCTCCTACAATTCATTCTGACTACCTCCTACGATTAATCCTGAGTACCTCCTACAATTCAACCTGAGTATCTCCTGCAATTAACGCTGAACCGAATGACTAAGCGTCAGCAACACTCAATCCATGCTCAGCCAGCATGGCGATAAATGCGACTTCATTCAATACTGTTACGTCGAGCTGTTGAGCTTTGGCTAATTTGGAGCCTGCTTTTTCACCAGCTACGAGGAAGTCGGTTTTGGCGGATACGCTGCCGGTTACTTTTACGCCTAGGCGTTCGAGTAGGGTTTTGGCTTGCTCGCGGGTAATGTCGCTAAGGGTGCCGGTAATAACGGCTATTTGCCCGCTTAGCGGGGCGTCTTCGGCCTTTTCTGGCTCTCGTTCTTCCCAGATAATTCCGACTTTTTGCAGTTGTTCTATTACTGTGCGGTTGTGTTCTTCGGCAAAGAAGTTGGTGACATGAGCAGCAACGATAACGCCAACGTCGGCGACTTCTAATAGCTGTTCGTTGCTGGCATTCATGATGCGGTCTAAAAAGCCAAAATGTGCGGCTAAATTCTGGGCGGTGACAGTGCCCACTTCGCGAATACCGAGTGCGTATAAAAACCGGCCAAGGGTGGTGTTTTTCGCGGTTTCGAGTGCGTCTAATACATTTTGTGCCGATTTTTCGGCCATACGTTCAAGACCTGATAACTGCTCTAATGTGAGATGAAATAAATCATCTACCGAGTCAATTAATCCAGCATCGACTAGTTGATCAATTAATTTATCGCCCAAGCCTTCAACATCTAATGCTTTACGCGAGGCAAAATGTTTTATCGCTTCTTTGCGTTGCGCCGAGCACACAAGACCGCCAGTGCAGCGCGCAACGGCTTCGCCTTCTACTTTTTCAATATGCGAAGCGCACACGGGGCAGGTTTCAGGCATAGTGATTTCAGCACTATTCTTAGGACGACGTTCTTCCACTACCGACACAATTTGCGGAATGACATCACCGGCACGACGAATAATCACGGTATCGCCAATACGCACGCCCAGACGCGCGACTTCGTCCATATTGTGCAATGTGGCATTACTCACGGTAACACCGGCCACATGCACGGGCAGAAGGCGCGCTACGGGAGTTAATGCCCCCGTGCGCCCTACTTGAAAATCAACACCGAGTAATTCGGTCATTTGTTCTACGGCAGGGAATTTATAAGCAATGGCCCAACGTGGCGCTCGGGCAACAAAACCGAGACGTTCTTGTAGAGTTAGATCGTTTACTTTAAATACAGTGCCGTCGATTTCATACGCTAACGAATGACGTTTTTCGCCAAGCTGCTGAAAAAAGGCTTCGGCTTCTGCAATACCCTGCACCACTCGCATTTCTTCGTTAATACGAACGCCCCATTCTTTTAATTTATACAGAATATCGGCATGAGTATTGGGTAAGGTCGCTTCGTCACTAACAACGCCAATGCTGTAGGCGCAAAATTCGAGTGGGCGTTGTGCGGTAATTTGCGGATCAAGCTGGCGTAATGAACCTGCCGCGGCATTGCGAGGGTTAGCAAATAACTTAGTATCGTTTGCACGCGCCCGTTCGTTGTAAGCTTCAAAGCCTGCTTTAAGCATGTACACTTCGCCACGAATTTCGATGCGTTGCGGGTAGTCATCACCGCGTAAACGCAAAGGCACGTTTTTAATGGTGCGCACGTTTTGGGTAACATCTTCGCCAGTTTGACCATCGCCACGAGTGGCTGCACGCACCAGTAATCCGTCTTCGTACAATAGGCTAATGGCCAATCCATCAAGTTTTGGTTCGCAAGCATATTCAACGGTATCAGTGCTTTTTAAACGATCTAAAACGCGTTGATCAAAGGCGATAAATTCTTCGCCG
This sequence comes from Thalassolituus sp., assembly GCF_034111725.1. Classification (GTDB taxonomy): domain Bacteria; phylum Pseudomonadota; class Gammaproteobacteria; order Pseudomonadales; family Oceanobacteraceae; genus Thalassolituus. The sequence goes on along the minus strand of NZ_JAWUWR010000082.1, from coordinate 25,723 downwards.
TTCATGGCGTTATCAAGCGATAACATGGGGCGCTCGTGAGTTACGCTGGTAAAGCCTGCTAATGGTGCTGCGCCGACCCTTTGAGTTGGCGAGTCGGGTGTTACTAAACTCGGATTATCTTGTTCGAGTGTTTGTAATTCGCGTAATAATCGATCGTATTCTGCATCAGGAATACTGGGTTCATCTAAAACATAATAACGATGATTATGCAGATTAATTTGCTCGCGTAAGGCGATGATTTGTTCGGCTGGTGCGCTATTAATTGCAGAGGTCTTAGCAGTAGAATCCGACGCATTGGATTCGTCAGAAAATAAATCGTGTTGGCTCATGAAAATCTCTATCGACGTATTGGTAGGCCAAAAAACAACGCGGCTGAAATCAGCCGCGCACGTTATTTTTACTACCGCTAAATTTTAGCTTTGTGCGCTATTTTAGCGACGCTCTTTTTTTGCCCGCAAGCGCTGCTGGCGCTCGTAATCTAAAATTTGTTGGCGTTCGTGTTCGCGCGTTTGCGAGGTCATAGCGCTGTGTGTGCCATCGAGTACGTCGGCTTTCAAATTGCGCGATACAACCATCGCCATTTCAGACATCGCTTCGTAGGCTTCTAATGGACGCTTAGCCCCCGGTAAGCTCATAAAGAAACTTAATCCGGTAAACATTTGCTCGGCCATTTTACCTGGAGTAAACACACCCGGTTCGTGACTTTGAGCAACCGAAAATTGAATATTGCCTTGGCCATCAGCATCTTCAAAGCGATGGAAGATATTCTTTTCGCCGTAACGTAAATCGCAGCTATTAAACAAAAACAGTAAATCTTTACCGGCGAAACCTTCTGGGTCACGGGCGATGGTATGAATAACTAATACTAATTCGGCATCTGGGCGGTTAGCTAATACTTCAGCATTTGGGCCAGCAAAATTCACCGGCTGAGAAATCGTATTCTCAGGTAGCAGACTTTCTACTTCGTCTTCTAAATGTGGGTCATTCACCGTTGCAGGATCTTCAACCAGAGGAAGTTCTGCTTCTGCAGCCGCATCTTCAGCATCTTGTATCGTGACATCGACTTTTGGCTGCGACACACATTCTTTTTCTTTCTCAGGCGTTTCAGCGACAACACGAGGCGTAGACAAAATACCATCGGCAAATGCATCGTCTGAGCCCAGTTCTTCAACATCCAACAATACCGGCACTTGTTCATCCAGATTCACTGGGCGCGCTTTCGGAATTAGTGGAGAATTTGGGATTTCAACGGGCTTATGCGGAGCAGGATGACTTTCTTTATGCTTGGCAAAGGTAGAGGTCGTTTTCGGCTTGTTGAAATTCGCTAGCGTGGATGGCTTCAGAGGCTGAGGTGGTTTCTGCGGCGATTTAATCGATGGTTTGACATCATCGAGCGCTGAGAACGACACTGCATCGGCAGGAATATCGGCTGAGTCTTCGTCTTTACCAGACATAAGCACTGCTAATGAATCTTCTTCGTCGCTATCAGCCGTATGGCCAATAACCCGAGCTTTGCCGGGCAATTCAGGATTGAAGTCATCTTCAGGAAGGTTGTGTCCGCCACTAGGGATATCCAAACGTAACGCCTCTGCACGAGCACGTTTCATACGTCTAAATCCGTCGACTAGAATTACCACCATTCCTAATAATCCAATTAGGATCATGACGGTGCGCCAGCTCCACTCCATATTTTGCCTCTAAACCTGCTTGCCGAATGTATTGTTATAAAGTTAACGATGAAACTAAACCACGATATTACACCACGCTGGCTCAGCATGACATAACGCTATCAATCTAGTCCATGTTCAGCTTGGATGACAGCGCTGGCGAGTAGTTTCGTTGGAGTGCATTATCCTTCCACCATGCTGGCAGCTTCTTCGACATCCACCGACACCAAACGAGATACACCCGGTTCGTGCATGGTAACGCCCATTAGCTGATCGGCCATTTCCATGGCGATCTTGTTGTGGGTGATGTAAATGAACTGCACTTTCTCCGACATAGCTTTCACCAGTCGGGCATAGCGCCCTACGTTGGCGTCATCCAGTGGTGCATCCACTTCGTCGAGCATACAGAAAGGTGCTGGATTGAGCTGGAAGATGGAGAAGACTAACGCGATAGCCGTTAGTGCTTTTTCGCCACCCGATAATAGGTGAATGGTGCTGTTCTTTTTACCTGGCGGGCGCGCCATGATGCTAACACCCGTGCTAAGCAAATCATCACCGGTGAGTTCTAGGCAGGCATGGCCGCCACCAAATACTTTCGGAAATAACTCAGCAAGGCCAGCGTTCATTTTCTCGAAGGTTTCTTGGAAGCGGCTGCGCGTTTCTTTGTCGATCTTTTGAATTGCACCTTCTAATGTGCTCAGAGCTTTTTGCAGATCGTCGTTTTGAGCATCAAGGTAGACCTTACGCTCTGACTGCAATTTATATTCTTCAATTGCTGCTAAGTTAATAGCCCCTAAGCGCTGAATGCGTTCGGCAATTTTGAGAAGGTCTTGCTGCCACTGCTCAGAGTTGGCTTCATCCGGCATATTTTCGAGCACGTCTTTGAGTGTGAGCTTGTCTTCTTGTAGCTGCTCAACGAGCCCCTGACGGCGAATATCCAGTGCTTGGCATTCCATCCGCACCGATTCTAAATCGTTACGTACTTCCAACGCGCGACGCTCGGCATCGGCTCGTTTTTGCTCTAGCTCGCGCATTTGCGTATCAACTTGTTCTAACGCGTGTCGTGCGGCTTGCATCGCTTGTTCAGCGGTTAAGCGCTGCTCTAGCAACTCTTCCAGCTCAGCGCGTAACACGTCAAGGTCGGCGTCGTGATCACGATTTTGGTTTTCTAATATCTGTTGTTTGCGCTCTTTAAAGCGCTGCATTTGCTCGGCTAGGCGAGCAATGGCTTGCTGTAAGCTGTCTTCGCGGCTGCGCACGCCTTGCAGTTGCAGCTGCAATTGGTGCAAGCGGTCTTTGTTTTGGCCTGCGCCTAAACGCGCGCGTTCTAATTGCTGCGTCCAGGTTTGTTTGCTGGCTAATAAACGCTCACGCTCATCGGTATCGTCGTCGATGGCCGCCATAGCCGTTTGCCACTCTAGGCGCATCTCTTCGAGATGTTCACGCTCTAGGGTTTGCGTTTCACGAATTTCGGCTAACGACTGATCGAGTTTATCGGTGCGCAGTGCAAGCTGCTCGGCTTTGGCTTTCATGCCGGATAACTGCGACGACACACCCACCAGCTTCTGGCTGATTTGCTGTAATTCGCGCTGCGCGGTATCGCGTTGTTGCTCTAGGCTACGCAGACGCATTTGTACTGTGTCTAAGTCGACTTCCCACTCTTCTACTAGCATGTCGAGTTCGTCGGCTTCATCCACCAGCACTTCAAGTTCTTGCTGGCGCGCCAAGACGCCGCCTTCACCATCGGCTGCACGAGCAACGCGCAACCAATCGGGGCCAAGCCAAATGCCTTCTGGGGTAATCACCGATTGATGAGATTGCAGTTGCGAACGCATGACCAGAGCGGCGGTTAAGTCATCTGCAATCAGCACATTAGCAAGTAGTGATTCCAAATTCTGAGCGCTTTGAACTTTGGCAGCTAATGTATTGGCAGCGCTGTTAGCCGTATTGGTATTGCTTTGCCATAAGGTGAGCGTGCCTTCTTTAAAACCGCCCAGCCATTGTTGTGTTAGCGCCATGTCGTCGATTAACACGGCTTGCAGGTAATCACCCAAGACGGTTTCAACGGCACGTTCCCAGCCGCTGGTCACTTGTAGCTGCTCGGCTAAGCGCGGCTTACGCGCCAACTGATGGCTTTCGAGCCAATGGCTAACGGCTTCGCTGCCTTGGCCCATCGCCGCTTTTTGCAATGCTTCTAACGTGGCTTTACGCCCCAGCATTTGTTGTAAACGCTGGCGGCCATCGTCGAGCTGACGACGCTGTTTTTCGCTATCTTCTCGCGATTGCACCAACTGTTCTTGCAGTTCGTCAACCCGGGCTTGCTGTGATTCAACTTGCAATTCGGCTTCGCTGGCTTCTTCTTGCAGTAGCAGAATTTCGTCGTTTTCTGGGTTTTCGGTGAGCTGGCGACGCTCGTCTTCTAAGCGTTCGGCTTGCTGTTGTAGGCGCACCAACTGTTGTTCAATGGTTTGCATGCGCGCTTGTGCCACTTCCGCTTGGCGGGTAGGTTCGCTGGCGCGTTGGGTAAAGCTATCCCAGGATTCTTGCCATTGCTGCTGTGCTTCTTCTGCTTCTAGCAATGCCATATTGGTTTCTTCGGCACCGGCTTCGAGCATTTCGAATTCGGGTTCTAGCGTCAGGCGTTGCTCGGCAACGGCTTCCATCGCTAATTGGTCATCTTCGAGTGCGCGTTGAGTATCGAGCAGGCCTTTTTCGACATCGGCCATATCACGATCAAGCTGCAAACTCAGTTGGGCTTGGTGCTCGATTTTTTGTTCGGCGCGGGCAATGCGCGAGCCAACTTCGTAGAACTTGCCTTGAGCGCTGTTGAATTCATCGGTGCGAGTCATGTGCTCGACACGCAATGCTTCGATACCGGCGTCGGCAGCCCGTTGATCGGCCATTTGGGCTTCGAACTTCACATCGAGTTCGGCAATCTTGGTTTCGCGTATCTGATATTCGCCGTTCAGAGCTTGCCATTTTAACGCTTGCAGCTGGGCTTTTTTTTCGCGCTCTTGGGCTTTGTATTCGCGGTATTTCTCTGCGGCCTGCGCTTGACGCTGTAGATGCGCGAGTTGGCGCTCTAATTCACTGCGAATATCGCTTAAACGTTCAAGGTTTTCATGCGTGCGACGCATGCGATTTTCGGTTTCGCGGCGGCGTTCTTTGTATTTAGAAATACCAGCAGCTTCTTCTACATAAACCCGCAATTCTTCTGGCTTGGCTTCGATTAGGCGCGAGATCATGCCCTGCTCAATAATCGCGTATGAGCGCGGCCCTAAACCTGTGCCTAAGAAGATATCGGTAATGTCTTTACGCCGACACTTAGTACCGTTGAGGTAATAGTTAGACTGGCCATCACGAGTTACCTGACGGCGAATACTAATTTCGTTATAGCCTGCATACTCGCCACGCAAGGTGCCATCGGTGTTATCAAACACGAGATCAACACTGGCTTTACTCACCGGCTTCCGCTCGGACGAACCATTAAAGATAACGTCTGTCATGGCATCGCCGCGCAAATACTTGGCAGAGCTTTCGCCCATCACCCAGCGTACGGCATCGATGGTATTGGATTTACCGCAACCGTTAGGGCCAACAATACCGGTCATATTGGTATTGAAAGGCACCGTAGTAGGATCAACGAAGGATTTAAATCCAGACAGGCGTATCGCTTTTAACCGCATGGCTTAGTTTTCTTCCTGCATAGCGGCCAATACAAGACTGCATTGATGGCGGCCATAGCTATGAAATATTTTAGGCAAGGTGTCAGTATCCCTGCTTAACACTGCGGTGACTAGGCCACTAAAGAATTGGCGACTCAGTTCAGTTTCATCGGGGGAATGGCGTATCGACATGGCGTAGGTGCGATGAATCGCTGGCTGCAAGTCTTCTAACATTTGCGCTAAATAATCATTATTGGCAATCGTGAAGGCCTTACGCATTAGCTCAAAGCCGGCCAAGATAAACGCATTCTTATCATGACTACTGGCTAACTCTTGCAAGCGCATAGCCTGATCTAACAACACTTGTTTGTTGTTGTCGTTCCAATTGCGCGCCACAAGATCCGCTAGCATCGTCAGCAGGGTAACGTACATATCGTATAGGCTGCGCACGCGCTCTGGTGTCAGTTCGGTAACAATCGCTCCGCGACGAGGCAGAATGGTAATTAGGTGCCGACTTTCTAATAACAGTAGTGCTTCACGCACTGGCCCACGGCTAACCTCAAGTTCTTGAACGACGCGCCCTTCTTGTATGCGCTCGTTTGACTTCAAATCACCCTGAATAATCCGTTCTGCTAGATGCCCCGCAATTTGCTCCGCTAGGCTCTCTGGGGTGACAAAACTCATTCGTTTTCCTGTTCTAAACTGTGACTAAACGGTTGGCGAGATAGTATCACAGGATTCATTTTACGCATCCTCGGCCCGTTCGAATGGCAGAATCGAACTCTTGATCTAAATCATCTTTTGTTGGATTGTAGGACAATATTGCTAAATAAGAAAAAACTCTACCTAGAGGACAGCACAATGACAACGAAAACGGCAACCATAATTCCAGCAACAGACTGGCGTATGCAGCTGAAAAAATATGGCTACTTGGTGGTACTACTTCCGGCCATTCTTTGGCCTATGGCTATCTCTCTTTGGGAATCGAATGGCGCTAACAGCGATCTTTGGTTCTTTTTCCCACTATTTTTTGTGTTCGGAATTATCCCTATTCTCGATCATTTGGTGGGCAAAGACCCATTCAACCCCAATGAAGAAATGGATGTACCTTCGATGTCGGCCGAGAAGTGGTATCCATTTTTAACCATACTGACATTGCCAGTCATGCTCGCCAACGTAACCTATGCCGGCTTTTTGTTTGTAGATGATCGTATTGGTCTTCTAGGGCAATTCGGTATTGTGATTTCTACCGGCGTGATTATGGGTATCGTATGCATCAACGTTGGCCACGAACTAATTCATAAAGACAGCAAAATTGAGCAGTGGACCGGCGGTTTATTACTTGCTTTGGTAACTTACGCTGGATTTAAAGTTGAGCATGTCCGCGGTCACCATGTACATGTATCAACACCGGATGACGCTTCTTCTTCACGCTACAACCAAACCTTGTATCAATTTTTGCCACATGCTTACTGGCACAACTTTAAAAATGCTTGGGTATTAGAAGCCGCAAAATTACGCCGTAAAAATCAGGCGATTGTTAGCTGGCACAACGAGTTGATCTGGTGGTACAGCATCTCGGCTTTATTGGCAGTAGGAAGTGGCGTGTTATGGGGCTGGGAAGGTGTCGTCTTCTTCGTAGCGCAAAGTTTCTTTGCCTTCACTTTGCTAGAAATCGTTAACTACATTGAACACTATGGCTTACACCGTCGCAAACTAGAGAATGGTCGTTACGAGCGCACGACTCCAGCTCATTCGTGGAACAGCAACTTTTTGCTCACTAACTTGTTGCTGGTGCAATTGCAGCGTCACTCTGATCACCATGCGAATCCAAAGCGTCGTTATCAAGTATTGCGCCACTACGATGAAAGCCCGCAATTACCAGGTGGTTACGCAACTATGGTGGTGTTGGCTATTATTCCGTCACTCTGGTTTAAAGTGATGAATCCGCGCGTTGAAGCCTATTATAAAGGCGAAGAATATCAGTTAAACGATGATCAACTGTCGAAATAAATACTGAATAAAAAAAAGCCGTACTGGAAACAGTACGGCTTTTTTTATTTGCACAAACAATAAATGTTACATAAATGGATACAGCGACTTAGGCTCGTCGGCAGTTTCAGTATCGCTTGGTGATGCTTTCGCACCCGCTTCGTAACTCACGCCCACGTAAGCAGCACGACTATTAATCAACGGCATTTGCGTTGCTGGCGTCGGCACTTGAGGTGCAGGAGCAGTGACGGGGGCAGTTGCAACAGGGGCTGGCTCAACCGGCGCAGGCGCTGCCGCAGCTGAATAAGCCAATACTTGGTCAAATTCGGCGAAAGCCTTTTTCACCCAAACACGCGTACGTTGACGTTCCATTAATGTAAGGTGCGGTTGCGATGCATCAGCAAAGTGTTCTGCACCCCAAAAGCTAAAATTCAACTCGTCGATTTTGCGCATAGTTGCGGTGTGCAACACTGGCAAGGTCAAAATATTCAATTCTGAACCCGGTGGTAACTGAACTTGGGCAATGGAATGATCGGCAGGAGCAAAATCCAAACCACGCCCCATATTTTTGACCACAACGCATGGCATGGATCCGCCATGACGTTGTAAGAAACCTTTCAACAAACCCGCAGAATCCATACCGTCGTCGATGATGTACCAATAAACGCAGCGCACATTCATTTCTTCGCACATTTCGGCTACACCGTTTTCTTCCATCCAATGATTAAGAAAACGCTCGCTTTGCGCTGGCAAATCGACCACAACTTGTACATCTTGCTCTATCGCCAGCTCCATAATGCGGTCGGCGCTTTCAAAGTGATCAAGGTCAATTGCTTGGGTATATTCAGGATAAAAACGCGACAGGGTAGAGTGCGATTGATCAGCATCTAAACCGGCATACATCATCTTATTGTCTAAGCAATACTGTGATAACAAACGCGATACGACGGATTTACCCACGCCGCCCTTCTCTCCGCCAACAAAATGTATTGTGCTCATATCTAACTCCTTCTGATGACTCTATAAATAAATAACGCAGTTCAATTGACGCTTGTTCTGATTTGATGCCGCTAAGAGGCGATACGATACCGTTGAAACAAGAGCATGCCATGTCATTTTTCATATATAAATGACATTTACGACATAGGTCGCCTATAGGATCACATATACCGGAAATGAGCCACCGTGATCTTGTCATGCGTTCGTATCATAACTGCAATACCGAGTCTCTAACTTAGTGGTGCGATCCATATGAAATCGCAACGAACGCTCAAAATAAAACACATTCAACATTGGAGGATCTATGCAAGTACGGACTCACTTACTCACCCTGCTCATGACTCTGGTATTCAGCCAGCTGACATTGGCCGATTCATCACACGACAATAGCCAAACAAATGGTAAGCGCATTGGTCAGCACTTCTCAGCAGTACAATTAGGACCACGCCCGTTTTTCTTGGTAAACGACATGGACGAAGGCGCACTGAAAGACCGCCTATCGCGTTGCGACAAAGGCCCTTTCCGACCATCGACGTTCTCGATTGGTCACCGCGGCGCCGCACTGCAATTTCCAGAACACACGCGTGAATCATATGTTGCTGCAGCCAAAATGGGCGCCGGCATTATTGAATGTGACGTTACCTTCACCAAAGATCGCGAGTTGGTTTGTCGTCATTCGCAGTGCGACTTACACACCACCACCAATATTCTTGCAACACCGCTGGCTTCTAAGTGCTCTGTCCCACCTGAATTTGATCAAAATGGTGTGCTCACAAATGGTAAAGCTATTCAATGCTGCACCAGTGATATCTCTCTTGCTGAATTCAAAACCCTTGAAGGCAAAATGGACGCTGCAAATACCGCAGCCACTAGCATCGAAGAATACATGGATGCAACGCCTAACTTTCGCACTGATCTATATTCCGCCCACGGTACTTTGATGACACATGCTGAATACATCGCATTAGTCGACGACCTAGGTGCAGACTTCACCCCCGAGCTTAAAACACCAAGCGTTACCATGCCATTTGAAGGCGATTACACACAGGCCGATTTCGCTCAGCAAATGATTGATGAATACCGTTCTGCTGGAATTCATCCACGCCGTGTATGGGCTCAGTCGTTTGCTTTCGACGATATTCTCTATTGGAATCAAAACGAACCTTGGTTTGCCCGCCAAGCCGTTTACCTTGATGGTTCTGAAGATGCCTCTACTAGCCTTGAGCAAATGCAGCAATGGAAAGCTGATGGCATGAAGGTATTAGCCCCACCGATGTGGATGCTGTTAGACGTTAACGAGAATGGCGACATCGTGCCATCGCAGTATGCTAAAAATGCTAAAGCGGCTGGTTTGAAGCTAATTACTTGGACGTTAGAGCGTTCAGGCCTGCTCAAGGATAACGGCGGGTATTACTATCAATCGGTTAATGGCTCATTAGGGAAAGCCGACGTAATTAACAACGATGGCGACACCTTCACGGTGCTTGATGTGCTGGCAAAACAAGTCGGCGTTATCGGTGTATTTTCTGATTGGCCAGCAACCACAACCTTTTATGCGAACTGCATGAATCTGTAGCCTCTTCACAAGCAATAATGAAGCGCATTTAGCCCGTCGAACTGCGACGGGCTAAATTTAAAAAATCTCTTTATTGTCCTTGCGCCCGAATTACTCGGCCAACCGTTAAACCTTGAACAAGAATCGAAAAAACAACCACAGCAGGGCCTCCACTAACCGATTAATATTCAGTAACCCGTTAGTGTGATTCTTAACGCATCAAGCGTCGGGAAATTCAATGACGACGCGCGATGGCACTTCACCATGCTCTAAACGTTTGAGCACATCATTAATCGCGGATAGGGGTTGCAGCTCGATATCGGCCTTCACCTTGCCATCAGCAGCAAATGCCAAGGCTTCGGCCATGTCTTTGCGATTGCCCACAAATGAGCCACGAATAGTGATGCAATTAGCCACGACATCAAATAATGGCGTTGGAAATTCGCCCGGTGGTAAACCCACTAAAACACAGGTGCCAAACTTACGCGTCATGCCAACGCCCTGTTTAAACGCGGGCAACGATGGCGCGGTAATGAGTACTCCATGAGCACCACCCTTTGTGATTTCGACTACCGCAGCGACTGGATCCCCCTGCTTAGCATTAACCACGGCATCCGCACCCAAACGCTTAGCGTGTTCGAGCTTGCCGTCGTCAATATCAACGGCACAGACTTTTAAGCCCAGCGCCTTAGCATACTGAACACCTAAATGACCAAGACCACCAATGCCCGAAATGACGACCCACTCACCCGGTTTTGCTTGGGTTTCTTTAATGCCTTTGTAAGAGGTAATACCGGCACAAATAAGCGGTGCAGCATCGCGAGCGGATAAATTTGCCGGAATATGTGCAACGTATTTAGGGTCGGCAAGAATGTACTCAGCAAAACCACCGTTTTGGGTGTAACCGCCAAATTCCGCCGAGGCACACACAGTTTCATGGGCACTGAGACAGAACTCGCAATGTCCGCAAGCCGAATACAGCCAAGGCACACCAACACGATCCCCCTCTTTTACCGCTGTTACTCCAGCGCCGATTGCCTTCACAATACCAATGCCTTCATGTCCCGGAATAAATGGTAAATTCGGTTTAAGTGGCCAATCACCATTCACTGCGTGTAGATCGGTATGACACACCCCACAAGCTTCGGTTTTCACCAATATTTGGCCGGGGCCGGGCGTTGGAATATCAACTTCTTTTAGCACCAATGGTTTACCGAATGTCTCGACCACGGCGGCTTGCATTTTAGCTGTCATAAAATGATCTCATTAAATAAATTAGATCTGTGACTGCCCGACACAGCCTGAATACGGTTTAAATTTAAAAACGTTTCAGAAACATGTGCCAATCCAAACGAATGGAATAGCCACTTTGACGAAATATATACATAAGAGTAGTGCGGCATTCAACGTGAGTCTGTTCGTTAACGTACAGAACTCAATTCACTAGGCATGCATGATCTTTAACAAATTACTTGCAACCGAATAAAGGATAATTTTAATGAATTAACTCACGTCTTATTCGGTTTGGGATGCGGGGACCCGCTGGTTTCATTGGATTAACGTTCTGAGCATACTGATGCTGATCATGGTGGGTTTTGCCATTATGAATGACGATGCCCTTGGATTGTCGACCGCAGGGAAAATACTGTTAAAAGAAATTCACGTATGGGTTGGCTATGTTTTTACAGTGAATCTTATTTGGCGAATTATTTGGATGTTTTTTGGCAACAAATACGCACGGTGGAATGCGGTTATACCCAGAGGTAAAGGATATGTTCAATCAGTGCGTAATTATGCATCGGCGTTTGTTACCGGTAAACCAGAATACTATCTAGGCCATAACCCACTTGGACGCTTGAGTGTTTTTGTATTGTTTATTCTGATGATTACCCAAGCCATTACCGGATTAGTGCTGGCAGGGACGGATTTATTTTATCCGCCTATCGGGTATTGGATTGCTCAATGGATTGCCGCGCCCGATGTTTTGCCCACAACACTTCTACCTTACGCAGCGCAAATGTACGATGCCGAAGCCTTCAAGAGCATGCGAGCTTTTCGATCACCCTTCACTGAGATTCATGAGATCAATTTTTACCTGTCGATTTAGATGATACTGAAAAAGACTAAGTTCATTACCCTGCCCCTTATTTAAGATTCAAGTACATCACTTAGAAACTTTTCCATAAGGCGCACAATCTAACAGCGCTGTGAATTACGCGCACGCTACCGAGATAAATTATGAGTCATAAGGAACATCACCGCTCCCACCGTGTTGGTTGGTTGCGTGCTGCGGTATTAGGCGCGAATGATGGCATTGTATCGACCGCCAGTCTGATTATTGGTGTGGCCGCCGCGAGCGCCACCCAAGACAGTATTTTTCTAGCTGGGGTGGCTGGATTGGTAGCTGGGGCCATGTCGATGGCAGCGGGTGAATATGTCTCTGTTAGCTCTCAATCTGATACCGAAAATGCTGATATAGCGATGGAAAAACGCGCACTGAAGAATAATTACGCCTTCGAGCAAGAGGAGCTTGCGCTAATATATGAAAAACGAGGGCTGGGACAAGCCTTGGCCAAACAAGTCGCTGAAAAATTGATGGCTTACGATGCGCTTGGGGCGCATACCCGTGATGAAATAGGCATAACCGATGCGGCAGCTGCACGCCCAGTTCAAGCCGCGTTATTTTCCGCGACAACATTCACGATAGGTGCAGCCCTGCCCTTGTTGCTGGCATGGCTAGTGTCTGGGCCTCAGTTAATCGCCGTCGTATCCATTGCGTCGCTGGTATTTTTGGCCTCGCTTGGTGCTGCCGCTGCAAAAGCCGGTGGCGCAGCAATGACCAAAGGTGCAATACGCGTTACGTTTTGGGGTGCACTGGCGATGGCACTGACAGCGGGCGTTGGCCGACTCTTTGGTGTCGTGGCCTGAATTCGGGCCATTGCTTGCCGTAAGTATTGCAAGCTTATTTATCACTCAGAATCATTCAACGCGCCATAACTCGGATAGGCACTTCAAGCACACAGTTAATTGCGATATAGTCGTGGTCATATGGCGCGTTAATGCCACCGGACTAATACCTAATAAGAATAATGGGACGACACCAATGAAGAAGACTTCCCTCGCGCTAACAATGACTGCGCTAATGGCTGCCTACGGTTCAGCTTATGCTAGCGACTATCGCTCTGAAGCCAGCGCTACCCTTGCCAAGATCAATTATCAAAACAACGATGAGAACTCGTTTGGCATTGATCTAAAAATGAACTTAGAGCGAGTCCGGACTAAGAACCGTCCTCTAGCTGAAGCCGCATTTCTAGGGCACAACAGTAACATCAACGCCAATTATGCCCAGTTCAACAAAGCACAAGTTGAGACGCGCGGCTTTGGTGGTGAGTTTTGGGTCAATGATTTCTTCTTTGCCGGCAACTACCAAATGACGGAAGAGAATAACGATATCAACGCTCGTTTCGGTGTCGCCCTGTATCACGGTTTGTTGGTTTATCTAGGGTTAGATACCGGTGATAGCTATGACACCGATGCCATGACCTATGGCTTGAAATACGTTACTTCGGTAGGCAATGACTTCATCAATTTTGAAGTCTCGATGACCGATAACGAAGACGTCAGTTCTTATAATCTGGTAACCGACTACTACTTTACACGTGACATCGCCTTCGGTATTCGTGCCACCGATACGGGTGTAGAAGATGCCGATCCGATTTATGGTGCAGGCTTCCGCGCCTTCATCGTCCCGCCAGTGAGCGTGAGCTTAGAATATGCGCGTGATAATGGTATGGACACCTATGTCTTGACCGGTGTTACTCGTTTTTAATAACGCTTAACGCACAGAAAAACCGGCTTTTGCCGGTTTTTTTATAGCTAAAATAAATGAAATGTGAAGAAACCGCCCTATCGTTTTCAAACTCTATGCCGTATAACTTTGCTCTGTTTCAAAGACAAAAATAAGAGTGAATTATGAATTTTTCCAAACTGCGAATGTTAGTACATAGTGTTGGCCTAATCCTTCCTTTAAGTTCCATTAGCTCTCTAGTCTGCGCAGCTGATGCGGTCGATTATGACGCTAAAGATAATTGGCTGTGCCATCCAAGCCTGAGTGCTAGCAAGGATGTCTGTCGCCAGCCACTTGATACACTCGTGGTTCAAGCCAATGGCTCAGCGGATCTTACCGCCGCCAATCCTAGTGCAGAGCCTTTGATCGATTGCTTCTACGTTTATCCCACCGCAAGCCTAGACCTAACTCCGAATTCAACCTTAAATGTCGATGCTCAAGAAGAAGACACCACAGCACTGCAATTTGGCCGCTACAGTGAAGTTTGCCGGACCTTTGCCCCTATTTATCGCCAAAGAACACTTACATACTTGGGCTTGGGGGCGATTGGCGACAATCTGGTATCGGAAGAAACCATCAATACCGCCAATGAAGTCGCCTACGGTGACGTACTTGCGGCGTTCGAAAATTATTTAGCAAGCGCAAACCAAGGGCGTGGATTTTTACTAGTCGGCCATTCTCAAGGAGCGCGATTACTCGCCCGACTAGTCACGGAAAAAATAGAACTAAACCCTGAGCTAGCCGCACGAATGATTGCAGCTCACCTTATAGGCACCACGATTGAAGTACCACAAGGTTTAGATGTTGGCGGCACGTTCGCTTCTACGCCGGCTTGCCGTACGCCAAGCCAGACAGGCTGTGTTGTTGCCTACTCTAGCTTCCGCAAAGACGACCCAGAACTCGCTGAGCCTAAATTTGGTATAACCGCTAAAGACGGCTTCGAAGCCCTATGTACCCATCCTGCTGCACTGTCTGGTGGTATTACAGAATTAGATGCTTATATTCCCTTCAATCAGCCGTATGGATTTAAAGCTCTATTAGAATTTCGCGGGTCGGGTGGCCCTTATAAAAATTGGTTTAAAAATCAGTACGCCAAAGGTAAAGCACCTTATTACAACGTACCAGGGCAGTTTTCAGGGGAATGTGTCACTAACGAGCTAGGCGCACATTACCTAGAAGTAAGCTTAGATGTTGATGCAGCCGATCCACGCGCAGACGATTATCAAGGCGAATTGATCGTAGTTAAAGGCTGGGGATTGCACTTAATCGATATAGTACTGGCGCAAGGAGACTTAGTTCGCTTAGCCGGCGATCAAACGCAGGCATGGCTTAACCAATAAACCGCTTGCCGCCTCCCCCTCGAGGCGGCTCTCCCCTGTTTCAAGCAAACATTACTGCCATTATCACTTCGATCAAGGTTGGCTAAAACACCTAGCGGTGGGTAGACTCAGGACTACTTTATAACGCTTAGGCAGGCTCCTCCATGTCGTTATCCGCAAACCGAACCTCTTTAGTTCAACGTGCGCTAAACAAGGTTGAATTACTCGGTAATCGACTCCCGCATCCGACTCTGTTATTTGTTTATTTATCGGCTTTTATTCTGGTGTTGTCCGCAATTGCGGCAGGATTTCAGCTGCAAGCCTTGCATCCAATTAGCGGCGAAACAATTTCTGCGGTCAATCTCCTCAGCGTCGATGGTTTGCATAAAATTTTGGCCAATACGGTCACTAACTTCACTCATTTTGCACCAGTGGGTACGGTTTTAGTGGCCATGCTCGGCATTGGCGTCGCGGAAAAGAGCGGATTATTTGATGTCGCCTTGCGAGCCAGCGTACGTAAAGCACCTAGCACGCTATTAACCGCCATGGTGGTATTTACCGGTGTGATGTCGAGCATCGCAGCCGACGCTGGCTATGTTGTATTAATACCGCTCGCCGCCATTATTTTCCAAAGTGCGGGGCGCCATCCGTTAGCCGGAATTGCGGCTGCGTTTGCCGGAGTATCCGGTGGCTATAGTGCTAACTTATTAATTGGCCCTGTCGACGCCATGCTCGCGGGGTTATCAACCGAAGCTGCTCATCTGGTGGCGCAAAACTATCAAGTTAGTGCCACCGCTAATTATTACTTTATGGTGGCATCGACATTTCTTGTGACCTTTGTCGGCACTTGGATTACCCAACGCTGGATTGAACCGCGCTTACTCGAATCAAGCCCTATGAATACGCTCGTTGACGTTAATAATGGCGAGGATAAAAATCATACTTTAACGCAACTCGATAAACGCGGTTTACGCGCCGTAGGCTTACTGACGATTATCGTGACGGCATTATTGTTGTGGGGGCTTGTACCGGCAGATGGTCTACTGCGTAATCCTGAAACTGGCAGCATTTTACGTTCCCCCTTTATTCAAGGCATTGTGGTCATTATTGCCGTTTACGCGTTACTGGCAGGCGTTGTTTTCGCCCGAGTATCTGGCCGTTGGCACAGCAACGGTGAAGCAATAACGGCAATGGAATCGGCCATGGCCAGCATGGCAAGCTACTTAGTATTAATGTTCTTTGCCGCACAATTTGTCAGTTATTTTGCTTGGAGTAATCTGGGCGCAGTGTCGGCCATTCAGGGTGCACAGCTACTACAGAGCTGGGATCTATCTCCAACCTTATTGCTCGCGGGTTTCGTTGTGATGGCCGCTAGCATTAACTTATTAATCGGCAGCGCTAGCGCCAAATGGGCGCTGCTCGCGCCTATTTTTGTACCTATGCTGCTACTGGCTGGAATATCTCCCGAAGCAACGCAAATGGCCTTCCGTGTTGGCGACAGCAGCACCAATATTATTACGCCATTAATGCCCTATTTCGGCGTTGTGGTGGCCTATGTACAACGCTATCAGCCGACAGCTGGGATTGGCACGATTATGTCGATGATGCTGCCCTACAGTGTTGGCTTCTTGATTTTTTGGTCTGGTTTAATGGTGCTGTGGTTAACACTCGGCTTACCTCTTGGGCCGAGCTAAAGTAATCCGGTTATCGCCTCAACCCCTCTAGATCGTGCCAACGCAACATTTTTGCGGCGTCGGTAAATAGGGTAAACTGCGCGCCTAATATTCCTAGGACACTGTTTTATGGCCTCTCCAGCATCAGCCCAACGCATTGCCGTCATCGGTGCTGGCCCTGCAGGCCTAATGGCAGCGGAGCATATTGCCAACGCTGGATTAGCGGTCGACGTGTTTGATGCCATGCCCAGTGTTGCGCGCAAATTCTTATTGGCAGGCATTGGCGGTATGAACATCACCCATGCCGAAGACTACGACACTTTAGTTACCCGCTATAGCGGCGCGCAAAGTCAACTCAAGCCGATATTAGATGATCTTCCTCCACTCGAATTACGCGCATGGATTCATGCTCTTGGGGTAGATACCTTTGTTGGCACCTCGCAACGCGTATTCCCCACCGATATGAAAGCTGCGCCGTTACTGCGTGCTTGGTTGCACCGTTTACGCAGTTCAGGGGTTACCTTTCACCCGCGTCATCGCTGGACCGGCTGGAACAACAACACCCCTAAAGATGGCTGGGTATTTACCACGCCCGATGGCGAAGTAACTCATCAGTTCGATGCTGTCGTTTTAGCCTTAGGCGGTGCCAGCTGGGCGAAGCTCGGATCGGATGGTCGCTGGTGTGAGCCGCTTGCGCAAATGCAGGTTGATATTGCCCCGCTTAAACCCACCAATTGTGGCTTTGAGATACCGTGGAGTGATTTTATTCGCGAACGTTTCGCCGGTACGCCTCTTAAAAATATCGCGGTTTCAATTACCGATAAAGATGGCAATAGCGAATATAAAAAAGGGGAATTTGTCCTCAGCGAATACGGCATTGAAGGCAGTTTGATTTACGCCATTAGCGCCCCGCTGCGCGATCTTATTGATACCAATGGCGAAAAAACAGCCGAGTTTTTCCTCGACTGGTTGCCGAATATGACGGTAGAGCAAATCATCAAAAAACTCGACCAGCCGCGCAAAGGCATGAGTTTTTCTAACGTGTTGCGTAAAAAATTAAATTTGCCAGCCCTCACCAATGCACTATTAAAAGAATGTTGCCCCACCCTCGACAATAACAATTCCACGGATGTTGCTAACGCTATTAAATCCATGCCAATGCGCCCACAGCAGACGCGCCCTATCGACGAAGCCATCAGCAGTGCTGGCGGCGTTTGCTTCGATTCAACCAATAGCAATCTTATGCTAGAGCAATTGCCTGGGGTTTTTGTTGCCGGAGAAATGCTGGACTGGGAAGCGCCTACCGGTGGCTACTTACTGACCGCTTGTTTTGCAACCGGCAAACGCGCCGGTCTGGGTGTAGTGCAATGGTTGCAGGAATAAATTAAAAAGTAATTGAAATTTCACTTCCAACCTAACAGCCAATTGTCGCTATTTTTAAGCATATTCCAATCGATTAATTCACTCCGCTTAGTCATTACCGCTTCAAGTTCGCAGTGAATAACCTCGCCCTCTTCATCAAATTTGATCTTAGTGATCAGAAAGTGTTTTTCTTTATTCTGCGGCGCTACCGCGGTCCACTTGCTGTTCAATAATTTCTTTGGATGAATTTGATTCATTATTTAATCTCGCGCTTAGTCTATTGAATACACTGATATGGTATTCAACGAAAAAGCCTCCTTACGGAGGCTTCAGTCGTATTAACACATCTATTTAAAGCGTTTTAAAGAGCTGGATAATCGGTATAGCCTTTTGCACCTGGCGAATAGAAGGTCGCTTCGTCAGGCGTATTTAGCTCAGCACCCGCTTTGATACGCGCTGGTAAATCTGGGTTCGCAAGGAAGCCAGTTCCAAACGCGACGGCATCGAAATCGCCAGAAGTAATTGCTTGTTCCGCTTCTTCGGCACCGTAGCCCATATTTAATACTAAATTGCCTTTGTAGCCGCCACGCGCTGGCGTAATAACATCCGCCTGCTGCACACCGAAGAAATCTGCGCGCATTAAATGCACGTAAGCTAAATCGAAGGTATTTAATTGCTCAGCCAAGTAACTAATTAGAGCGACTGGATCGCTATCTTTCATATCGTTGAAGCTATTTAGCGGTGATAAACGTACTCCAACACGTCCTGGACCGAATACGTCTGTTACCGCCGCAAGAACTTCCATCAATAAACGCGCACGATTCTCCATAGAACCACCGTATTTATCCGTGCGCTTGTTACTACCATCGCGCAAGAATTGGTCGATGATGTAACCGTTTGCCGCATGGACTTCGATACCATCAAAGCCAGCCGCTTTGGCATTTGCCGCACCTTGTTTAAAAGCGGCAACGAGTTCAGCAATTTCACTTTCGGTAAGCGCACGAGGAACCGTGTAGGCCTGCTTACCCTCTGGTGTATGCGTTTCGCCATCGATTGCAATCGCGCTTGGTGCAACGGCTTCTTGGCCATTATTCAGCAATGGATGTGCTGCACGACCGGCATGCCAAATTTGCATAAAAATTCGACCACCTTTGGCATGCACAGCATCGGTGGTTTTCTTCCAGCCTTCGACTTGCTCTTGCGAATAAACACCTGGATCGCTACCAAACGCTGATGTACCTGGCATAACCATAGTACATTCAGTGATTAATAAACCGGCACTGGCGCGCTGTGAATAGTACTCAGCCATTAAATCATTCGGTTGATGACCTTCTGCACGACAACGAGTAAGAGGAGCCATGAGCATCCGATTAGGTAGCTCAAGGTCGCCAAGTTGAATCTTAGAAAATAGTGTTGGAGTTGTAACAGTCATGGGAAAACCTCGTCGTGCTTAAAATATCGGCTAACTAAATGTGGGTTAACTATAGGAACATCACTGGCGGCCATCAAGCGATCAATGTGAACAATAGCGTTGGATATCAGCAACAGTGAGTTGCGTCTAATTTTGTATTGAAATTAGAAAAATTGCCCCAAGTTACGCACTTAACCGACCTGCAATAGCCGCTACACGCTCGCCATACAAACGTGCGGTTTCTAGATCACCGGCTGGAATAGCATCAGCACCGGCATCCGAAGGTGATTGCACCAGCACACCAACAGAACCACCCAGATTGTTCACATCGCTGCGTGTCGAAGCCAACTTATTAGCCGGTGGCAAACCTAAGCTAACCCAAATACCGCCATGCTGTGACGCTAAAGTCTGCAAGTAAATCATAGTGACTTGCTTATCGCCGTTTAAACTCGCGCTGTTGGTAAAGCCACCAAACACCTTGTCTTGCCACTCACGGGTAAACCACGCTTTAGAAGTTGCATCGGCAAACTTCTTAAACTGCCAAGGCACTGAACCCATGTAGGTTGGCGCACCAAAGATAATCGCATCAGCCGCGTTCAAGGTTTCCCAATCAGCATCGGTGATATCGCCGTTGCTATCGATTTTGATTGCCTCAGCGTTCGCACCTTCGATAACAAAGTTTGCTACGTGCTCTGTGTGCCCGTATCCAGAAAAATACACTACGACTGTTTTGGTCATGTTCAAGTCCTCATAAGGTAAGCGATTCGATTGTGATCAGTACCTAGGTTAAATACGTGCCTAGGCCATCACTGTTGCTGAGAGCAGATTAATAACTCGTACCCATCGAATCCATCTCATAAATTCGCACCAATCTTTCGAAAATTTATATGGTTATTGATAATCATTATCGTTTATGTAAAATACCACCAAATCAAAAATGACCCACCAAAGGTAATCCCATGTTCAAGATTGCTAGCTTCTTTGTAACAGCTCTATTTTTCAGCGCCTCCCTACATGCCGGAGCCGCATGTAAAGAACACCCAAAAAATGAGTGGTTGCACGTACTCGACATGCAGAAAAAAATCGTCAACGAATACGGCTTTGCGATTAAGAAATTTCAAACATCTGGCGACTGCTACGAAATTTACGGCTGGGGTTTAAACGAAGCCAAAACAGAATTCGTTAAAATTGAAGTGTATTTCGATACCAAAACCGGTGAAATTATTAAAAAGAAAGAAGACTAAATGCAAAGCCCCTATCAATCTTGGGATATCGTTATTCGCCTAGGGCATTGGCTAATGGCGAGCCTATTTTTAGCTAATTATTGGCTATTAGAAGAAGGTGAAGATTGGCACGAGTGGGCAGGCTATGCCCTCCTCTGCATTTTAACGTTTCGTATGATTTGGGGGTTTATTGGCCCATCAAATGCGCGCTTTAGTGACTTTTTTCCCACGATTAAGCGTCTTAAATACAGCATTAACAACTTCAACCAAGAACAAAAAAAACACCTAACTGAAAATCGCCACAACCCGATTGCCGGCCTCATGGTGTTATTTTTACTATCTACCCTGCTCATCACTGCAGTGAGTGGATGGATGCAAACCTTAGATGCTTTTTGGGGCGAAGACTGGGTGCAAAACCTACATGCTTGGTCGGCCGATGCCGCAATGATAGCCGTCGTTGTACACGTTAGTGCAGTATTGATTATTCAATATCGATACAAAGTGCCGCTGATCAAACACATGATTCGTCGTTAAAAATAAAGGTAGAGCACCGACGTCGTATCTGTAGGAGCGAAACTTTTTCGCGATAAAAAACCATCATCTACGTCATATATGTAGGAGGTACTCAGGGAGCGAAGCGAGCAGTGCCGATACGTTATTGATACCGAGCACTAGCTCTATATTACCAAGAATTTCGAATCTGAATTCAAGCCTATAAACTCAGGCTTTCTTAACTTCAAACTCTAATTCAACACACCTCATCCTAATTTGAAATAATTCTGAGGTTTAGCCTCGCCTCTAAATCGCTAAACTTGGATAGCTTCCCAAATTACTGCGATTAAATCCCCAAAAAACCTCAGCCAGATTGAATCTGGCCAAAAATTAGAGCAGGCCTCTTCTTATCTTGACGGTCTAATTAAAAGTACGGGAGCCTCCGATGACATATAACGTCCCGCTAGAAGGCGGGCGTTAGCGAGTCCGGTGGAGGCCACGCTTTTTGTGGCCGGAACGAATTTGAGCAGCTTGTTAGGCGCGTACTAAACCGAGCGCCCATTTCCCGAGGAGCCACATAACTAAAAGCCACACTAAAATAATAAAAGCCGCAGCAGGATAGCTGACAGGCTTGGTTGATGCTTGTTTCGCTTGCGCGCGAGCGGACTCCGTTACTTCATGTGGCGTAAGTCGTACAACTAAGGCCAAACCTAGAGGAATCAGAATGAGATCATCCAGATATCCGATTATTGGAATAAAGTCAGGGATCAGATCAATGGGACTGAGCGCATAGGCTGCAACGAGAAGCGCCAAAGTCTTGACGAAAATGGGTGTGCGTGAATCACGAGCTACGAAATAAACAGTGAGAGTGTGCTGTTTGAGTTGCTTGGCTTGCGCTTTGAGTGTGTTGAACATGCTGATAAGTGCCTAACGCCGCGCTCACGCGCCGGTTTGTAGCCGAAGAGCGGCGAAGAATCGGTCGCTGCGCAACCGATTGTTAAATTATTTTCTGGGCAACGACTGAATACGTGTGCCAGTGTTTTTTCTTGCCGACCAAGGTCATACCTTCCGAATTATGCTCATATACATCCACAATCTTAAAAGTATGTTCGAAAAGCTCTTCCAATTCAGCGCGGGTGTGGACTGTAAGATCTTCGCGCGCCATTCTCGCCCAAGAGTCATTCGGCCCCATAAAGTGCCCACAAAAAACACCCCCATGAAGAATTGACTCAGTGATTTTCAACCAAGCGGCGGAAAAAAACTCTGGAGGGCAAAAGAACAGGCTGGAACAAGCACTTACCAAAGATGATCGCGGATACTCAAATCGATCGAAATTGCACACCTGAGGAAAAAGCATTTCATTAAGGTGGAGAGGACACTCCTCCTTCAAGCGGGCAATGGCCGCATCACTTTTATCATACGCGTGTACCGTAAAACCATTCTCAGCCAAGTAAAATGCGTCACGCCCAGCACCACAGCCAACGTCCACCGCCACCTTTGGCAACGAACTATCAATCAGATCTATAGCCATCTTGAGATGAGGATATACATCTACAGCCAAGGATCGCTCATAGTAAACGTGCTCACTCATACTCGACTCTCAATGAATTTAACGCCTGCGTCACGGGTGGCGAAAAGCGCAGATTTTTGACATCCCGTGGACGCATTTGTTAGGCTTTTTAGTTAATCCTTGCCCAAAATGTCATATCAACGGATTCATGTTCTATAAGATCAAGATACTCTAGTGCAACTGTATCAGTTAACCACTGTTGGCAATATTCTTCAGCTTTCTGTTGTGTGGTGGCGATAGCTACATCGGCATAAGTGCCATTTTGACCCCGAACCAGAAAATGAAGTATTAGCTCGTCTTGCTGCTTGAGAAAATCAGACTCAACCTTATTAGATAACTCAATCAATTTATTTTCTGACACACCGTCTTTAAGTTTGAAAACGGCAAACTCCATACCACCAATATTTTCGATATTTCCATTTAATATCATATTTGTAACCTCTTGCTAGTTGTTGGAGGCTACATATTATTTCCTAACTACTGACAACGTTGTGTCAGTAAACTTTCACTTTTTCTTGCATAGCGATGTAATTCTCTAGAGACACATAAAGAGGTAACTCTCCGTTATTCTTCGAAATCATCAATTCAGTTATGCGATCTATCCTGAAATCCCTGTAACAACTTCGCAAGCTGCACCAACAACCAATTGTCCATTTTCCACCCCAATAAAACAGCCCTAACGGGAATACCACTCGCTGAGTGATATTCCCTGATTCAGCTCCATAGGCTATATCGATCCAGCTCTCAGATTCGATCGCTGAGTGCACCTTATCCCATATTTCATATTCAACTGTTCCGCGACGCGAGCTAGGAATTTTAATTGCTCTTTCTTCATGACTGACTGCAGTTACACCGTTGGGTAATACAGCTTCTATCTTCGAAAGCAATGAACGTGCGGAATCAGCTAACTTTTTTCCTGTTAACGCAGCAATAAAATTTACGCCGGAAACTAGGGCTTCTAGTTCATTTGGCGATAGCTGCAACGGTGGAAGTTCATATCCATCTGACAATTTATACCCAAGACCCGCTTCACCGTAAACGGGTATTCCAGATAGAGACAAATCATCTATATACCGATAAATGGTTCGTTCAGAAACGGACAGCTTTTCAGCCAACCTTTTTGCAGTAATAGGCTGATGCACCCGCAACAAATTTGTCAATTGAAAAAGTCTATCTGATTTTCTCACAGCTTGAACCTTAGGGAGTCATAAGCCTAACGTCCGCTAGAAGGCGAGCGAAGCGAGTCCCAGTGAGGCCACGCTTTTTGTGGCCGAAACGAATTTCAGCGGTTTGTTATCGCTGCAACGGCCCCTGCGGCCTTGACCTGATTGGCAAAGAATGTAATTTCTCGGCGATCTTCTTTTTTGCCTCTTCTTCCGACTTGGCTTCTTTATCAGTCTTGATTTTTTGTTGATCCATCATCATCCTCAACTTCTTCAGTTAGCGACTCTGGCGAACCAACTACCGATGGTTCATCGTTTATATATATTGGATTATCCTGAAGAATTCTTTTAGCTTTCTTTCTAATTTCTTCAGGAGTTAACGGTTTTTTTCGTTTATTACTTTTCATGAAATGGCCTTCACAAGATAGTGCTTTTGGCTCTTCTCTCCAGCCGCTTTTCTGTATGTATATCCAAATGACGAGTAGTATTCGATCAATCTTTCATCAACTGGGTTAATTATGCGCAACTCTTCAGCGCCAATAACACTCGCATACAACTCAGCAACAGAAATAGTTATAGGAACAATCCGCCCTTTAAGAGGGCTCGAAGAAGGCCTAGATTCGATAAATTCAAGGCGTAGTCGTGTGCCTGCGTAGCTTGGTCTGCCCAAACTTAAACCTGCCAGGGTATTTCCATACCAAGTTGCAAGCTCAAAGCGCTTAGGGTTTCTATATGAATAGTCCCGATAGCCACCATCCCAAGGCCAATCAACTAGTCTTCTAGGATCTTCACTCCAAAGCTTTGCCTGCATTAGAGCGTTTTGGCAAATACTACCGAGACGAATGTTATTTCTATCTGTGTAGGGCAGCTCTTTCTGTATGGCGTCTCTCACCATTTCCCTGAATGATTCATATCGCCTTTCGGCATCTTCATGTGTTGCTAACATGCTTCCTCCTTGTGATATTCACTAACGAGCCTGTAGAAAAACCTATTTAAAAGCCATTTCTTCAAGCTACTTCCTTTGTTAATGATCCAATTCCATAATTAATAAAAATTGAATCTACTTTTGATTATCTAAGTGATATTTTAACTTTTTAGATAATTACTCGGCTACGAGCCGCTATCACGCCCAAATACCCGCTTTATCTTGCCAGTTCACCGTACCGCATGATCTTTTCTATGTTGTGAATCATGCAGTACAACTGCCATTGGCCTTGAACTTTCGCTTTGCCTCGCAAGCCAAACCGTTTCAGGCCCTTATTGGTTCCTATATTGGCAAAGACTGGCTCTACTGTCGACATTCGGTGACTATAAATATGTTTGCCATGCTCACTGTCCACTCTGGGTTACTCGCATCATCCCTAATGCTCGCCCTTTCAGGGCTGACGTACCAATTTGTTCCCGACAAATTGGTCATCCAATCTGTATACGTGGGTTTGCGTTTGTCGTTGATGGTGAAGGAGACTTGCCGTCCTGCGCCTTTGCGATGGTTCGCGGCTTCGGGGTTTTCCATGCATTCATGTTTTAAGTCGCAGTTTCTGCATTGCAATAATCGACCTTCAAAGAAGGCTTTGGATTGCCCGCTTTCACTCAAACGCTCACCACGAAAACTGAGCTTCTCTCCGGCTGGGCAATGGCAGGTCATTGCCGTTGGATCGAACTTAAACTCTGTTGCGGGGATTACGTTGCGACGTTCGCTCTTTGGTTTTTCTTGATGACGCTTTCCGTACTTTTCCTTTTGATCTAAGAACTTTGGATCACGCGAGCGGAATTGATTATCAGGAA
>NZ_JAWUWR010000081.1:0-143022 GCF_034111725.1 Thalassolituus sp. | reverse complement strand
GACTTGCCGCGATAAGGGCATCAAGGCCAGAAAAATCCCGATCAGCAATTAGCTTACGCAAGCGACTGGTAACAAGGTATTCCTTGCCGTCGCCAAGTAATATTCCACTCGCCGCTTCCAACATCTGTTGGAAGCGGCGATATTCATCACCGCTCATTGGAAATGCTCCAGAGATTTCTGTTACTCACTGGGAACCAGCATTTACCTGACGTACGACTTGTTCAGCCAAGATGTCGGGATCGAACTTCGCAATAAAGTCGTCGGCTCCAACTTTCTCAACCATGGCTTTATTGAATACGCCACTCAATGACGAGTGCAGTACAATATGAAACCCGGCCATACGACTATCGCTGCGAATACGTGTTGTGAGGGTATAACCATCCATTTCTGGCATCTCAATGTCCGAGATCATCATCATGTAATGGTCTTGCAAACGTTCGCCGTTGTCGGCAATCGCTTGCACATGTTCCCACGCTTGGCGGCCATCGTTGAGGGCGACCACTTCAACACCAATATTTTCGAGACATCGGCTTACCTGCTTACGAGCGATTTTGGAATCGTCGACAATCAGTACTTTTCGAGTGCTCGCACGCGACTTCACACCATCATCAATGAGGCCTTCACGAATGGTTTCATTGACCGGCGATACTTCAGCGAGGATTTTCTCCACGTCGATGATTTCGACCAGCACTTTATCCACCTCGGTAACAGCAGTCAGGTAATGTTCTCGACCGGTACCCTTTGGTGGTGGATGAATGGATTCCCAATTCATATTGATGATGCGTTCTACGCCAGCCACCAAAAAGCCTTGGGTTTTACCGTTGTATTCCGTAATGATCACAAAGGCGTTTCGGATGTCTTGCAGGGGCGCATTACCCGTCGCCAAACTCATATCCATAATGGGTATGGTTCCAGAACGAATATGCGCCACGCCTCGCACTACCGGATTACTGCCTGGCAGTACCGTGAGTTTGGGGCATTGCAATACTTCCTTAACCTTGAAAACGTTGATCCCGTAGATCTGACGTCCACTGACCCGGAACAACAGCAACTCTAGTCGGTTTTCACCGACTAGTTTGGTTCGCTGATTGACGGATTCTAAGACACCTGCCATGTACGCATCTCCGGTTTGTAATCCGGCACGACCTTTGCTGAAGAGTTAATTAGATTCAGCAAAGCGCCAGATTTATGACATCTTTATTCAGTAACATCTTGAGCATAGTAGAGAACCGGAAATTGCACCGGATATTTATAGGAATTTTCCTATCAGGACTAACGGTGGGCGCGCCATTGGCAGAAACGGCAGCGGATGACACCTCTTGGCGTGATGCCTTGAGCACCCGCATATTGGCGCAATGGCGAAGCCTGACAACCGACGAGCAGGATGCGGAGGTGTCGTACCCTAACTTCAGTCCACAATACGACCTACCCAAGTGCACTGGCGAACCCATGATTGACCTAATACGCCCGCTGCAACCGGGTCGCAATGGTATTGAGCTGCGCTGCGCTGACCCGTATTGGGTGCAAAACTTGGCGCTGCAATTACATATTTACCGCGACGTTGCGGTGCTACAAAACCCGATTAAGAATGGTGAAATCATTCAGCCTGAACATGTTTCGATGATTCGCTACGACACCGGCGAGCTAGGTAAAGGCTTTTATTTGACGCTTGCGGATGTTGTTGGCTCTGAAGCCAAGCGCAGTTTGCGTACGGGTACTGTGATTAGCCCCGATATGATTGAAGCTGCGGATATCATTGCTCGCGGCCAACCTGTGACTATTCGCTTGAAGCGCCCTGGTATTCGCATAGAAATGGCCGGCACTGCGCTAACGGACGGCCATCTGGGTGAACACATTCGCGTACGCAATGATCGATCGCAGAAGATACTGTCAGCCGAGGTACTAGGGGCTGATTTAGTACAGATCGATTAATTTTTCAAAAAAATATTAAAGTTCGATAATGGGCTGCCGATAACCACAATGCAGGGGTGTAAGATGAACAATTGGCTCGGAGACATAGCTATGAATATCAATAAATTTACCAACGGACTCGACAGCGGTGCTAAAGCCCGTAGTACCGAGCCTGTGAAAACACCGACGACTAACCCGGATACCAAAGCTAAGGAAAGCGCTGGCTTCACTGATCAGGTGAAACTGAGTGCCAGTAGCAAGAGCATCCAGCAGATAGAAGCTGAGATTCGTGACATGCCTGATGTAGATGATGCAACCGTCGAACGCATTCGTTCCGCTATTCAAAACGGCGACTACAAAATCGATTATGAAAAGCTGGCAGGAAAAATGCTTGATTTTGAGGAGCGTTTAAACTGAAAAGGCTGAGGCCATGCAATCGGATACTGAATTTTTTGCCGAGTTATTGAACACCGAGCTCAAGACCACCTGCACCCTGCATTCGGTACTACAGCGTGAACTCAGCGCCCTGTCAGCAAAAGATATGGACGTTTTGCAACGTCTTACCTCTGAGAAAAAAACACTACTGACTGGTCTGCAGCAACAAGCGCAACAGCGCTTACAGTGGCTAACGGACCAAGATCTACCGCACAACAATCAGTGCCTTCAGCGGCATGACCTTGCCGCTCACGGTGATATACCCTCTCTGTGGCAACAACTCATTAAACAGTATGAGCAGAACCAAGATTTATCGGTACGCCTCAGTGAAGTGGTACTTTCACTGAGATATCGCACTCAGCAACAACTGAAAATCTTGCATGGTCGGTATAATGATCCACACTTATATAACAATGAAGGTAAAGCTAGCGGACTTGCGCTAGGTAATAGCTGTATTCAAGCCTGATCGACCATGCTGGGAACGGAACGCATGCCTGAGGAAACAAACCAAGAATACGTATTAACAGAAGCTGAAGACGTATACGGTGCATTGCGTAAAATCGTGCTGCTGGAGGCACCTGTATCTGTAAAAATCGATGATAGTAGCGAAGTTTTTCATTCGGCGATCACGGATACCATTTTTAAAACTCGCAGCTTTTTCATGGATAAGATTATTCCCGAGCATGGCAATGATCTGATTCGTGAAGGTAAACGCTTTGTCATTGAGTGCGATACCCAAGGTGTTCGCATCGAATTTAGAATGTCGGGGCGATTAAAATACAAGCCTGAAAACGAACAATACCGCGCAGAGTTTCCATTAGAGGTGCTGTATTTGCAGCGCCGTACTGCTTACCGCGTAATAGTGCCACCTGCTCATCAAATTTTGATTAAAGTAAAAATGAATGATGAACAAGGCGATCTCATTGGACGCCTATTAGATTTATCGTCCAGTGGTTTTAAGGTGCAATTTGAAGGCGACTGCAAAACTCGCTTGGAAGAACAAAAGCAGTTTCCAGTTGCAAGGGCACGTTTCAACCGCGAAAACACCATGGATTGCAGCCTAGAAGCCCGTCACATCGATGTTAACGAAGAAGCCAACACCCAGTGTGGCTTTGCATTCACCATGCTCTCCCCCGCAGCACAACGCTACCTTGATCGTTTAATAACCGAATTTCAGTGGGAAGAGCGCCAAATCAAACTGCAGCAACCGACAGAGGAACTGTAAAGCTGACAGTCCCTCTTCAGTTCGGTAGAATGCGCCGCAGTCTCCTTATAGCTCAACAGGATAGAGCATCCGCCTCCTAAGCGGACGATCGGGGTTCGAGTCCCTGTGGGGAGGCCATTGTTAGATTTAATTGCCAGCCTTTCTAAATCACACCTCCGCAATAATCGCCCTAGCTCCAGCATTAATAAATTTAAGCGCTTGATTATAGGGTAGGCTGAAATCCGAACTCGTAACCTGCCCTTGGCTTAGGGTATTTACTCGATAATTGTCAGCAAACACGCTGAAACAAGTCGCAACCATAAATTGATGCACACGCAATGCCGTTGCCTGCGGCAAGGTTGGATAGAGCTTAAGCAGTTCGCCAACAAATTGAATCGCTATTGGATTATAAAATTCAGCAATACTGACCAAAATCGGCGACCGCGAGCTGATCA
This sequence comes from Thalassolituus sp., assembly GCF_034111725.1. Taxonomy (GTDB): domain Bacteria; phylum Pseudomonadota; class Gammaproteobacteria; order Pseudomonadales; family Oceanobacteraceae; genus Thalassolituus. The sequence goes on along the minus strand of NZ_JAWUWR010000081.1, from coordinate 139,017 downwards.
ATTGCGCCACTAAGCGCAAGTAATTTCGCCATCCATCCCCTTCCTGGCTTTTCTCATGCAATGGATCGAGAAAAGCCTGAATCCACGCCGATAACCGTTCGTCCGTGCTGGCATTTGGCCGAATGGCGTTCAGATTATCTTGGCGCATGATATTGATAATGGGAGCTCGACGCTTGATAACCTCATAAAACAAGGCTTCTTTACCACCAAACAAGTCGTTCACTTCGGCCACTCTAACCTTAGCTAAACCCGTAATATCGCGCACTGGCACGGCATGATAGCCGTATGAAGCAAACAGAGCTTCGGCTGCGTTGAGTAGAGCTTCTCTATTAGCTATTTGCCGTTGGCTAGGGTGGGGGATTTGTCGCCGAGTAGGTTGTGTCATTATCGACCTTAGCTATTTCATGAAAATACTTGGAACAAATGTTCCGAGTTGCTAGTATGCCTTGGAACACATGTTCCAGCCAATCGAGAATGGCTATGAACGACCATCCAGTTTGGATGTCTGGCCCTTCCAATACGCTAACGCGCTTTGGTGAGGCCCCGCTTTTTCGTAAGGGGCTGTATACCATTGCGCCCGATACGTATGCTTGGATGGTGCCGAATGCATTATAACCAATACTTGGAACCTATATCGTGAGTGAATAATCGATCAACCTTCGGCTTCCCAGCGCACTAGGAGCTATAAATTTATTACGCCATCAGGCGGTTCTTGCTTTTGATTTAAATAAGGCGTTACTTCAGGTGATGCGCCACTTTTAATTGGAGTTTTTATGAAGCGTTTAGACATCACCATCCCGTCCGAAAGTGAGCAACTAGCAGCTTGGCTGTATCTACCCGACTCAACTAAGCCGGCCCCCGTCATTGTGATGGCACATGGTTTAGGCGCTGTGCGTACCATGCGCCTAGATGTCTTTGCGGAAAAATATTGCGAACAAGGCTACGCCTGTTTGGTATTTGATTATCGTTTTTTTGGTGATAGCACAGGTGAGCCACGTCAATTGCTAAGCGTTAAAAAGCAATTAGAAGACTGGGCAAATGCCGTGCGCTTTGCACAGCAAGAAAAACGAATTGATACCACCAAGGTGATTGTTTGGGGTAGCTCATTCAGTGGCGGCCATGTGCTAGCCACTGCTGCTAATGTGCCGGGCATTGCCGGTTCTATGTCGCAATGCCCGTTTACGAATGGTCTAGCCTCAACCTTAGCTTTAAATCCAATTAGCTCAATCAAGGTATCAACGCTCGGCTTTTTTGATCTTATTACTAGCCCATTTAAAAAGACTCCGATCATGGTCGACCTAGCAGGTAAACCCGGTTCAGCGGCCCTGATGTGCGCACATGATGCGTTAAGTGGTTATGAGGCAATCAAGCCACGAAACCATAAGATCCCAGAATACGTTGCCGCACGTTTTGCTTACGATATTATTCGTTATTTCCCGGGAAAAATTGCCGCCAATGTGACCTGCCCTGCACTGATCATTGCTTGTTTAAAAGACACTGTAGCTCCCGTAAAACAGACAATAAAATATGCTGGCAAATTACCGCAAGGACAGCTAGTGAAATTTGATACGGGTCACTTTGATATTTATGTGGGTGAATGGTTTGAAAAAACCGTAACAGTACAATTGGCCTGGCTAAAGCAACATTTTCCGATTTAAGGATAATTAGAATGCGCAAAGAAGAGAAACTATTGACGCCCTCTAATGGTTGGAAAACGCCAAATACCTTGCGTATTGTGCCTGTCAGCGCTGGTAATGCCAGTCTGCTACAGCGCGCTTTTCTGTAGGCAATCGAACGCTTTGGAAAATTAAAAGCAGCCAACCTTTGGTTGTTGATGATGCACAACATGCGCTTATTGAGGGGCATGTTGGGTTTTGCCTCAAAACTCATGCCGTTTGGTGAACTTGATCGTCGTGATACCAAATTGGCTATTTTACGCGTAGCTTGGCTCTGTCGTTCGAGCTATTAATGCTGATCGGTTGGTATCAGGAGTTAGCAGGCGTGCTTAATTCTTCGGGTATTCCTCTGGATACAGTGTTAGAGAAAACATTGAAGAAACATACGGCACTTTAATCATTAATAAAACGCTGCATTAAATAGGATGTACTGGGTAGTCTTGTTGAAACTGGGCCATTGAAAATAACTCATCGACCTGATCTGCTAAGCGACGACTACGACGTGAGTCGATACCTAAATATTGCAACTCGGTGAGACATTCAATGCATATATGCTGCTGTTTGGTGGGCTGTGCTGTACTTAATTCTAGCGAATGCGGTTGGTGCCTTAAGTTTTGAACAATTGGACATCCGGCAATATGAATATCATTATCATGCTTAACCCAAACGCGAGAATTCTTTAGAGCTAAGGTTTTATCTCGCAGTATGCGTAATTTTTGTCCGGATACTTTCATACCTTCATTTTTCAGTATTTCGCGCTCACCATAAGTCAACTGATGTTCGGGATCAAAGTCGGTAAAATCACCCGACTCAGCTGCACCCATCATTTTCTTTAAGTGATTAAATTTGTTGTCTTCACTGAAGTTGAAAAGCTTCATGGCTGTACACGATCCAAAATCGTGGCGATGCGGCCTTCGGCGTCCGTTCGCACGCGAAATTCAACTCGCCGAGAACGCTCACCATCTTCAACACCCGCGGCATCGCGTATTACTTTCGCCGAGGACAAGCCGTTAGCGGTTAGGTAGTTTTTAAGCCAATTCTTGCTGTCTTTAACTGCGGGTAATTCCAACACGTATTCAAGAGTTGAGCGGGTACGTTTTTGCGACAAATCCATATTGCGGATATAGGCTTCATCTTCGTCTTTGGCGCCATACCAACTCGTCGAGGTATGCCCTTCTATGCGCACTTCGAGAATATCGTCGCGGTATGGCTCTTGAGTAATAATGCGCACGTAACGTGGAAAGAAATCGTTAAGAATCGCTTGAAATTCAGGCTTGATATCGGCTTCACCACGGTCAAATAGCACGTCAGTATTATTAAAGCGAAAAGATAGATCTTCGTCTAATTCCGCTCCCCAGCGAGGCATGTCAGTGGCAAATTCGTTGTTTAAATCTCGATACAATTGGGTGCGAAGTTGATCGTATAAAATCGCAACATCACGGATTTTATCGCGCTCGGTTTCAACGTTAATCATAAAAACCACCGAGACCAACATGAAGACCATCATTAACCCAGCCATTAAATCGGAGACGGCTACCCAGTGGCCTTCATCTTCTTTTATTGATTCAAATTCTTGTTCATTCATCGACACTTTGCACCATGTGAACCAGTGAACGTAGCTTGTCGGTTAGTGGTGAGTAATCACTAACAAACTTTTCTGATAATGCCGTCAACTGTAAACCGAACGCTCTCAGGGCCTTGTTCAACTCTTCTTCCATGCTGGTATCTAGCTGAGTCACCTGCCGCTCTAGGCGCTCGCCCAAACGCTGCATATGCTGTTGGCTAGCGTGCTGTTGGTCTTTAAGTAGTGCGCCGCTATCAGCAAGTTGATCTTGTAGTTGCTGGCTGATCGTCTGCTGCATTTTGCCTAGTTCTTCGATGGCCCAACGTTGCTGCGATTGCACGGTATCGGCAATGCCTTTGGTGAGTATCGAAATACGCTCTTCGAGCTTCGGCAAGCCTTCTGCCGCGTGATTAACCATGTCGGCTAGGCTGCCAAGCTGAGAATGCAGATTGAGCCGCTGAGTTTCAAGACCCGTTAGTAGATCTTGCAGCGATTCAGAAATGCCATTAAACGCGTTGGCGTTATCGACCATATACTCAAAGGCCTTGCTCGCCTCTTTCATTGACATCGAGGTTCGTTCTTGCTCTGAGATCAGGTCATTCAACTGCGCTTTGTACTGTTGCTGCCATTCCAGCATGGCGATAACCGATTCGTTGAGCTGTTTGAAGTTTTCACCGTATTGCTCATTAATTTTTGTATTGAATTCATTCATCACCATCTTAATCGCACCGACCAGCGCTTTGGCATTGGCCTCGGCCATGCGTTCTTGATAGCTCTCTAAGGTGTCGACCACCTGATCTAGCTTACCGACCATTTGTTGATGATTCACTTGCAAGCGTTGGCTAAAGGTATCGTCGCCTTGAGTACGCACTTGCTCAGCCAGTATGCGCAACGAGCTATCGAGGTCGTCGATGCTGGCAGCGCGAGTTTGTTTTGCTTCGCGGCGGCCAGTTTGCGCAACTGCTGCGCGGATTTTTAACGTTAGCGCAGTAAATAAGCCGGCAATAGATGACCAGAATGCTGTTTTGAGGCCGTCCATAAGCTTAGGGACACTGCCTTGAATATCACCGGTATCAAACTCCCATAAGCCCAAGGCAACGCCGAGGAACGTACCGAAAATACCGATGCTGGTAAGGATGTTAGGTGCGATTTCTGCCGTGCGCGCTGAGTAGCGAAAAGCATGAAAAAAAACGCCAAGCACTAGGATGATGGCGATAAGGCCTAGGGTCCATCCAGAAAACTGTTCGGCCATAACGGTATGTCCTGCCTTTTTGAATCAATAACGTGATATCTGACAGTTTAGTTCAGATTTACCACTTCGCTTCTTTGCTCTTAGCTGTCTGATTTTCAACCAATTAAGTCACTAAAATAGACATCACTGAACTGCACGCAATAGCGCCAAGGATGCTCCGCACGATTAGTGAATTAAAGGCACCAATTACCTGAACAAATCAGTCAACCAATTAGTAAATGATGTTTGCGAACCAGCGAATTTACTGGTTAGAATCAATGGCTAACCCCTGTAAGTGAGTTCCCGCCTTGTAGGGTGAAAGGTGAAATTAAAGCAAAAATCTTGGCTGTTCTTTCAGCCGTAAACTTGAGGTATACCGTATGACTGGTTCTGTGTGGAGTTTACTCCTCGTCGCTGTACTCGTTGCCCTTACTTATAAGCGTGCTCCGCTGAAGATGTCGGCAATTTCGCTCGCCATTTTTGCTGTTGTCGCATTTATAGGTGGTGCTGCCACTACGATCGCAGTGATTGCTGCGCTTGTTGCTATCGCTTGTAGTGTATTGAGCTTGGAAGCCTTCCGCGCCAATACCATTACCCGCCCTATCTTCGCTTTGTATAAGAAGATCCTACCTAAAATGTCTGAGACAGAGAAAACAGCACTCGAAGCGGGTACTGTTTGGTGGGATGGTGAGTTATTTTCAGGCAAGCCTGACTGGCACAAATTATTGGATCATCCAAATCCAAGTATTCCGCCTGAAGAACAAGACTTTATAGATAATCAGCTAACAACGCTTTGCTCTATGTTAAATGAATGGGAAACCGCGCAAAACGGTGACTTATCAAAAGAAATTTGGGACTACATAAAAAAGGAACGCTTCTTTTCTATGATTATCCCTAAGTCATACGGCGGCCTTGGCTTCTCAGCTCAAACTCAATCTCACGTTTTGCAGGCGCTAACCATCTCAGGCGCAGCATTTTCTAGCGTTGGTGTACCTAACTCTCTTGGGCCCGGCGAACTTTTACTGAAATACGGTACGCAAGAGCAAAAAGATCATTATTTACCGCGTTTGGCTGATGGCCGTGAAATTCCATGTTTTGGTTTAACTGGCCCACGCGCAGGTTCTGATGCGACATCATTGCCGGATACCGGTGTTGTCTGCAAAGGCATGTGGGAAGGTAAAGAAGTTCTTGGTCTGAAAATGAACTTCGAAAAGCGTTACATCACATTGGCACCTGTTGCGACAGTGGTGGGGTTAGCTTTCCGCATGTTCGACCCAGAGGGTTTAATTGGCGATAAAAAAGATATCGGTATTACCGTTGCTTTGCTGCCGCGTCACCTAGAGGGTATGGAAATAGGTAATCGTCATAAGCCTGTAGGTTCTCCATTTATGAATGGGCCTATCTTCGGCAAAGACGTGTTTATCCCGTTAGATTTCATCATCGGCGGTTCTGCGAATGCCGGTCAAGGCTGGCGTATGCTGGTCGAATGCTTGTCGGTTGGCCGTTGTATTACTCTGCCAAGCTCTGGTGCTGGCGGTGGTAAATACGCGATTGCAGCGAGCGGAGCTTATGCGCGTATTCGTCGTCAGTTCAACGTACCGATTTCTAAATTGGAAGGCGTACAAGAAATGCTGGCACGCATTGCTGGTAATACCTACACCGCTACGGCCGGTGCTCGTGTTACGGCAATCGCAATTGATGAAGGTCACAAGCCTTCTGTGCCATCAGCCATTCTCAAGTACAACTTGACTGAGATTGCGCGTGATATTGCTAACGACAGCATGGATATTCATGGTGGTAAGGCGATTATTCGTGGCCCTAAAAACTACGTTGAGTCGGGCTACTCCTCAGTTCCTGTCGCGATCACGGTTGAAGGTGCCAACATTTTAACCCGATCTATGATCACCTTTGGTCAGGGCATGATTCGTTGTCATCCTTTTGTTTTGCCTGAAATGCATGCGGCACAAAATAATGATTTGAAGGCGTTCGACAAAGCCTTATTCGGACACTTTGGCTTTATTTTCTCGAACTTCTCTCGCTCTGCAGTGTTGAACCTAACCAACGCTGCCTTTACCAGCGTGCCGGTGACAGGCCCAACCAAGAAGTACTATAAGCAAATTAACCGTTATGCGGCATCCTTCGCGGTGATGGTTGATATGTGTGCCTTCTCTCTTGGTGGCGAGTTGAAATTCCGCGAGCTCATTTCAGCGCGCTTGGCCGATATGCTGTCAAAGAGGTATCTAGCCTCGATGGTATTGAAGCACTGGGAAGATCAAGGTGCTCATAAAGCTGATTTACCTTTGGTGGAATACTCTTGCCAGAAGCTATTCAGCGAGTTTGAAACAGCACAAGATGGTTTGATTAAAAATCTGCCTTCTCGTCCCGTTGCTGCGATTTTACGCGTACTGACCATGCCTCTTGGCCGTGTAGCAAAAGCACCAAGCGATAAACTGGTCGCTAAGATCGTTGATTTGGTGACCTCTCACAATGACACTCGCGAACGCTTAATCGCTGGCATTTATCGCGGTGAGACGATCAGTAATGGTTATGCAGAAACGTTGCGCAATCCACTGGCCGTTTACGATGGCTTGTTAGATCGCGCAGAACAAGCCGATGTTATATACAAGAAGATTGGTACGGCACTCAAAGCTGATAAGTACGATGAAGCCACCCTTAGCATTGAAGGCCGTATTACCGACGGTGTTAAGATGGGTATTCTGACTGCTGATGAAGGTGAGTTCATGTTGGCGTTTGAAAAAGACGTTCTAGACATGGTTCATGTTGATCACTTCCCATTGGAACATTTTGGTCCTGTTTCTGAGAACCAAGATATACCAAAGAAGGCCGCAACAACTCGTAAGAAAAAAGCCGATGCTAGCGAGCCAGAAGCGGTATAACATCCCTTTCTAACTCGTGTTAGTAACGTAAAAGCCCCGTTTCATACGGGGCTTTTTTTTGCACCAAAGACCGTTATGATAAAGCACCTTTGATGACTTAAATTAACGCTTTTAGGGATTAATCATGCTGATCAGCAATATGGAAGTCGTACCCGGTAAACGCATCGTTCGCCATCTAGGCATGGTGCAAGGTAGTACGGTTCGGGCAAAACACGTTGGCCGCGATATCATGGCGAGCTTCAAAAATATTTTTGGCGGAGAGCTTAAAGGTTATACAGAACTGCTGTCGGAATCTCGGGATGAGTCGCTCAAGCGCTTGGAGGAACAAGCACAAGCACTCGGTGCCAATGCGGTTGTAAACGTGCGCTTTTCTACGTCGTCGATTGCCGCAGGTGCTTCGGAAATTTTCGTTTATGGCACGGCGGTTATATTGGAGGATCGCTAATGCAATTGGTGATTTTTCTGGTGCTATTGGCGCTTGGCTACGGTTTTGGCCGTTGGGCCGAAGCTCGCCACTACCGCCGTATTCATGAGCGAGAAAAGGCGCTACGCCGTATTCTTGTTATTCCCATGCGCTTACCTCCTCCGGAATACTTACAACACGGTAGTACGCTAGTCACAGGCAGCGTGGTCATTTCGGTCGATTACTTTAAGACCATTGCTGCGGCCTTGAGAAACGTTTTTGGCGGCCGCGTTGGTGCCTATGAATCCCTATTGGATCGAGCGCGCCGAGAAGCAACCATACGTATGCAAGAAGAGGCCAAGAAAGTGGGCGCTCAAGCGGTATTGAATGTGAAATACGAAACCAGCCGTATCGGCGAGCAAGCCGGAAAATCGATTGGCTCGGTGGAAGTACTTGCCTACGGCACAGCTATGATTCCGAGAGCTCCTCGGTGAGCTCTAATCTTCCTAGCGAAAATCCTGTATTACCCGATGAGATTAATAATTCTTATGAGCATCCACTCAAAGACTTCTTAATTTTGGCGGGTTCTCTTTGCGCGCTATTGACCGCAACTATTTATCTAATTGCGTGGACTGCTTTTTGGCTTGCTCCAAGAATCCCCTTTGAATGGGAACCTTCGATTGCAGGCATAGCCGCACCCAAATTAAACGAACAGCAAAAACAACAACAAGCGTATCTGCAAGATCTGGCCAATCAATTGAGCGCAAGTCAGCCTCAACCCCTTCCTGTTACTGTGCATTGGCTTCCCGAAGAAGATACCCCAAATGCGTTTGCCATGGTCGCTGGACAGTTATACATAACCGGCGGATTAGTGAAGACCATTTCTTCAGAGAATGCTTTGGCAATGGTGATCGCACATGAGTATGCTCATGTCGAGAAACGCCACCCGATGATTTTATTCTTAGAGCAAGTGAGCACCGGACTGTTAATGTCAGCAGTAGGAATTCATGACCAAATCAGTCCACTTAGTCAGTCTGCCGGACTTTTGACGCTTATGAGCTTTAGCCGTGACATGGAACGTGCTGCCGACAACCAAGCAATTGAGCTAGTGCGTGCCTATTATGGCCATACCGCAGGTGCGGATGAGTTTTTTGCCAAGATGCAAAGTGAAGAAGATCTACCCTTATGGACATCGGCTTTGCAGACCCATCCTGCGACCAGTGAGCGCTTAAAAAGATTACAGGCAGAAGATGATACTGAAGGAAAGCTAACGCCCCTCCCCTCGTGGATGAAGAGAAGAGCTGCTAGCTTAGAAACGGAAGATTAAGCGGGTAGATCGTCGATGTAACGCTCGGCATCAAGTGCAGCCATGCAACCAGTACCAGCCGAAGTAATGGCTTGACGATAAATGTGATCGCTCACATCACCTGCTGCAAACACACCTTTAACGCTGGTTTGCGTCGCATTGCCGTTAGAACCGCTTTCAACCACGATATAACCGTCTTTCATTTCTAACTGGCCTTCGAAGATAGCGGTGTTAGGCTGGTGACCTATGGCAATGAAGATACCTTCTAGCTCGACATCTTTATTCTCGCCCGTTACGCGATTACGAAGCCGCATACCTGTGACGCCCATATCATCGCCTAGGACTTCATCAAGCTCGCTATTCCATTCGATTGTGACATTACCGTTAGTGGCTTTTTCCATCAGTTTGTCAGCAAGAATCTTCTCACTACGGAAGCCTTCACGACGATGAACCACCACGACTTCTTTAGCAATATTCGATAGATAGAGCGCTTCTTCTACTGCGGTATTACCACCACCAATAACAGCAACGCGCTTATTACGATAAAAGAAACCATCACAGGTAGCGCAAGCGGAAACACCCTTACCTTTGAATGCTTCTTCACTTTCTAAACCTAGATATTTAGCGCTAGCACCAGTAGCGATGATCAAGGCATCACAGGTGTAAACGCCAGTATCACCTTTTAGTGTAAATGGACGCTTAGATACATCGACCGAAGAGACTTGATCGAAAATAATTTCCGTTTCGAAGCGCTCTGCATGAGCTTTCATACGTTCCATCAACTCTGGTCCTTGCACGCCCATAGCATCGCCTGGCCAGTTGTCGACCTCGGTTGTGGTCGTTAACTGGCCGCCCATCTGCATACCAGTGATCATCACCGGGTTTAGGTTGGCGCGAGCTGCATATACCGCTGCGGTGTAGCCTGCAGGGCCTGACCCCAAAATCAGCAGTTTTACGTGACGTGCATTGCTCATAGCGATGAGCCTCCAAAATGTAGATAGGTTAAAAATTTGTGTCCGCATTATAGGTGATATGGGCGCGGGGGATAAGTAACAAGGGTGAATCTTAAAATTCTGTACAAGATCATAAGACGGTTAACGACAAGACCGACAGAAAACCGGCAAGGGTCTACATCAATTCGAGCAATATCCCTTGTTTGGCTCGTTGTGGGGAATCGTTAGAAAAACACGCTCCGTATAATCGCTCACATACACAGTTACAACTCATTACAAAAATAGCATTTCCTGTGATTCTATAAATAAATCAGGAAGTTAAGGGGTTGTTACAGTGTAATAGGCCGATGTGTCAATGAATCTGCGTTGTTGCGCCCCAGACCTTGGTGCAGGATTACTACAGCAGTTACGCATCGATTAAAAAAACAAAAGGTCTGCAATTATGCAAAAGCGTCAAGAAGTTCAGCAAAAGTCTCGATTGGGTCTTCTTCTGATAGAGAAGGGATTGATTAACCGACGACAACTGGATGAAGCGCTGCGATTGCAGTCCGAGACCAATCTAAGATTAGGAGAGGTCATGATACGTCAAGGATGGTTAACTCATCGACAGCTGCAGCGAGCGCTCAAGAAGCAGTCTCGCTACCGTCTTATTGCTGCCATCAGCGCCATGCTGCTTGGACCTCTACAGCCGTTTATGTCTAGTGCTCACGCCAGTATCGAGCAAGCACCTGTAGTTTCTCAAGAGGAACTGGGGCAGCGAATTGGTATGAAGGCTATGGACGAAGAATCCATGGGCGAAGTAACGGCTCAAGGCCTTCAAAATGGCGATTACGATAAGTTGGTTGGCATTATCAACGGTTCGGTATCCGACCAAGACGCTGGCGAGACATCTGTTGTCGCTGCATTCGAATCCCTGCTACCAGGTTTGAACTTACTGACCGATTACGAAATTAGTGATGTTGAATATCATGATCCAAGTGGTCCACGTACCACACTGAACGCAGATGGCTCTTTGAGCGTACAAGTACCTAAGCGCATAGGTCAGATTGCTTTCCGTAACCTCAATGTCTTAGGAGCTGAAGGTCCGGCAATGGGTGACTTGTTCATTAACGATATTCGCTTAACTGAAGGATCCAGCATTACTCTGCGTTTCCGCGAGTAAATCTGCAGCTGGACACCGATTATTTTGGCCGCTATTAGCGGCCTTTTTTTTATTCTGGCGTTTAGCAGCTTCTGCACCAACCTACTCGTGTTCAAAACCCCAAAGGTTCGATCGCTCTGAGCTTTCTAGCACCCAAGTTTGCGCTGCACCTAGAGTGACTTCTACTAAGGTTTATCTCACTTAACTGAGATATCCTTGAGAGCACTTATTTGGCCTCACCTAGTAGAGAACGAGCAGCCTCCGCCCATTACCTCGCCGGTAAATTAAGACCATGCTAATTACCGTGAATAGCTTTACTCGATTCGAATAAAATCATCATTGCATACTAGCCATTCAGGTACCTGGCGGACACAAAAACGGGAGCCGAGGCTCCCGTTATTTTAATCGCGACACAACGTTAATAATCAGTCGTATCCAATCATCAATGGCACATAAGCAACCACCAATAATGCCAGCGCCATCGTCACTAGAGGCAATAAAATTCTCTCATGACGATACCAGAAGTTGTGGCCTTCCAGCGCCGACAATCTTACTTCCTCTTCGCCCACAACTTGTCTTGTGAGTAAATGGTTGAGAGCAACCGGTGGACTCAAATAGCCTAATTCAAACGCCACCAAAGTAACCATCCAGAAGTGAACCGGATCAATACCGCTATCGTATGCAATGGTAGCGATGGTCGCACTCACTAAAATTACAGCACCATATGGGTCCATAATCATGCCAATCACAACAAGAATGGCAACAAGTAAGGTCATAGCAACCCAGATAGATCCAAACTCAGTAGGAACCATAGACATGAGCTCAACGCGCTCAATTACACCGCCAATACTGATCGACATACCCATCAACATTAACAGAGCACCAATATGTCCTGTCGTTTCTGTTGTTGCTTCACGAATCGTCTTCTCAATAGAGTCGTTACCTTTACGAACATCATCCCAAGAATCTACTAGACGCTTTTCAAGGTAATCAATATTTAGATTTTCGCGGCCAGTCTTCTCTTGAGTTAAACGCTCATAAATCAAGATAACCAGTAGTAGTACCGGCAAAATGATGGGGGCAGAGAATTCATCTAAGTAAGCATTTAGCAATAAGGCGTAAACTACCAAGGTTACACCAACTAAAATGACATATGGGAACAGTGGCTTAAGAGCTGCTTTAAATTCTGGCCAAACGTTTTCTGGCGGGTCTAGACGCAGAGGACCCTGGCGAGTAATTAGCGCCATCATCGCAAACAGTGCAGTTGTTAAGAAAAAGACTTTTACGCCCCATCCGAACAATTGGTCGGTTGTTACTTCATTGTTCAATGCTGCAACAATCACAACAAGTAAACATGGACGTAATACAACACCTAGCGAACCAGACATCGCAGTAGCCGCAAGCGCTAGCTGACGACGAGCACCGGCACGACGCATTTCAGCGTAGATCAAACCACCAACGGCAATAACGAAAATACCAGAACCACCAGTATAAGCAGTAGGAATTGCAGCTAGTGCAACAACAGCAACCGCTAACATTTCTGGCGGCAATTTGAATGGACGGAAAATATTAAATACTTTGCCGGCCAACTCGGTACGCTTTAGCAACATACCAATCCAAACATATAAACCAACGTTCAAGAATAGTTGTGACAGCTCCATCATTTGGTTTAGATAAATACCAATACCTGCACTATGACCAGCAGAGATAAAGTAAGTACCGGAAATAATACACATAGTTGCGTATAGCGGAACCGCCAACTGTGCTTTGAGGAAACTCCCGCCTGGTTTAGCTGTCTTAGGTACGAATATGAATTGGAACAAACTCAAAAGCAGAATGACGCCGAAGCCCACGATCCATAACCAATGCAAGATACCGTGTTCAGTGGTGACTGCAATGCCAGCCGAGAAGGCCACATTTTTGAAACTATAAACGGAATAGAATAAAATCGTTGCTGCAATTAACTGTGCACCGGATGCTACCCGATAATCCATTACGGTTATCATAGGGCGCAGCGCTATGTGATGACGACGGAATAAAGCCGTCAAGCCACAAATGAGTACCAATACAGCAAGCATAATGCGCTGAGCACTCAAACCCATTTCACCAAAACGGGCTACACCTAGTTCAACGGTACGGAACAGTTTTACTGCTGGAGTAATACGCCCATCGGTTGCTTCAAATTGCTCAACTTTAAGACGACACTGATCTTGAGCCGCAAGCAAGGACTGACGCATCAAAGCAGGATTGATTGGATCCGGCTCAAATAAATCGAAATCATCTTGAGGTGCAGATGCACGTTGTTGAATAATTTTATTAAGCTCAAGCTCAACATCAATATTGGGATTACAGTCTGGGTTCACAGGGTCGTGACGCAGTGTAAAATATCCGTCCCAGACGCCTTCACCTAGCTGTAAAAGCTGCGCATGCATCGTATGACTTGTATTGAGGATCACTACAAAAACCAATACCAAAAAGGCAGGTAAAGCGGCGAGCCATTCGTACGCCGTGCGGTGCCCCACACGCACTGTTTGCTCCATGAAATATACCTCTAGATGATTAAAAAGAACCGAAGCCTGCCGGCTTCGGTTCTTATCCCTAACTTCTGTACACTCGCAACTTCTGCGGCTGCTTTAAGAGCACTTGTAAGGATTAACTTTTTATTCTAAATTTTCCACGCACTCACCTGCAGCCGGATTTTCTCGACAGCGGAGTTTACGCAGTAAAGTTAGCATAGTAGCGTCGTATACACCTTCATCCCGCAAAGTGATACGAACCTGACGTAGCATTTCGTTATACTTTTCTACGTCTGCCTTTGGCAAATCAATCCATGTAGTTTCAGGAATACCAGCAGTATCCTGTGTTACGAATGCGTTAGCCTTATCGAACATGCCTGCGACATATAGTCGAGACTTTTGACCGAACCCTTCGGGGAAACGCTCTTTGTGCAAAAGCAACTGAAGATCTAAGTACGCAAGGTTGTAGCGTAAAATGCCACCTTCTGTACCAATACCTTTATACATTTCAAGTGGCGAGTATGCGATTGCAGGAGCATACGCAATATCAACACTACCGTTGTTGAACTTGCCAGAGAAATTAGCAGAGTTCGAAGGAACGATTGAAGCTCCAATATGATTTACCATTTTTACAGACGGCTCATCGTACTCGAGTGTAGCGATACGCTTGCCCGACATTTCTTCTACGGTATCTACGCTGCGATCGCGCAAAAACAAGTAAATCGGACCCGCCGGAATAACACCACCTACTTCATAGCGATCGCCGGTTACCATATATTTCGCAGCACCAGGCTGGGAAATGGTATTAACCAAATTTTTCATAACACTAGTGGTAGGTACTGCACCAATCGCTTCGATAGTAGAAGCAAATTTACTATAAGGACGAGCACGAGCGCCTGTCAGCATAACGGCATCACATTGCTCTGCTTTAAAATCATCAGAAGCAATTTTTTCATCTGTGTAGGCACGCAAATGAATGTTTACATTTTGCTGTATAGCGAACTCACGGTATTCCTTCATTAACCCATACAAGTTGCCGTTGGCACCTAGTGGATCATAAATACAAAATTTTCGTTCTTCCGCTGCTGCGAATGTAAGTTGGCTGGCAGCTAACGCTGCCACACACAAGAGCTTACGCATTATTAATCCTCCAAAAGATCATCGATACTTAGGCTAGGAGCCGCAGATTTCTTTTCGTCATCCCAGAAAGTGCCTAAGCCACCAACAGGTGTACGAGAACCGGTTCCTTCAGTCCACAGTCGATCGGATACTGCCAGTATTTGAAGAGAAGCCACTACATCTAATAACTGATAATCACGGTTTGGCTCATCTACTTTTAAAGATGCAGCATGACGACGAATCGCATCGCGCACTTGTTCTTGGTTACCAGAGCCATCTGCCATTACAACTTCAACGGCATGAGATAAACGTACACCGCTGTCTGAGCCACCGCGAGCAGCTGCCGCCATTTCAACCCAAGGGTCCACGCCTTCTGGAGCGGTATCCGGCATCAAAATCCACAATCCAGCTTGGGCGGCTAAAGGCAAACCCCAAAACTCTTGGTTATCTAAACACTGCAAACCACGGACGGTCTTCATAGCGATGTCTTTGGGAACGTTAACAACGCTTTGGGCTCTCAAGTCGGACATAACAGCTTGTAGGCCCGATAAGTTACCAAGAGCCCAGTAAATGCGATCGTTCTTGCTTAGACTTGGGCATTTTTTACCGCCAGGCTCTCCAAATTCATGAACCATATTCTGATACGCTTTGTACTGGCGAGCCGCTGCAATCGCATAACCGCGCTTTTCACGGATGCGAGCATCTTTAGCTTCGTTAATATTTTGAGCTTTAAATGCGCGAATGTAGGCAAGGCTTTCTTCTGACGCTTCGGCTTCAGCGCATGAGCCAGCCATCATGTTCATCATCAGAGAAGCACGATCAGGAGTTGATGTCACCCGAGTAAACGCCATCACCATCGGTTGCAGACCTTGGGTTGTAGAGCAAGCTACACCAACGTCGTCAACGGTCATTGTGTAAGGTGTAATGTGCCGATCAGTTAAGTCGTAAACCACCCAACCGGTGGATTTATAAATGATGCTGCAGCCAGATACTGAAGCAAGCGCAGCAATAACTATTGCAATACGTGAGAGAAACGACATGACGCCCCCATAGGATGTGTAGTTTGTTGTTATTATGGCCGAGATAGTAACCTATCTGGGCAATTAACGCATTCGGGAGGATATCCCGATTGCTACGCCAATACCATTGCAAATCCGCTATCAGCACGCTGAGGCGACACCATATGGGCATTTCTACGCCGCAAAAAGGTTTAAACACGCCAACAAGTACACAAAATGCGACAACTGAAAACATCAATAGCGATATGTTGCCTGCGGTGGAACAGCACTTTTTCATAGGATAACAACGGATTCCCCCAACCTATATTCGTCATTTTACGTCACTTAATAGGGTCACAAAGCGCCACCAATGGAACAAGAAAGACCTACCCCATGACGCCTTAGCACTCCCTATTGCGACATAAACCTCGTCATCTAAGCCACAGAAAGGCAGCATAACCGCTGCAAACTCTCGGGTCGCCCGCAAGAAGCTCAAGCAATCTCGTAATACGAATTGCTCGACGTCGGTGGATTGAAGCGACCGTTAGAAATACCCCTACAAACTCAGCTACAGAAATAGCATCAAGCATCGGACCCTTGGCGCCGCACAACATGAGAAATATCAGACGAGTGTCTTTAAACGCACGCAACGATCACAACTGCCCTGCAATGCTTAGGTTGTTTTAGCTCTCATGGCGACTAGACGCTCGTTAGGTAAAAAATTGATTAGAAGTAGAGATATTTACGTTAGATCAAGGCTAGACAATAGTATCCATACCAATCAGAGATCTTTGCGGGGCGCGTATATAAAAAGATAACTTTACCTGCCACTTTTCGTCTTTGCACAGCAATGAGGACAAAGTCACACTCTGAAAATCAGAGGTTGGCAACGGTTTAACTTCGCGCCATAGTGATTAAACACCCAAAGGAGGGAGGTATCGTTTCTGAACGAGAACTTCATAAGACTGCCCTCAATAGGCAGGAGTAAAAGGTCACAGGGCAAACGACATTGCCTCGATCATACTCCAACGACGCTGAACACCCGTTGCAACGTCCGAGTCTCTTCCGCACTTCGAAAAAACCGCTCTACCCAACTTGCACTATCCCCTAAACCAACTTGCTCATCGCTTACTCATACCTCTGAGGGTATGCCTGTATTCGTTGCGCCTATTTGTCTGACCAGACCCTGCTCATTAGGAGAGTACTACTATGGCTGCGCGTAAATCCGACACTAAGCTGTACGTTCTGGATACCAACGTTCTGATTCATGATCCGGTTGCGATCCTTAACTTTGAGGAGCATCAAGTCGTGATTCCAATGACTGTATTGGAGGAACTCGACAAATTAAAAATGGGCAAAGCATCCATTGCCACCGACTGTCGCGAGGCCATTCGTCAGATTGATCGCATTATTGGCGACGCAAGCCCGACCGAAATCGCCAAAGGCGTTCCGATTATTAGGCCAGATGGTGGTACCTATGGTCACTTTTCAATCCTACTCGATAGCTTCGACGCGCCACACCGCGCACTTCCAGACAATCTCAACGACAACAAAATCATTAATAGCCTAGTTATCTTGCAAGAACGTAGCCCTCACCGCGATGTGGTGCTCATTACCAAAGATATCAACATGCGCCTAAAAGCCCGTGGATGTGGCATTGGCGCACAAGACTATCAAAACGATCAGATGGTATCCGACGTATCTTTGCTAGAAACAGGCTTTCAGCGGGTCGAAGGCTCATTTTGGGAAACCCAAACAACGGTTGATACTTTCCATGATGAGACAGGTACTTATCATAAAATCCCATTGGAAAACTTACCTGAAGAGCTTCATGCCAACCGCTTTATCGTTGATGAGAAGGGTTTTATCGGCCGCGTTGATCGCATAGGTGAGCAATTTGCTTTGATCCGTGACCTCCCCTACGACCAACTAATGGGCCAAAGTGCTTGGGGGTTAACACCAAGAGATATCCCTCAAGCATTAGCCTTACACTTGCTACTAGATCCAGACGTACACCTGGTTACTCTGAGCGGTCAAGCTGGCTCGGGTAAGACGATTTTGGCCCTGGCTGCCGCGATTGAAATGACAGTTGCCACTAAACAATTTCGCCGCATCATTGCGACACGCAGCACTCGGGGCCTTGATGAAGATATTGGCTACTTACCCGGTACAGAAGCTGAGAAAATGGAACCTTGGCTGGGGGCTATTACTGATAACTTAGAAGCATTACACAATGACGATGAGCATCAAAAAAGCAGCGTCGATTACATTTTGCAAAAAGTCCCTCTGCAATTTAAATCACTTAACTACATTCGAGGGCGCAGCTTCCAACACAGCTTAATTCTGATCGACGAATGTCAAAACTTAACACCACATCAAATGAAAACCATCGTTACCCGCGCAGGAACTGGCAGCAAGGTCGTGTGTCTTGGCAACCTCGCTCAAATAGATACACCTTATCTGAATCCAATTAGCTCGGGCCTCACCTATTTAATCGAGCGTTTTAAGGAGTTCCCTTACGGAGGCACGATCCATTTAGAGGGCTCACCACGATCACCATTGGCAGAATATGCTGAGAGTCATCTTTGACGGTTGCTAAAGGCTGAACTATAACTTTAAGGAGCATAAAAAAGGGGCTGGTAATAACCAGCCCTTTCCAAACCCACCATCCGAACCCACGGAAGGTTGACATGAAAGCGATCGTTTTACCGTTATTATGTGCCCTAAGCTTTAGTGCACACGTATTTGCCGAAGATAAGGTCTACGAATTGGAATTTGAAACTGACTCCAATTGGAGCAGCATTGAGATTCGTGACGATGCGGTGTTTGTGAATGCGCCTGCAGGCAGCAGCCAGAGTATCAGCGCCAAAGATGGATTGCGCGCTTACACTATTTCGCCGAAGAAAATCTATTTACGTTCACGAACGCGCGGATTGGTGAATATGAATGTGTTTGTGAAGTCCGCAAATAACGTACTAGGTTTAACCATATGCAAAGGCTCTCCCAGCAGTTATAGCTGGATCAAATCGGATCAATCTAAGCAGAAGAACGATTTGAAAGAGAAAGATAACTGCGAGCAAGCGGCTCTAGTTCTCAATCTCTTTTAATAACCTCGTTTTAATCAAACTCAGCAGCCGGCATGGCATCATGTCGGCTGTTTATGTTTGCGGCTCTAGTAAGTGACGACTTTCTGCTGCAAAACCAGAGCCCACTTCGGAATAATAGTTAAACGCTACGTCAACACCTAAAGCTAATAGCTCTGCTCTTTCATCTTCATAACGAGCAACTGCGGCAACACGTCCTTGATAGCCAGATAACTGCATCATTTCTAAAGTACTACGCATTTCTGTTTGCGACGGCAGCGCCAACATAACTAAGCGAATCTGACGTTTCGATGCCTGCTGCCAAAATTCCATATCATCGGAATCGCCAGAAATAACGTTGATACCCGCTTTTTGCAAATAAACTATGCGATCGGAATCCGATTCAACTCCCCAAACCGCTCCTCCGAAATCTTGGCTTAATGTCTGATAAGCACCTTTACCAACTCGACCCATACCTAAGATTAAGATATCGATTTTCTTTGGTAGCTTAACGCCTTTGTGCGCTCCTTTGCGTTCAAAACGATTAATCAGATCCTTCTGCATTGCATATATATGATGTGCTTTACGATACAAGAAACTGCTGATAATGAATGATAACGACATCGCCAAAGCAATAATCACTAACCAGTCATTACTCAGCCATCCTTCCTCGACGCCAAGATGAGCCACGATGAGTCCAAATTCGCTGTAGTTTGCCAAGGCTAGAGACGTAAGGTAAGCAGTTCGTCCCGGTAAACCTAATGCAATAAACAAGAAGAAAAATAAGGCGAATTTCACCAGCAATAACAATAGCAAGCCCAGAGTCACGGGGACCATGTCTAGTGTTGGCAGTGCGGTAAAGCCAATCGAAAGGAAGAAGCCAATTAAAAATAGATCTTTGAACCCCATCAACGATTTATACAGCTCAGCAGATTTTGCATGTGGTGCTAACAAAATACCGAACAGCAATGCACCGAGATCACCTTTAATGTGCACTAGCTGAAAAAGTTCGGCACCACCTAAGGCCAAGAAGAATCCCATTAAAGGTAATAACTCACCGTGCCCCGCTCGGCTCATTAGTTGATATATAGCTGGCCGAATTAGCCAAAGTCCTAACAAAGCGAATGCCCAAGGAGAGGGGATTTTTCCTGTCGATGCAACAAGGAACAATACCGCGACAATATCTTGAATGATGAGAATTCCGACGGCCAACTTACCGTGACGAACTTTAAGTTCTGATGCATCCTCCAGCATTTTAATAACACATACAGTTGAAGAAAAACTCAGTGCAAAGGCAACCAACCCAGCGGTTTGCCAAGACACATCGTATACTTGCGCAATACCAAGCCAAGCAGGAACAGGAATAAGCGCGGCAACTAATACGAACCAAATTCCCGAATGAGCCAATGAGGTAGCCCAAACTTCAGTACGCAGTAAAGCACGTACATCTAGCTTTAAGCCTATGGTGAAGAGCATTAGAGTAATGCCGAGATCCGCTAGCGTTTGCAGATTAGATAGCGGTTCAATGCCTGCGGCATTCATTCCGAACCCCGCCAAAAGAAACCCTACAAGCGGAGGCATGGTTAACTGGCGCGCAATAAATCCACATAAAAACGCCACTAAAATCCAAATATATTCCATACAACCCCTATATAAATATCCACTAATAATACCAAGCAGTGCGCAAGTATGTTTGGGTTTCCCCTAAAGTATCGTCAATGCCGTATGCAACCCCAGCCTTTATCGGCAAAATAAGACGGTAACCGATTAAGGCCTCGATAGTTAATTCCATACCAATTGCGGGCAATGCCTGACGATCTTGCTCGCGAAACCAAGCCGCACCAGATTCGGCGTAGAAAGATAGTGACACATCTCCAGCACCAATTGGCCAGACATTCCAATTATCCTCAATGCGACCTAGCCAAGCCGTAAATTTAATCCGTTCACGATCATAAAAGTGCCCTATAGCAACTCCCTGCTCATAGCCAGCCAGAGACAATTCATCACGACCAAAACGCTGAAGATCTTCTTGAGGTGAGAGACCGCCGAGTATAAAAGTACCTGCAGTATCATCGGCCCAACCGCCACCAGCACTCAGAGTTAACGAGTGCCGCCCACCTATGTTGAAACTGAACTCCCAGTCAGCTTGATATTGCCACCCTGTATAAGCGCTTTCGAGAAAGTCATTCGTCTCAGCAACAATTTCGATTTTATGCCCCCAACCCACACCGGTTGACTGTAGATAGGTTTCTCGATTGTCAAAGATTAATGCTAAGCCAGCGAGCCCTTGACTGATATCTCTAGGACCAACAATTGTTATTTCTTCTGGAGCGCGCACTAGACTTTTATTTGAATAACTTAACCCCGCGCTCAATGAGAGTTGATCTTCTAAAGCACGTAATAGGTAATTGCGCTCGCCGCGTACGGTATCATCGCGAATAACGATCGGATCAATCACATCGGAAAATGGGAAGCGATAGCTATGGCTGCGATCCCAACTCAAAGTCCAACGCGGATCATAACTATAAAAAGCAGTGCCTTCCCAAACATCTTGCTTGAAGTCACGTAGCAATAATAAAGAATAAATATGCCGCCCTAACGCATCCATACCGCCAGTTTGCAGGCCAACTCGACTGTTGGTATCAGTAATTTCCCAAGCAGGAAACCAATAATAAGGGCGCACTGTACTCAATGAGGAATATGGCTTAGCTTCAGATACATTTGCGGATGTACCTACAGGATTTGGATAATTATGCATTCCTGTAGGCATATCCGTTACTGCCAGTGCGGGCGGTAATACTGCTTGCAAGGGTATTTCACGCAACTGATAGCCATTCGCCGTATATTGCTGATACACCACAGAACCGTTACGCCAGCGCGGTAAAAATGCTCCCGATTCAACCTGTGTAATCTGGGTGATGCCCCCCTCACTCGTGCGCCGATAAATATTAAAAACATCATCGTAGTCGGCGGTGAATAATAAAGATCCGTCAGGGGTATACTCAGGAGCAGACTCTATCGATAAGGTATTTGTCAGAGGCTTCCAGGAATAATCGGCAATAGAAAATAGCTCTAGATTCCAGCCCTGATCGGGGCGCTTTAGACTGGCGGCTACAGATAACCCATCAGGACTCACATCGAAATCACCTAACACATCACCAGCGATACCTCGCCACAAGAGCGACATGTCGCCGTTAAGATTGAGTGAATATAACTCGCTAATGCCTGCCACCATTCGACTAGCGATTAAATGCTGGCCATCTGGCAGCCAACGCACTTTACGTAGCCGTTGCCCTTCGCTTAAACGAGTCCAGTCATTATTCTGCCAAACAAAAATATCATTTTCTAAGCGACCACTACTGTAACTAATACGGCGTGACGCTGCGATAACACCGGCGGCGTTAACGTCTAAATCGGTAATGCCTTTGGTGTAAGTTAGAAATTTTCCATCTACTAATGCTCCAGAATTCGTACTCACGGCAGATGAATATACGCGTAATTCTGCTCTATCTTCGTCATTAGCATAATTCACGAAAAGCTGATCACCTAGCGCCGTTGTCGGTAACGTCCGAATACCCGAATCAGCAATGGAGCGACCGTCTATATAAGTCTGCTCAGGATCAGCCTTAAAGCGTACTAACATGTCTTTGCGAAAATCATCCCAAAGTCGCGTAAAGTTCTTACCGAAAACGGTCTCGGCAACATAATTCTGCATAATGTAAGGCAATATTTGCTGACTATATTGCTGTAAATATCGTTGCAATCGCTTTTCACCATAAGTACGCGCTAAGTAATCAATGAAATAGGCTCCGTACAAGTAATGCTTACCATATGGCCATTCACGCAACGATGCTACTGCTTCACCAAGTTCATCAAATTCCCCACTACGCACTTCTGCGCGCATTTCCATTTCATAGAAATTCGACTGTAGGCGACCAATACCCAAAGTCCGATTCGTTTCGAAGTACACGGCTAATCCTTCAATAAAGAGGGGGGGCGTTAACGCGTGGGGAAAGAAAAATGGCAGTCGTCCAAATATCTTACGACCGTTCGCTGGAATCCCTTTAACCATTTCCATGTGTAGGATGTGTACGTACTCGTGGCGAATGAGCGCAGCCATCCACTCATCATGATTTTCCAAGCCGTTAATATCTTGAGGTGGTGAAGAAAACAGCCGAATTTGTGGAAAAGGGGAAAAGGTCGCCCAACCGTTAGAAATATCAAAATCATCAACCAAGACTAGCTGCGTCGGATACGCGGGGACGGTCCCAAAAAACGGAATTAACTGCAGATGAACAGTCTCAGCTAGATCAAGCGCATGCAATGCTATTGCTTCATATTGTTCGCCTTGAGGATAATGAATCTGAAAATGCTCACTACCGCGTGTTAGCCAAGACTTCCCCGTGCCATCCCATGCTACCGGCTCTGCCACTGCCATAAACGACCAAACAGAGACCAGCAACAGAATGAAACGCTGCGCCATAAAGACATTCCTTGTATAAAAATTAACTTATAATAACGGATCAACACATCCAGAGAAATGAAGATCAAACACTGGCCTACTTGCCCTACTAGTGACACTGTCCTAAATTACTAGGCAGAACGATAATAGCCTGTGTCCATGATATTAGATGACACGATAGCGACACTCATATAAGGATTACTCGGCCAGCATGGAAAGTTCTGACCTCAATCCCAATATTTGGCGGAGCCAACAGCAGTGGTTTCATTGGCGAGATATCAAGGTTAACTATCACCAAGCAGGTAGTGGCCCAGATTTATTACTGCTACACGGCATCTTTGGCAACAGCTGGGATTGGCACTCTCTTTGGCCTCTACTGACTCAACAATACCGAGTAACGACACTCGACTTTGTCGGTTGTGGCGATTCGGATAAACCCCATCCATACGACTACAGTATTCATACACATTGCGAACTATTAAGAGATTTATTAGCACATCTGGGTATTAATGATATTAATATCGTCGGACATGACTATGGCGCTCTTGTCGCTTTGTCACTAGCACAAGAGTGCGCGGCGATTAATACCATGACGCTGATCGCGCCCCGCCTGCCACCATCGCTCGCTCGTTGGCCTTGGCTGGAGCGATTACTCGCAACGCCAATCGGTCCTGCTTTAATACCCTTTATTAATGAAAAACGCTTTGTGCATTATATGCAAAGGCAAGCAGGCCCTTACAGCCGACTATCAACACAATTTTTGCGTGATACATGGCAGCCGCTCCGCGCTCATGATGGTTTACGTGCTTTACCTGAACTACTTCATTGCCGCTATTATGAAACCGATTGGCTGAGTAATCGTCCCATCCTACTGATTGATGGTGAGTATGATCGCATGGCCGTTAAAGCTCTTCCGGCTGGGCTAAGTAACGTAACCCACTTGCAACTGAGCACTGGTCATTTCCCTCACCTCGAAGATCCACAAAACTTGCTGGATTTAATCCTACATTTTTTACGCAGCCATTCATCTAAATCGATTACCAGTATTCTGGATGATCAAGATCAATCAGAGTAAAGTGCCCGCCTGCTACAAAAAGACAGGCTTATGGAACTCGAATTTCTTTATTTAGACGATGACCTTGTTGTTATCAACAAACCCAGTGGCTTACTCGTTCATCGCAGCGAAATTGATCGCCATGAAACCCGCTTCGCATTGCAGCTCGTTCGTAACCAGCTGGGCCGCCGCGTATATCCAGTACATCGCCTTGATAAGCCGACCTCAGGCGTATTGGCTTTTGCTCGTAGTCCAGAGATCGCCAGCTTGGTTGCCGATCAATGGCGCGAACGAGATGTCGAGAAACATTACCTCGCCATTACCCGCGGCTATATGCCGGAATTCATCCATCTAGATTACGCCATGGCTCCGCCGGTTGATAAATACGCCAAGCACGAGCGTGTCAGGCCAGAGCAAGAAGCCATTACCGACTTTCGCTGCTTAGCAACTGTCGAGATTCCTGTAGAAATCGATAAATACCCGCAATCGCGCTATTCCCTCGTAGATTGCCAACCTCATACGGGCCGCAAGCACCAACTACGCCGCCACTTAAAGCACTTAGCACATCCAATTATAGGTGATGCACGCTACGGTAAAGGACGTCACAGTCGTTACTTCCGCGACCAACTCAACGCACCTCGCTTATTGCTGCACGCATGGCAGCTCAATATGGTGCATCCGACTTCTGGAGAAGAATTAGTATTCACAGCACCACTAGATGGAATCTGGCGCCAGCTATGCGAACGATTCAACTGGCTTGACGCATTACCTGAATCTCTACAGTCCACATTAGACATTCCTCCACACCCTTCTTTAGACCAATTTTTATTGCATTCAGAAGAGGATGAAAACAGCTAAAAGGCCCGTGTTTTCGGGCTTTTCGTGAGTTACCCACATTTTCTGTTGATAACTTTCTGGATAAGTTTTTGAAAACTCCCTCTAAGGCCCATGAATACAGGCCCTGAGTTAAATTGTTCGCTTTTACACCACAAAAAAATCTTATATTTTTCAATGAGTTATGAATACTGAAAGTTAATACTACAAGCGCTTGACTTTTTCATGACAGTTCAAAATACGAAGATAGCAAATGTGTATAACCAACTTTTTGTCACCAATACCCTGTCAATAGTCAACACAGCATTTTATAAAAAAAATTGCTCAAATTGGCGGAGATAGTCCGATGTATTTTGCCCACAGATTCTGTGGATAAGTTGGTGGATAAGACTTTGAAAAATGCAACAAATCCCCATCATACTTAGCCTCCCTACAGATTGATCATTTTTTGATCTATTAAAAATTCTTTATTTTTCAATGACTTACAAAAATCAATAGTCATATTTACTTTTTATAAGCCAAATATGAAGAAAATACGACTTTAAAATACCAGTGTGCATAAGAAGGCATCATCATGGGGCGGGACGCACCGAAAAAGATCTGAGTAAAGTAGTTTTCTGAACTTTTCGATAAAAAGTTAATATAGGGTGAAAATCAGTCAAACCAGCGCCTGTGGATAACCCTATGCATAACCTCTGAATACTTGCTGCAAGGCCACTTCACATAAGGCTTGCGCTTCAATTGCATAAAATATAATGAACATTCGTACTTAAATAGGGCATGTGCGCAGAGTGCCAAATCCTAAAATTATTTAATCACAGACATAAAAAACCCGCCAATTAGCGGGTTCGTTTAAGCGATAAACATGCCGACTTTTCGGTTATAAGACGCCTAAACGCTTAGCTAACTCATCCGCAGGCATATAACCTGGAATGAGGCTGCCCTCTTCTGTCACAATTGCAGGTGTGCCAGTGACACCAACAGACTGACCTAGCTCATATTGGACAGCAATTGGAGAATGACAGTCTTTGCTTGACGCTAGCATACCCATCATTTGCGATTGCAATGCACGATACTCTCCTTCAAGAGTGCCCGCCTGGTCTGGACTGCTCGCTTGAGACAAGCGTTGACCAGTAATATTCAACGCTCGCTGAGTGGCTTTCATGTCGGTCATCGCAGAACCACGATCAGTCTGACACCAAACATAGTTAATTTTTTCGAACGATGGCGTTAGCTGCCCCGTTTCACGATCCTTTATCCCAGCTCTAGGATACGCTAGGTAGCGAACTTTAATGCCTAACTCGTTTAGGCGGGGAATCTCGATGTGTAGTTTTTGGCAATATCCACAATCAATATCGGTAAAGACATTGATCATAGCTTTCTGCTCACCTTTCGCAGGAAATACAACCGTGTCTCGATCAGGCACCGCCGCAAGGCTTGCTGCGCGCATCGGTTCTTGGCGAGATTCAGTAACACTCTTAGCGCCACGAGCGGTCAACTCATACAATTCATCGCGATAAGTGAAGTAGCTTAAATCCGGCGTCATATGCATGACACTGCCATCTATCAATACCACTTCTAGTATTTGGCCTTTAGCCAACTGCGCCACTTCCCGAACTTTTAAGTCGGGTCCGAAAGCAGCAACCAATTTGGCTTCTGCTGCGTCCTTTAGTGTCATTTCGGCATTTGCTGTTGCGCCAATTAATAATCCAAGCGCAGCCGCAATTAGGGTCTTTTTCATAAAAATCTGCTCATTAACCTATGAAGAGTTTGAGTGACTGAGCCAAACTAAGCTCATGACTCGTAGAAAGCTGCCAACATCATACAGGCCTATAGAAAAAGACCAAAAAAAAACGGGCCAATGGCCCGTTTTTTCCGCTGAAAAGCTTACAGCTTTTCTTTGATACGTGCAGATTTACCGCTACGCTCACGCAGGTAGTACAACTTAGCTTGACGAACCGCACCACGGCGTTTCACTTCAACGCTATCAACCAATGGGCTGTGAGTCTGGAAAGTACGTTCTACACCAACACCGTGAGAGATTTTACGTACTGTGAAAGCAGAGTTCAGACCGCGATTACGCTTACCGATTACTACACCTTCGAACGCCTGTAGACGCTCACGAGTACCTTCTTTCACTTTTACCTGTACAACGATAGTGTCGCCAGGGCCAAATGCTGGAAGTGCTTCTTTCAGCTGTGCATTTTCAATCTGCTGAATGATTGTGTTCTTGCTGCTCATTATTTCGCTCCTTAACAGTCTGATGAAGGCGCTTCGCGTTCATTCAGATACTCTGTCAATAACTTTTGTTGCTCGTTTGTCAGTTCCAGCGCATCCAGTAAGTCCGGTCTGCGTTCCCAGGTTCGGCCCAATGACTGCTTTAAGCGCCATTGGCGGATTTTCTCGTGATTACCACTGAGTAGTACTTCGGGTACTAACTGCCCGTCATAATCTTCGGGGCGCGTATAGTGTGGACAATCCAACAAACCTTCCATAAAGGAGTCTTGCTGGGCTGATTGATCATGCCCTAACACACCGGGCACCAATCGAATCACGGCATCCATCAACGTCATCGCGGCTAACTCACCACCACTCAACACAAAGTCACCGATAGACCATTCTTCGTCGACTTCGTGTTCAATCAAACGTTCATCAATACCTTCGTACCGTCCAGCCACTAGAATCAACTTATATTGTTGTGCTAATTCAAGCACACCTTGTTGATCCAGTTTACGGCCCTGCGGTGACATATAAATCACCTTAGCACCGTCTCCAGCAGCTGCTTTAGCTGCATGGATAGCGTCCCGTAGAGGCTGAATTTTCATCAGCATTCCTGGTCCACCGCCGTACGGACGATCGTCCACGGTTTGGTAGTTATCATGCGCGAAATCACGAGGATTCCAGCACGTAATCTGCACCCGATCTTGCTTTACCGCACGCCCACTAACACCTTGGTCAGTCAGCGCTTGCAGCATTTCCGGAAACAGAGTCACAACTCCAAACCACACCGGTTATTACTCCACTTTAGCCCTTGTTTGAGGGCCCAAGTTTAAAAATCCGGGTCCCAGTCAACTTGAATCTCAGCGCGATCCAAATCCACCTCTAGAACAAATTGATCTACATAAGGAAGCATACGTTCACGTTGATCAACACTGCCTTCGCAAGGTTTAATCACCATAACCTGATTGCCACCACCAGATTCAAAAAGCTCTTTCACCTGGCCCAGCCACACGCCGTCGGTGTTTACCACCTTCAACCCTTCCAGCTGGAACCAATAATGTTCATCATCTTCAAGTTCAGGTAGTGCTTCAGTCGGTACTGCAATCTCAGCTTTAGCAATTGCTAGAGCCTGATCACGATCGTTAATACCTTCTAATTGTGCCACTAACCCTTTGCCCTGCGCCTTGCCTTGCAGCACTTTGAATTCTTTCCACTGACCTTGAATCTTAAGTTGCCAAATGGGGTAATCCAGAATGTTGGTGACCGGATCGGTGTAAGAAAATACTTTGATCCAACCTTTAATACCAAATGCCGTTGAGACCTTTCCTAATACTGAAATGTTCTCTTCAGACACTACAGACAACTCCGCGTTTGACAATTAAGCCTGAGCTTTCTTGAGATCTTTAACCAATTTCTCAACACGTTCTGTTGGTTGTGCACCTTTGCTCAACCAATAGTCAACGCGCTCAAGATCCAGACGCAAGGCCTCTTCTTGGCCACGAGCAACTGGATTGAAAAATCCAACACGCTCGATAAAGCGACCGTCACGTGGTGAGCGGGCATCAGCTACGTTAATGTGATAAAAAGGACGTTTTTTAGAGCCGCCACGGGCCAAACGGATAACTACCATAAATTCAGATCACTCCGATCGTTTTATCAAGTGACAAGTTTTGGAATCGCTTGTCGTTTATCTTCCCAACCACTTCAATGTGCTCAATATTGAACATCACTTAGACGGACGGGGCCTATTAAAAGGGCGCGTAGTGTATAAAATCTGCCACCCCAGCACAAGCATTGATTAATGGACAGGCGCTTCGGCGTTATTGGACTTTATCGCCGGGCGAATACTCAAAGACACCAACGACGCTAACAGCAAAGCGATGCCCAAACCAAAGAAGGCTTCGTTATAAGACATCACCATAGCTTGCTTGTGTAACTCAGTCATAAGTACACCAACACTTTGATCGGCGTTGCCGCCACCGGCTTGCAGTACGTCACCTAGTTGACGTAGATATTCCATCGCATTTTGACTGCCCATAACGATACGCTGCTGCAAATCCGCTAAGTGAACATCAGTGCGATACTCCAATGTCGTCGCCAACATGGCAATTCCCACTGCGCCACCTAAGTTGCGCATCACATTATAAAGAGTAGATGCCGACGGCACTTCTTTTGGATCCAAGTTCTGCGACGATAAAATCGATAAGGGTACAATGATAAAAGGTTGCCCTATCGCACGAATCAGCAAGGCCGGTATTAAGTAGGCACCCGTGTAGTTCGTGGTCATATGTATGTTCATAAACATACTGCCACCGACCACTAAAAATCCAAAAGCAACCAGATACTTAGCATCGATGTACTTTAGCATGCGCGGAATAAGTGGGAAAAAAGGCAACTGAGGAAAACCTACCCACATCAGCACTAAGCCAATGTCCAACGCCGTATAATCTTGGACTGACGCCAAATACAATGGCACTAAATAGACGGAACCAAATAAGGCGGCACCAAGAACAAAATAGGAGATACACGCCAAGGTAAAATCTCGACTTTTAAATAAGCGGAGGTTTACAAGTGGGTACTCACTCGCCAACTGCTTGCGAGCGAAAAGAAATAAACACGACGCTGAAACCAACGCCAGCCAGCGAATATACTCCGCATCAAACCAATCATCTCGAGCCCCCTCTTCCAACATGACTTCCAAACATCCCATGCCTACCGCCATGGTCAGTATGCCGAATAAGTCGATGCGCTTTAGCTGACTAGGGTCACCTTCTTCTTTATCTAGGCCTTCGCTCAGAAGAAAAAGAACCAAAACGCCAGGAACAACATTCAAATAAAAGATGTAGTGCCAGCTAAAAACTTCGGTCAGCCATCCACCCAGCGTTGGGCCTATGGTTGGGGCAAACGTCGCGGTCACGCCGAATAGCGCCATACCAATCGGTCGTTTTTCGGCTGGAAGCAAAGTGACGATCAGAGTGAAGGCCATTGGAATAAGAGCGCCGCCAGTAAAGCCCTGTAGTGCACGGAATACGATCATAGAGTCGAGATTCCATGCGAATGAGCAGGCTAACGACGCCAGAATGAATCCCGTACCATTCCACAACAGATAACGCCGAGGTGATAGCCAAGCGGAGAAGAATCCACATAGTGGAATGGCAATCATCTCAGCAACTAAATAAGAGGTCGCTACCCACGAAGACTCTTCAAGGGTTGCCCCAAGCGCCGCTTGGATATCTTTTAATGAGGAGTTGGTGATCTGAATATCAAGAATAGCCATAAAGGAGCCTATCAAGGCTCCGGCTATCGCCAACCAATGCTTAGGAAAGCGATCGGCCACGGCTATTTAGACTGCGTTACAGCAGGTGCTTTTTTCGCGTCGGTAAATACCGTCACTTCTAACGACATACCAGGACGTACACCGCTGAGATCCTGACCTTCATTGAAGAGAATCTTAACCGGCAAACGCTGAATCACCTTGGTGAAGTTGCCTGTCGCATTTTGGGCGGGTAACAAAGCAAACTCAGAACCCGTTGCAGCGAAGAAACTATCGACATGACCGCTGAATTTCTTACCATCCAATCCATCGACATGAATCGTTGCGACGTCACCTTCGTGCATATTAGCGACTTGAGTTTCCTTGAAATTAGCATAAATCCAAATAGGTTCAGTGACTAAACTTAAGAGCCGCATGCCCGGCTCAACAGTCTGACCTACTTGTGCTTGGCGACTAGTCACAATGCCTGCTCGCGGCGCTGTTATTTGGGTGTAACTCAGGTTCAATTGAGCCCGCTCTAGTGTTGCTTCCGCTTTGGCGACAGCAGCCGCTAACTGCGGGCGCTCACCACTCACCGTTACTAAGTTTGCTTTCTGCGCCGCCAACTGAGCCTTAACTTGATTGAGTCGCGCTAACGATGCGGCCTTATTAATATCAGCTGCGTCTAGGTCATCTTGAGATACGTATTGCTTACCCTTCAACTGGGTTAGCCGGTCTTCTTGCTGAATCGTACGGCGCCACTCCGCATCAGCCGCTTCAACACTGGCAGCTGCAGCATTAATTTGCGACTTCTGTGCACTCTCACGATCCGCTAGATGTTCCAGTAGGGCTTGAGCCTCAACCAGCTGAGCAGCAGCTTCAGCAACTTCGGCTTGATATACGGCCGGATCGAGTTGCAACAATAGCTCCCCGACCTCGACAAAACGATTCGCAGGTGCAGGAGTATCGGTAACGGTTCCTGCAACACGACTCATTACAGAAACAATATCGGCCTTAACATAGGCGTTATCTGTATCTTCCCGCCCTTGATGCCACCACCACCAGTAGCCACCAGCAACCAGTACAACGACCAATAAGATGCTGACTCTCACTTGCTTAGACATAGAAGAACCTGAGAACGACAAGAAAATACGGCGGTCAGTCTAACCGCGGCAAAGATAGTGTAAACATCACTTTTGTAGTCGAACTGTTTCATACATGCGACAAACTCGGCTGATTCTGACCGACTTGGAACACTATTAATTTGCCTTACCCAAACCATAGTAGTCATCCATTGCTCGCACTAACGGCAGCATTAATATTCGTTAAATGAATTATTTTTTGTTACAAAAATATGAAAAAGCCACCGCTCGCGAAATAGTTGCGGCTATAATCGCCGCCTCAATGCTTCGGCAACACAATTCCAAGCACGAATTTAGTGGTGACCTATGAACTACTCCTTCTTCGACTTCCTACAATTGATAGGAGCGTTAGGAATCTTCATCTTCGGTATGAAGATTTTTAGCGAAGGCCTCCAAAACATCGCCGGTAGCCGCTTAAAAGGAATACTAAGCGGTATGACTCGCAACCGCTTTACTGGCGTTCTGACTGGCTTTGGTACTACAGCCATTACCCAATCATCCACCACAACTACGGTTATGGCCGTGAGTTTTGTTAACGCTGGCTTACTTACCTTTGTTGAATCAACCGGCGTCATTATGGGTGCCAACATAGGTACAACCATCACCGCTTGGATTGTTGCCTTATTCGGCTTCAAGATGAAAATCACCCCGATAGCCATTGCTATGATCGGTATTTTCTTTGCTTTTCTATTCTCCAAAAACAGTCGCTGGCGCAACATTGCTGAAACCATGGTTGGCTTCGGTATTCTCTTCATTGGTCTCGAGTTCATCAAAAACGGGGTGCCTGACATCCGCAGTAACCCTGAGATCCTTGCGTTTCTCGATATATTTACTGGCTACGGATACTTTTCCCTAATCCTATTCGTCGTTATCGGCACCGTACTCACGCTACTCATGCAGTCATCCTCAGCCGCAACAGCGGTGACTCTTGTGATGCTGTTTGAAGGATGGATATCTTTTCCAATTGCAGCCGCTATGGTTTTGGGGGAAAACATCGGTACTACGGTGACCGCCAACCTCGCAGCAATGGTTGGAAACGTTCATGCTAAGCGAGCCGCTCGATTCCACTTTTTATTCAATATCATTGGCGTGATATGGATGATGATATCTATTTATTTTGTACTTGATGCGATCGACTGGGCAGTACAAACTTTTACCAATAACCCTATATCCGTATTAAGTGACGACCCAGCAGCACGCTCCAACGCGACATTGGCCCTCTCTCTGTTTCATACCTCGTTCAACGTATTGAACGTCATTATTTTGTTCGCATTTGTGCCACAACTCGTGCGCCTAGTGGAATATTTACAGCCAGACAGCGGCAGTGATGAGGATAACTTTCACTTACGTTATATCAGCGCAGGCGTTATGACCTCGCCTAACTTGTCGATTGAACAAGCGCAAAAAGAGATTCAGCAATTTGCCGACGTGCTCGAAAAAATGCATGACTCTGTTAACGAGTTATTGTTCGATCCGAAAGCACCACGCGAAAAACTAATGGAGCGCATCCAAAAATACGAACAAGCAACGGATCAGTTTGAAATCGAAATTTCGGACTACCTCGTTAGCATCAGTGAACGCACTCACCTAGAACACGACCTAACTGAACGTATGCGTTTCATGCAAACCATGATCAATGACATGGAGCGCATCGCAGACATCTATTTCCAGATTTCAAAGTTGTTAGAACGCATGCACGAAACCAAGTCAGCCTGGCCAGAAGTTGCGACCGCTGAAATCGAACGCATGATGATTGCGGTGCACGATGTCATCAGCAACATGCATTTGAATGTCGCCATGGATCCGCAAGAAGTCGACCTCGACCACGCGATTGTGTTAGAAAATGAAGTAGATAGGCTACGCGATGAGTATCGTGGCAATCACTACATTCGATTGGAAAATGGCGATTGCTCGCCTCGTGCTGGGGTTACCTTTATTGACGTACTGAACCGCCTAGAGCGTATTGCTGATCATGTTTTAAATGTAAATGAATCCGCTGCAGGTCGCCGTTTGAAGGCTATGCGTATTATTGGACAAAACCGCTAAGTCTGAGGTTTAGGCTAGCTCAATGTGAGCTAGCCTAAACGACTTTGCTTAACCTAGCACAAGCGGCAACAGAGAAGATTTCATTCTCCCAAAATCCTGCGTACAGACGATTGTATTAACCGTAAATCTCGATAACATCAGCGCATTAATTATCAGACAGAGCATCAACATGATAAATGTTCAGCAGATACAAGAACGCTCCATTGCACTCCGAGACAACCGTACTTTCGAGATGTTGGTTGTCGGCGTCATCATCCTATCCGCTTTATTGATTGGTGCGAAAACCTATTCTATTCCTTCTGCAGTCATGCAAGTTATCCTTTGGTTGGATGTGGGTATTACCTTCCTATTTTTGTTCGAAATCATTGTAAGATTTATTGCAGAACCGAATAAAAAGCGATTTTTTCACAATGGATGGAATGTATTCGACACCATAGTTGTGGTGGTCAGCTTAATCCCGATTGATAACAGCGATATGGCCTTAGTCGGTCGTTTAGTCCGTGTATTCCGGGTACTGCGAATGGTTTCTATCATTCCAGAGTTACGCACCCTACTTAATTCTCTAGTCCGCGCCTTACCTCAGCTTGGGTACGTTGTGCTACTGATGTTCATAATTTTTTATATCTATGCAGCCGTTGGCGCGACCTTCTTTGCTGAAATAAACCCAGTATTGTGGGGCGATATCAGTATATCTCTTCTGACTCTATTCCGTGTAATGACGTTCGAAGACTGGACTGATGTTATGTACGAAACCATGGCTGTTTATCCATTATCATGGAGCTATTACCTAACATTTATTTTTTTCACCGCCTTTGCCTTTCTCAATATGGTGATAGGTATCGTGGTGAATGTATTAGAAGATGAACACGCAAAAGAACGAGCGGAACAAGCTGAAGAAAATGGCAGCGCCACATTGAATGAATTAAGAGATGAGATTCAAGAACTGAAGGCCCTGATTATAAACCTTAAAAAATAAAGTTGATGAGAACAGATCGTGCTCTAACGTCATAGTCCTAGTCATAGTTCCGGCGGATGCTTGATGATAACCACCGGAATCCTTATGACTACCCTAAAATGACAGGCGGGTCACATGCCTCGAGGAGTAAGAATGAGTTTAGAACCCTCAACCGTCGTGACATCATTAAAAAAGAGATCGCCAAGCGGCGTCTCCTCAAGACCCTTAATAGCCATATTGTGATAAGCAATTTGCCCGAGCCGCTTAGGTAGTAAGACAGTGATGGTGCCATCGGTATTCGTCACTACTTGCGGAGCAGCCGGATCATGATATTCGATCTCTGTGATTTCGTAATCAGTAAGGAAATCCAGCATAGGAAGCACCGATTGAAACAAGGCCATAACACCCTTCTCAGGAGCTTGATCAACGGGGCCGCTGCCATCAGCAATACCTATCAGATAGTTATAATCATCACGAATACCCTGAGCCGCAACACCACTCATACCATTCTCATTTAAAAACGGCATACCAACCCGCTTCGCCAAGTCTTCATCTGTTTGATTAAGCACTGGTGAATCATCAGCCTGTATCAGAGGAGACCCCAAAGCAAAGAGCCCCACAGCGCCAAATAATCTAAAATCAACAAACCGTAATCTAGCCATTTTATAACCCTCCCTGTATTCCGTATCTAAGTGGTAATTTTTTATTAGAGCTATTCTGGCAGGTGAACTATTACGGGGTTCCAGTATTTATTATAAAAATCAGCCAAAGACTGAAAATGTCTGGACAAAATTAGACGAGTGAAAAAAGACGTCCATTAACTATCCAATGTGACACACCACCCCAAGTGCCAAGATATAAAATCGGCGTATATGCAGATAACACTCCAACTTACTAGGACTTAGACGCGAAAAACCAATTGAAATAAAAAGACTGATATTGACTAAATTTTTAGAATTTAATAAGAAAAATCGAATGGGATTTTCGAAGAATTAATTAATGCGAAAAATTATAAAATAAAAGAAAAATCCAGTTCAAAACGAAATATCATGACGTTTTGAATGAATCACACACGTTCAATGAACTAAATGAGATTGCACGCAAATCGTCACCTATATTCCTTTTAGAACTAAAACTTTTACTATTTATTCTTTTGAAGCGACGATGGACCAGTTTACTATAGGCCAATATCGTTGCCTCCATGCCTGAACACTTGCAACGCGCACCTTCCATTCAGTGGGTCGAAAGCCCAAGGAATTACAATGAATACCGCAAACAACACGTCTGCTGACATTATCAGTACCGCAGGCACAAACAACCTCGGGCTGACTAAAGAAGCTATTAAGAAGCTCAACGAAGAATACAAGCCGCTTAACTTTGAAGAGCGTATTCAGCGCGTCTATCAAGACTTCGCCGCCGATAAGATACTGGTAACGTCGTCATTTGCAGCGACGTCTGCCTACTTTTTGCACATTATTTCAACCATTCGCCCAGAGCAGCTGATTCACTTCGTGAATACTGGTTACCACTTTGCGCAGACATTGGAATACCGCGACTATCTAATAGAACGCTTTCATCTCAAGGTTGAAGATCTGACACCTGACAAACACCTGCATGCATACTCACTGTCGGAGAGCCTATGGGAAACCGATCCAGATTTGTGCTGTTCAGTGAATAAGGTAAAGCCGCTCGAAGAAGTGAAAGCTCGTTACAATATTTGGATTTCCAGCCTCATGGGCTGGCAATCGGATCACCGCGCGTCGCTGAACATCTTTGAAGAGCGCCGTGGCATTATCAAGTTCAACCCTATGCTTGATGTGACTAAAGAAGAACGTGATGCTTACATTGCCACTCATGACCTGCCCTTTCACCCGATGGTTGCTGAAGGCTATGAGTCTATTGGCTGCTCACATTGCACCGTCAAAGGCGAAGGCCGTGCGGGACGCTGGCAGGGGAAAGAGAAAACAGAGTGCGGGCTTCATCTTTAATTTAATAGACCAGTCCACACCCATAAAAAAGCCTCGTTTTTAACGAGGCTTTTTTAACGCAATATGGCTAATTACGCTGCTTTTTTAAGCTTTTTCTTCAGGCTTTTCAACTTGCCTTCTTGCTTAGAAATCTTAGCTTTACGTGCTTTGATTTCTTTTTTGATACTAACAACTTTTTTAGAAACTTTCTTAGACATAGTTATTCCCTTCTTTTCTTTAATATTTGGCTTACGCCTTCATTGATCATCAGTCTCTTGATGCTCTCGAATAAAGCTACGAATAAATCGTCGAATCTCCCGTGCTGCACTGGTATCTAAATCGTCACACAAGGCTAAAAATTCATCGCGCTCAACACCATTGATGCGAATCAACAACTGGGCGTCATTCTTAGCTACTTTCGATTTTTTCTTACTACCAGTCTCCTTTTTATCGGGGGCGGATTCAGACTTAGTTTTATCCACAAAAGAACTCAACAAGATTGAAGATATATTTATGATATACAAAATATATCACCATTCAACAATACTAGCGGAATAAAATATTAAGTTTTTATGACAACGAGATTCAAAAAATTAATTTCAATCTAAAAAGAGACAAAAAAGGCCACGATTGCGGCCTTTATATTGGGCCAAAATTCATATCAGTATAGAACGACTTGCTAGCGTCATAATGACGCTATAAGCACCGCATCAAATGCTCTCTAGAATAGAAGACTGACTGCATTGCCCAATAAAACCAGTAGCGCTACGTTTGACAGCACAAACAATAAAAAGCGGATTTCTATTTTATTAAATACAGCCTGCACAAGACTATGAGCAACGCGTAACAAGGTATAAGACCAAGCAGCAATAGTGACTAGCTGGCTATCAGCACCAAGAATGCACAATGAAATGACCAAGGCATAAAACAGCGTTGGTTGTTCCATTAAGTGATTATAGTTATCGGCTTTCCACCTTACACTAGCAGGCAGAGCCGCCATCTTCTCTTCATAGACCTCACCAGGGATAAGATCTATCTTCGCCGCCTTCATCGCTGGCAACCGAGTGACGTACATCCAAAACCACATCACCATAGTCCACGCAATTAAGGCGACGACGGGTTTCAACAACTCAACTGACTTCAATAATTCGACTGACTCAAGCATGACATCACCTTTATAGTTATTCACGCCACTATAAAAGACTTACCTGTCTACCGCCTTATCAAATGGTAAGCCTGCCTTGAATAATTTAGAGGTGGGTTAAATTTCGCCTCATTCTTGAGAATGACTCCGGCGTAACCCCGAGATACGAGGCAATACAGTGCATTGGCGTGTTCTCCGCGATCCCCTCATCCATCACCTCGCGGAAATAACGATAGCGCTGCTCCAACGATTTATGGTGCAACATGACTAGCCTGCGCTCCATTGATAGGTAATGCTGCTCCGCCATGTACCTTAGCATCACATCGATCCACGAATGTTTTTTGCGCTGATCATCCAAGTCTCTGAGCGAAACCCAAACCCCCTCGCACGCCTGAACACACTCGATGGTTTCATGCGACGGCGCACCGGTAATAAACGCCGAATAGTTAAACGCCGCACTGTTTTTCGACATCAACCTCAGAATTACCTCCTTGCCGTCATTCAAGTAGTAACTCTTCACGATACCCTGAGTCAGATACAACAAGTGATCAGGGCTATCGCCGGCACGAAAGATCACATCGCCTTTAGCAAAGGTGCGCACACGCCCCATCGTTTGAATCAGAGGAAGGTATTGGTTTACTTCGGCTTCGATTTTTGGGGTGATGTTAAACATGAAGACTCGAACGTAGTTCTGTGGTGGTTGACAGTTTAACAGAGTCGAGGGAAAGCCATATCTAGTGGCATGCCGATTCGTCGCCCACACTCCCGTTGACAAGATACTCCCTTGGCGTATACTTTTTTTTGTACGCCAATGAAGGATAGGGATATGATATTCATTGAGCCCTCTGACAGGATAGTGGGCACTGATTCGGTACAGGGATTAAGGGGAGAAAATGAAAGACGATCTCTTTAACCAGTTAATGCAAAGTGTGCAAGAAGCAGACAGCATCCTAAAAGGGAGACAAGCGCCAGCGCGTACTACTCAAATTGATATTCCCGATGTAAAAGCCATTCGTGAAACGACAGGTCTGAGCCAGCGGTTATTCGCTAACATGATCGGCGTATCGCTGCGCACGTTACAAAACTGGGAGCAAAATCGTAGAACGCCCGATGGGCCAGCGAGAGCGCTGTTATTAGTTGTAAAGAAAAATCCAATGGTGGTGATGGAGGCACTAGGGAGCTGAATTGCTCTTACTAATTGCAACCGCCATCATTAAAAGGAAGAGATTTGCCTTCAAGTCTGGCAGCCCTGCCTGCTTTCATGTTGCGAAGCAGCAGTTTTATATTAAACTTTGTTTTACTTTTTAGACCACGAACATCATTTAAGAACTTAACTGATCCATAAACATTTTCAACAGTCTCAAGAATTTCAATAAGTGGCTGATATAGCTCATAAAATTCCATTGTAAGATCATTACGACTGACGGATGCCCGAGAGTAAATTTCGTCTTCGGTCAATTTACAACCGGAATGACCAAATAAATTTTGCCTGAACAAGATAATAGCTTTCCAAGAATTTTTATTTTCATCTATTGAAATTATATTTCCATCTAAATTGTAAGCTTCAGAATCATTTAATTTATTACAAAACTTTTTAATACTTATGGAGTTTTTATCATCAATAAATTTATGCATAGACACGATGAACGTAATAAATGCATGGTTAGCGGCAGATTCAAAAAACTGTGCGTACATCTCGAATTGAGTATCATATTCATGATGTAGTTCGTAGCTTTTAAAACTCGAATATACCTCTATAGCTGTCATTGCATCATAGAGACTTCGTGCTATAGAGGATGCCGAGTCTTGGATATTTAATTTATTCACTGTTTGTCATTCCAGTTGTCGATTTAATAAATAAAACCAGATTATATATCGCCATTGCTTGTCGCCCTTTCCTTGAACCTATCTAGCATCGCTTCCTGCGATGTATTAACCCAGCCTTTTTCAGCTACCGATAGCTCAGAGGCGATAAGTCGTTCGCGGACTGCTGCTATTTCGCGTGTTTTGCGAATGACATCCGTCGCTGTGTTTGATTTCGACATCATAGAAACCTCACACTAAGCCTGAATAACAGGATGATCTTTCAACCATTCTTTTAAGGCGTCATCCATACGGCCCTGCCAGCCTTTGCCGGAGGCTTTGAATGATTCCACGACTTCGGGCGACAGTCGAATGCTAATTTGAGTTTTTGTCGGTTCTTTCTGTTTACCACGTACACGTAAGGCTTTGTGCGATGCCTTAGGCAGAACTTCTGCTGCTGGGCGAAATTGCTTCATATCATCGGCACTTAGTTCACGAACTTCGCCATGTTTATCGATCAGATGCTTGTTCATAACGCATTACCTCCCGTGAATTAGCCTTACGTAAACTGATGACCCGAATGCCATCCTTAATTAGGGTGAACACCATAACATGGAGCCTGTGTCTCAAAATCCCTAGAGCAATGTACCGAGTTTCTCCATATTCTCGCCGCTCATCTTCTGCGATCACCGAGTTGTCGAAGTCAAAAATCTTAGCTTCAGCGAATGAAACTCCATGTTTGGTGATATTTGCTCGGTTCTTTTCTGGGTCAAACTCAATCTTCATATCCATTCCCTTAGATAGATATGTTTATTGTATGTACAAAAATCTGATCGTCAATCTAATTGAATATACAATTTGTAAATCACAGACCATAAAAAGACCGCAAAAGCGGCCTTTTTAATTGCGCACAAGATGCGCTCCTACGAGTTGATTTTAACGATCAATCAATTCTCTTCACACCACACCCGGGCATTGCGGAACATACGTAGCCAAGCACCGTCTTCGCTCCAATCTTCGCTCGGAATATAAGAGTTTTGGATGGCACGGAATACACGCTCTGGGTGCGGCATCATAATGGTGACACGGCCTTCGTTCGCGGTTAAACCGGTAATGCCTTGCGGTGAGCCGTTCGGATTGGCTGGGTATTGCTGCGTCACTTGGCCGTAGTTGTCGACGAAACGCAGCGCGATCTGGCCCGCCAGTTCGCTGATGTCGTCGTCGGAACCAAACTCGGCACGACCTTCGCCATGGGCAATAGCAATCGGCATACGCGAACCGGCCATACCCGCTAGGAATACGGAATCCGATTCTTGCACTTCAACCATAGCGACACGGGCTTCAAACTGTTCGCTCATGTTACGTACAAAGTGCGGCCAGTGTTCTGCGCCCGGAATCAACTCGTGCAAGTTGGAGAGCATCTGGCAGCCGTTACACACACCAAGTGCGAAAGTGTCTTCACGTTCGAAGAAGGCTTTAAACTGGCTGCGGGCTTGTTCGTTGAAGAGAATAGACTTCGCCCAACCTTCCCCGGCACCCAATACGTCCCCGTAAGAGAAACCACCACACGCCACTAGGCCACGGAAGTTTTCAAACGTCACTGCGCCGCTTAATACGTCGCTCATGTGCACGTCGACAGTATCGAAACCCGCACGATCAAACGCCGCGGCCATTTCGATTTGGCCATTGACACCTTGCTCACGCAAAATCGCAACGCATGGGCGACCTTCGAGACCGGCGGTAATGTCGTCGTTAATGTCGAAGGTTAATTCGGCATTGATACCTGGGTTTTCTGCGTCTAATAAAGCATCGAATTCTTGCTTCGCACATTCTACGTTGTCGCGACGTGCCTGCATTTCGTAGCTAGTTTGTGACCACAAACGCTGCCAAGTCACACGGCTTTCGCTCAATACGTCTTCGTCTTGGAAGCTGAAGATAATCTGGTCGTCTTCATTGATAGAGCCGATCACCTGAGTGCACTCACCCAAGCCTGCGCCTTCGAACTGCGCCAGCACTTCTTCTAAGTCGTCGCGGCGAACCTGCATCACGGCACCGAGTTCTTCCGCAAACAAGGCAGCGGCTAAATCCGCTTCTGTGTCGGCCAATAAATCGAGTTTAACGTCGATACCGCAATGACCCGCAAACGCCATCTCAGTTAATGTTGCGAATAAACCACCGTCGGAACGGTCGTGGTAAGCCAGCAATTTATCGTCGCTATTTAAGCCCTGAACCACGGCGAAAAAGGCTTTTAAATCTTCGGCATCATCGAGGTCGGCCGGTTGTTGGCCAACTTGCTGATACACCTGCGCTAAACAAGACGCACCTAAACGGTTTTGACCACGGCCTAAGTCAACTAATACCAAGTCGGTTGCACCGGCATCGGTTTTTAATTGCGGCGTCATCACCTTGCGCGCATCGGATACAGGCGCAAAACCTGTGATCACCAACGACATAGGCGAAGTGACTGCTTTGTCTTCTGCGCCTTCGGTCCAGCGCGTTTTCATCGACATGGAGTCTTTACCCACAGGAATAGTAACCTGCAAATCTGGACACAACTCCATACCCACAGCCTTCACCGTGGCATACAATTTTTCGTCTTCGCCGTCGTGACCGGCAGCACACATCCAGTTAGCGGATAGTTTGATATCCGCTAACTGAGCAATCGGCGCAGCCGCCAAGTTGGTAATCGCTTCGGCAACCGACAAACGACCGGATGCAGGGCCATCCAATAAAGCAACAGGCGTGCGTTCACCCATCGCCATGGCTTCGCCAACATAACCGTCGTAAGACGAGGTAGTCACTGCTACGTCGGCAACCGGCACCTGCCAAGGGCCAACAAACTGATCGCGAGCAACCGTACCGGTAATCGAGCGGTCACCAATGGTGATCAAGAAGGATTTACTGGCAACGGTTGGCAGCTTAAGAATACGTTCTGCCGATTCGGCTAAATCAATACTGGATGCATCAAACGCATCAACCGCAACTTTACGTGTGCTCGCTTCGCGATGCATACGCGGCGCTTTACCCAGCAATACTTGCAAAGGTAAATCGACGGGCTTGTTATCAAAATGGCTATCAGTAACGGTTAAATGCGCTTCTTCAGTGGCAATACCGACCACGGCATAAGGGCAGCGTTCACGCGCACAAATCGCGTCGAACACGTCCATTTCAGATTCAGGAACGGCCATTACGTAGCGTTCTTGGGATTCGTTACACCAAATCGCCAATGGGCTCATGCCTGGCTCATCGTTGGGTACGTTACGCAGTTCAAATTTACCGCCACGGCCACCATCAGAAACCAACTCTGGGAAGGCGTTAGACAAACCACCAGCACCCACGTCGTGGATAAAGGCGATTGGGTTGGCATCACCCATCTGCCAGCAACGGTCGATAACCTCTTGGCAGCGACGTTCCATTTCTGGGTTTTCGCGCTGTACCGAAGCAAAATCTAAATCGGCATTGGATTGGCCAGACGCCATAGATGACGCCGCACCACCACCCAAACCGATCTGCATCGCTGGGCCACCCAATGCGATTAAACGCGCACCGACAGGGATATCGCCTTTTTGTACGTGCTCGTCACGGATGTTGCCGTAACCACCCGCAATCATGATTGGCTTATGATAACCACGCACTTCGCCGTCGTGCTCTAATTCGAAAGTACGGAAATAACCGCACAAAGCAGGACGACCGAATTCGTTGTTAAATGCAGCACCACCTAGAGGGCCATCGATCATAATATCGAGTGCCGACACAATGCGGTCTGGCTTGCCGTATTGGCTTTCCCATGGCTGTTCGAAGCCGGGAATTTTAAGATCCGAAACAGTAAAGCCAGTTAAGCCCGCTTTTGGCTTAGAACCACGGCCCGTTGCACCTTCGTCACGAATCTCACCACCAGAACCGGTTGCAGCACCGGAGTGCGGTGCAATCGCCGTTGGATGGTTGTGGGTTTCAACCTTCATTAATATGTGCATTTCTTCTTCGTGGTACGAATAGCCACGAGTATCAGGATTCGGGAAGAAACGACCACTGACATGCCCACGAATAACCGAGGCGTTGTCTTTATATGCCGACAAGATGTTTTCGTTGTAGCACTCGTAGGTATTCTTAATCATTTGGAACAAGGATTT
Source organism: Thalassolituus sp. (assembly GCF_034111725.1). Classification (GTDB taxonomy): domain Bacteria; phylum Pseudomonadota; class Gammaproteobacteria; order Pseudomonadales; family Oceanobacteraceae; genus Thalassolituus. The sequence continues at coordinate 95,120 of NZ_JAWUWR010000081.1, read as the reverse complement.
ATCTTGTTCTTGCCCGTCAATCGTCCACGTGGCGTTGAAAATTTTATGACGGCAATGCTCTGAGTTCGCTTGGGCGAACATCATCAATTCAATATCGGTCGGGTTACGACCTAAGCTGCGATAGCTGTCGGCTAGGTAGTCGATCTCGTCATCGGCCAATGCCAAACCTAGATTTTGATCAGCGGCTATTAATGCTTCGCGACCACCACCTAATAAATCAATTTCAGTTAATGGTGCAGGTTGTGCATGCGAGAACATAGCACCGGCGCCTTCACTGTTCGCCAACACTGTTTCTACCATGCGATCGTGCAGCACCGCAGCAGCGACTTCGCGCTCTGCAGCACTAATGCCTTCTACATAATAGGTAATGCCGCGTTCTAAACGCAGGACACTGCCCAATCCACAGTTGTGCGCGATGTCGGTTGCCTTTGAAGACCACGGCGAGATAGTGCCAAAACGGGGAATAACGAGAAACGACTCACCGCTAGGCTCACGTACATGGGCTTTAGGGCCGTAACGTAAAATGCGTTGCAGCACAGTCATTTCGTTTGCGCTGAGTTCAGCTTTTAGGTCTGCAAAGTGCGAAAATTCAGCATACACAGCGCTCACTTGAGGCAGCACCAGTTGTAGCTTATTTAAGGTTTTGTTCAGACGGAATTCAGACAGCGCCGGGGCGCCACGCAGCTCAAGCATCGTGGTTCGACTCCAAAGGTTGGGAGCATATCAAAGCAAAAATGAGGCGGAATTGTACTGGATCGGGCGGTTCCACACCAGATTTTGCTTACTTTGCTTTTGATAATTGAGATTGTAATCAATGAACCAATGACAACAGATTGTTCCGCGGCATTTTTGACTACAAAAAGTTACGCCATATCAAGGTGTTAGCGCAGAGTGTGAAGCTATACCCGAAAGTGTAGAAAAAGTTCCCGGCGTTTATAGATTGTTTTTTAAGCAGCGCGCACGCTAAAATGACTCCCCAGACAATCAGTGCACTAATTTAGTGCGATTTATAGGAAAATTCATGCTTCGTGGCGTAATAAGTCTTTTAGCGATTGCCCTACTAGCGTTCACTACGGTGACTACGCTGTCTGGCAACGTGCGCCCGCAAGTTATGGACGAATTACACAAAACGGGCAAAGTCATCATGGTGACGCGTAACAGCCCTACGACCTATTTCGATGATCGTGATGGCGCTACTGGCTATGAGTACGAACTCGCCAAAGCGTTTGCTCATTACCTCGGCCTAGAGCTAGAAATTTTAGTTGCCGATAACCTTGAAGGCGTAATGGCTGCTCTAGAAAGCGGGCAGGCACAATTTGCAGCCGCCGGTTTAAGTAAAGAACAAACTGCCGATTACGCGTTACATTACTCGCCAAGCTATATGACTGTGTCTGAATATATAGTGATGCGCCGCGGTGGAGAGCGCCCTAAGTCATTAAATGACCTAGCCCAAAGTAGCTTAATGGTTACTGCGCATTCGCGTCATGCTAGTAGCCTACGTCGCTGGCAGCGTGATCAGCTACCAAGCCTAAGCTGGCAAGAAAGTACCGATTTGGAAGCGTCTGATTTGATGCAACTGGTATCGGATGGCGATTTAGACTACACCATGGTGAATTCCAACGAGTTCCAAATGATGCAGACTTACCTGCCGAACTTGGAAGTTGCGTTCACCCTAGGTGAATTGCAGAGTGTCGCTTGGAGCTTTCCACAAAATTCTGACGACGGCTTAGCCCAAGAAGCATTCAACTTTTTCTACCAAGCCGAAACCGGTGCGGTATTAGCAGAGTTATCCGAACGTTTTTACGGACACCTTGGCCAATTTGATTACGTCGGTGCTCAGCGTTTCTTACGTCATTCACAACGCGCCCTTCCACGTTATTTGGCCCACTTTCAAAAAGCAGCAGACGATAATAACTTCGACTGGCGCTTACTCGCAGCCATGGGATACCAAGAAAGCCACTGGAATCCGAAAGCTCGCAGCTACACCGGCGTGCGAGGCATCATGATGCTAACGCAGAATACAGCCAGCGAACTGGGGATAGAAAATCGCTTGGATCCAATGCAAAGTATCGAAGGCGGTGGTCGTTATCTAGCAAAATTACGCAGTCGTATTGACGATGAAGTCCAGGAACCCGACCGTACTTGGATGTCGCTAGCCGCTTATAATGTGGGTTATGGACACCTTAACGACGCACGTAAGCTAACCAGCCAGTTAGGCAAAAATCCAAACTTGTGGATTGATGTTAAAGACAGCTTACCTTTGTTGAGTCAGCGTCGTTATTACCGCAATACCCGCTACGGTTATGCTCGTGGTCAAGAGCCCGTCAACTACGTACAAAATATTCGTCGCTATTACGATGTCTTAGTATGGAATGATGAACAGTATGCAACGATTGGAGAAGGTAGTGGTGCATTACAGGTGTCATCTCTAAACGTGACTGTAGTACCACCTCTTCTTTAATCGTTATGTAAACGCCATCAATATTTTGATGATCTTGGTGATGCTTGTTTCAGACGCTTTTTAGCATCACGCCGTAATTGAAAAAACTCCGACATAATTTCAGAACACTCGGCGGCTAATACCCCACCCTCAATTTCTAAGCGATGATTTAACCAAGGTTGAGAAAATACCTGAGTGGCACTTTCAACGGCGCCGGCTTTCGGCTCTGTCGCACCATAAACAAGACGGCCGATACGGCTGTGGATAAGCAATCCAGAGCACATAGTGCAGGGTTCAACAGTGACATAAAGTGTGGCATTGGCAACTCGATAGTTACCGATACGTTTGGCTGCATCACGCAAAGCAACCATTTCTGCATGGGCACTCGGATCGATGGTTGTGATTGGGCAATTAAATCCAGCACCAATAACGATACCATCCAACACCACAATAGCCCCCACAGGAACCTCTCCAGCAGCAAATGCCTGCTGAGCTTGCAGCAAGGCTAAGCGCATCGCACTTTCATCATCTACGATGGGCAAACCAATGGGTGACAACATAAAATTCAGCTTATATAAGTTGACGCTATTGTAGTTAAGCGAGAGAGAAATTGGTATTAACTGCTCAAAATGGCACAATGTTGGTTAAATCCAATATGAGTTTATTTTATGTGGACACAAACCATACTGCCGCGTTTTGTTGATACCGATGCTTTAGGTCACATTAATAATACGGTATTGCCCGTCTGGTTTGAGGATGCACGCACGCCCATATTTCGCTTTTTCACACCTGATTTAAATCCTAAAGACTGGCATTTAATTGTGGCGAAAATTGAAGTTGAATATACCGACGAACTTTTTTATGGGCAAGATGTTCAAGTGCGTACGTTTATAGGACGCATAGGGAATACATCATTTCTGGTTGAACACGAAGTATGGCAAAGCAACCGCTTATGCGCTCGAGGCAATGCTGTAATGGTGCATTATGATCACACAGCCAAAGTTTCTTGCCCTCTTCCAGAAACCATTAAGAAAGCTCTCAGCGAGCATTTAGTAACACTCTAAATACTCACAAAATCTGGTTACGGCTGGTATATTAATTGCGATCCCAGCCGCTATCTTGCAAGCCAGCATCGGCTTCATCATCAGAATGCAGCACTTTCTCTAAATCGGCAGTATGCTGTTTTGCCATCGTCAAGAATGCCTTTTCATCGGCAATCACTTCCGTTAACGCGTGGACATTTTTCTCATCGTGATGTTTAAACAGCATAGCGGCACGATGCGCTTGATAGGCTCTATACCCTAAATTCTTTAACGCGTGTTCACCTAACGACAATGCTGAGTCAAACGTTTCTCGCTCTACGTGATCAGCCCCTGCATGCAGCAATTCAGCAGCCTGGCGACGACCAGCGGCGCGAGCGAGAATGCGCAAGCTAGGATAATGACGACGAACTTGATGCACAGTTTCGAGCGTGCGTTGGTGATCATCAATCGCGAGCACCAACAGCCGTGCATTAGCGATACCGGCAGATTCTAATAATTCCATTCTCGAGGCATCGCCATAAAACACTTTATGACCAAAGCTACGCACCAAATCCACTTGCGAAGCATCATGCTCAAGCACTGTGATATTAAAACCGTTCATTCGTAGTAAACGACCTACGATTTGTCCGAAACGACCAAACCCCACCAATATAGCTTCTCCTTCAGCATCATGTGGTTCAATGGTATCGGTTGGCCTGACATTAGCGTTGCCCGAAAGTTTAGGTAACACCACCCGCTCATTGAGCACGAATAACAAGGGAGTAATGGCCATTGATAGCGCTACCACTAGCCCCATCGGCTCAACAATCGCTGCCGGCAAAATATCTTGGCTAGACGTAAAACTCAGTAAAACGAATGCGAATTCACCGCCTTGTGCCAACGAAAACGTAAAAATAGCATTGCTACGAGCCGACATACCAAAGCCCCACCCTAGCACTAATAAAATCACCATTTTAATCAGCACTAGCCCTACTACTAAGGCAAGGATCGGCCACGGATTTTCTAAAAACAAACCGAAATCGATGCTGGCACCAACTGAGATAAAAAACAGCGCCAACAGTAAGCCTTTAAAGGGCTCGACTTCGGCTTCTAGCTCATGTCGGTATTCGCTCGTTGCTAAAACCACACCCGCAATGAAAGTACCTAAAGCCGGTGAAAGACCGACATATTCCATTAATACAGCAATACCAACCACCAGCAACAATGCCATCGCGGTAAAAGTTTCACGTAACTTGGTTGCCGCAATAATACGAAATACATGGCGGCTAACTAAGCGTCCGACGACGACAATCGAACTGACTACTGCTAGTACCAGCAGCGTACCTTGCCAGCCTGGTAAACCATGCTTCGCAGAGACATGCTCCACGTCGGTGACCGCCAACAAGGGTAATATTGCCAACATAGGTATAACGGCGATGTCTTGAAATAACAAAACCGAAAATGCCGATTGCCCAGCATCGTTTTTCATCAACCCTTTTTCATTTAGGGTTTGCAATACAATGGCCGTCGATGACAGCGCTAGAATCATGCCGATCGCTGTCGCATGCTGCCAGCCCATATCGAGCGCCATCGCCACACCCGCAATGGCAACCGTGGTAAGCACAACTTGCAATCCACCCAAACCGACAATGGGAACACGCATACGCCACAAGAGTGATGGCTGCAGTTCTAAGCCGACCAGGAATAACATCATGACGACGCCAAACTCGGCGAAATGCATGACACCGCCAATATCAGTACCGATGAAACCAAATGCAAATGGACCAATAACCGCACCGGCGGATAAATACCCAAGCACCGAGCCCAACCCGAGACGACTAGCAACCGGCACTGAAATCACAGCAGCAAGTAAAAACACCAATGCCTGATGCATTAAACTAGTTTCAGCCATGAGTCATTCCCGCCAGTAATGCAATTAACTTATCCCGATAGCCATTAGCAACGTCTTGCATAGCTGCTTGAGTCTTCTGACGGCTCGAGAATATTTCGTAAGGCGTTTCGTAGTGCATACCACACAGATGGGCAATTTGAGGATAAGCAATGAAGAAATCCGCTAGGGAATGGCGATTAATGCCGCTCTCCGAATAAGAGCTATGAGATGCACCTGCGGTAAGCACTGGCCAAAATACTTTTCCTGCTAATTTTTGACTGTTACGCCCGTAAGCAAAGCCATATACCAGCACAAGATCCTGCCACTCTCGAAGCAAGGCTGGGGCGTTGTACCAATAAACAGGATGTTGAAAAACAATGATGTCATGTTGAAGCAACAAAGCCTGCTCGCGTTCAACATCTATATGAAAGTTTGGATACTGCTCATACAGATCATGAACCGTCACATCAGCAATACCAGCAATGGTATCCAGTAAGGTTTGATTCGCTTGAGAGCGTTGATGAGCAGGATGGGCATATATAATAAGCGCTTTCGCCATCATCAGCCGCCCGACTTACGAACGGTGAAACCACGCTTAGTTAATTCAGCCACCAGCAAATCTCTCTGATCCCCTTGAATTTCAACAACGCCATCTTTTAAGGCACCGCCAACACCGCATTTTTTCTTTAAATCTTTCGCTAATGTTTTGAGCTCTGCACCGACCAAAGGTATACCTGTGATCAAGGTCATAACCTTACCGCCACGACCTTTCGTTTCGCGACTAACGCGCACAATACCGTCACCCTGCGGCTGCTCATCTTCGCCGCATCGGCAGTCTGCAATTGCAGCTCGACAATCAGGGCAAGTGCGACCAATTTCAGTAGAGTAAACTAAACCGCCAGAAGAGAATTTTTTCGACATGGGTACATCTTATTGCTGTATTTAATGAAGGCAAACTAACCGATACTATCCGTTGAATCAACGAAACATGCTAGTAAAAACCAAACAAAACGAAGAGAGTTTTCAGTCGAACAATACGTCGATAAAAGGAAACTTCAACATAACCACAGTGCCCTTACCATTTTCACTCGTGATTGATAACTCGCCACCATGATTCAACATCAGGTTATACGCTACCGTCAGACCCAAACCGATACCGGCACCGATTTCTTTACGAGTAAAGAAAGGGTTAATAGCGCAACGAACGTCTTCTTCGCTCATACCAACCCCGGTATCTTTAATAAAAATCGATACCGACTCATCATCGTGTTCCCCAGCTATTTCAATCGTACCTCCGTTCGGCAGTGCATCAATCGCATTTTGCAAAATCTTGCCAAACACCATCATCACTTGAGATCGAACAGCCTTCACTGCTGGCAAACCATCTAATAAAGCGTATACCCTAATAGTATCGTGTTCTAACAAACCATAATCACTAAGGCACTCATCCATAACGGCTTGCAAATTTAACGACGACTTTTCTTGTTGGTCAGCATTCGCAAACGTGCGTAGCTCGCCAACGATATTACGCACTCTCTCCAAACTACTTTTCGACGCTCTTACCAAATCTGGAGCATCTTCGCGGACAAAATCAAAATCGATAGTCTGTCGTAAGTTCGCTAATACTTTTCTTACAGATACATCGCCAATTTGATTTTCTGCTTGCTTGTACTGCTCAGCCAATTCAATTAATTCGGTTAAATACTCGCTTAGTGTGGCGATATTACTGTAAACAATGGCGACTGGATTATTAATTTCGTGCGCCATACCGGCTGCCAAATGCCCCAGCGATGCCATCCGCTGTGCTTGCAGTAGTAAGTTTTGCGTGCGCTGCAATTCGTCAATGCTACTTCGTAACTGGTGGTTACTTGCATGCAATTCTTTGGTTCTATCTTTTACTTTTTCTTCCAACTGCTCATTTAACAGGCGAACTCGCGATTCTGCATTTTTGCGCTGCGCTATTTCGTCGTTTACTGCACGTAATAAATCGTTCATTTTACAGGCTAAATCATCCAGCTCCGTGTACTTGAGTGCCTCTTCAACTTCCAACGATAGCGATGGAGCATGTAAATCCACATCCAATAATCTTGTTGCTAAGCGCTTTATTGGCCCGGTAAGTCGAGTGCGGAAGACAAGTATCAAAACAAATGCCAAAACAATATTGCGTAAAATATCCAATAAAAAAGTCGTTAATGCACGTCCTTCAAAACCTTTACGCACCTGTTCCTCATCGGCCAGCAATATCAATTCTCCAATTTCACGATTCAGTGAACTGTAGGCCTCTGGCTCATATAAAACGACGGAATAAGCGCGTACGACCTTGCTCGTAGGAATATCTTTTGGCGCAATACCAGCAGAGATTTCAAAGCCAGCCTTTTTTTCTACAATACGCGCTGCAATTACCGCAGGATTGACCACTAAGCTATCCAAGATAGCTTCCATAGAACTGGAGTCATAATTGTATAGCGCTAATGCGCTGGGAACTCGCTGGCCATTAATGAGACGCTGGGCATTTTCATCGAACCGTTGGCTTTCTGCAACGTAGTCTGTGCTAATTTGCACACCACTAAACAGCAAACCGAGCAGTACGCTGCACAGCACCACGTATAAAGTGAGCTTCTTCTCAATGGATGATGTCGTCTGCTGAGCCAAAACTAGCTCCTACTTTTATATGTACCCAAAGTATAGACGGCCTTTGGCTGTTCGCTGACCTCAGCTACATTAAGAGACGCAAGTCACAATAGTTACTCAGCAGCCGCAAGCTAACGTTTAGTTGCGAGAAGATCTTGGAATAGCAACCGCGGTTCTGTCGAGGACCTTGCGCATAACAAAACTAGAATGAACACCACTCACGCCCTCAATACGCGTTAACGTGCCCAACAAGAACTCTTGGTACGCCTGCATATCTTCAACCAGTACCTTAAGTACGTAGTCAGCAGATTGCCCTGTAATTAGGTAGCACTCCAATACCTCTGGGCAGGCACTGACCTGCGCTTCAAAGTTATCGAAACGCTCAGGAGTATGACGATCCATGCTGATTTGAATGAGGGCCAGCAAATCCAAGCCCAAACGGCGGGCATCTAGATGGGCTCTATACCCCTGAATTAAGCCACTATCCTCGAGTGCCTTTACACGGCGAGAACATGGCGATGGCGATAAACCGATTTTATCTGCAAGTTCAATGTTGCTTAGGCTACCGTCCACTTGTAGTAACTCTAAAATGCGCTGGTCAGCACGATCCAATTTCACGCGTTCATAACTATTTGAAGCCATAATCCATTGCCCCTCAAGATCAAAGACATTTTTAACTAACTTTAAGAAGATATACGCATTTTAATTCTAAAAATACCGCAAAAGCAAAGCAAGTTCGCAATCATATTTGCTCAAACTGCGCATATACTGTGTTCACACTGTTAAGGCAGAGCAGAACAACCCAACCAGGTTCATCTGTGTGATTGTCCTCACAAGGGTCATGAATGGTTGCGCTCACAAGGCCAAGCCAATATCTGCCAACAGCGACTACTCTACCAATCCGAACACAGCGAGCGTCAAGCCACAAAAAGGTCAGCCGCATCAAGGAACTATCATGAGCACACCAAGCAATCCACGATTTAATCATCGCAAGTACCGTCCGTTCCCAGCGTTGCAAATGCCAAACCGTCGTTGGCCTAATCGCTCGCTCACGAACGCACCACTGTGGTGTTCTGTGGATTTACGTGATGGCAACCAAGCCTTGATTGAGCCTATGTCTGTACAGCAAAAACAGCAAATGTGGGGCTTGTTAGTGCGTATGGGCTTTAAAGAGATTGAAGTTGGCTTCCCTGCAGCATCACAGCCAGATTTTGATTTTGTGCGCTGGTTGATTACTGAAAACCAAATTCCAAACGACGTTACGATTCAGGTATTAACCCAAGCGCGTGATGAATTAATTGAACGCACCTATCAAGCGCTTGAAGGTGCTCGTCGTGCTGTGGTTCACGTGTATAACTCAACATCGCCCGTGCAGCGCGAGAAAGTATTTGCATTAGATAAAGACGGTATCGTCGCGATTGCCCGTCACGGCGCGGAAAAAGTGAAAAGCGAAGCACAGAAATATCCGGCAACCGAATGGGTATTCCAGTATTCACCAGAAAGCTTTTCTAGCACCGAAGTCGAGTTTGCCGTCGATGTCTGCAACGCTGTCATTGATGTCTGGCAACCAAGTGCTGATAACAAGACCATTATTAACTTACCAGCGACAATTGAATCGGCGATGCCTAATGTATTCGCTGATCAAGTCGAATGGTTCTGTGATCACGTCAACAAACGCGATTGTTTAACCATTAGCATCCACACGCATAACGATCGCGGCTGTGCCGTTGCCGCATCAGAATTAGCTTTATTGGCCGGAGCTGATCGTATTGAAGGTACCTTGCTAGGTAATGGCGAACGTACTGGCAATATGGACATCGTGACGATGGCGATGAACTTATACAGCCAAGGCATTGATCCTAAACTAGACATCAGTGCCGCTGACGACATTATCGCTACGGTCGAAGCGTGTACGAATATTCCAACGCACCCTCGCCACCCTTGGTTAGGTGAATTGGTCTACACCGCTTTTTCCGGCAGCCATCAAGATGCGATTCGCAAGTGCTTAGCTGTGCAAGAAGATGACGCGGTCTGGGATGTAGCCTACTTGCCCATTGACCCGCAAGACTTGGGACGTAACTACCAATCGGTTATCCGAGTGAATAGCCAGTCGGGTAAAGGTGGCGCGTCTTACTTATTGGAGCAAGAGTTGGGTATTACCTTGCCACGCTGGATGCAAATTGAATTGGCTCAACACATCCAAGCCTTAGCCGAAACCGAGCAAGGTGAAATATCACCACAAACCATTGTGCAGGTATTCCGTAAGGCCTTTATGCCTAATGATGGGCGCTATATGTTAGCCAGCTATCAAACAGAGCATGGCAACCTAGAAAACGGCGAGCATCATCGTATTCAAGCCTGCCTGCACGATGGCAGCCAATTATTAACCGTGCACGGACATGGATTAGGCAGCATTAGCGCTTTTACTGATGCATTACACAAAACCACCGGCGTCGATGTACAAGTGGTGCAGTTTGAAGAGCAAGCGTTAACAGAAGGTTCGAATGCGCAAGCAATGGCCATGGTTCAGGTCAATGTTGCAGGACAACGCTATTGCGCTGCAGCACAAGATGCCGACACTTTATCGGCAAGCCTACAAGCCATTGTTTCTGCATTAAATATTGCGTTAATTCGCAATGAAAAAGCAGCTTAAATTTAACTGACGGGCTACACTAGCAGCAGAGGCAGGAATTCTCGTACGAACGGGAGTTTCTGCCGTTGTCAGCCGCAATAGGACGCCCTTCATGACGCTGCTAGCCCTTCATTTTGACGAAGTAACTATCCGTATTGCCTTACGTCGCACACCAACAGCGCATGCTTTACTCAAAGCCGTACCCTTTGAATCGACAATCCAAACTCGAGGGGCTCAAGTATTGTTCGATTGCCCGATACGAGTAACACCCGAAGATAAAGCGACCAATATCGTGCAACCCGGAGACATTGCTTTTTGGTCTGATGGCAGCTGTTTAGCCATAGCATTTGGTAAGACGCCCACATCACAAGGTAATGAAATACGATTGTCTTATCCTTGTAATATTTGTGGCGATGCCTTAGATGAAGTAACGCAATTAAAGTCGGTAAAAGCCGGCACGCGTGTGCGCGTCGAGTTTGCCGAAGGTTAATTTAGCCTTGCTTTGGCCCATCACGAGCATACAACACACTGGCAGGAATACCTGCGCGGGCGAAACATTGCAGCCAAGCTTGCTGATTTTTCTGCAAGGTATCACCAGGGCCTTTCACCTCTATCAGCTCGTATAAATGCTCGTTTTTATTCGTACTATTAAACACAATTAAATCAGGCAAACCGCTGCGATGATTTCGCAAATCGTTCAGTATAAAACGAAACATCGCTAGCCAATGAGCACGCGGAATGGCTTGCAACGCACCGGCTAACAAGCCATAAGAAAACTCTGCTGTTAAAAACTCCCAATGAACAAAAGGATTAGCTTTACCTTGATGCAAGGTAAAGCTAGCCGCTAGGTCATCGACAAATTCCACCAAGCTTTGCTGCTCAAGTTGCTGCCAACGACGAGTAAACAGGGTTTGGCGCTTGGCAATAAAGTCATCGTCGTATAAATCTGCAGGACGTATTTGAAAAGGATGATAAAAAGCACCCGTAATCGGTGCAAAAATTACATCCCAAAAATACAAACCAAAAACACTAGGAATGAGTGCGTTTTCGCAATAATAAGCCTGACACGGATATTGTTCTTGCAAGTAAGATAAGGCCGCAACCTCGACTCCCAGTCGCGATCTTTGCTCGCTTGCTAAATAGATCGTTTGCGTTGATATATCAATCGGTTTGCTCGTTAACTCTTTGATCAAACTAACAGCCGTATTTGGGTCTGAAAAAATATCGACTGGTTTAAATGCACGCGGTACAAAACTATGTAGAAACTGTAATTCTTCTTCAGACATTGGCGCTGCATTCATTTTAACGGCTAGAGCTAACGCTGCCTCCCATTGTTTAAGCTTAACCAGTAAGCGTAGGCTACGCTCGCGTGCCGGATGCAGCGCTATAACAGCATATAAACTGAGTGCACCATCATAATCTTCTAATCGCTCCAGTTGACGCCCGATTAACAACCGTGTGCGATCGAGTTTACGTTTTAATAATTCATCATCTACAGCAACAGTGAACGCCTGCGACCATGCCAATAAAGCATCAGTTTGGTATTGGCTAACATCTCCCATAATCTCAACAGTATTAAAATACTCAAGATGATGCTCTAACATCACCCTTGATTGGCACCAGCGCGAAGGTTGCTCTAACGCGTAGGATTCGTAACGATAGATACCTAAATCACGCAACACAAAATCGGTTAAGCTTTGTTGTAAATTACCAAAGAATAAAAGCCGAAAAGACTGAAGTTCTTGCTCGCCATAAACGCAAACCACAGGACTTTTGATCCACTGAGTAATCAGCTGTGGGGTTCGGTTTAATTGCTGCAATACAAGCGGCTCAAGTTCATCGCGACGAAAGCGACGACCACAGGACAGCCACTGCTCCATTTCGTTTTTAGTAAATAACGATAGCCATTCGCCATCATCAAAATCAACACTTAATTGTTCTGGTTGAAATACACCGAAATAACGACTTGTTGCCAATTCAGCAATTGCAGAGGGAATATCGGCTATTTCTTCATAATGAATTTTATCTACTCGAAATAAGTCACCGCGTCGTCCAGATAGCCTGACATACAAACATTGGGCTGCAACAGATAACTGCCAAAATTCATCTATAAAACTGCACTCGTCTTCCGATAGGAGGTCTCGATATAAGCTATTTACGTGGTGAATAAGATGTAAGAAATTATCGAGATAATAGGTCGGCGTTAGTTCAACCTGCTTCGTAGGGGACGTTTGAGTATAAGTCGAAAATTGTGTTGTTGAGCTAACCATCATGTTGTCCACTGCCGAACCTTCCGAGTGGCAACATGTGGTTAGTAGAATACTGATACGCCGCCGCCCTTAAAGTGTACGATTAGCAGCACCTCCTGTCAGCCAAAACAGCGACAAAGAAATACCAACTAAGGTCACCCGCACCGTATCAAAGATACGCTTTAGAGCATCTCTAATACCATGCAATCAACGGCCTATCAGTTTAATTAATTATTTTTCTTTGGCTGATGATGCGGTTCTATTGGCGTCGTACCATAACTTACTAGCTCACCAACTAACCAACCACCGATGAAGCCAGTAGCAGTTGCTTCAAGAGACATTCCAGTAGTTGCGCCAATGATCATGCCTAGGCCAGCACCTACCAAACCTCCGGTTACTAACGCTTTATTACGATAACGAGCTAAACGTTCGTCTTTCATATGTTTATCCTCCGGATCGTTCCTGTAAGACATCCTAGATCAAGACTTTTGTCCTGAGCCTATTTTTGTCCCGCTTACGTCCTGTTGTGTGAGTTGCCTCACTTAAAAAGTTATATCAGATGCTTTTACGCGGTCAATGTGACCAGAGTAAATAAGACAGGTTCCATTCGGCGAAATAGACATTTTTTGACAATTTACTGACTTAAACCAGATTGTTTGTGCTGCTTTTGATGGCACGACGTTAGTCGTATGCACCAGAATCCTTCAGATAGACAGGATTTACGAGAGTGACCAAGACAAGTTGTCTCAATTGGCATCTTTGCGAAAAGATTACAGCGAAAATAAGATATTTTAGAGGAGTTGGGCAGAACAGAACGGCAAACCGGCAACCGTCGCTGCCGGTCTTATGTGGCCATCGAAATGGCCGACATTTTAGTGGTGATGACCACCTTCGCCATGAACATGGCCATGAGCCAGTTCTTCTTCACTTGCATCGCGAACGCTTTCAACTTTAACCGAGAAAGCCAAAGCCTTACCCGCTAGAGGGTGGTTAGCGTCAACGGTCACAATGTCTTCTTCAACCGCAGTAACGATCAAGTTAATTGGGCCGTGTTCAGTTTGTGCAGTAAATGCCATGCCTGGTTCAACTTGCTCAACACCTTCAAATGCCGCTACCGGTACTTGCTGGATGCGCTCATCGCTGTATTCGCCATAGGCGTCAGCTGGTTCTACTTGTACTTCGAACTCATCACCCACTACTTTACCTTCCAATGCTTGTTCTAAGCCCGGAATGATGTTTTGAAAGCCGTGTAGATAAGTCATTGGCGCACCGCCTTCAGAAGAATCGATCACTTCGCCACTGGCGACATCAACGACCTTGTAATGAATGGTGACGACCTTGTGCTGTGCAATTGTCATAGCGTTTTTGTCCGTTGTCGTGGCCCCGATGGGCGTGTATTTGCATTACGCAAAGGCGACTTGAGGGGTTTCCAACAGCGGCCGGTCTCTACGAAGGTAGTAGAGTATAACAAGTGAATAGATGAGTATCACCCCGTGTGCCCGATCAAAATCAGCCAACACGCGTATCTAGATGGCAAAGGGCGTAAAAATATTAGAAATGAAATTTCAAATAATCAGCTGCCACATCTCGACTTAGGGTGCGCACGCCCTGCTCACCGTCGAAGCGAATTTTCACATACTGATCGTCTTGAGATATTAAAACGCCCGTACCTAACGAATCGTGAGTGACTCGCGTAACGCCTTGTTTACCGGGAAACTTCTGATCAACGACGCCACCATTGGCTGGCGAATGAACCGCAGCACGTTGGGCGCTAAGCTTAGGCGCTGCCATCGTGAATTTAAGCTCACCGGTCTGGATACCACTGTGCGACAAATGCTCTAAGTACTGAGGCAACCAATCGGGCAGAGCCCCGAATTGCGGATTCAATTCGATGGCACCACCACCCTGCTCAATGGTTTTCATCAGGGTCAAGCAGCGTTCCACTGCCATTTCACGATCAAAACGGCTCGGCCAATCGCGAGATGTGGTATCTCTTGCCGCTTTTTCAGTTGGCGTTGGCGCGAGCAAATGCAGTTGTTCTCTTGCTCGAGTCATAGCCACATAAAGCAAACGACGCTCGCTTTCTTCACTGGCGGCGGTGGTAAATTCGCCGTCCGGCGTATAGGGATAATAATGAGCATTTAATCCCGGAATGATCACCACAGGCCATTCACGACCTTTGCTTTTATGAATTGACGTAAGTAGAACGCCACTCGCCTGCCGTTGCTCACGGCGCTGTTGACGCAATTCACGTAAATACAACAAGGTATCTTCGCTACTTTTATCCAGTTCGCGAATAAAGCGTAAAAATGCTCGGATCGTTTGCAAACGATCTTCAATTTGCTGCGCGGAAAATGCGCTATCTTCAATACCTTGTTCAAATTCGGTTAAATCGACATAATCTTTTAGCAGTCGATATGCTGATAATTTACCGACCTCTGCATTAGCTAATACTTGCGCACGCGCTTCTAATTGCTGTTTTTGCCATTGGCTTAATGAACCTGGGATGGCACGAAACATGGCCTCGCCCAAATTATGTTCTGCTTGTGCTAAATGCCGTGCTAAGTCTTCTAATACTTGACGCTTAATTTTGGGGTAAGGCGTGGTTAATACATGCAACCAAGCTTCTTCTCGTGCCGCATAATCACGGCGATTAAATTCGCCAGCAGCAATTTCCAACAGCAACCAAAAGATGCGTAATTCCCAGCGTTCTAATACCGATTGAGCGTTATCCAACTGATACGGAATACCGGCAGCCAGTAAAGCCAATTCTACTGGCGCGCATAAGGCCCATAAACGATTGATAACCGCAATATCTTCCAGCGGTCTTTGCTTGGCTTCTTCTTGAATAAGAGTCAGCGTCAGCGCTGGCTCATAACGTGCTTGATGCAATTGCACACGCGTATTTGGCGTTGAAACGTGAGACAAACACAATACGGGTTCACGTTCGTGATTATGATGAATTAAATGATTGGCCATTAAACTTAAGCGATGGCCATAACGAAACGTATGCGGTAACTGATAACACGTCACATCGCCCATTTCGCGATCAAACAGCTCAACAATAAACTCAGGGCGAGAGCCTCGAAATTCATAAATCGTTTGGTCTGGATCGCCAATCACCATCACAGAACCACGACCACCATGTAATACGCGCAATAAATTCTGTTGAATATCGTTAATATCTTGATACTCGTCCACCAGAATCCATTGCATATGGCCAGCAAAAATATCGGCAATTTCGGGATGCGCGCGGAAACACATCACCGGGTCGTAAATCATGTCAGCAAAACTAATACGCCGATTTTGCTTACGCCAATCTTCGAACTGATAAAATAGTTCGATAAAAATTCGGCACTGCGGCGGCAAATCTAAGCTATCGAAGACATCGGCGGGCGGTAAAAAACCGGACTTGACTAAATCGATGAAACTGAGCGCTGGCTCAACCCATTTTTTGCGTTGTGACAGAATATCTTGTTTGGTTTCGTCATCGGCAAGTTGCTGCAATAAACGCCAGACCATAGGTTCCATTTCACCATCGGATAGCGGCTTACCCTGAAATGCCGGTAAGGCACCGCGCTCGATCAATTTTTGATAAAGACGTAAGCCCAACGAATGAAAGGTACGAATGTCCGGAATCGGCTGATTCGGCATCACTTGCTTGAGCTTGGCTTGAAACTCAACCTGCGCAGCCTTGTTGTACATCAGCACTAAGATGCGTCGCAACGGCACACCCTGTACGACCCTAGCTTGAATAAAGTGAGCTAGCGTCGTCGTCTTGCCCGCTCCAGCGACAGCCACAACCCGAGCATGGCCCTGAACGTGGGCCACAACAGCCTGCTGCTGCGGCGTTAAACCGCTGGCATTGGAGGCGTTTTGAGGTGGTAGATGCTGAGACACGCGCGGGTTTCCGACTGTAAAACCCGAATGGTAGGAGGTTTAGCGGCTAAGGGCTAGTGCTGTTAGAGCAGAGACAAAAAAGCTCCATCAGTTGACGGAGCCTTGATACGATCAAATTACAGCTTAGGCGGCCTTCATAAGGCTTCGAATACCACTCTTAGCATTTGCTTCTTTCGCTAATTTTCTTTCTTCCTCGCTTGCGTAATGTTTATCCCAATGTTGAACTTTTGGAGTCATTAAGGCATGCCATAGAGGCGGAATCAAAGCGACGACAATAGTGGTCAAATAACCATTGATCATCATAGGTGCATCAGGATACGGACGCAGATCCTGATACGGCACTTCACCTTGAGCATGATGATGCGAATGACGAGTTAAATTAAACATACTCCAAGAGCTGAAACGCTTATTAGTATTCCATGAATGGCGCGGCTGTACTGGCGTCGTCTCAGGATTACGTACCATGCCATAGTGTTCCATGTAATTCACAATTTCCAACAGAGATTTACCCGCCAAGCCCGCAGCAACAAACAGTAGCATTGCTTCAACGCCGCCAGCTAAATACGCTAACGCAACAATAAACGCACTCATCAAATAACCGCGAAGTACAGAGTTACGGAATGATATAACGGATTTACCCAGCTTATTTAAACGTTCTTTTTCTAACTCTAACGCACTGATATTACCGCGAATAGTTGAACTTAAAATGTGGAAATAAACATTTCGTCCGCGCGGCGCAGTCGCTGGATCTTTAGTCGTGCTCACATAACGGTGATGGCCATAAACATGTTCGACGGCAAAGGCAACATCAAAGCTAAAAGCCAATAACCAACGTCCAATGAACATAGAAACAGGATCCCACGTACGGTGAGTCAGCTCATGAGCCGTGATTGTACCAATCAAACCTATCATTAAACCGGTAATAATGACCGCGGAAACTGCGACTCCTACGCCGCCAGCTGCACGATTCGCCAGTACATCAATACCCGTCTGGGATTGAATAAATGCCCCTGCACCCAATACATCCGTCGCGCTAACCTGCCAAATAAATGCAAAGACGATTAAGCTAAGTATCGGCAGAGCGAACCACAATTGAATAGTTAACACTCCCGGATGCTTAAAATTCGGGGTGCTTGTATCATCCCCTAATATTGCATCGAGAATAATATAGCCAGAGAACAGACCAATTAGACCGTAGATAACCCAACCTTCACCTAAGAATAGAACCGATGCGGCAGCTAGTCCGATAAGATGAAATAAGAAATACTTCAAATAATGAAACATAATTTTTCCCTGTTATTTATAAATTTTTACTTACTAGTTCCGTAAGAGCGGTCTAAGAACTTGTCGCTAAAAACATCGTTTATCGATATTCCAGCGTCGTTTAAAACTGCTTCAGCCGCATCCAACATAGGCGGAGGACCACAGAGGTATGCTTGTTTATTAGGGCCGGCAAAACGCTTCAGTGACTCGGTAATAAAACCGCGCTCACCCTGCCAGTCTGATTCTTCAGACTCTGCCGATAGAACTGGAATAAATTCAAACTTACCCGCCCAGTTATCTTGGATACGAATAATTTGATCTAAGCAGTACAAATCGTTTTGAGTACGCGCACCAAATAAGAAAGTGACATCACGCGGATTTTTAAACTGCAAGGCATCTTCAAGAATGGCCAATATAGGAGCCAAACCACTGCCACCAGCGATCAAAATTAATGGCTTATCACTATTGCGCAGATAAAAATCGCCATAAGGCCCTTCAACTACAATAGATTGACCTGTCTCGGCGCTTTCATTCATCCAAGTCGACATTTCACCACCCGCAACTTCGCGAATAAAAAATGTCAGGTATCGTCCACCCTGATTACCCGTTGGTGTTGCGAACGAATAACTACGCGGCGCATCAATTAATCCAGGTACTGATAACAAAGCGTATTGCCCAGCTAGATAGGTCATCGAGTTATCTAACTCAACATCAATTTTTACGATGTCGTGAGTTAATTTATCTTTGCCAATAATTCGTCCAGCGGTAGCCACTGGAGCCGCACCTACGCCGTCAACCAAACTATCAATTCGAATGGTCACATCCCCTTTGGGAATCGACTGGCAACCCAAAATATACGACTGATCCAAATCTTCTTTGCTAAGAATATAAGCGGCAGATGTTAGTTCTTTGACCTTTCCAATTTTTAGCTGGCATTTGCATGTTGCGCATCCACCCACACGACAACTGTGAGGAAAGCGCACGCCCTGCCGCAGCGCCGCGGCCAAAATGGTTTCCTTTGGCTTCACCTCAAACTCACCATCAATGCCTTCGATGGTTAATTTGCTTGGTTGAGCCGATTTAAATAGACCAAACATGGATATCCCCACACATAGGAATAGTTCCTATCCTGTATTATTGTAGGACAATCCTACCATGAGAATTGTATTGGGTAAGGTTATTTCTCGCCACAGACGACGGCTTCAATAGAATTTTATGGCCGTATTAGTGACCAAAATGTCTTACTAGGAGATAAGAAATAGAGAATCTGCGCGGTTATAGACCTCGTTGCAGCACTCTGTCAGCCCGTGCCAGCCACTGATCTAACGCGAGAATTTTTATGCTAAGAACACTGATCTAAATCAAGTTATTGAGCTAGGATACTAAGGCTGTAAAAGGCCTTAACGCTCAATGAGGTCAAATCTAGTTGGCTAACAACAGGAGAATACGATGACGACATCTTTTACCGGAGGTTGTTTATGCGGATTAGTTCGCTATCAAATCAATGGCAACCCTATACGCTTTTACCACTGCCATTGCAGTCGCTGTCGCAAAGCTAGCGGAACCGGCAATGCATCAAACTTAATGGTCGAGCTAGAAAGTTATCAGTGGACGAAGGGCGAACATCTCATTAAGCATTTTAAGGTGCCGGAAGCGGAGCGCTTTACCAATTATTTTTGCAGCGAATGCGGAAGCCCGCTACCAAAGATTCGCCCGAACATGGGGATTGCCGTTATACCAGCGGGCACTTTAGATAGCGCCCCAGCAATGAAACCACAAGCACATATTTTTTGGACTTCACGCATAGAATGGTCGTGTGAATCAGGAGATTTGCCGGTATTTGAGGAATATCAAAGCGATAGTTAAACGCGACGTTACAACAAAAATAGTCGAGCAACTGAATGCGAGAGTTTACTTACGCCCTAACAATAATGACTCACTAATCGACACAAACTCATCCGCAGCATTAATGAGTGACTGAGCCGTTAATGCTGCCGCGCCATACACTATCGTTTTAGCACCATCTCGTTTCACACGTTCGAGTGCTAAATCAAAGTCACCATCACCAGATAGCAATACAACGAGATCCGACTTAGGTGCTGCATCGAGCAAATCTATGGTAATACCAACATCCCAATCGCCCTTAGCAGAACCATCACGACGTTGAATAAAAGGTTTTAGCCGTACTTCAAAACCAATTTGATGCAGGATACGTTGAAAGTTCATCTGCGCGGCATCGCCACGATCAATGGCATAAGCGACGGCACGCACTACCTCTCGGCCTTGAGTAATTTCATCCCAAAATGCCTGATAGTTAAAATGACGACCGAAGGTCTGACGTGTGGTGTAGTAAATGTTTTGCACATCTACGAAAATCGAAATACGTTCTGCCATGGAATATCCATTCAAACTATCTGAGAGTGACGACTAGCATAACACCACTTTCCCGACCGAACTAAAATTCAAAAAAAGGCCGCTAATAGCGGCCTTGAAGTAGAGATAATTTAAAATTTCTGATTTATCCGGCAACTGCCAAATCCGACTCAGCTTCAGCCAACATAGCAAACTCTTCATCCGCTGATTTAGCGACTAAGTGCTTACTGCTATAACCAAAATAGTAAGCGGCACCAATGACGAACAATACGATGGTGAAGAAGAATGCGCGCGGATCAAAAGCATAGACACCCGTTAAGGCAATCAAAGACAAGACCAAAGCAATACCAGAAGTGACAACACCACCTGGGGTTTTATAAGGGCGCACTAACTCAGGTTGTTTAATACGCAATAAAATATGGCTAAGCGCCATTAACGCATAAGACACAGTTGCACCAACAACCGCCATCGCCAACATAAGGTCACCTTCGCCACTTAACGAGGCTAAGAAGCCAAAAATACCTGGTACGATTAAAGCGCGCGCTGGCACTTTACGTTCAGTCGTTACCGATAACGCTTTTGGTAAATAACCCGCACGCGACAATGCAAACACCAAACGGCTATAGCCATAGATAATTGAGAAGAAAGAGGCAACCAAACCTGCCAGACCAAGCACGTTTACTAAGGTCGCTAAACTTGCATTACCTGTTGCATTCAATGCATCCACTAGAGGCACCGCACTTGCCCCCATTGCCGTAGCACCTGCGGCACCCGGCACTAACACGACTACCAGTAGCGCGGTAAATAACAAGAAAATCATGGCTCCGATAATCCCTTTAGGTACATCTTTACCCGGATCTTTGGCTTCTTCAGCCGCCAAAGGTACACCTTCTACCGCTAAGAATAACCACATAGCAAAAGGTAAGGCTGCCCAAACACCGTACCAACCAAGTGGCAACATCTCGCTTGCGCCGGCCGCATCGGTAGCGGCAATATCAAATAGCAACGCAGAATCAAAACTTGGAATAAGGGCAACGCCCGTCGCAATAATTGCGAATACGGCCAAGCCGCTGATCACCATCATAACTTTTAATGCTTCCCCCACACCCGCCAAATGAATACCGACGAATACTAAATAAAATGCGGCATATACCCAGGGGCCATTCACCCCAATTAAAGACTCCACCGCAGACCCGATAAATATGACGATAGCGGCAGGCGCTAAGGCATATTCGATTAAAACGGCTAACCCAGTCATATATCCACCGGCAGGCCCCATTGCTTGACGAGCGAAGCTATAACCGCCGCCAGCGGCCGGAATCGCTGCCGACATTTCTGCCAGCGACAGCACTAAGGTTAAATACATAATCGCCATTAATACCGCAGCGATAGCAAAACCACCCCAACCGGCTTCGGCAATACCAAAGTTCCAACCGGCGAAATCACCGGAAATAACATATGAAACACCTAAGCCTGCTAGAAGAATCCAGCCTGCTGTGCCGCGCTTTAATTGCCGTTTGGCAAGATACTCTTGATTTTCATTCGACATGATTAACCCTCTTTTCTGTGCAATTTTTAAATCAGTTTTTAAATGGGTAAAAAGCCATCCCGCTCTATTCAGAAAGCAGGAAGTTCTTCTGTTCAACGTGATGCTCAATAACATCATCTTGAGTACGATCTTTTAGATTCACGCCCGAAAGCTTCAAACGTCGAGCTTCGCGCAATAAATATAAAGCACGACGAGCAGCTTCTGGATATTGCAGTCCGGCAGGACGAATATTGGAAATACAGTTACGACTGGCGTCGTTAAGACCCGATTTAGGATTCCATGTTAGGTATAAACCTAAACTGTCGGGCGAACTTAACCCCGGACGCTCACCAATCAATACCAACACCGCGCGGGCATTGAGTAGCTCACCAATATCATCCCCAATCGCTACTCGGCCCTGCTCTACAATGGTGATCGGTGAGAGTGACCATGGCTGATCTTCGGCTATTAGTAGTTCAGATAGCTGCTCAATAAACGGCACCGCATTTTTTTGCACCGCTAACGACGACAGTCCATCGACAACAACAATAGCAAGATCGTATTCAGGCTCAGCATGAGGCGCAGTGGGGCTGTTATCTAAGTTATTAGCCATAAATTGAATTAGTTTTTGCCGCGACTCGTCACTCAGTGCACGGCCTTGGTCGGGGCGTTGTAAATACGTGATTCTGTCTACGGCTTGGCTATGCAAACCAAGTGTTTTTTGATTAGGAATTAGCCCTAGTAAGCTTTTGATATCACGGCAAATAGCTTCGGCATCCAGCGGAAAATGCACTGCATCACGCGCCTGAGCATGAGATAACTGAAAAGCTAACATCTCTTTGGTGGGCAAACTAACACCGGCACGGCCTAAGCCGATTCGCGCATCGGTAAATTCGCGCAAGCGCCGCCATGGGTTATTGACGACTTTGCCATTTTCTTCATGTTCGTTAATGTCGCTCACAAGCCACCTCCCGGCAAAGCTTTTAGCGAACGTGCAAAAGGCTCAGGTAATGAATCATTTAAAATATGCTGATTGGCATTTTTCATAATCTGCATTTTCGTTAGCCAATGTTCAAACTCAGGGGCAGGACGTGAGCCCAACACACGACGCACATATAGCGCATCGTGAAATGATGTCGTTTGATAATTCAGCATGATGTCGTCAGAACCGGGAATCCCCATGATAAACGAGCAGCCAGCAACACCTAATAAAGTAAGTAAGTTGTCCATATCATTTTGATCAGCTTCGGCATGATTGGTGTAGCAAACATCGCAGCCCATTGGCACACCGAGTAATTTTCCGCAGAAGTGATCTTCTAGTCCGGCACGGGTAATTTCTTTACCGTCGAATAAATATTCAGGGCCAATAAAGCCGACAACAGTATTGACCAATAAAGGTTTAAATTTTCGTGCCACAGCATAAGCGCGCACTTCGCAGGTTTGTTGATCTAAACCATGATGCGCATTAGCTGACAACGCACTGCCCTGACCTGTTTCAAAGTACATAACATTATTACCGACATTACCGCGTCGTAAACTCAGAGCGGCGTCTTGGGCTTCAGCGAGGGTATTTAAATTAAAACCAAAACTGGAATTCGTTGCTTCAGTACCACCGATAGACTGAAACACTAAATCGACCGGGGCTCCGGCTTCTATACATTCAATGGTATTAGTAACGTGAGTTAACACACAGGATTGAGTCGGAATTTCATACTTCTCAATCACATCACTCATCAAATTCATGAGCTGAATTGCCTGCGCTACGTTATCTGTTGCCGGATTAATACCAATAACGGCGTCACCACTACCGTAAAGCAAGCCATCTAAAATACTGGCGGCTATTCCATTTACATCATCGGTTGGATGGTTCGGTTGTAGACGAGTTGATAAGTGCCCCGGCAAACCTATAGTGTTGCGAAAGGCAGTAGTAACATGACATTTTTTAGCAACTAGAATTAAATCTTGGTTGCGCATAATTTTACTGACAGCCGCGGCCATCTCTGGCGTAACACCCATACGAATACTGGCTAAAACACTGGGTGTTGCATGATCACTGAGCAGCCAATTACGGAAATCGCCAACCGTTAAGTGAGCAATAGGCGCAAAGGCTTTATCATCATGCTCATCAATAATAAGGCGGGTTATTTCATCGCTCTCGTAAGGAATAAGTACGTCATTTAAAAAGGTTGTTAATGGCACATCGGCCAACGTCATTTGTGCGACTGCACGTTCTTCTGCCGATAACGCAATCACTCCAGCTAAACGATCACCAGATCGCGCAGGCGTTGCTTTTGCCATTAACTCGGCAAGATTGCGAAATTGATAGGTCTTGCTACCCAGCGTGTAGCAATATGACTTACTCATGTGTTCACCTCAGGAACGAAACTTGCTGTACTCTTTTACAGAGTCCACTTTTCTATAATGTGGAAGATGCGATATATATTCCGACCGACTATCAAATTTTGGCAAACCTTTGTTTTCGCTGGAAAATCAGGTGGTTAGCGAATATCAAAGGCCGTAAACTTATTGCGAAGTCATTAAATAGAGGCAATAACGCTCACCCATGCAGCACGAACCACATCTGAGCGCACCGGAGAAGTGCATCAGTGAAGCAAGGGACGCAGACGAACATGCCCACAACCTGACAAATTGGCAGCAAGAATACGATCAATTAAGTGATGGCAGCTTTTATGGTCGTATTGATGAAGTAACGTTAGAGGGTTTGCAGGTATTTAAAGAGCATACCAATCGCTCTTTACGTCAGCAGTGTAATGTCTGGGCAGACTCTATCTGGCTGGGGATTCCCGCACGGCCATCGGATAGTCGTATTAACGGCTTAGTGATTGGCAATGATCAACTCATGTGCCGTCCTGGCAGCTGCGACTTTGAATTAATGACGCCAGAAAAATATGATATCTACGGCATCGTGGTGAAACAGGATGTGCTATTACAAGCTGCCGAGATTCAAGGCCTAGCTCTTAAAGGTTTATCTCTCAACGAGTATCCGCGCCTAACCGTGCAACAAAAAACGTTAGATGATGTACGTTATTTATTGGAACGAGTGTTAAACCACAACGCCGATGGATTGAATAACCAAATGCAGCAAGATGTTGTCACGATGGGGCTGCTACGCCTTTTGCAAGAAGAGACGCCCGCCTCCTCGCCAGCACCTAGTTACGCACATAGAAAAGCCGTCGTTGATTGCGTTAAAGAATATTTAGCAACCCATGCAGATGCACCCGTCACTATGACCGAATTATGCGAATTAGCTCACGTTAGCCGTCGCACACTGCAATATAGTTTCGAAACCATATTAGGCATGAGCCCATTACGCTTTTTACGCACAGCGCGATTAAACCGTGTTCGACGTAATCTGAGCGACCCATTGTCAGACAGCTCAGTGGCTGTTGTCGCAGCGAACTGGGGGTTTTGGCACCCCGGACAATTTGCAAAAGACTACAAGCAACTGTTTGGCGAGAATCCATCCGAAACGATTAAGCGTGTGAAACACAGTTGAAATTTGTAAATTTCAACTAACAGACAATAAAAAGCCCCGACTGTCGGGGCTTTTTATTTCAACGAAATCTTACGACATACCATTACCGTAATCTTTAAAGCGCGAACATAAATATTCGCGCTGCGGTGCAAGTGCCGTTATATAGGTTTGTAATTGATCGATGGCAAACGCCGCACGCTCATGTAAATACGTATCGGATTTAGAGTTTTCGCCCGTCCATAATGTCCCGACGTTGCGCAGTAATAAATGCTCTGGAGTATAAAGAAGCCTAGAGTTTTTATAGCCACTACCGCGCATTTCAGCGATCACAAACGCACCGCCACTCGAAGCCGAGACACCAACGAGTAAGGTCGGCTTATGTGCTAGGTGACTGGCATTGCACCATAGCAAAAGATTTTTTAAGCCAGCAGGCGCCATGCCATGCCACTCAGGAATAACAAAAATAAAGCCATCGGCTTGTTGTAGAGTATTTTGTACAGCGACGACCGTCGCCGTCGCTGCAGTGCCATCCCATAGTGGTAAGTCCGCTTCATTGAGATCGACGATACTGGCTTCGCCATTTAGGTGCTCATCATTCAAATGATGAGCAATACGCAAGCTTTGGGAGTCAGCGCGGTGACTGGCGCTAACAATGGCGATTTGAGACATAAATATTCCTACCGTACTTGAAAAATCAATGGGCCGATCATCAAGCTATTTTTGAATAATCGCCTGCCCCGTTTGCGTAACCGTATCCTTATCGCCGCGAGCAGGCAAGCGAATACCGGCTTGCACCGCAGGACGCTCGCGAATTCGTTGAATCCACGCCTGCAAGTTGTCGAGGCCTGTGATATCAATACCCGACCACTCGTAAGTGTGCGCCCAACACCAGTTAGCGATATCGGCAACGCTGTATTCTCCACGATTTTCGCCAACTAAATAGTCACGCCCTGCTAATGCTGAATCCAATACAGCCAACAATCGTCGACCTTCGTTTTGGTAGCGATCAATAGCCGGTTGAATTTTCTCGGGGAAATAGCGAAAGAAGACGTTAGCTTGTCCCATCATGGGGCCAACTCCGCCCATTTGGAACATTAACCACTGTATAACCTGGGATTTTTCCTTGGCGTTATTGCCAAATAATTTACCGGCCTTTTCTGCCAAGTAAATCATAATAGCGCCCGATTCAAACACCGCAAAATCGTCGGCATCATGATCAATTAACGCAGGAATTCGACCATTCGGATTGATCTTTAAAAACCATTCTTCCTTCTGTGTATTATTGGCCAAATTAATTGGCGTCAACGTATAAGGAAGTTGCAGTTCTTCTAGTAACACAGTTGTTTTCCAGCCATTCGGCGTTGCTGCACTGTATAGTTCTAACATTAATATTTCCTCATATTTCGACTGCCGCAGTGCAGCTAATAATCGCTACATTTTATGCCGTATACGATGGTCGCTCTTTCATAGCCGCTTGCCAACGTTGAATCGAAGGATATTCATCGCCGATGCGTATTTTAATAACGCGCGCAAAATCAATCGCACAAATCGCTGTAATATCGGCGATAGAGAATTCGCTTCCGGCAACCCAAGTATTCTCAGCCAGTTGTTTTTCTAAAATCGGTAGGATTTTTAATACGTTACCAATACATTCCTTGCCCCAAGCTTCTACCGGCGTCATACGGTCTTTGAAAAAACCACTGAGGTGCTGAAAGCCCATTGCGACGCTAATAACTAAGCCTAATTCCATGCGGTGATCCCACATATCAATAATGGCACGCTCTTCCACTGTCTTTCCGTATAAACTTAGTCCCTCAAAGCGCTCGTCGAGATAGCGACAGATAGCACCGGTTTCTGCTAGACAAAAGCCATCATCAAGCTCCAATACAGGTACCTTCCCAAACGGATTTTTTGCACAAAATTCTGGGGTAAGATTGCCTCCGACACCCAATTCAATCTGCACAAGCTCTACATCCGTAATGCCCTTTTCTGCCAGAGCCATGCGAACGCGACGAGGGTTTGGCGCTTGATTGTTGTCATACAGTTTCATAGAACTTCCTCTACATGCCCTAACGAGCGCGGGTTGATACACAACGGATAGATACCCTTTTGGCGGTTATATATCGATGCAATAATTTCGATGCAGACCTTATCAGAATGCTCATTCTGTATTACACTAGCCGAGAGCGATGGGACAGGTCAAGAGAACTTATGCCCACCTTCAAAATAATCACTTGAGGCAGTTGCTATGGCGCGAACGCGCAGTTTTGATCCTGAACAGGTATTACAACAAGCAATGATGTTGTTTTGGCAGCAGGGGTTTGAACGCCTGTCGATGGAACAATTGGTGAAGCACTTGGGTGTCAATCGCTACAGCCTTTATGAGACCTTTGGCAACAAACAAGCCTTATTTGAATTGTCGCTGCAGCGCTATATCGCGGTGGTATTTGAATTTATGCAAATGCCGCTAAAGGAACATAAAGGCAAAGCTGCTTTGACTGCCTTTTGTCAGAAGTTCCGCGATCAATTACAACGAACTAATGCCAACAACGGTTGCTTAATGTTCAACAGCCTTCAAGCGAAAACGCCAATGTCTGATACTGCACGCCAGAATTTGCATACCGCCATAGAAAAGCAACAAACTCTATTATTGCAGCGCATTATAGAAGCCCAGGCGGCAAATGAGTTCAACCGTCGATTTGAGCCTGAGGCAGCGGCCCAGTTTATTGCCGCACAAACCCGCTTATTACTCAATACTCGCCGTGATCAGGGCATAGAGGCAATGACAACTATTGCCGACTTTATAATTGCCGATATTGAAGCCTGGTAGCCAATCAATCATATTTTATAACGAATTTAAAAAGCCTAAACTCACAGCGGTTGCACTGGCACGGTTTTCTACGCCAAGTTTAGGAAATATTTGCTCTAAATGCTTATTCACCGTACGCGGGCTCATGGCTAATATTTGGGCAATATCACGATTGGTTTTGCCGCGAGACAACCACATCAACACTTCGGCTTCGCGTTCAGTTAATAAAAACTTCTGGCGCAATTCAGCTTGCAGCACATTGTCATCGTCGTTAATTAATCGTAATAAATATTCAACCGGCGATGGCCGGCCTAAATAGCGCACCTGCAAAGAATGTGTACCTAACTGTAGTCTACTATGACTATTGCGCTCTGGTGCTCTTGCTAACCAAGGTGCTATATCACTGCAAATTAACGTTTCTAGTTCACTCTCTGAGCTCCCGAGCGTTTGTAATAACTCTCGGGTTTTTACCGTACTCCAGAGCATTTCCCCGTGAATATTACAAGCAAAGGCTGGTTGCCCCATTTCATCCAAAGCGCTACGTGCACTGCGTGTTTTACGAGCATTACTCAAATGCACATGCACGCGAGCTAACAGCTCATCAATGTTCACGGGCTTAGTAATATAGTCAACACCACCTACTTCTAAGCCACGCAAGACATGTTCGCTATCGCTCAAGCCTGTCATAAAAATTACAGGAATATCGTGCAGTTCATTGCGCTTTTTTAACGTTTCACAGGCAGTAAAGCCATCCATCGTTGGCATAATGGCATCCAACAAAATCAAGTCTGGAATCATACGTTCGGTAATACTCAGCGCTTGAGTACCATCCATCGCGAGTAATACGGTGTATCCCGCAGACGTCAGCGCTTCGTTCATCATAGCGAGAGATTCTGCTGCATCATCCGCAACCAGCACGATTCCTTTAGATTCAGGCCTGATCACGGGACAACACCTTTTGATTGGTAGAAATAATCGTCGCAAACTGATACGACGCAAGGTAGCGTTTCATCTGCTGGACAAAAAACGGGTGCTCTCCTGAGCTTTCAATACGCACTAAAATTTTCTCCACGCCATCAACATAACCCAATTCTGCCATCGCGATTAATTCGCGTGCATCGGCATGGCTGATATCAATCAACTCGGCGTCTGCAGTCTTCACTTGGTTAAGAGGAACATCGTCTTTATAAATCCACTGTAAGGCTAACGCTGCAGCCAGTTTATCGAGTAATACCTGATCACGAATCGGTTTAATTAAATAATCGTCATTTAAACGCTCGACATTATCAGTGCCATTTTGTCTCTGATTATGCTCGTGACTTTCCTCTGCATCGGCAGACGCCATAATCACGGGTGCGATAATATTTCTGTGGCGTAATTCTTTGACCAGTTCCCAGCCCGTCATCTCGGGCATAGAAATATCGAGGAAGAATAGATCGACCGGCACAGTATCAATAGCCTCTAAACAGGCTAAGGCGTTCGTTGCTTCAAGCACTATAAAGCCGAGCGGAGATAAAATTTCGCTAATTAACCCCCGATGCGACGCGTCATCGTCAACAACCATGACCGTGCGCTGTGGGCCATGATAAGAATCTATCTCTCTCACCTGTGTCGTACGCTGCAATGGCATAGAGACACTCGACAGCATGAGAGACAACTTAAAGCGACTTCCCTGCCCCGGATCACTTTTTAAGGTAATTTCACCCCCCATAATATCGGTTAATAATTTACTAATGGTTAAACCTAAGCCGGTGCCTGGCATTTGCGGCTGGCCTGCTTTACGAATACGTTCAAAGGGCTGAAAGATACGCTCCATCTCTTTAGAGTCGATCCCGACCCCCGTATCCTCAACTGAGAATTCGGCGACTTGGCTGCGATAGCGCACAGATAAGGTTACCGATCCGCTATGAGTAAACTTAACCGCATTGGATAATAAATTAATCAGAATTTGGCGTAGATGCTTCTCGTCTGTCGTGACCACAGCAGGCAGGTGCGGTGATGGTCGGTAATAGAAAGCGATACCTTTATTCTCGGCTTGTAACGAAAACATATCCACCAGTTCTTGCAACATACTACGGATAGCCACTTCTTCGCGCCGGATCTCCAATCGCCCTGCTTCTATACGAGATATATCAAGTAAGCCTTCAATTAAATCAGCTAAATGCTCGCCACTGCGACGAACGAGTTTCACTTTGCTTAGCTGCGAGGTATCAAGACTTTTGTCTTTTTCTAGTAACTGTGCATACCCTAAAATCGAATTCAATGGGCTACGTAATTCATGACTAATCCCCCCCAGATACCGGCTTTTAGCACGGTTAGCCGCCTCTGCTAAGTCTTTTGCATCTTGCAAGGCTCTATCAGTAGCTTCATGCGCACTGATTTCTTGAGTGAGTAATTCGGTTTGCCGCATGGACTCATCTAACGCAAATTGTCGACTTTCATTCGCCAATACAAATAACCAAATCAAAACGCCAATAATAATGAGTAACAGAAAATACACTTGTACAAGTGTGGTCCCAACCATAGATTGCGCCGCATCGGCAGCCGGCACTTGGAGATACACCAGCCAGAAAAGTACAGCAACGGTAAAAGCAATGATGCTAAGAAAACCACTGAACTGCATTAACCGCGGATTCATACGCCGTACTAGCCAGACCGGCAGTACCGTTTCGAGCAAAGATTGTAGCTGATCGCCAAGCCGTGCTTTCTCTTTGCACTGATCATGACAGCGAGCTTCTAACGAACAGCAAAGCGAGCAAATATGGCCGCCATAAGCAGGACACTGTGCAATATCTTCAAGGTCAAAGGTATTTTCACAAACCACACACTCAGCCAACATCAAGGCCGGATTAACAGGTGTAATCGGTATAATTTCACGCGCAAGATAGAAGCGTCCTTTGGTCACGAACGCAATAATAGGCGCGGTAACAAACGCTGTTAGCAAGGCAACGTACGGCGCCATGGCCTGTGCCACCGGGCCTACAACTCCGACATAGCAAATAATGCCGAGTAATGAAGCCAAGATCATAGCGCCACAACCAACTGGATTAACGTCGTATAAGTAAGCGCGCTTGAACTCTATGTGTTTCGGACTCAGCCCCAATGGTTTGTTAATCACTAAATCTGCGACCAGTGCTCCAACCCAAGCCACGGCAACATTGGCATAGATACCAAGGATATGGACAAGTGATTCATAGACACCCAGCACCATAAGCAGCAAGGCAATCATGACGTTAAACACCAGCCATACTACCCGCCCGGGATGACTGTGCGTTAAGCGCGAAAAGAAGTTAGACCACGCAATAGAGCCAGCATAGGCATTGGTTACGTTAATCTTGACCTGACAGAGAATCACAAAAATACCAGTGACCGCCATCACAACCATAGGCGAATCAAATAAATAACCAAATGCGACCCGATATATTTGCGTAGGGTCACTGGCATCACTGACGTTCAAACCGTGACTCAACGCCAGCACGGCTAAAAAGGAACCGCCGAGTAATTTAATAAAACCAACAACAATCCAACCTGGCCCTGCGCCCATTAACGCAGTCCACCAACGTAACTTATGTTTTTTATCGGGTTCAGGTAAAAACCGAAGAAAGTCGACCTGCTCGCCGATTTGCGCGATTAAGGAAAAAATAACGGCCGACGCAGCACCAAAAAAGACCAAATTAAAGCCACCGCTACCAATTGGTGCGCTTTCAGTCACTCGTTCGATCCCAGTAAATTGCACCCACGTCAGAGTAGCTGACCATTCATGCCACAAGATAAATACAAATGGTGCTAACTGCAGAACCAACCAAATTGGCTGAGTCCACAATTGGAAACGGCTGATTAAGGTAATGCCGTGCGTTACCAAAGGAATGACAATAATGGCACTGAGTAAATAGCCAACCATCAATGGCAGACCAAACAGAATGTCCAATGCTGAGGCCATGATGGCCGATTCAAGCGCGAAGAAGATGAAGGTAAATGATGCGTAGATCAGTGATGTAATGGTCGAGCCGATATAACCAAAACCAGCTCCACGGCTAAGTAAATCAATATCAACGCCGAATTTGGCCGCGTAATAGCTGATTGGAATGGCCGTTAAGAAGATAACTAAAGATACGGCTATAAAGGCATAAAACGCATTATCAAAGCCATACAGTAACGTTACCGTAGCTCCGATTGCCTCTAAGGCTAAAAATGAAATGGCACCTAACGCCGTATTCGATACCCGAGCTGCCGACCAGCGTCGCGCACTTTTAGCGGTAAAGCGTAATGCAAAATCTTCGAGAGTCTGATTCGCGACCCAACGATTATAACTTCGTCGAGCCTTAAAGACCTGTTGATCGCTCATTGTAGAACACGCCCCTGACTGCAAATGTAACGCATACTTCACAGCCGTTATTTTTGGAATGCTGTCCTTGCAATGCCTTATAGTTTTGACCCGCGAGAACAACTTCTATCAATCGCACGCCCATGCGTCAAGACAGTAATCAACTCCCGTGCCAACCACTATGCGTCAAATGACGTATGCGTATGGTGCGAATAGCGAATTCTTTGCTTTCCTGACTTTCTGCATTCTAACGGTGTTCCCATTCCGAACCCACAAACGTCAGAGAGGCTACACCATGCGCTCAAAAACGCTTAACCCTACCAGCGGTGTTCGTCGCCGTACCCTACTTAAAAGTTTGCTCGCCATTCCTGCGGCAGTGATGTTGGCAAACGCCAACTTTGCCAATGCTGATATGGCCAACACCACAGGCTTAGCCGTTACCGACGACACGGTAACTGTGGGTATCCTGCACTCAGTGACAGGTACCATGGCCATCAGTGAGACCGGTTCTGTACAAGCTGAGAAATTAGCGATTAAACAGATCAATGCCATGGGCGGTGTATTAGGTCGTAAGATCGAGTATATCCAAGAAGACGGCGCCAGCGATTGGCCAACCTTCGCTGAAAAAGCCAAAAAATTATTGGTGAGCGATAAAGTTGCAGCCATCATGGGTTGCTGGACATCGGCTTCACGTAAAGCTGTTTTACCAGTAATGGAACAGTACAACGGTATGTTGTTCTACCCTACCTTCTATGAAGGCTTGGAACAGTCTCCTAACGTTATTTACACCGGCCAAGAAGCTACTCAGCAGATCCTTGAAGGTATCGATTGGGCATCACGTGTCAAAGGTGCAAAATCATTCTATCTACTAGGTTCAGATTACATTTGGCCACGTACGTCTAACAAGATCGCGCGCAAGCACATCGAAAAATTGGGCCTTAAAACGGTTGGCGAAGAGTACTATCCTCTGGGCCACACTCAGTTCAACTCGGTTATCAACAAAATCAAACTGAAAAAGCCTGATGTTGTATTCATCTCAGTCGTTGGTGGTTCTAACGTTGCGTTCTACAAGCAGCTAAAAGCCGCTGGTATTGAAATGGGCAAAGAAAAGCCATTATTCCTAACCATCTCAGTAACTGAAGATGAAATCTTGGGTATCGGTGGTGAAAACATCGAAGGCATCTATGCCTCTATGAAGTACTTCCAAAGCCTGCCTAACGAAAACAACAAAAAATTCGTTGCGGCATTTAAAGAAGAGTATGGCGACGACATCGTTATCGGTGACGTAACTCAAGCAGCCTACCTTGGCCCTTGGATCTGGAAAGCAGCGG
Organism: Thalassolituus sp.; assembly: GCF_034111725.1. Classification (GTDB taxonomy): domain Bacteria; phylum Pseudomonadota; class Gammaproteobacteria; order Pseudomonadales; family Oceanobacteraceae; genus Thalassolituus. The sequence continues at coordinate 61,231 of NZ_JAWUWR010000081.1, read as the reverse complement.
TTGAAAAAGCCGGTTCCTTCGATATTGATAAAATCAAAGAAACCTTGCCAGGTATCGAAATTACAGCAGCTCCTGAAGGCTACGTTAAAGTGCATGAAAACCATCACTTGTGGTCTAAAACACGCATCGGTCATGCAAAGTTAGACGGCCAATATGACGTAGTTTATGAAAGCCCTGAGCTGATTGAACCTAACCCATTCCCTGCCGGTTACCAGTAAGTAAACACAGCGGCTCCTCTCATGGAGCCGCTACTTACTACTTAGCTTTATTTTTTCCACCGGGAGATTACCTATGTTTGCTGAATATAGCGCAGCCGAACTGACCTCCATCTTTGCCATGCAAGGATTTGCCGGTCTAATTTTATTCTCAGTTTTTGTTTTGATGGCACTCGGTCTGGCGATTATTTTCGGCCAAATGGGTGTGATTAATATGGCACACGGCGAATTTATGATTCTCGGTGCTTATGTTACTTATTTAACCTCTATTGTATTTGCCGAATACCTACCAGGCATATACGAAGCCTACTTTTTTATCGCCATGATAATTGCATTTTTTGTCACGGGGGCACTCGGGGCCTTTGTCGAATGGGCGATGATTCGCCATCTGTACAAGCGACCTCTAGATACTCTATTAGCAACCTGGGGCCTAAGCCTGATTATGCAACAAACCTACCGCACCGTATTTGGCGCGCGCGAAGTGGGTGTTGTATTGCCCGATTGGCTGATGGGTTCTTACCAAGTTACCGACATGATCGAAGTGCCTATTAACGGTATTTTCGTGATGATTTTAACCATCGTTATTTCCACTGGTGTGTGGTTAATGATGCAGAAGTCGCGTTTGGGTAAGCAAACCCGTGCGGTAGTGCAAAATCGTCCGATGGCTGCTGCTGTTGGTATTGATACCGGTCGCGTCGATCGCCTGACCTTTGCACTTGGTTGCGGTATTGCGGGCATTGCTGGATCTGCTTTCACTATGGTGGGCTCTACCGGTCCAACGTCTGGCCAGCTTTATATTGTTGATACTTTCCTTGTCGTTGTATTCGGCGGCGCGACCAGCCTACTCGGCACCATCGCTTCTGCCTTCACCATCTCTCAAGCTCAATCAACAATGGAATTCTTCTTAAGTGGTTCGATGGCCAAAGTATTAACACTACTGACCGTAGTCATAATTCTTATGCTTCGCCCTGAAGGCCTATTCTCACTCAAGATTCGCCGCTAAGGAGTAGTAAATTATGTTAACCAAAGCTCGCGATTTTTTAATGAAAGGTGACATTACTCACCTGATTATTCTGGCAGCGATTATCTTTGTAATCATGCCGCTATCGATGGATATATTTCGCCTCAATCTAGTTGGTAAGTATCTTACCTACGCCTTTGTGGCGTTGGGTTTAGTACTTTGCTGGGGTTACGGTGGCGTATTAAGTTTAGGTCAAGGGGTGTTTTTTGGGTTGGGTGGCTATTGCATGGCCATGTATTTAAAACTTCAGGCATCAACACCTGAGTTAACAGCAATTCAATCGACCCCTTGTATTCCAGACTTTATGGATTGGAACCAAATAACCGAACTACCTTGGTTTTGGGAACCATTCCATAGCTTTGCCTTTACTGTACTTGCCGTATTTATTGTCCCTGCAATATTCGCTTATATCATTGGGATTGCCATGTTTAAGCGTCGTGTAGGTGGTGTTTACTTCGCCATTATTACCCAAGCGGTAGCAGCCATTTTGACCATTCTTATTATTGGTCAACAGGGCTACACCGGTGGTGTAAACGGTATTACCGATTTACGGACATTAAATGGCTGGGATATTCGTACCGATGAAGCCAAGTATGTTTTGTACTTCATTAACGGCTTATTATTGTTCGGCGCTATCTTCGCATCTCGTTATGTTGTGAAAAGCAAATTAGGTCGCTTACTTGTCGCTATGCGCGAACGTGAAGACCGTGTGCGCTTCTCTGGCTACGATGTATCTAACTTTAAGATTTTTATCTTCTGCTTAGCAGCAGCGATCTCGGCTGTTGGTGGCGCTATGTTCACCTTGCAAGTGGGCTTTATGTCGCCTTCTTTTGTCGGCATCGTGCCTTCCATTGAGATGGTGATCTTCTGTGCTGTTGGCGGTCGTCTATCAATCTTAGGCGCTATTTACGGAACATTAATCGTTAACTTCGCCAAAACAACCTTCTCTGAAAGCTTTCCAGAACTTTGGTTATTCGCTATGGGCGCACTCTTCATTGGTGTGGTAATGGCGTTCCCGAACGGTATTGCTGGTGTCTATCAAAGCCATATTTCTCCATGGCTTGCGAAGAAGTTTGGTAGCACGCCAAAAGATGAAGAAACTCCAATTATGGCGACTAAAAAGAACTCTGTTGAATCCAATGAAGCCCAAGTAAAGGAGTCTAGCCATGTTGGAAACTAATAAGCATATAGAGCAAAAAGATTTCGTGCTCAGTATTGAAGGGCTAACGGTTTCTTTTGATGGCTTTAAAGCAGTAAACGATTTATCGCTTTACGTCGAAGAACAAGAAATCCGGGTCATTATCGGTCCTAACGGCGCCGGTAAAACAACCGTACTCGATTTGATTTGTGGTCGTACTAAGGCGACTGAAGGATCAATTAAATTCAAAGGCAAAGAATTAACCAAGCTCAATGAACACCAAATTGTTCATGCAGGTGTTGGTCGTAAATTCCAAAACCCTTCAATTTATGAAGATTTGACGGTATTTGAAAACCTTGAGCTATCTTTCCCTCGCGGTCGCAATGTGTGGGGAGCCTTGTTCTTTAAACGCGATCAAGAAGTAATAGATAAAGTAAAAGAAATTGCCGAGATGATTTTTCTCGGCGACAAATTAAATATGCAAGCTGACCTACTCAGTCATGGGCAAAAACAATGGTTAGAAATCGGTATGTTGTTAATTCAGGATCCCGAATTACTCATGCTCGATGAACCTGTTGCCGGAATGTCAGTATCCGAACGCAAACAAACAGCCGACTTATTGCACCGTATTACCAAAGATCGTTCGGTACTGGTAATTGAACACGACATGCAATTTGTTGCTGATATCGCCGACCGTGTAACCGTTTTGCATCAAGGCAAAGTTCTGTCGGAAGGTTCGATGGAACGCGTGCAAGCCGATCCAAAAGTCATTGAAGTTTATCTCGGCCATTGAGGATAACCGTATGTTTGAATTAGCAGATTATGGTGTGGCTTATGGCCAGAGTGACGTCATCAAAGATATGAATTTGACGTTAAAACCAAAAGAAATCATCGCGGTACTTGGCCGTAATGGCATGGGTAAAACCACCATGATGAAGTCAATGATTGGCATGATTCCGAGCAAAGCAGGCACGATTAAGTTAAATGGCAAAGACCTATCAAGTCTACAAAGCCATCAGCGTGTGGCGGCAGGTTTGGGCTTTGTACCACAAGGCCGAATGATTTTTTCAACCTTAACGGTACAAGAGAATATCGAGACTGGCTTAACCGTTACCGGAAAATCCACCGTACCTGAAGACTTGTATGAATTGTTTCCAGTACTGCTCGAAATGAAAGATCGTCGCGGCGGTAACCTTTCTGGTGGTCAACAACAGCAGCTGGCGATTGCACGTGCTTTAGCGAGTAACCCGAGCGTGTTGCTACTAGATGAACCAACCGAAGGTATTCAACCATCGATCATTAAAGAAATGGCACGAACTCTTAAAAAGATTCGCGATCAACGCAATTTATCCATTTTAGTATCTGAACAGGTACTGAGTTTTGCCCTTGATATTGCTGATCGCATTTTGGTCATCGAAAAAGGAAAAATTGTACACGACGTACCGATTGCCGAGGCTGACCACGCCAGTATTGCTAAGTATTTATCCGTTTAATTATTTACTTTTAGGAGCCCATCATGAGACACGGTGATATTTCTAGTAGTCCGGATACCGTAGGTGTTGCAGTTGTTAACTATAAGATGCCACGCCTACATACCAAGGAAGAAGTATTAGCCAACGCTGCCAATATTGCCGACATGATTGTCGGCATCAAGCAGGGGTTACCTGGCATGGACCTAATTGTATTTCCCGAATACAGCACGATGGGCATAATGTACGACCATGATGAAATGATGGCGACCGCAGCCACTATTCCTGGCGATGAAACGGCGATATTTTCTGCGGCCTGTAAAAAAGCTAATACGTGGGGGATTTTTTCGCTGACTGGCGAACGTCACGAAGAACACCCTCACAAAGCACCTTACAACACTCTAATTCTGATTAATAACGAAGGCGAAATCGTTCAAAAATATCGTAAGTGCATACCTTGGTGCCCAATTGAAGGTTGGTATCCAGGTGATCGCACTTACGTAAGCGAAGGCCCTAAAGGCATGAAAATCAGCCTTATTATTTGCGACGATGGTAACTATCCTGAGATTTGGCGCGACTGTGCGATGCGCGGTGCCGAATTAATTGTGCGCTGCCAAGGCTATATGTACCCCGCCAAAGAACAGCAAGTCATGATGGCAAAAACGATGGCTTGGGCTAATAACTGCTACGTTGCAGTTGCTAATGCCACCGGTTTTGATGGTGTATATAGTTACTTTGGCCACTCGGCCTTAATAGGATTTGATGGTCGTACTTTAGGTGAGTGTGGCGAAGAAGATATGGGCGTGCAGTATGCTCAACTTTCAGTGTCACAAATTCGCGACGCGCGTAAAAACGACCAATCACAAAACCATTTATTCAAATTACTGCATCGTGGTTATAGCGGCGTGCATGCCTCCGGTGATGGCGATAAAGGCATCGCCGACTGCCCATTTGAGTTTTATCGCACTTGGGTAATGGATGCAGAAAAAGCCCAGCGCGACGTCGAAGCGATGACCCGTGACACCATTGGCGTAGCTGACTGTCCCGTCGGAAACCTACCCGTAAGCGAGCGTGAGCAGGAGGCTGGCGAGTAATCGCCGGACGAGAGCCGTGGTATTTATCACCGATAAACTCGAACAAAATCGGCGTGCACAACCTTTGTGTACGTCGCGTTTTGTATTCGATCCTAGTGAGATCGAAGGCGCGCTGCGCGCTAGAATTATCGGCCAAGATGAAACCATCGCTCGCTTTAAACGTCAGCTCAGCGTGGTTAAAGCAGGACTTCAAGATGATCGCAAGCCACTATTAAGCACCCTATTTTTAGGCTCGACTGGTGTGGGAAAAACGGAATTTGTCCGCACCGTAGCTAAAGCCATTCATGGTAATAGCGAGGCTTTTTGTCGCATTGATATGAATACCCTATCGCAAAGCCATTACAGCGCAGCGATCACCGGTGCGCCCCCAGGTTATGTCGGCAGTAAAGAAAATTATTCATTATTTAATGAAGACCACATTGCCGGTACGAGTACCCGTCCCGGCATCGTTTTGTTCGATGAAATCGAGAAAGCAAGTGCCGAAGTGGTTCGTAGCTTAATGAATATATTAGATTCTGGCTCACTCACTCTCGCATCCGGTCAAAAAACGCTGAAATTCAATAATACTTTGATTTTCATGACCAGTAATATTGGCGCGAGCAAAACTAAGACATTCGTATCCAAAGCACGACAAAGCTTTTCTCAAAAGTCTAGAAAGGCAACTTTTATTAGAGCGTTAGAGCGTCATTTCGATCCTGAGTTTATCAATCGAATTGGCAGTGTTAATTGCTTTAACGACCTCAGCATGACATCCATTCCGGATATCATTGAAAACTTAGAAGCCGAACTTAATCAGCGCTTAAAAGTTCGTAATATTGCTATCGAACTTGACTCATCTGCGCGCACCTTAGTGTGTTCTGCTGGATTTAACAAACGCTATGGAGCACGAGATATTCAACGCCAGTTCCAAGCGTTTGTATTAGAGCCACTCGCTCAATTTTTACTCAGCACTGAAGAAGATCAATGTCGATTTATCTTCGGTACTGCTACAGCCAATAAAATTACGTTTCAACCGACCTTACTCAACGAATCTTCACGTACGAGTAAACCAGTGGCCTCTCGGCCGTCACAGGAGAAGACCCATGACTGATACCATTATTAAAATCGATTTAAGTAAATCAGCGTACGATCACGATAATGTTCACAATCGCTGGCACCCTGACATTCCTATGGTTGCTAAAGTGAAACCCGGTGATGACTTTATAGTCGAATGCTTTGACTGGACAGGTGGACAGATCAAGAACGACGACGATGCTTCTGACGTTCGTGATGTCGATTTATCTCAGGTTCACTTTTTATCCGGTCCTATTGCTGTTGAAGGCGCACAGCCAGGTGATTTATTAGAAGTCGATATTTTAGATATCGGTGCATTTACTGAACAGCAATGGGGCTTTAACGGCTTCTTTTCTAAAAAGAACGGCGGTGGATTTTTAGACGAACACTTCCCAGAAGCACAAAAATCCATTTGGGATTTTAATGGTATTTACACCAGTTCACGTCACGTACCGGGCGTTGAGTTTGCCGGTATTTTACACCCAGGCCTAATCGGTTGTTTGCCATCACGCGATATGCTGGATAAGTGGAACACGCGTGAAAAAGAATTGTTCGATACCGATCCAGATCGTACCCCAACACTTGCTTGCTTACCGTACGCACCCACCGCTCACATGGGTCGAATGCAAGGCGATGACAAAGCGGCAGCGGCTGCTGAAGGCGCTCGCACTGTACCGCCACGCGAGCATGGTGGTAACTGTGACATTAAAGACTTAACCCGTGGCGCAAAAATCTACTTCCCAGTATACGTAGATGAAGCCGGTCTATCAGTTGGCGATTTACACTTTAGCCAAGGCGACGGTGAAATCACCTTCTGTGGCGCGATTGAAATGGCAGGTTGGATTCACATGCGTGTGAATTTAATTAAAGACGGTATGGCCAAATATCAAGTTAAAAACCCAATCTTTAAACCAAGCCCGTTAGTACCTAAGTATGACGATTATTTAATCTTCGAAGGTATTTCTGTTGATGAAAATGGCAAACAACACTTCCTCGATACCACTGTTGCGTATCGCCAAGCCTGTTTGAACGCCATTAACTACATGGAGCTATTCGGATTCTCGCGTGCTCAGGCTTACGCCATTATTGGTTGTGCGCCGATCCAAGGTCACATTAGCGGCGTGGTCGACGTACCGAACTCATGTGCCACCCTCTGGTTACCAACGGATATCTTTAAATTCGATATTAAACCTAACGCTAATGGCCCGACCAAATTCCTCGACGGTTCGGTCGATATTCCACTAGCGCCTGATTTAGATTAATACGGGAGAATCACAATGCCTTTATACGATTATAAATGCACACAGCATGGGGTTTTCCAAGAGCTTGCGTCAATGGAACATCACGATCATCCGGCTAAATGCCCGCAATGCGCGCAGCTATCTGCGCGTGTTGTGATGATCCCACCGCATATTGCGGCCATGATTAAAGAGAAAAAAGAAGCCATGGAGCGTAATGAAAAAGCGCAACATGAACCCGATTTCATGACCTCAGCACAATTTCATGAACGGGAAAAAGAAAAGCAGGAACGCGCCGCGCACGGCAAACACAAAGGTTGTGGTTGTGCGCCGAAACGTCCGAGCAATTTATTGTGGACCGCTGACGGCAATAAAATGTTTCCGTCTATGCGCCCGTGGATGATAAGTCATTAATGTCTAGGGATTAGACATACCCCGCAATGCCCTTTGCCTCGGTTCGCCGGGGCTTTTTTGTTTTTTGCGGCTAACGCCGTAGGTTTTTTTTCCCGAGAGCAAGCCCAATATGAATAGAAAATGTATTCTTTTCTGTAGGAGTCACTCAGGGAGCGCCAGCGAGCAGTGACGAATTAATACGCGGAAAATTACATCGCGACTACGAACAAAAAGCGTTCGTTGAATCGCTCCTACAAATCAAAAATCCGCTTCGAATTCATCAAGCTTCAAGCATATCGTCTCGTGCGTCTGCGCCAGCAGCTAAAAAACCATAAACAGCACCCACAAAAAAGCGGCCCGAAGGCCGCTTAATTTAATTCACTCAAATTACGCTTCGCGACGCTTACGCTGCGGAGGGCGTGAATCACTACGCGAATCATTGCTGCTACGTGGCTTACCACGACCACCGGCACCACCAGGCTTGCCTGGACCACCCGCACGACGCGGTGGAGCAGAACGACCTGTAGACTCAGGAATTTCGCTTTCTTTGTAGGTTTTGATGCTCAAAGGACGACCACACACACGTGCTTTACGCAAAGTGTTCATCACTGGCTCTGGCATGCCCGCAGGTAAATCAATCACTGAGTAATTTTCGAAAATTTCAATGTGACCAATAAAACGGCTTTCTAAATCCGCTTCGTTCGCGATAGCGCCAACAAGGTTACCTGGCTTCAAGCCATCGTCGTAGCCAATGCCAACCATGTAACGTGCCATCGCCATATCAGGGTTACCTTTTAATGGCATAGGCGCAGCGCTGGCTGGCATTTTGCTACGTGGAGCACCACGTTCGCGTTCACCGCTGCGCTCACGACGCTCGCCACGTTCTGGACGGTCGCGTGATTCACGGCTATTTTGTTCTTGCGCACGTTTTTGTGCACGTGCATCTTCTTGTTCGTCGATGAACAATGGCTTATCGCCTTGCACCATTCGAGCAATCGCTGCTGCAACATCCATCGCATCCACTGGGTGTTCGCTTAAGATCTTTTCGATCATTTCGCGATACACTTTGTTTTTCTCTGGGTGCAGACTATCTAAAACGCGTGCTTGGAACATAACACGACGTTTTTCGTTAACCATTTCTGCCGATGGTAATGGCATTTCTTCAATAGGCTGACGAGTAGCACGTTCGATATCACGCAACATACGCTTTTCACGGCCACGAACGAATACAATGGCTTCACCATTACGACCAGCACGACCAGTACGGCCAATACGGTGAACGTAAGATTCGGTATCTTGTGGAATATCGTAGTTAATAACGTGGCTGATACGCTCAACGTCCAAACCACGAGCGGCAACGTCGGTCGCAATAATAATATCCAACTGACCCGCTTTTAAGCGTTCTACCGCTTTTTCGCGTTGTGCTTGTGGAATATCACCGTTTAATGGTGAACATTTAAAGCCGTTACTGACCATAAACTCTGCAACTTCTTCTGTTGCTTGTTTGGTACGTACGAACACCATCATGGCGTCAAATTCTTCGGTTTCAGCAATACGCAATAACGCATCATTTTTATGCGCGCCACCGACAAACCAATAACGCTGACGAATTTTATCGTTGGTCGTGGTTTTGGTTTCGATTTTTACTTGTACTGGATTATTCAGGTGAGTTTCAGCAACACGCTGAATCTCACGCGGCATAGTCGCAGAGAATAAAGCAACCTGACGGCTGGCTGGGGTTTGTTCCAGAATCCAGTTTACGTCGTCGATAAAGCCCATGCGCAGCATTTCGTCAGCTTCGTCTAGAACAACGGCTTTAATATCAGCCAAGCTCAGAGTACCGCGACGTAAGTGATCCATTACACGGCCTGGAGTACCAACAACCCATTGTGGGCCACGCTTTAAATCACGTAGCTGGCTGCCGTAATCGGCACCACCATAGATAGCAGTTACTTCAATACCCGGCATGTGACGGCTATAGGTTTTAACGGCTTCAGCCACCTGTTGCGCCAATTCACGCGTTGGTGCTAACACCAATACTTGTGGGCTTTTAAAGTCGGCTTGAGTGCGAGCCAAGATAGGCAGTGCGAACGCGGCCGTTTTACCGGTACCGGTTTGCGCCATACCCAGTACGTCTTTGCCTTCAAGCAATGGCGGAATACTGTGTTCTTGGATAGCAGAAGGAGTTTCGTAACCCAACTCTTCTAGAGTGCGAAGAATAGGAAAAGGAAGGCCCAGGCTTGCGAAGCCTGTGCTGATTGTATCGGTCATATTGTCACCTGTGTGCAGACGGGTAAGGGCTTTGCCGCTAACTGGTTAGCTCTGCTAACACGCTGCTGACACGGGTGAGCCCGACTCATCATTGTTCAAAAGGGCGCAAAGTATATAGGAAATTTTACGCCACTGCCCATGTTTTTTTCATGTAAACGAAATATTTACGTGATAACCCTACTCTGCCTCTCTGCAAAGCACTGCAGGATGCGTATAATCGCGACCTCACTTAATAGGAGTACGTATCGTGCTGAAAGTTAATGAATATTTTGACGGCAAAGTAAAATCAATCGCTCTGCAAACCGCTACTCTACCGGCCACTGTCGGCGTAATGGAAGCGGGTGATTATGAATTTGGCACGAGCCAGAAAGAAGTAATGACGGTTGTTTCAGGTTCAATGGATGCTTTGTTGCCAGGTGCCACTGAATGGGCAACCTTCAACCAAGGCGACTCATTTGAAGTTGCCGCCAACGTAAAATTCCAAGTACGTATGGCTGGTCAAACAGCTTACTTCTGCACTTACGAATAAGTAGTGTAAAAAACTAAAGGCTATTTAATGGCCTTTAGTTTTTTCTAACTTTAACTCTGTTACAGGCACGGGTTTACTAAAATAAAATCCTTGGTAACTTTCGCAACCATTGTCACGCAAGAAGTTCAATTGAGCTTCTGTCTCCACACCTTCTGCTAAGACCTGCAACCCGAGACCTTTTGCCATATGAATAATGGTTGTAGTAATGACGCGACCTTCGTCTTCGTCCTCGACGCTTTGCACAAAACTACGGTCGATTTTTAATTTATCAACACGATAACGATGCAGATACGCTAACGAAGAATAGCCCGTACCAAAATCATCAACGGCCAACATCACTCCAAGCTCTTTTAACCCATTAATAGTGTCGAGAACTTGAGTGCTTGGCTCTAGTAACGCTCCCTCGGTAATTTCAAGTTCCAGCCAACTAGGATCAATTTTCGTATCATCTAATAAACGTCGTAAGCGCTCTACCAAACCACCCGCGACAAATGTCGGTTGCGATATATTTACCGCAACGACCATAGGTTCGAAGTCTTCACTTTGCCAAAAGGCAATTTGATGGCAGGCGACGCGCAATGCCCAACTATCTAGCTCGGGCATTAAGCCATTGTCTTCAGCAACAGGTAAGAATCTGCCTGGCGCTATGATGCCCTCTTGTGGATGATGCCAGCGCATTAAAGCTTCAACCCCAACAATATGGCCATCAATTAGACATACTTGCGGTTGATAGTAGAGCTGTAACTCATTGTCATGCTGCAGTGCACCGCGCAATTGATTACCGAGTTCTAAACGATCAGATACCGCTTGGGTCATATCATTTGAATAAAACTGATAGTTGTTCCGTCCACGCTGCTTCGCTTGATACATAGCAACGTCGGCATTACTCAATAGTTGAGTAACATCGGATCCATGATCTGGGAACAAAGTAATACCTAGACTGGCACCAATATAAAGTTCTTGGCCAACGCCGACATCAAAAGGAGTTCGCAGTAAATTCAAAATAATATCGGCCACATTACTTACTTGTTCGTGAGAAATGACATTCTCTAAAACCACAACAAAATCATCGCCACCTTGACGCGCAACGGTATCACTATCGCGCAAGCGCTGGCGCATACGTTGTGCAAATTCCTGCAGCAACCGATCTCCGGCAGGATGGCCGAGACTATCATTAATATGTTTAAAATGGTCTAGGTCGATAGCAATAACGCCGACTTTTCGGCCTTTCTGCGTAGCAACATTAACGGCACCTTCAAGCCGACTTAACAGTAAGGCGCGATTCGGTAAATTCGTTAGTGAATCGTAGTTGGATAAATGCTCTAGCTGCTCTTCAGATTCTTTAATACGTGACATATCAGAAAAAACACCGACGTAATTGGTGATACGATTTTGCGCATCTTTTACTTCGGTGATCGTTAACCATTGCGGATAAACTTGGCCATTTTTTCGCCGATTCCAAATTTCACCGCGCCAATAACTACGATCCTGTATGGCCCTAGCAATACCATCATAAAATGCCCTGGAGTGACGACCTGAACTTAATAATGAAATTGATTGACCAAGAACATCGGCCTCTTCAAAGCCAGTGATGGAAGTAAATGCAGGGTTTATTGCTTCAACGCGATTGCGCGCATCGGTAATGACCACGCCTTCCATCGTCGATTCGAATACTGTCATCGCTTGTCGCAAACGATGCTCTTTCGCTTGTTGTTCGGTAATGTCCTGAATGGAACCTACCCGGCCAATTAGCTTATCATCATCATCAACAATGACGTCGGCACGACCATGAATAACTTTGATTGCGCCCGACTCAGTCACAATTCGGTATACCATGTCTGACGGTTTATGTTGCTGCATACTCTCGGTCAGAGTTTTCGCTACCCGCTCGCTATCATCAGGGTGCACATATTCAAAAAAGCGAGACAAACTGACTGTTGTTAGCGTTTCTTCTTGCTCAAAAATTATCGCAGCCTGTGGCGTTATATTAATGACGTCGTTAATCACATCATCTTGCCAGCTACCAATATTGGCTAAGCGCTCAGTTTGCCGCAGTAATTGCTCTCTCTCCTCTAGCTGGCTCATCATAGTAAGACGATCTTGGACTAAAAAACAAAGCTGCGCGAAGGTGGCTAGCAACGCCTGACGTCGGTTGCTCAGTGGCGGCTGATTTTGCTCAAAGCTGATCAATAAAAAACCAACCGCGCCTTCCTGACCACTCACTGGAAGTAAAATAGCATTATCGGAATCTAAAACATTTAATAGCTCAAGATCCGCTGGTATAGCAGCCGCACGTCTAAGCACTTTTGAGCCGCCCAATTCATAATGGCGCTCGGTATTTAAATCATTACGCCAGTAATTATTAAGGAGGTGTGGTAATTCCTCGACTGATTTTGCGCCGATACTTACCAATAATTCAGAAACAGAATTGCCATTGTCGGCAACGAAAACCAATGCGCTTCGCGCTTTCAAATAACGGGCGATATGAAGCAAAGCACCTTCAATGTCTGCGCGCAAAGTTTCTGTTCTAGTGGTTAAAAAAACACGCAAGCAACGTTCTAAAATTGTCTCTAGACGAATTTCGCCGCTTGCAGAACGCACCACACCTAGTGAAATTCCCTCTTCTGCTTCACGCTCAATCCGAGACCACCCTTCACTGATAGAAGGGGAATCTAAAACCGGTTTAACGGCAGTCATGCACTACTCCACGAATCTCACACTCACTATTGGGGGCTCTTCTACTCTGTGCCGACCTAGCCCTTACCTACATAGCAAAGGTTGAATAGACGGCCCATTGCTACGATGCATCATTGTCGTAGAAAAACAGTGTAGACCATCCGCAATGACAATTATAAAAATAGGCGCATCTTTGTCACTAAGAATGTCAAATTACGACATAAGCTATCCTGTAAGGTCGATATTTACCACCAATTTCGGCTTGCTTGAACAGCCAGCCCACCGCATCATAGTAGGCTACTATCGAGGGGTTACGAACCGTGTTTGATAAGAATGACCTGCTATTACTGATTACAACGACAATGCCGTTCGGCAAATACCAAGGTCGGGTCTTGATGGATATCCCAGAAGAATACCTACTATGGATGAATAATAAGGGCTTCCCCAAAGGACAGCTGGGCCAACTCCTAGCACTTGCGCTAGAATTAAAAATTCACGGGTTAGAGGATATTCTTACTCCCCTGAGGAAGAACAATCCCCCTCGCCATCAACACCCTATAGACGATACGCTGCATTAATGACTATGAAGTATCTTGGCCTGTTAGAAACAGACGACTTATATTCTGACCTACTAGAAGACTATAAAAGTTACGGCACCATGTTTCGGCATTTTTTTAGTCGTCTACCATCAAGTTCTCATGAACTCGATTTTCGCCACTATCGAGTTAAACAGGGTGAATTGCCACAGAGCTTCGATGAGTGCGATGCTTATTTAATTACCGGTTCCAAAACTGGGGTATACGACAATGAATGCTGGATTGAGCCACTCAGTCAGTGGATCAAAGCAGCTCATGAAATAGGCGCACCATTAGTCGGTATTTGTTTTGGTCATCAAATTATTGCGCATAGCCTAGGTGGACACGCCGAAAAAAGCAGCAAGGGATGGGGGGTTGGCGTGCACATGACAACCATAGAACACCGCCCCGCTTGGCTAAACGATCAACGCACTCATATGCGCCTCATTTATAGCCATCAAGATCAGGTAGAACAATTACCACCCAAAGCAAAACGCTTAGCAGGAAGTCGTTTTTGCAATAATGCCTCTTTTTTTATCGACGACCGAGTACTAACATTCCAAGGTCACCCTGAATTTACCGCAGAATACTTTGTACGTTTGTTAGACCGCCGCCGCGCCGCGATCGGCGATGAGATTTTAGATGCAGGATTTTCCAGCTTAAATCAGCCAACCGATGCTGACGATATTGGTGCTTGGATTTTGGAGTTTATTCGGCTACCCCGTGAATAGCTGATCGAGTACTAAAATACTCCGTAGTATTGAAATCGGTATAAAACAGAAAAGTAAAAATTACAGACCGATTAATTATCTTGAGGTAAAAACTTAGCAACGTACCAGCAACTTGCTTTAACGTTCAATTGCTCTGCATTAGCCCAAGCCAGTCCTACTTCAACTAGTTGCTCTGCTAAACCTTTGCCACGCAAACGGAAAGGTACATACGTATGGGTGAAATTAACATTCTGCCCCTCCAGCACATACTCAAGTAAACAGGTGTGTCCATCTTGTTCGATAATAAAACGAGCAAGCTCTGGCTGATGCAGAACCATAATAATCTCCCGTAAATAATAGCATTAGCTTCTATTGAACTCGGTGTGGCATAAGTTGCAACGAAGTAACGCGATAGCCTTCTAACTGTATGTAACCAGCGTAACGCTCATCACCGGTAGAAGTAAATTCGAAAGCGTAGCAGCGGCTTAGCACAGGCGTATTATCTTTACGCCACTTAAACCGCATACTTTCTAAAATGAGCGTGTCATCCAGTAGCTGCAAAGCATCGGCCTCACACTGACGTCTTACTCGGCCTAACGCTAACGAACGTGCTCGCTGCTGCCGACTCCAACCTAAATAGAAAACGGCAAATACTGCACACACAGCGATCAGCAACAACATGAAGCAACTCCTGCAAGGGGTAAAGACTATATCGGTATGAAGCGGCGTGTTTTCAAGACACGATACAAGCCATTGGCAGGTATAATACCTCAATTGAACTTACTCGGAGATTACTATGGCTCGTCGTGCCTGTGCTCGTCACATTCTGGTTAAAACGGTAGATGAAGCAAACGCCTTGCTCAAGCGACTTAAAGAAGGCGAGGACTTCGACAAACTAGCGCGCAAGTATTCAACCTGCCCTTCTAAAAAGAACGGCGGCTCGCTCGGTGAGTTTAGCCGCGGCGATATGGTACGAGCGTTTGATGAAGCCGTGTTTGAAGGACCCGTATTGAAAGTACAAGGGCCGATCAAAACGCGGTTTGGCTGGCATTTGATCGAAACGATTTATCGTCAGTGATTGCTGAAGTAGGGCGTCGACGGACGTTTTTTATTTTTACCTCCCGATTATGGCTTTGGGTTGTCATTCGGCACTGCTCGCTGGCGCTCCCTGAGTACCTCCTACAGAGAACAGGCCATTAAAAGCTAACAGTTCAGACCGCAAAAACTCCAAAAAAAACGGCCCACTAAGTGAGCCGTTTTTTCATCGCGCTAACGATTAACCGAAGTAGCTAATCATCACACCCGCAGCAACCGCCGAACCAATCACACCAGCCACATTAGGGCCCATAGCATGCATCAGCAGGAAGTTTTGAGGGTTAGCTTCTAAGCCCACTTTGTTCGATACACGAGCCGCCATCGGCACCGCCGATACACCCGCAGAACCAATCAATGGGTTGATAGGATCTTTCGAGAACTTGTTCATGATCTTCGCCATGATGACGCCTGCGGCAGTACCCATGCAGAAAGCAACCATGCCTAGAATCAAGATGCTTAGAGTATCGAAATTTAAGAACTTATCAGCGCTCATTTTCGAGCCAACACCCAGCCCTAAGAAAATAGTCACAATGTTGATCAATGCGTTTTGAGCGGTATCGCTCAAACGATCAACAACACCAGACTCTTTCATCAAGTTACCAAAACAGAACATACCCAAAAGAGGCGCTGCGGATGGTAGCAACAAGGCAACCAACACCAGCAAAGTAATCGGGAAAATAATCTTCTCACCCTTACTCACTTCGCGTAGCTGACTCATTTTGATCTTACGTTCAGATTCGGTGGTCAACGCTTTCATGATTGGTGGTTGAATCATAGGCACCAATGCCATGTAAGAGTATGCAGCAACCGCAATTGCACCCAGCAGCTCAGGTGCCAACTTCGATGCAATAAAGATCGAGGTTGGACCATCAGCACCACCGATAATGCCGATCGCAGACGCTTGTTGCAGCGTGAAGTCCATCACACCGATATCAGTGAAGAAAGCAGCACCAAACAAAGTACCGAAAATACCAAACTGTGCGGCAGCGCCTAACAATAAGGTTTTAGGGTTCGCCAACAAAGGTCCAAAATCCGTCATTGCACCAACACCCATGAAAATGAGTAGAGGGAATAAGCCGGTTTCAATACCCGCGTGGTAAATGTAATACAGCAAACCTGCCGGGCTATCGAGGTGACCGTCTGCAGCGATCACTGGGCCAGCATAAAAGCCAGCACCAGGGATGTTTACAAACAGCGTACCAATAGCGATTGGCAATAACAGCAAAGGCTCAAACTGGAACTTAGGATGGATAGCCAAAAATAACAGCAAACAACCAATGCAAAGCATTGCCAGTTGGCCTAGCTCCATCTGGTACAAACCAGTGTCGTGCCAGAGGTTAATCAAACTATGCATGACAGCTCCTTAACCTAGGGTATACAGAGTATCGCCCACTTTAACAGCAGTACCTTCTTTGGCAGAAACACTGCCAACGGTGCCGTCTTTAGGTGCGCGAATCTCAGTTTCCATTTTCATGGCTTCCAGAATCAGAACAACGTCGCCTTCAGCAACTTCATCGCCCGGTTGAACTAATACCTTCCAAATATTACCTGCCAATGGCGAAGTAATTGGATCACCGCCACCCGCTGCAACAGGTGCAGAAGATGAAGAAGCACCACCTATCGACATAGGTGCACCATTCACCGGAGCAAGGTTAGTTACATCACCACCTTCATTAACTTTTACAACGTACTCGTTGCCATCAATGTTGATCGTGTATGTATCGGCACCAGCAGCACTTGGAGCTGGCTCGAATGCATCTGGGTTACCACGATTAGCCAAGAACTTAGGCGCTACTTGCGGGAACATAGCCAGAGTCAATGCATCGTCGATGGCGTTTTCAGCCAACTTGAAGCCTTTCTCTTCTGCCAGTTTCTTCACGTCAGCCAGAACTTGATCCATTTCGTTATCGATCAAGTCTGCAGGACGACAAGTAATGGCTTCTTTGCCTTCTAGAACACGAGCTTGCAGCTCGGCATTCATAGGCGCAGGCGCAGCACCGTATTCACCTTTAAGGATGCCTTGAGTCTCTTTCGAGATCGACTTGTAACGCTCGCCAGTCAATACGTTTAGTACTGCTTGAGTACCAACGATCTGAGAAGTAGGCGTGACTAGAGGGATAAAGCCGAGATCTTCACGCACGCGTGGGATTTCTTTTAATACTTCATCGAACTTGTCAGAAGCACCCTGCTCGCGCAGTTGATTTTCCATGTTGGTCAACATACCGCCCGGTACTTGAGCAACCAAAATGCGAGAATCAGTACCGCGAAGAGCACCTTCAAACTTAGAATATTTCTTACGAACTTCGCGGAAGTAAGCGGCAATTTCTTCCAGCAACAACAAGTCGATACCTGTGTCACGATCAGTACCAGCTAATGCAGCCACTACTGATTCAGTTGCCGTATGGCCATAGGTCATCGACATAGAAGAGATTGCGGTATCAACACGGTCAATACCCGCTTCAACTGCTTTCAAAATGGTCATATCAGATAAGCCAGCCGTCGCGTGAGCGTGCAGCTGAACTTCTAGATCTGTCTGGCCTTTCAGGCGAGAAACCAATTCGTAAGCATCATATGGAGTCAGAACACCGGCCATATCTTTAATGGCGATAGAGTCTGCACCCATATCTTCAATTTGTTTCGCCAAGCTTACCCATGCTTCCAGCGTGTGAACTGGGCTAGTGGTATAAGACAAGGTCGCTTGTGCATGACCGCCGTTCTTTTTAACTGCCTTTAAAGCAGTCGCAAGATTGCGCGGATCATTCATTGCATCGAACACGCGGAATACGTCTACACCATTGGTAGCAGCTCGTTCTACGAATTTCTCCACAACATCGTCAGCGTAGTGACGATAGCCCAGCAGGTTCTGGCCACGAAGCAACATTTGCTGCTTAGTTTTTGGCATTGCCTTTTTGAACTCGCGGATACGATCCCATGGATCTTCACCGAGGTAGCGGATGCAAGAATCAAACGTTGCACCGCCCCAAGATTCAAGTGACCAGTAGCCGACTTGATCGAGTTTGGCAGCAATAGGAAGCATGTCGTCAATACGCATGCGAGTGGCCAGAATAGACTGGTGTGCGTCGCGAAGAACGACGTCTGTGATACCTAAAGGTTTCTTAGAATCGGACATGGATGATGGCCTTTTCTTCCGTTAACGTTGTAAACGTATGGGTTGTTATATACCGCATGCTACTTTTGGCGCGCGCGATGCTCTTTTACCGCAGCTGAAAGTACTTTCAACAATTGCGGATCTACCCCTGACTGCTTCTTAGTTACCACTTTAGCGGGAACGATGACAGGCTCAGGCGTAAGTTTAGTTACCAGCTTGGACATGAATCCCGTTACGAACACCAGCATCGTCAAAAAGACGAATACTACGCCCATACCGAAGATCATCAGCTCCAAACCCTGTGAGACGAGGCTAGGCTCAGACATGCAGGGGGCTCCTTATGATGTCATGTTTATACTTGTTCTAGTCTTTTCATCAGGGCACAAAAAACCCTGCCAATAGGGCTGACAAGCCGGCGTAGATTACTGAAAAGACCAATTTAAAGCAACTGCCATAAAGAAGCCAAAGCGCATGGTTATGCCGCTTAGAAGAGTGAGTGGCTAGCGATAAAACGCTCAGGTGCGTATACTCTCGCGCCTCCACTTGTAATACGTACCACCATGTTTACTGGCACACTCCCTTTTTCTCTAGAAGGTCGACCTTACATTGCGCTAGCGCCGATGGAAGGCCTTATGGATGGAGAATTTCGTGAGTTATTGACCGCTGTTGGCGGCATAGATCACTGTGTGACTGAATTCATTCGTATTACAACTCAAGTGCTACCAGCAAAAGTTTACTATCGCCTTTGTCCTGAGCTGCATAATAGCGGCAAGACATTCGCTGGGACTCCGGTGCATGTGCAGCTACTTGGTAGTGATCCCGACGTAATGGCAGCGAATGCGGCGGTTGCGGCAAGCTTAGGTGCGCCCGCCATTGATCTTAATTTCGGCTGCCCCGCCAAAACGGTCAATCGCAGCATGGGTGGCGCAGTTTTACTACAGTTCCCCGATTTACTGCACCGCATTGCTACCCAAGTGCGGGCTGCCGTGCCAAGCCACATCCCCGTCAGTGCCAAAATGCGATTAGGCTTTAACGACAAAACCTTAGCAATAGAAAATGCTCAGGCTCTCGCTAACGGCGGCATCCAATGGCTCACCGTGCATGCGCGCACCAAAACCGAAGGCTATAAACCACCGGCCTACTGGGATTGGATAAAACAGATAAAAGATGCAGTTACTATACCTGTGCTCGCCAATGGTGAGATCTGGACGCCGGCACAAGCCGCACAATGCCAACAAGAAAGTGGCTCCGATGTATTAATGATTGGCCGAGGCTTAGTTTCGACACCGGATTTGGCCCTGCGCATTAAGCAGCCAGATCATGTACCGATGACATGGCAACAACATTTAGCGCTACTGCCTATATTGGCGAATAAGCTACCGGACATTACCGATAAGCAATTGGTGGATCGAATGAAGCAATGGCTGCATTACTTTTCGATCCAATCAGCTGAGCTAGCTCAGGTATTCGAGGATGTGAAACGCGAGCGCGACAGAGCTGCGTTTTTTGCGGCCTTGCAGGAAAGAATCGACAGCTAATTAAGCTTCTGCAATCACAACGGCGCGTAGCGGTGCCGGATAGCCTTCAGCAGTTTTGTTGATATCACTAGGATCGAGAAAATCCTTTAGCGAATTAAACGTCATCCAATCAGTGGAACGTTGTTCCTCTAGCGATGTTTGGTTCAAATCGACGATGCGCGCATTCTTGAAACCTACTCGACGACACCACAACAACAGAGTTTCAGGCGAAGGTAAAAACCAAACATTACGCATCATGGCGTAACGGTCTTCGGGCATTAGTACTTCACCTAAAGGGCCATCAATAACTAAGGTTTCCAACACCAACTCACCACCGGGCCGCAAGGTATCACGCAGCTCCTGCAGATGATCAATCGGCGATTTACGATGATATAAAACACCCATCGAAAATACCGTATCAAAGGCTTTTAATCGTGGCGGCACGTCCTCCATTTTTAACGGCAACAAGTCAGCCGGTAATTTACCCAATGCCGCTTCAGCGTATTTTTTTAGTGCTTGGAACTGCATTAAAAATAACCGCGACGGGTCAACACCAATCACGCGCGCAGCACCATCACCCAGCATGCGCCACATGTGGTAACCCGAACCACAACCCACGTCGAGCACCACACGTCCATGCAATGGCGATAAATGTGGCGCTACACGATCCCATTTCCAATCGGAGCGCCATTCGGTTTCTATGTGTGTATCAAAGAATTGAAATGGGCCTTTACGCCAAGGAATCAGCCCTTTCACCGCGGCTAAAACCGCCGCTTGTTGTTCTCTGGAAATATCAGTACTCGTCAGAGCCAAATCATGCGCCGTTAAATCACAATTCACTTGTTCCAGATCGGGCAAGGAGTACAAGGCATCTAACCAACGACGCTGATCACCATGTTCGTTATCGTGTAATACACCCTGTAATTGTTGTTCAACAACAGCACCCCAAGCCGCAAACTTACCTTCATTTAAAAAGGAACGTAGTTCGTCAAACCAAGGCAATAAAGACTCAGAGTTCGCAATATCAGCTGTTATTACATCGGTGTTCATAATAAATTATTTAATCGCTAAAAATGAGGCAAAGTTAAAACACTGATACCAGCGAATGACTTGCGAAAAACCGGCAGCTTTTAAGCGCTCAATATGGGCTTCTTCTGTTTCCGGAATCAATACGTTATCAATGGCACTACGTTTCTGCGCAATTTCCAAATCGGAATAACCATTGGCGCGTTTGAAATCCAAATGCAGAGCATCCTGCACCGGTTGCTCATTGACATCAAAAGCCAGTTTCTCCGACAAAATTAATGCACCACCAGGTAAGGTGGCAGCGGCAATATCTTTTAATAATTCTAGACGATGCTCTAAAGGAATAAATTGCAGCACAAAATTCAACGCGGTAACCGAGGCATTTTCCAGTGGATAATTACAAATATCCTCACAAACAAAACTGACCGGTGCGTGCGCATCATCTAAGGCTAAATAATGCTCGGCACGCTCTAACATGGATGCCGAATTATCAATACCTATAATTTGGCAATTTGCGGCTCGCAGACCATGACGCATCGCCAATGTGACGGCACCAAGTGAACATCCTAAATCATACAAGTTGGAGTTAGCTTGCGCGTATTGCCCGGCGATCACCCCAGACATAGCAACGGTTTCGGCATAGCCCGGAACAGAACGACGAATCATATCGGGAAATACGCGCGCTACTGCGGCATCAAAGGCAAAGTCTGCTACTTCGGCATGCGGTGCTTGATAGATGTTGTCGCGTTCGCTCATAGGTTAGCCTAGCTGTACAAAAGGGCGCCATTCTAGCCCAAGCACACTACGACAACCAGAACCTGCGAAAGGATTGCCAATTAATTCATATCATGGCGTTCATTGACAACGACACGATTGCGACCGGTATTTTTTGCTACGAATAGACTGTTGTCTGCACGCTCTAAACAATGCTCTAACTTTTCGCTAGGTAAACGAACCGCCACGCCTAAGCTGCAAGTAATATGAATTGTTTTGGTTTTATGCGGGAAGAGGTAGCTTTCAATGCGCATACGAATACGCTCGGCCAGCATGCGAACATGAGGCAAAGACGCGCCAATGGTAACGATCACGAACTCTTCACCGCCATAGCGGTATAAGGAATCGGAATAACGCAAGCTATCCTCGACCTCTCGGGCAAAATCACTGAGGATAGAATCACCAGCAGCATGACCAAAACGATCATTTACTTTTTTGAAATGATCGATATCAACCATGATTAGCGCCACCGCTTTCTCAGATCTTGAGCCATAAGCATTTAGCTCATCCATTCGTGCATCCAAGCTGCTGCGATTGCCGACTAAGGTAAGATGATCGGTGCGAACTTTATGCCGTAACTGTTCCATTTGCCGCTCAATCATCTCGCCATTGAGGAGCAAAACACCAAAACCATTGTCTTTCGCTTCGGATAGATAACCAACACTGGCAAGAACAGGAAATTCATCACCACTGGCATTACGGGCACTGATACGAAAAGGCTGATGAGTGTAATGCGTACGATTTTCGCAATTAATAAAATTATCGAAATGTTTATCAAAACTTTCATGGGCTGATGATGCAAGCAGTTCACGTATGTGTCGCCCTTGCAAATACTCAACAGGGAATTCAAATAATTGCGAAGCACCGTCGTTAGCTAACTTAATTTTGCCGTCTCTACCCACGAATAATACGCCTTTAGATATAGTATCTAGCAGCATAGTTAATTGAGATTGCGCACCCACGCGCGCTTCAATTTCTTGATTCAAAGAATCAAACCACTCATCTTCGCGCCGCGAGTTCCATAAAAGAACAGAAACAATGGTCAAGCAAAAACCGGACGCCATGATGGCCAAACCAAATGATGCGGTTAAATACTCTTGGTTCACCAGTTGGTGCAGGACAGCTCCCGTACCTAATGGGATAAATAAGGTTGGCAAGATGAGACGTCTAAACTGGCGAAAACCCGGACCATCATCTGGGTAATGATCTGCTCTGTTACGGCGCCCTACTCCCATAGCAACGGCCATATACAACAAGATGAACGACACACTCGTGTGGATCGCCATGGTCGAAAAGGCGTCAACTTTGGCTAAGTCAGAATAATCATAAATATATATGACTGCCCCAGTGGTTGGGGTGAGAGCACCCAAAATAATCAAGGCGATTACTAGATTGTGAGAATGACGTCTAAGAATACTCCCGACCATCATCAACCCTGATAACAGCATGAAGGTCCAGCAGGTTGACGGAGACGAGCGTAAAGACAAAGGATCGACTGAGTTATCCGACCAAAACCATTCATCAATACCGAATGACATATCAAGCCAGTATTGCAGCAGAGTCAGCGCGGATAAAACAAAAACAATTGTCCCCGTTATTTTGCTACAAAAACCAAAGACGACATGGCGATCGCATATCAAACCTAAACTCAATAGAGCAAAAAACAGCGCGGTATTGAACACCATCGCAGGAAAATCATCAGCAAATCGAGTAATCGTCGGAATAGCTGCAATCCAGCCGAGTAATACCGCAGCAGCAACCGCCAACACCAGCACAGCCAAAGCTCTAGCGCCTAGATTCTGGAACGCTTGCCAATTTAGATTTAAGGCTTGCCGTGGTGGAGGCGATATATCCATATAAATGAGCGCGGATTAGATCCAATAGTTAGACAAAAGGTCAGAAACGTTCTCTTCTCAAACAGCACAAATGTGAGAATATGTGTGTTTTTGAGTCTAGTAGTTAACTGAAACAGCGCCAGTTCAGCTATTGAATGGTTACGAATGACTACAAAAGGCCTAGTAGGATAATAGGTGATCATGCCAACTAGGACATGCCTTATTAGACGCAGTTGTTGGCAATAACAACGCAGGTTAACGGCAGGTGATCAATCATCACCGTCCACGACGAGAGGCTTAAGACGCATAGATTCGTGCAAATCATGTTCGTCATTGGCTTCCTCTACGAGGTTTTTTGCCAACTCCTTCTTAACCCTGACACCCAACTTCAAAAACTGATCCGCTTGGCTAAACAGATTGCCACGCCCCGTTTTTAATGAGTTCCAAGCACTATCCCAAGTGCCTTGTGCGGTATTCAACTGTTTGCCTAGAGTTTCCATACGATCCACAACAATCGTTAACTTGTCATAAATCTTGCCTGCTTGCTCAGCAAGTTTCTCAGTGCTCTTGTTACGGCGTTCTATTGCCCAAATACTGGCAACCGTGCGCAACGTCGCTAACAAGGTCGTTGGTGTAACGACCACGATACGACGCTCAAACGCATCATTGAATAGACTTTCATCATGCTGAAACGCCAACATAAAGGCGGGTTCAATCGGCATAAATAAGAAGACAAAGTCTGGCGAGTTGATACCTTCCAGCTGTTGATACGCTTTTTCACTCAAACTACGAATATGATTGCGAATAGCATCGGTATGACGGCGTGCCGCAAGTGCTCGCGCCTCATCAGTTTCTGCTGCGACATAATCGGTATAGGCATTCAGCGATACTTTAGAGTCGATAACGATGTGCTTACCTTCAGGCAAGTTAATAATCACATCGGGACGAAAACGTTGGCCTTCATCATTCTGCATGCTCTGCTCGCGTTGATACTCTTCGCCCGCGCGTAAACCGGAACGCTCAAGTACTCGTTCAAGTACCATCTCGCCCCAGTTACCTTGAGTCTTTTTCTCGCCGCGCAGAGCGGTCGTTAGCGCATGAGCTTCTGTGGTCATCTGCTTATTAAGCTGATGCAGCTCGGTAATTTGTGCTTTTAACGTCGTTCGATCACGTACGTCGTCTATATGTACATCTTCGACTTTCTTTTTTAGCCCTTCGAGCTGCTCTTTAAACGGTGTTAATACCGTATCCAAACCGACGCGATTTTGTTCAGTAAATTGTTTGGTTTTTTGCTCGAAGATTTTTTGGCTAAGCAATTCGAACTCTTTTAACATGTCTTCTTTATTGCTTTGCAGCAGGGCTAACTTTTCTTCGGCATGCTGTTGTTGTTGCAGACGAGTTTCTTGCTCGGTCGCCAATTGAGTTTGGCTTTGCTGTAACTGCTGCTGCATTTCACGCAGAGTGTGTTCTAACTGCTCTAATTTCGCTTGTTGCTGTGCTAATTGCTGCTGCTGAGCTATAACTCGCTCTTGCTGACGCGCTTCTTCCACCTGATAACTTTGCAATTGCGCCAATTGTTGCTGCGACGCTTGCTGCAAGGCTTGATGTAGCGCTTGCTCTTGCTGGTAGTCTTGCTGAACTTGAGCCAACACCTGTTGCACGCGTTGATGCTCTTCAACCATGCGCGCAACCTTGCGACCACGCAGCAGATAACCTAAGCCACCAGCCGCAATAAATCCAAACACCAGCAAGGCAATAGCGATCTGACTTGGGTACTGATTAAACCATTCAGGCATTCTTTGGCTCCATTAAATCGAACAGGCTATTCAGTAAATAATCAGGGTGGCTAAGCGCAATATCATCGCCGTGGTTATAACCATAAGTGACGGCTGCAGAACAAATAGCTGCTGCTTTCGCCGCTCCAATATCATGGCGTGAGTCGCCAATCATCAGCGCATTACTCGGTGTCACATCCGCAAATTCACAGGCTTTGAATAACGGCATTGGCGAAGGTTTTTTTTCGCTGAAGTCATCACCACAAATCAGCCTAGCAAAATGCCCCGTCCAACCCAGTGAATCAATGAGCGGCACGGTAAATAAACGTGGTTTATTGGTGATTAAAATCTTCGGCGTCGTAACGCGCTCTAACCAGTCCGAGACACCAGGAAAAACACCTGTAGCATGATGCAAGGTGGATAAATAGGCCGTATCAAACAATTGACGCGGGATCAGTAATTCACTGGCAGTTAATGCGTTAGCGGCTTCTTCGTCACCACAACTGAGTGCGCGCCGAATAAGCATATCAGCACCATTGCCAATCCAATGACTTACTTGTTGTTGACCTGCAGGCTCTCGCCCCAAAGCCACCAGCATAGTATCCACCGCCGCAGCTAAGTCAGGCACGCTATCGATTAACGTACCATCCAGATCCAGCAGCACTAGTTCAGGGCCAGTATCGCCAAAGCGCTGACGAACAGCGCTATTCCATTGGACGGAAAAATCACGATCAGGCATTAACGCTGGCGATCTCAGAACGCATTTTATCAATCACGGTTTTATAATCCGGCGCATTAAAAATCGCAGAACCGGCAACAAACATATCGGCGCCCGCCGCGTAGATTTCGGCGATATTGTCAACCTTAACGCCACCATCAATTTCTAAACGAATATCGAAACCCGACGCATCAATTTTCGCGCGCGCTTCACGCAATTTATCTAACGTATTAGGGATAAACGACTGACCACCAAAGCCTGGGATAACCGACATCAGCAGCACCACATCGAGCTTATCCATGACGTAGTCCATATAATGCAGCGGCGTTGCCGGATTAAATACTAAGCCCGCCTTACAACCTGCCGCTTTAATCAGCTGCAAGCTACGATCAATATGTTCAGAGGCTTCAGGGTGGAAAGTAATATAGGTCGCGCCGGCTTCGGCAAAATCGCCAATCATCTGATCGACTGGCTTGACCATCAAATGCACATCAATCGGTGCCGTAATGCCATGATTCCGTAGCGCCTTACAGACCATAGGTCCGATGGTAAGGTTAGGGACATAGTGGTTATCCATAACGTCGAAATGAACCACATCCGCACCGGCGGCTAATACGTTTTCTACTTCTTCGCCTAGGCGCGCAAAATCCGCAGACAAAATAGACGGAGCAATCAAGCATTCCTTCATGAGGGCAAACCTTTCGATAACTGAGCGTTGGGGGCATTGTAATGCCTTGGCGTCAGACACACTACCGCCGTCGTAGGAACACTTCTTGCTGAGTACAAACATCTAGCCCAGTTTTAAGTGGAAGATCGCCCTATGTCTGCCATGACTCGTGTCACTCGAAAGCCTACTTGTTTAGTATTAGCAGCCCTGACTGTCCTGCTAATGGCGGGAACCTGCGTGTCTCAACAGAGTTACGGTGAGGAAACTCCCACAAGTGATACCTCCACGAACACCAACAGTAACGATTCGACAACCGACGGTGAAACATTGCCGACAGAAGACGAGACAGCGGCAATACCTGCCAGCATGCGCGTCGTTCCCTACCCCGATGCCAACAGGCACCGCAGTGTTCTTTCTTACTTATCCTTACATCAACGAGATAACGAAGCCATCATGCTAGTGGCTGGAGAACGCTCATTTTATGGGCTCTACTTGCCCGAACGAAACGGTAAAGCTCAGGGTGGCATACTGATACTTCACGATATCGATCAGCACGGCCAATGGCCAACCCTCATTACGCCACTGCGTGAGCAGTTGCCTGACTACGGCTGGAATACCTTGGCGATTGAAATGCCGATGACACCCAGCCCCGCCATACAGCCCCGCAGTGAGTACTCTGCGCCTAGTACCGAAACGACTGCCGCTATAGATGATCAGAACAGCGACGATAGCGCCAGCGAATCCCCAGCCACCAGCGCAACTGATACAACGGCAAATCCACAAATAAAGCCCGATCCCATAGACTCAGCGGGTATCAGTAAAAGCGATGCATTGGATACCACACCGCAAGACTTAGCGGCAGAGAACAATGCGCCACTACCTCGGCTAGAACGTCTACCGGCCTTACCACAGTCGGCAACACCAGTTGAAGATGATGCGACAACAGAACCAAGCGCCGATGACCGCTACCGACAACAAGTGCGCGAACAAATCCAAGCCGGAATTAATTTTTTAAATCAACGCGGACAACTCAATATTGTCGTTATCGCTTCCGGTGAAAGCGCACCTTGGGCGGCTGACTATGTGCAGCAACAGCAACGTGATTCGAATAATGCCAAAGGCATCACTCTCATTATGGTGGATGCGCGCGAACATCGTTTGAGCCCTATTCGGTTAAACCAGCGTCTCGAAAGCTTAGACATTCCTATGCTCGACCTAGTAACCGCCGACAGTCGCGAAACGCCATTTCAGTTACAACAACGCGCCGGCGCTATGGCCCATAAACATATGCGAAAGTATCAACAGATCATCTTGCCCACATCGGCCAACAACAGCGATCTTGCGACACGTCGCATTCGTGGTTGGCTAAAAACCCATGCTGCGGGTACGGAAATCTCGTCGCGCTAAGCACAACCTTGAAATGACTCCTATACTGCTACCACCGACAGCAAAACGCCTGTCAAAGGGGGGACTGTGTCCGCACCTGTTTTTATTACTGTCGCAGCAATTTCAGCAGAATTGCATCAGGCTATGCTGGAAGCGCGAGGATTGGGTGTGTACCCAGAATAGCCGCTATCAAAGCTCACTAACGGGCAGTATTGATGAATGCAAAGCGAAGCAGCGTGCGCTTTCGATTGAGCTACAAAAAGGCATTAGCTTGCTAACCGATCAACTCGAAGAAAGCCGTAAACAAATTCGCACAGCTAACCTCATCGCAACCTCTAGTCACGTAGAGGCATCCTCGGCAGGTGAATTCCGTCGTCAATTAGAAGTTATTGCCAATAACATTCGCGCAACTGCAGGACAAATTGGTACTCATTTATGGGTGGATTCGATGGAACGTCACGCACCGAAAATGCGTAAATTCCACCAACGCTGGATGCCCTCTAACGAAGCCAAGTTAGATCGGATTCGTCGGGGGCGCAGACTTGATATTAATATTATGGCACCGCAGCATGGTCCCTTATTTAAGCCACCATTTGTGCATGAATTCCTCGACTGGTTTGAAGCGTTGCCCGTTGGCACTGCCATTCGGGGTTAGCCACAGCCATTCGGGGGAACGCGTTAGCCCCCTCGTTATTCGTATCCAGCATTACTCTGCTGGATACGGATCACGAATAACTGCATATGGATCACCTTCACCCCGTATAGCCGCTTGCTCTTCATGGCTTAACCAATCATCTGACTTATGATTAGAAATTCTCGCCAACGTCATTAATGCGTCAGCCCAAGTGCAGCGATTAGCAAATAATAATCCGTCGGAATCTAAGGTTCCGCCTTGATTAACATAACCTAATGCAACACAACGACGGGGCCCTAAATCTAAAGAGCGCGCATGCCCCAAAAATACTTCTGGGCGAATATGCGACAAAATAATCCGTGCCTGAACCGTGTGGGGGAAAAGAGATGAGGTTACTTCCTCGTTGGCAATAACCTCGGCTTCATAGCCATCACGCGGTAAGCGAAAACGTCCAGGTTCTAACACATACACCAGCGAATGAGAGACTCCGCGCTCTTGTAAGCGCTCACTCGCACGCAAGGCCTGTTGCAATTGAAAAGCGCCACAAGCCACTAACTGCAAGGGTGCACCACAATGACCAACAACACATAAAGCGCCGTCTCTGACCAGTTGCGCTGATTGTTGCGCACTGAATACCGCAGGCATCACCGACTTAGGCACGACCAAATTCCAAACACTACCAAGATCGCCATAACATGCTTTTAAACAGGTCATGGCACTATTCGCATCCGCAGGAAATACCACGCGGGCCATGTCCGTCATTTCTCCCAGCAAAGCCTCGGCCAAAACCGGATCTTGATGCGACTGTTCATTTTTACCATTTTCCCAAACATGGGAAGTGCTGATCACAGGCAATCCCAGCCAACCGGCAGGATCACCCTGTTCTTTTTGATGTCGGGAAAAAATTAATGCTTGGCGCAATGCTCCTAGCATTTTTGCCGCGAACGCTTCGTACGACACCACTAAATTTAAGCCGCCTTGGTTCGCTAAACAGGCGCTGACAACAGCTTCTTCGTTGAGTGCGGTAATAACACAACCGTCGATTGCTTCTGGATTGCCAACCTCGGGGGTCGTCACGCGATGCTTTAATAAATCAAGCGTTTGGTTCATGCGATTAGATGATAATTCATCCGGATTACCAACGCGTACACGCAATTGCGGATTCACTTCCACCAAGTCAACAAAATAGCTGTCTAACGCCGCCATGGGCGAAATAGCTTCGTGATGCCAGTGCGGGTCGTTGCGATTAACCGTAACCGCTACAGGACGTATTGGTCGCCGAGGCTGGACCAAACGTGCGGCTGCCAGTTCCCACGTCTCTCTTGGTTGAAATAATGCGCGCGCACCTTGCTGAAAAAAACGTAATGCATCGCGATCACGACGTGGATTGCTACCTAACGGCAAACCATGCGCAGCATTGGTTCCGGCTCCAGGAAATCCAAAACCTTTTATAGTTTCGGCAATGCAATACGGCAGTGGCACCGGATAAACAGCACCTCCTGCCTTTACCGCACTACCTGCCTGCTCTAACGCCTGCTCCATATTATAAATAGCGCAAACAAAAGCAGCTGGGTCGCGGCCATCAATAACAAAAGGCGCAAAACCTTGATGCCGTAAATGCTCGCACAGCCAATCGCTCCCGCCTTGCTGATCAACCGTCGTCCGTTGATCAATACGACGACCATTAGCAATCATAATTGGTGACACTAAACCGCTATCTTCGGCACGCCACCAACGCGCGGCCCAATCGCTACCGCGCTGCTCCTCAAACGCACCGTCACTTAAAAACGCCACTAAACGTTCACCGGGTAATGGCTGATGCACATATTGCAAACCGGCAAAGCCTAAATATCCACCTTCCATGCGTGCACCAGCGGTATTCACATTGACATGACTTCCCAAAGGCGACGCAGGCTTACCGTCCGGCGCTACGCGGTAATTATAAAAATCCTGCACAAATGCCGACAAACCATCATCCGTTAACGGATAACGACGACGGCGTTCAGGAAGCGCCGTTGCCGTTAATAACTGCAGAGCATCTACCGCCGCAATACAGTGCCCTTGGCCCATCAACCAATCACGATGTTGGCCAGTTAAGGTGTTTAAAGCCATCATGGCAGCGTAGGCCGGCACCATATTTAATGATCCGCCGGTATGCCCTTGAGGGTCACGTTTAAAATCATCAGCTTGCAAATCACGGCCATCTAAATAAATATTTTTTGCATAGGTCATGTGCACCACTAACCACAAGCCTTGATTTACGATTTCATCGAGGGCAATTAAGGTTTCGTAGCATTCTTGTTTATTATTTATCTTTCCAGTTTCTTCTAAATTAGCTGCCAATTCGAAAACCGCTAATTGCGTTGCCGCTGTATGCTCAATAACACCACAACCTTGAGACCATTGATCAAACACGGCATCATGGCGGCGATGCTGCTGCACTCGCATCATATCCGCGTGGTGTTGATAGCCGTCGGCACTTTGTTGCGGATACCCTGTACTAGAAATATGCGTCATAGAATTATCTCCGCCATTATGGCTGTTATTGCAGGCGCTATTAATTGCGAAACATCAATGGCATTACTTGCATGTGGAATGGTATTGCAACTTAACCAATTAGCAATGGCGGGATTATTTAACGTTTCTTCCGCACCCTCGGCTAATACCGAATGAACTCCAATACAAATTGCAGGGCGTAAACCAGCCACAACTAAACCTTCAGCCGTTTCCACTAACGTTCTTCCGGTTGAAATAATATCATCCACCAACACCGGCTGAGCATCGGCATAACAGCTAAGGTCAGGCATGGAGACGCTGACATCACGATCGCCTTTACGTGTTTTTTCAAACACTAAAAACTCACACTGAGCCGCTGCGGCAACACCTTCTGCCCATTGTGCGCTTTCAGCATCGGGGCCAATAATCAAGGCGTTAGGAATCATTTTTTTAATGTATTCTCCAATGATATTCGTCGCATGTAATGCACGATTAGGAATACGATAAATTTCATCAAGGCGATGATAGCGGTGCAGGTGCGGATCAATGGTAACTAAATAATCGAACGCGTTATTAATAAGGCCGGAAAAATAGCGTGATGTAATGCACTCACCGTCTTTAAAGCGAATATCTTGGCGCATGTAAGCTAAGTAAGGAGCAATGAGACCTACGCTCTTTGCTCCCATATCTCGTAGATGTCCAGCTAAAAACAATAGGCCTATGGCCTTTTCATTAGGTTGGTTTAAATGCGAAATTAGCACGACATCTTGCTCTGAAAAATCAACATCCATGCGATAATAATGCTCGCCATCAGGAAATAAACGATGCTCAGGAATAATCACTTCCGCATGCAATAATTTACCTAACGAATTAGCTAACTCTAGATGGCCATCAACACATATCAGTTTCATTAAACCATCTCCCGCTCAATGCGAATAACATCGGTATGACCATCTAAAAAGTCTAAAGCGTACGCAAGTTCACCCGGCGCTTCGGCATATAAGGTAAATAAGGGATCACCTTGGTTAATATCGTCGCCGAGCCTTACATGCATATCCATACCGGCTGTCGGCGCATTTGGCGCTCCCGCAAGCGACGCCAGACGCGCGATAAACCGATTATTAATATACGCAACCACACCACCCGATGTGGCGCGCACACAATGACTAAAATCGGCGCTCTCGATCGTTTTTAAGCCACCCTGAGCCATACAAATCGCTCTGAATTTTTCCCATGCTTGACCACTAATCAGGGTGCTTTGTGCCAAGGCTAAACCATGACCGACCTCTGCTTTGCCACCCATTTCTAATAAGTGCGCAGCCAACAATAACGATTTATCACGTAAATCTTGTGGAGCATGACCATCATCTTGCAATACTTGCAGAACATCACGAGCCTCCAGTGCAGGGCCTATACCTCGCCCTACTGGCTGCGACCCATCCGTAATAATAGTACGTACATCCAAACCTAACGCTCGGCCAGTACTTTCTAGTAGTTGGCGTAAACGTTGTGCTTTTTCGGCAGAACGCACTTTAGCGGTAGGACCAACAGGAATATCTAGCAGCACTTGCTTAGCACCTGCGGCTACTTTTTTCGAAATGACTGAGGCGACTAACTGACCCTCGCTATCCAAATCCAGTGCCCGCTCAACACGAATTATCATGTCGTCCGCAGGGCTCAAACTCACAGAACCGCCCCATGCCAAACAGGCGCCTTCTTTTTGCACGACCTCGCGCATCAATTCAAAGCTTAAGTTTACGTTGGTCAGAACCTCCATCGTGTCGGCGGTTCCCGCAGGTGATGTAATCGCACGACTTGAGGTTTTTGGCATCACTAAGCCATTGGCGGCAACAATAGCGACAACAATGGGGGTTGTGCGATTTCCAGGCAAACCACCAACGCAGTGTTTATCTAACACTTGATCAATGCCCCAATCGAAATGCTCACCGCTAGCGACCATAGCGTTAGTTATCGCAATGGTTTCATCTAAATTTAAGCGATCCCCTGCACATGCAGTGACATAGGCCGCGAGTTGGATATCGCTGTAACGACCCGCGCGAATATCGGTAATGATGTCTCTCGCACTGGAGGACGTTAGCCTATGACCGTATAGCTTGCCACGTACTTGCGACATAGAATCGACCGGCTGAGCGTGATGAAACCATGCCGACTCGCCGTCGGCTGGGCAGTTTAATAAACGCCATGCCGCCTCCGA
Source organism: Thalassolituus sp. (assembly GCF_034111725.1). Lineage (GTDB taxonomy): Bacteria > Pseudomonadota > Gammaproteobacteria > Pseudomonadales > Oceanobacteraceae > Thalassolituus. The sequence goes on along the minus strand of NZ_JAWUWR010000081.1, from coordinate 27,602 downwards.
CAATCCCGCCTGCTGATGGGATAACAAATCTGAACAAACGAGAACGAGTGTCGCGATAATACTGGTCTGCGCCGTATTCACACGGATACGACTCATGGCATTAAAGCCTTCCGAGGTTGCAACATGACAGTCGCGGCGCATGTAAACGACAGGCTCCTGATGGGTATCTATTCCCATCCGATGCAATTGTAAAAAATCGAATTGTGTTTCCATAACCACTGCCAACAAATTTCGATGAATAGCGACCCAGTCTAACCAGTGCAATCCGAGCTAGCCTTGCCCTGCATCAACGAACGGTTCGGCAAATCATTCTATGGTGGGGTTTCTGACTTATTAGCGAATCGATAAGGATGCTTATGCAATCTCCCTTTCAAGTACAATTTATTGGCGCAACCGGTACCGTTACCGGATCGAAATACTTGGTTAAGTATGATCGCTATAAGATTCTGATTGATTGCGGCTTATTCCAAGGCGTTAAGAACGTTCGTCGACGTAACTGGAGCGAACTCCCGTTTGAAGCTTCTGACATTGATGCGGTATTACTAACTCATGCCCATATTGATCACTCTGGCTATTTACCAGCACTCATGAAGCACGGTTACCATGGCCCGATTTATTGTAGTGTCGCGACAAAAGCCTTATGTAAAGTGTTATTACCAGATGCCGGTTACTTGCAAGAAGAAGACGCGCGCTATGCAAATTACAAGCATTTTTCTAAACATGAACCAGCCGAGCCTTTGTACACCGAAGAAGATGCGCGCAAAGTTTTAAAACAAATTAAAGATATTGCTGCCGATGAGATTCTCGACCTACCAGGAGGTATGACTGCTCAATTAATTCCGGTGGGACACATTCTAGGAGCGTCCGCTATTCGCCTTGAATATCAGGGTAAAAGTATAACGTTTAGCGGCGACGTCGGGCGCGAAAATGATCTTATCCAATACCCGCCTCAACCTCTACCGGCAACCGATTACTTGGTCTTAGAATCCACCTATGGTGATCGTTTGCATGAAAAAATTGATGCCGAACAAGCCATTGCCGATGTGATAAATAAAACCATGTCGCGCGGCGGTATCGTATTAATGCCAGCCTTCGCCGTGGGGCGTGCCCAACTAGCACTGCATATTATTGAGCGATTAAAACATCAGCATCGCATTCCAGATGTGCCGATTTATTTAAATAGCCCGATGGCCATTCGTGCTACTGAGCTGTTTTACAACTTCCACGATCTGCATAAGTTGACCGAGGACGACTGTCATCGCATCGACGAAATGACGCACTATGTAAAAACTGTAGAAGAATCGATCGCATTAAATCAACGTAAATATCCTGCGGTTATTATCTCTGCCAGCGGTATGGCCAGCGGTGGACGTGTACTGCATCATTTAAAAACTCTATTAGGCGACCATAAAAACAGCGTCTTATTTTTAGGTTATCAAGCAGTAGGAACCCGAGGCGATAGCCTGACTCACGGCGTTACAAGTGTGAAAATTCACGGCCAGTACGTTGGTGTGAAAGCCGAGGTACATAACCTAGATGCACTATCGAGCCATGCCGATTATGCCGAAATGACACGCTGGTTAGAAAAAATGCCCGGTAAACCAAAGCAGGTATTCATTACCCATGGAGAAGCCAGTGCATCGGATTGCTTCCGCCGCCATTTGAAAGATCATTTCGCTTGGCACGTTGAAGTTCCAGAATATTTGGATGTCGCACTTCTGGATTAGAAAGCGATAAAAGAAGGACTTTCAAACATACCTACGAGGGTAAATCTGATAGCATGCGGCCTACTTTTTTAGCTGATCGGATGGCCGCACATGGATTTACCTCTCTATCAGGTCGATGCCTTTATCCTTCCTGACGTTACCCGCTTCAGTGGTAACCCTGCGGCTGTTGTGCCCCTACGCGAATGGATTAGCGACGCCGCCATGCAGGACATCGCCGCCGAGAATAATTTGGCAGAAACCGCCTTTTTTGTTCTGGATCAAGACGATACCTACCACATACGGTGGTTTACACCGACGACGGAAGTAGATTTATGTGGGCACGCAACGCTAGCTGCGGCACATGTAATTGCACTAGCCTTAGGCGATGAACGCGATCAAATTCCCTTCCGCTGTTTGGCTGGAGAGCTAGTGGTTAATGTGCTCGATGACGTCGAACCCACATTTGAACTCGACTTTCCACGACGCGATCCCACTCTAGTGACCGACCAAGCACTTATTGCGCAATTGGAACAAGCGTTAGGCCAAACCGTTGTCAGCGTTAGTGCCTCGCGCGATACCTTAGTTCAACTTGAGAATGAAGCTGCCGTAGCCGCTTGTGTTCCTGACTTCGCCTTGCTAGCCAAGATAGATAGCTTTGCCGTAATGGTGACCGCGCCAGCAGATGACGAGGAATTAGATTTTGTCTGCCGATTTTTTGCGCCGCGCCAAGGCGTGAATGAAGACCCTGTTACCGGCTCTTCTTATTGCACCTTAGCTCCGTATTGGGCTGAGCGCTTAAACAGCGATGTAATGAAGGCGCGTCAGCTATCCAAACGTGGTGGTGAAGTTAGCTTAGAAGTTATTGATGCACGTGTGCTGATTAGTGGTCAAACCTACCATTATCTGCAGGGTGTTATACGCCTGCCGAGCTGACCCCATCAGCAAAACATTTAGGTAGAGACACTTTGCGCCCTGATAAGAGCCAGCTATAGTGACTCCATGAGCGACCGTATTATTTCGCTACCTTTCAGTAGCCCTTCTCCGATTAATCGTTCTGGAATCGTGCCAGAGGATCGTTCACGTCCGGTCGAGCAACCGAGTAACCGCAATACGACAAAAGCTCCGTCACCGGAAGCTGAATATTTACCGGCACGGCCCGACAATGAAACGCTAGAAGCTTTGTATCAACAACGAAGCAGCAACGACGGACGTCGCTCCCCCACTGATGCATTTATGCAAACAGCAGCCCAAGGCGGCGAATCTCGCCGCGGGCGCTTCGTCGATATTCAAGTTTAAGGCGCGTTATCTCGGGACTTAAATGGGGCTAGGACGAAGTAAGGCTGCACTGAATCACCAATACCCAACGGAGCCGACTGGCGGTCAGGAATCAAACGAACCTGGAGATCTCGCAAGACCAAATTAGCTTGAAGATGACTAGGAGTTATCAAGGAAGAGCGTATGTGAATCAACATAGTGCCTGATTCGGTCATATGCTCACGGCTGTTTAAGTGTGTAATCAAGTCTCCGGTCTCATCCGTTAAACTAGACGACAAACTAATCACACCGCGTTGATTAACATGCAAAGTCACAGGTATGAGCCACTCGTCATTCTTAAAATACGCTTGCTCAGTCCCAGTGATGGTTGCCGCAGGACTGAATAACTCCATATCTGCTTTTTGGCGTAATGCTTGTTGGCCGGCATTGGTCACAGTAGCGACTATTTGTAGGCGGTCGGGCCAAGAATCATCAGGCAACACGGACACCATCCCGTGAAGCCGGGTTTTATCACGCGTCCACGGTGGCGTAATATCGCGCAAAGTATTGCCTTGCTCTGTCGTTAAGCGCAAAGAGACATCTTCGATGTCGGCGATAGCATTAACATCAGCACTGCTCAATTGCAAAAAAGCAGCGACCGGCTCACTGCGACGGAAACGAAATTGTGGAATTTGCAGCCTTAGCGTTACTGTATTGCCAGCAATAACAAAATCTTTATCGATAATTAAACGACTATCACTGCCCCCCAGACTGTGCTGACTCGCTTCAGTACTCCAATCAGGGATATCGGAAGGATCGTAAAATTCTCGTCCGTCAGCGCCAATAATAGCTTCCCCTGCGGAAGTCGCAGGTAGCTGCAGCACATCAGAAGTGGGAGTCGTTTGTTGCCACAAATATTGGCCCAACCACACTAATACAGCAGGAAAAACCAATAGTGCAACAAGCAATGGACTATTGCGGATTGAAAACATAATAAACGCCTTTTTATTGTTTTTATCTTGTCCGCCGGGGCGTCAAATTCAGCGTTGTACTTGATCCCCTGGGGCATCAATACTGCGTAACCACTACGCTTTTCTAACGAGAGTAATATCTAGTAATGCGGCGGTGCCTATTAATCATAGTCTCGAACGCTTGTTTCTGCCGATTGTAGCATAGGACATGGGCGGCCAATGTGTAATCTAAGCCAAATCACCTACTTTTTCAGCCAAACTATTCACCTATTTCGTTAGAATACTGAATTACAATCTTTGATCTTGGATTTTAAGCTAATTCGCACATTGTAAAGATGAACCAGTCCGCAAAATGCAATGAAAGCCTTGCTGCAGGCCTGATTGGCTCAAAATGAATATGTACTTAACGGCTTAGAACGAGTGTTATTGCCACCGAAAATTCAGCACTTGCGTTGAATCTTCATAATCTATTTTTGAAGTAACAGGATGTCTCAATGCAAAATACGATTAAGTCTTCGCGTAAACTGCTATGCGCAGCACTCGTCATCGCAGCTGCTGGCGTATCAGCGACCAGTCATGCGGGTCAGTTGATCATCACCACTAAACATGGCGAAAGCCAACTAGCCGATCGACTAATAGCCGATTTTCCAACCCTAACGGTTAAGCGTCAAATGCTTGATGCGCGTCGCTGGGTAATCGACGTGCCCGATAGCGATGCAAAACTCAATAATTTGATTACCCGTCTGCAAGAGTTGCCGTTCGTTGACTACGTTGAAAATGACATTCGTGTTTACGCATCCTTAGTACCAAACGACACGTATTACAGCCAGCAGTGGGCTTTATTTGAGGATGCGGCTGGTATCAATGCGCAAGCATCGCAAGATATCACTACGGGAAGCGGTGCCGTCATTGCTGTCGTGGATACAGGTTATATTGATCACCCAGATTTAGATGCCAACCGCTTGGCTGGTTACGACATGATATCTACAGCCAGTACCGCCCGAGATGGCAATGGGCGCGATGAAGATGCCCGCGACGAAGGCGACTACTCCAACTATCGGATGTGCGGTTACACCAGTGATTCATCGTGGCATGGATCTCATGTTGCCGGAATCGCGGCGGCTATTAACGATAACGCAACCGGTATTAGCGGTGTCGCTCCCGATGCTAAGTTCGTTCCCGTGCGTGCTTTAGGCGCTTGCGGTGGTTATTTATCGGATATCGCCGATGCGGTTATTTGGGCATCCGGTGCAGCAGTTGCTGGAACAACTATCAATAGTCAGCCTGCCGATGTCATCAACCTGAGCTTAGGTGGCGCAGGTAATTGCTCGACGTATATGCAAGATGCCGTTAATGAAGCCGTTAATGTCGGTGCTGTCGTCGTCGTTGCCGCAGGCAATGAAAACGTTAATGCCAGCGGTTCTACCCCTGCTAACTGTAATAATGTGATTACAGTGGCGGCGGTTGGACGTGATGGTGCGCGCGCAAGCTACTCAAACTACGGTGATATTGTTGATATCGCTGCACCAGGTGGTAGTGGCAATTATGGTATTTTAAGCACGATAGACAGTGGAACTCGTACAAGCACAGGCGCCACCTACGCAGAGTATCAAGGCACATCAATGGCAACACCCCATGTCGCTGGTGTTGTCGCACTGATGCGCTCAGCCAATCCGAACGCAACAGTGACAGAAATTACAGATGCGTTACAAGCAACGGCACGGGCATTTCCTGGCACATGTTCTGGTTGTGGCGCCGGTATTGTCGATGCAGAAGCCGCTGTAAACTATATTTCTGGAGGAATAACTCCAGTCGAGACATGGGAAACAGTAAGCTACAGGACATCAGGCGTAACTGCTTTAGCCGATGCCCGCAGCACACCATGGCGCAACATTGATGGCGTGACCAACGTAAATATTACGACTAATAACGACGGTCAGAATATTGAGTTAGTGGTCATCATTGATCATCCTAACCATGCGGAGTTATCCGTGGTTGCTAAAACGCCTGATAATGCGCAGTTCACCTTAACTCGCATGGGACAAAACGGTACTACCTCTGCTTACCGTGTGACAGGTGCCGCTGCATCTGCCGGAACTTGGACATTAACCGTCACCGATAGCGTTGTAAGTAATCGCGGCGCAATGATTGGCGCGACATTGCAGCAGGAAGAACTGCAATAAAATGAACACTTGGGTGGATGAAATACTCTACCCATGCAGGTTCACTAGCGACTGACGTTCGGTCGCGGTGAACTAATAATACTAATAAAAATATGATCACCCATAGGAAACCAATATGAGCTCTACTGACTTGCCACTTCAATCCTTGGTAAAAGAAGACAACAGTCACGAGTTTTTAACCATATTTACGCCACAAAGTACTGACTATAAAGATCAACTTTTAACGATATTGCAGAATCACAAAGCGTATTTTGAGGCAAAGATCACTGAACGTGGTGGCATCTTGTTTCGTGGTTTTTCGAAAGCATTACTCGATGAAGATTTTCACAATTTAGTAACCCAAGGAATGGGATTCGAAGCATGGAATGCTTTTAATGCTAAAGGCACGCCAAAATTCATTGCCAATTGTTTAAGAAAATACTCAGAAAAACTACTCGGTGCTGGCGACTACCGTCGTTATTTAGGTACAGCGACGGTGCAACTTGGGCCGGTTCAGGACACGATTCAAGGTCCGCACGTTGAAGGCGGTGGCTTAGTAGAGCGATCACGTTATCTTGCCCTGTGCTGCTTTGAGCCATCTCCCTACTTGGCCGAAACGGGTATGGTGGATCTTGCCTCTGTGTATGAGAATTTATCGGAACCACTGAAACAAAAATTCCGTCAGGGTTGGAATACGTTTTCCTATGTCAGTGCGCGTAAATTAAATTGGTTTGATCGCCAACTATTAAAGCAAAGCCCATTAAAAGTAACGCTGCGCTCGGATGGTTATGCTGTCATGACATCAAAGCCTTGCCCTGCCGCATGCAAAATACCTAATACCGAGACTATTTGTGTTCAACCGTGGGCGTTTGCGCGCAACACGAATACCCAAGTACATGCTGCGGCGAAGGAAATATTCACGAACCGTGGCGACTTTAAAAAAGATAACGTTGCTGAAAGCATGAATCTCACTTGGGATTTAGCTAACGAAGCAGGCGACTCACTGAATTGGACGGAAGCAGAACAATACGAGTTCTTTGCTAGCATCTTTAATCGCGCAACGCTGATGGAATGGGAAAAAGGCGATGTCGCCTTTATTGATAACGTTCGTATTGGTCACTGGCGTATGAACGGCGAACAAGGCAACCGTAAGCTGGTACAAATTCAAGCGAACCCATTCAACTCCACCGAGCACATGGTTGAGCAAACATTGAATGGCCAAGCCGTAGCGTAAAACTCTCAGCCATTATTAAGTAGGCATAAAAAAACCGCCACTAGGGCGGTTTTTTTCATGCGAGCGTTAAACTTATTGTTCAACACCCTTCATGGTCAACTTAACACGACCTTTTGGATCAACGTCCATGACATGAACTTTCACCATTTGGCCTTCAGTTAAGAAGTCAGCCACGTTCTCTACACGATCTTCGCTGATCTGAGAGATGTGCAGCAAACCATCTTTACCAGGAAGTACGGTAATGTAGGCACCGAAATCAACGATCTTGCTGACTTTACCTTCGTAAGTAATACCGACTTCGATTTCAGCAGTGATCGCTTGGATCATAGCAATAGCGGCGTCTGCGCTAGCTTTATCAGCTGCGAAGATTTTAATAGAGCCGTCATCGCTGATATCAACTGATGCACCGGTTTTCTCGGTGATATCACGAATAGTCGCACCACCTTTACCGATCACGTCGCGGATCTTGTCTGACGGTACGCGCATCGCCGACATCGTCGGTGCGTTGGCAGACAATTCTGTGCGAGGCTCAGCAATAACAGCGTTCATTTGCTCAAGGATGGTCAAACGCGCCGCTTTTGCTTTTTCTAGAGCGATTTCCATAATCTGCTCAGTGATACCTTCGATCTTGATATCCATCTGCAATGCAGTGATACCTTCATCTGTACCAGCAACTTTAAAGTCCATATCACCAAGGTGATCTTCGTCACCCAAGATGTCGGTAAGAACTGCGAACTTATCGCCTTCCTTGATCAGACCCATCGCGATACCAGCAACAGGAGCTTTGATCGGTACACCAGCATCCATCAGCGCCAAAGATGCACCACAAACAGACGCCATTGAAGACGAACCGTTAGATTCAGTAATCTCAGATACGATACGAATGGTATACGGGAATTCATCATGTGACGGCATCATGGCTTGAATACCGCGACGAGCCAAACGACCGTGACCGATTTCACGACGACCCGGAGGGCTCATACGACCACACTCACCTACTGAGTAAGAAGGAAAGTTGTAGTGGAACAAGAATGGATCAGTCTTAGTGCCATGCAGGAAGTCGATCATCTGCGCATCACGCGATGAGCCAAGCGTCGTCGTAACGATTGCCTGAGTTTCACCACGGGTGAACAATGCAGAACCGTGAGTGGTGTTAAGAACACCCGTCTCGATGGTTAAACCACGAACAGTATCATTATCACGACCATCGATACGTGGATGACCATCAACGCTACGTTGACGTACGATTTCGTACTTCAATTCGCCAATCATGTCAGCGATTTCATCAGCAGAGAAACCTTCTTCGCCTTCAGCCGCTGCTAATTTAGCAACCGCTTCTTTCTTGATTTCATCTAGCTTGCCGTAACGCGCCATCTTGTCAGAGATAGTATAGGCTTCGCTGATTGCAGCAGCAGTTTGAGCTTTAACAGCGTCATACAACGGCATGTTTTTAGCTTCTGCAGTCCAATCCCAGCGCTGTACATTCAATTCAGCAGTCCATTCAGCAATCGCTGTAATGGCAGGCTGGAATGCGTTATGTGCGAACAATACTGCACCTAGCATTTCATCTTCAGTCAGTTCGTCGGCTTCAGATTCAACCATAAGAACGGCGTCTTTCGTGCCCGCTACAACCATGTCTAGTAATGAATCTTCTAGCTGGCTGTATGTTGGGTTTAACATGTAGCCTTGATCTTCAACGAAGCCAACGCGTGCGCCAGCGATAGGACCATTGAAAGGTACACCAGAAATAGACAAGGCTGCAGAAGCTGCAATCATGGCACAGATATCTGGATCAACGTCTTTTTCAGAGGCCATAACGGTCAGGATAACCTGAACTTCGTTCATGAAACCGTCTGGAAATAAAGGACGAATTGGACGGTCGATCAAACGAGAAGTCAGAGTTTCTTTTTCTGATGGACGCGCTTCACGCTTTAAGTAACCACCAGGAATACGGCCAGCGGCGTACATTTTTTCTTGGTAGTGAACAGAAAGAGGGAAGAAATCTTGACCAGGTTTGGTCGATTTTGCTGCAACAACAGCAGCTAATACTTGAGTCTTACCGATGCTTGCCAATACTGCGCCGTCTGCTTGACGGGCGATACGACCAGTTTCTAGCGTGACGGTCTGACCGCCGAATTCGAATGTTTTAATGTTTGCGACAGGTTTGTTGCTCATTAATAAAGGCTTCCTTTGGATTAAAGTCTTTGCGCTACTGCCGGTACTTCTACCTATGATTTCTTACGAAGAAACTATAGGTAGAAGCACCACCACAATCATTTGTGGGGTTGGCACCACAGTCTACGCGATTAAATAAATAGTTGAGTCGTGATAAGCCAGAAACAACAAAAGCCCCGAGGGGCTTTTGCTGAAGGCATCTTAGCGACGCAGACCTAGGCGCTTGATCAGCTCTAAGTAACGGTTCGCATCTTTACCTTTCAAGTAATCCAGCAACTTACGACGCTGGTTTACCATGCGGATCAAACCGCGCTTTGAGTGGTGATCTTTCTTGTGGTCTTTGAAGTGACCTTGTAGGCCGTTGATGTTGAACGTCAACAAAGCAACTTGAACTTCTGGAGAACCAGTATCACCTTCAGCAGTTTGATACTCTTTTACGATTTCAGCTTTCTTTTCAGCAGATAATGCCATCTGTCATAACTCCTAAGAATGTGCGTTTCATTACATCACCACCGTGCACATTAACAGTGGTATGCAGTCTGCCTACGGCAGAGGTCAGTCTAGTTTAGGAATTCGTTCCTGCAACAAGCGTTGCGGGCGAATCCCCTTGTTTTTGATGCGGCCAATGCCAAGCAATTCAGAAACACCAGATCCAACGGCCCATAATTGTACTGAAGGCGTGTCCTTTAAGCCAGTACTGACGGCTTGTCCATGTAGGATTTTCGTGGCATCGGCTTCATTTAGTTCAATTTTCGGCCAACTTTCTGGCAACGCCGTATAAGCCGGTAGAAGTAACGCGTCTAAAGCGGCTTCGCCACCTTCTTCAGCGATACGCTCCAACTCCTCCAACGTCACCATTTGCTCAGCATGATAAGGGCCTGATTGAGTGCGATGTAGGCGGCTCACATAAGCACCTGAACCAATGGCTTCACCGATATCTTCAACCAAGGTACGTATATAAGTACCCTTTGAGCACTCCACCGATAGCTGAATCGTATCCGTACCGAACTCATTTAAGACTAGGGAGTTAATCTGAATCGTGCGGCGTTTCTTTTCAGCAACGGCACGCATTTCCTCATCGCTCATCACGCCTTTACGGGCGAGCTTATATAACGGCTTACCATCCAATTTGAGTGCCGAAAACATCGGAGGGACTTGTTCAACATCGCCACGGAATTTGGTCAATATTTCTTCAATATCGTCTTCAACCAACACCGGAATTGATGCTTGTTTTAGCACCTCGCCTTCGGCATCACCGGTGCTACGGATTTCACCTAAGGTCGCGGTAGTGTCGTAAGCTTTATCGGATTCCAATAACAGCTGCGAAAACTTGGTTGCCTCACCTAAACAGATAGGCAACAACCCTGTTGCTAACGGATCAAGCGCACCTGTATGGCCGGCTTTATTGGCGTTGAACAGCGTTTTTACTTGCTGCAGTACGTTATTTGAACTCGCCCCATAAGGCTTATTCACCACGATAATACCGCTAATATCACGGCCTTTTTTGCGTCGAGAGCTGTTTCTGCCCATGCCTATCCTAAACGTATTTCGTTAATCTTTATCGCTGTCTTTTTCGTGCAGCGCATCTTCTGCCATTGCACGTTTAATCAGACCCGTTAAATGGTGGCCACGATCCATACTTTCGTCGTAATGGAAACGTAATTGCGGTGTGACACGCGTGGTTAAAATACGCGCTAGCTCGCTACGCAAATAACCGGCGGCATCATTTAAAATACGTGAGGTTTGAGTACGAATTTCAGCATCCGATTCGCCGCGAGCGCCCATTACCGTGAAATACAAATCGGCATACCCTAGGTCTTTTGCAACTTTTACATAGTTTAAAGTCACCAAGCCAAGGCGTGGATCTTTCATATCGAATTGAATCATACGCGCTACTTCACGTTGAATCTGTTCACCCAGACGCGAGGTACGACTGAAGTCTTTTGGCATTTTTGGTTTTCCTTGCAGAGCTTTAACTCTGTCATTCAGAGACACCAAAGCCCGGCATGGCCGGGCTTTGGTTTACAACAACCGAGTGTTATAGCGTACGTGCGATTTCACGCACATCGAACACTTCGATCTGATCGCCAGGGCGAACGTCTTGGTAGTTCTTCACGCCGATACCACATTCCATGCCGTTACGTACTTCTTGTACATCGTCTTTATAACGACGTAGCGATTCCAATTCGCCTTCATACACAACTACGTTGTCACGTAGAACACGGATTTTCTTGTTACGATAGATAGTACCATCCGTCACCATACAGCCAGCAATCTGACCGAACTTAGGTGAGTTAAATACATCACGCACTTCCGCAATACCGGTAATTTCTTCACGCAACTCAGGTGCCAACAAACCAGCCATAGCTTGTTTAACATCATCAAGCAGATCGTAAATTACGCTGTAATAACGCATATCAATGCCGCTGTTTTCAACGATACGCTTCGCTGCATTATCAGCACGTACGTTAAAACCAAACACCACTGCGCTCGAAGCAACGGCGAGGGTTACGTCAGTTTCAGTGATACCACCGACACCAGACGAAACAACATTCACTTTAACTTCACTAGTACCTAGCTTCTGCAAGGAACTAATCAAGGCCTCTAGCGACCCACGAACGTCTGCTTTTAGCACCACGTTCAGGCTTTCAACTTTGTCGGCACCCATACCACTGAACAAGGCATCCAACTTAGCAGCTTGCTGGCGCTGTTGAACAATCTCTTTCATGCGAGATTCGCGGAATTCAGCTACTTCACGTGCCTTCTTCTCACTTTCAACAACCATAAAGTTGTCACCCGCTTCAGGCGTGCCGTTCAATCCCAAAATTTCTACTGGGATTGATGGACCGGCTTCAGCAGTTTGTTCGCCATTCTCGTCCAATAATGCACGAGCGCGACCATAGCAAGTACCCGCTAAAACGATGTCGCCTTTCTTCAGCATACCGTTCTGTACCAACAGAGTAGCTACTGGACCGCGGCCTTTATCAAGACGCGATTCAACAACAACACCTTGGCCTGGGCCTGTAAAGTGCGCTTTCAATTCTAGAATTTCAGCTTGCAGTAAAACGGCTTCTAACAATTCGTCGATGCCCATACCGGTATGCGCTGATACTGGAATGAATGGCACAGTACCGCCCCAGTCTTCTGGCAATACATCGCGACCGGCCAGTTCGCTCTTTACGCGTTCTGGATCGGCGCTCTCTTTATCCATTTTGTTGATCGCAACAACAATCGGCACGCCAGCCGCTTTCGCATGCTGAACGGCTTCTTCTGTTTGTGGCATCACGCCGTCATCGGCGGCAACAACAAGAATAACAACGTCAGTTGATTGAGCACCACGAGCACGCATAGAGGTAAACGCCGCGTGTCCTGGAGTATCCAAGAAGGACACCATGCCGTGATCAGTTTCAACGTGGTAAGCACCAATATGCTGGGTAATACCGCCCGCTTCGCCGTGTACAACACGGGTACGACGAATGTAATCCAATAATGACGTTTTACCATGGTCAACGTGACCCATTACCGTTACGACAGGAGCGCGAGGTAACTCGTCACCGCTGTAGTTAACCGATTCAGTTACGGCTACTTCTAAAGCGTTATCAGCAATTAACTTAGAAACAGTGTGACCCATATCTTCAACCACTAAGGTTGCAGTGTCTTGATCAAGCGTTTGGTTAATGGTCGCCATAACGCCCATCTTCATCAGCACTTTGATCACTTCACCGGCTTTAACCGACATCTTAGATGCCAGATCGCCAACCGTAATTGCTTCTGGTAATTCAACTTCTTTCACAACCGGTGCGGTAGGACGCGTAAATGCGTGCTCATTATTCGCATTTTGGTTATGACGTGAAGATGAACTACGGTTGCTCTTAAGCTTAGTTTTAGCACGACGCGGACGATTCTTGTCTTGGCTGCCACCGTCGTTGAAACGACTTTCTGGCTTATCATCAACACGTTTCTTTTCGCCGCCCTTGGCTTTTTTACGTGATTCTTCCAAACGCTGTTGAGCAAGTTCGGCTTCGGCACGCTTCTGCGCTGCATCTTCAGGTGCAGGCGCTTTTTCTTTCGCTTTAACTTTCGCTTTCGCTACTGGCTCTGATGCTTTCGTCGCTGGCTCAGCCGCTACTGGCTTATCAGCAACTACTGGAGCTGCTGTTGTTTTAGCATCTTCTGCTGCCTTTTCTACGGCCAATACTGCTGCTTTCGCTGCGGCTTGTGCTTCTGATGCTAAACGCGCTTCGTCTTCTAAGCGCGCTTTTTCAACTGCAGGATCGACTTCATCACGCTTCATGTAAGTGCGCTTCTTGCGAACCTCAATAGAGACCGCTTTTTTGCCGCCCTGACCCGTTTTTAACGTGGTCGTTACTTTACGCTTCAAAGTGATTTTTTTAGGTTCACCTGATTCTTCGCCGTGGCTCTTTTTCAGAAACAGCAACAGTGACTGCTTCTGCTCGTCTGAAACCTTTTGGTTTTCAGCCGTCTGTGGCAACCCCGCTTCTTTCATCTGGGACAATAAGCGCTGTGCGCTAGTCCCTACCACGTCGGCGAGTTCTTTTACCGTTACTTCAGCCATACGTATCTCCTATGCCGAGCGAGTGATTAGTCGTTGCCTTCGAACCAAGGCGCGCGTGCTGTCATGATCAGCTTCGCAGCCTGTTCTTCAGTCATCGCCTCAATATCCAGCAGGTCATCGATGGATTGCTCGGCAAGATCTTCCATCGTACAAATGCCTTTACTGGCAAGTACCAACGCTAAATGCTTATCCATACCTTCCATTGTAAGAAGGTCTTCTGCAGGCTCTGCAGATTCCAATTTTTCTTCAGAAGCAATTGCTTGAGTCAGCAGCACATCTTTTGCGCGATTACGCAATTCAGTAACAACGTCTTCATCTAAGCCATCAATGGAGAGCATCTCTTCCATTGGTACATAAGCAATTTCTTCTAAAGTGGTGAAGCCTTCTTCAACCAACAAAGTGGCGAAGTCTTCATCCAAATCCAGCACATTGATGAAGTTATCGATGAAACCAGAGGCTTCTTCGTTTTGCTTCTCAGAGGCTTGCTCTTCGGTCATGACGTTGATTTCCCAGCCAGTCAGCTCGGATGCCAAACGCACATTTTGACCGCCACGGCCGATGGCTTGCGCCAAGTTATCGGCAGCCACTGCAACGTCCATACTGTTCGTTTCTTCATCCATAATGATGGAAGTAACGTCAGCAGGTGCCATCGCATTGATAACCAACTGCGCTGGGTTGTCGTCCCAAAGGACAATATCTATACGCTCATTACCACCAAGTTCATTGGTAACAGCTTGCACACGACCACCGCGCATACCAACACAAGCACCGACTGGGTCGATACGTTTATCGTTAGATTTAACAGCGATTTTGGCGCGTGAACCTGGATCACGAGCAGCACCTTTAATTTCAATCACTTCTTCAGCGATTTCAGGCACTTCAATACGGAACAATTCGATTAACATGGCCGGCACTGTGCGGCTTAACATTAATTGAGGACCACGATTTTCTGGGCGAACAGAATGCAAAATGGCGCGAACACGATCGCCCATGCGCATAATTTCGCGACCAATTAAATGTTCTTTTGGTAATAGGCCTTCGGCGTTATTACCCAAATCAACAATCACGTTATCGCGTGTTACTTTTTTCACGGTGCCGTGAATCAGTTCACCTTCGCGATGCTGGTATTGTTCAACAATTTGCGCACGTTCAGCTTCACGTACTTTCTGTACGATAATTTGCTTTGCCGCTTGGGCAGCAATACGGCCGAAATCTGGATTATCCACAAGAGTTTCGTAGGTATCACCAGGTTGCAGATTTATATCAATTTCGTGTGCTTCCTGCAGGGTCAATTCATCACCCAATCCAGGAACTACATCATTACTAACCACTAACCAACTACGGAATGTTTCGTAATCGCCGGTTTTACGGTCAATATCAACGCGGATGGTAGCGTCTTCATCGTCATAACGCTTCTTGGCAGCCGCTGCCAGGGCCGATTCAATTGCTTCAAAAATAATTTCTTTTGAAACGCCCTTCTCATTGGATACCGCTTCCGCGACCAGGAGAATTTCTTTGCTCATCTTCTAGCCTCGCTCTGCAACCTTAGTCCTTGAATTGTGGAACAACATTAGCTTTATCGATTAGTTCGATAGGTAGCAAATATTCATGATCGTCTACACGCATCACGATATCTTGCTCTTCGATACCAACCAACTGACCTTTAAATTTACGACGGCCATCAAACGGCATACGCAGGCGCACATCAATAATGTGACCTGTATAAGCAACGTATTGCTCTATTGTGAACAGTGGACGATCCATACCAGGAGATGATACCTCTAGGGTATATTCCTGCGTAATAGGATCTTCAACATCCAAGACGCTACTAATTTGCCGACTGACGCTCGCGCAATGATCAACGTTAATGCCATCTTCGTGATCAATAAAAACACGCAACAGCGAATGACGGCCCTGAGCTGAAAACTCAAGTCCCCAGTAGACAAAACCCATAGATTCGACCACCGGGCCAATCATTTCTGTTAACTGTGTATCTTTTGACAAGCCTAACTCCTGCGGGAGAAATTCTCTCCCAACACAAACAAAAACTGGGCAACATGTGCCCAGTCCGCTACTGCTTTTACGCAGACTGAAGCCCGCTTAACGCAGACTTCTGTGACGTTTCACCGCTATCCGGTTTTTTGAGTCACCGGGAAGTGCATTTACTAAAAAGCCCCTGACTGGAGGGGCTCTTTGATATGCTCTTCAAAGCTGGCGCATTATAGGCGTATTAAACAAAAAAAGCGAACTAGGTTCGCCTTTTTAGAATAATTGGTGCGGATGGCGAGACTCGAACTCGCACAAGCTATGCTCACCACCCCCTCAAGATGGCGTGTCTACCAATTCCACCACATCCGCACTGCAATCCTGCTAGACGATTACTTCGTCTGTTCAGGCGTCTCTACTTCCGGCGCCTCGCCAGATACTGATGCGTCTAATTCCGGCGCATCAACAGACGGCGCGTATTCTTCCACAACAGGGGTATCTTGCTCAAGTGTTTCTATCACTTCTTGGCTTGGAATACCTAAATCAGATGCTTTTGTTGCATGCTGCTTAGCAAATACAGCTAAGCCCAAGCTCGTCACAAAAAATGCGGTCGCTAGGATCGCAGTTGAGCGGCTTAAAAAGTTACCGGAACCTTGGCTACCAAACACGGTTTGCGATGCACCACTGCCAAAAGAAGCACCTGCGTCCGCACCTTTACCTTGCTGAATCATCACAAAAAAGACGATACCAAGCGCCAATACAATGTGAACGATTAAAATAATTTGTTCCATAACCTACCTATTTATCGTTATCGAGTTTTATTTAGCTCGACAAATTCCAAGAAATTCATTGGCATCCAACGAGGCACCGCCGACCAATCCACCATCAATATCCGGTTGGGAGAATAACTCCGCCGCATTAGCAGCTTTTACGCTGCCGCCATACAAAATCTGTGTTTTATTCGCAATATCAGCATTACGCTGCTGCAACAAGCTACGAATATAGCGATGCATCGCTTGTGCTTGTTCTGGCGTTGCTGTTTCACCCGTGCCGATTGCCCATACTGGCTCATACGCCAACACAACCGACTGCCATTGCTCATCTGATAATTCATCAAGTAGCAAACGCAATTGCGCTTCAACCACTTCACGCTCATGACCACCTTGGCGCTCTTCTAGCGTCTCGCCGATGCACACAACCGCAGTCATACCTTGCTCAAGTACACGCAATGTCTTCAACAAAACAATTTTATCTGTTTCGCCGAACAGGCTGCGTCGCTCAGAATGCCCAACCAGTACCATAGCAACCTGAAATTCAGATAACATCGATACCGCAACTTCGCCCGTAAACGCGCCACTTTGTTCTAGGCTGCAAGTTTGTGCACCCAAACCGATTGGCGCTTCGGCGATGGTACTTTGAGCCAAGGCTAAGTAAGGGAATGGCGGAAAAACAGCCACATCACACGTGTCGATCGCGGCATCACGGATCGCGGACAGCAAATGCTCAGTCATGGCGACAGAGGCATTCATTTTCCAGTTACCGGCTACCAGTAAACGACGCATGGGGTCCCCTCAAAATTCAAAGAGCGCAGATACTATCTAAGATGCCCCTCATAGACAAGCCAGAGCCGCTAATTGGAGCATCTTAGGGTGAAAGTAGTTAGGCTAATGCCCGCTCAACCACTTCTGCCAACTCTTGTGCTAACAATTGGGTAACCACTGGATCTTCCCCTTCGACCATAACGCGAACCAACGGCTCAGTGCCTGAAGGGCGCAATAATACGCGCCCGCGACTGGCTAGCTTTTTCTCAGTAGAAGCAATCGCTGCCTGAATCGTTGCATCGCTCATCACATCAATATTGCGACTGCGATGCACGTTGATCATGGTTTGTGGCATTTTACTCATACGTTTTTGCCACTCGTGCAAACCAATTCCGGTATCACGTAATGCCAGCAACACCTGCAACGCTGAAACAATACCATCACCCGTGCTATTCGAATCCAAGCACAATAAGTGACCGGATGATTCACCACCATAACGCCAACCATTTTCTGCTAGCATTTGCATGACGTAGCGATCACCGACTTTCGCACGCAAGAACTCAACACCTTGCTCTTTTAGGGCTAATTCAAGACCTAGGTTACTCATTTGCGTACCAACCACACCGCCTTTTAAACGGCCTTGCTCTTGAGCATGAGTAGCTACAATAAACAGCAATTGATCGCCATCGACTAACTCACCCAGATGATCGACCATCATAACGCGATCACCATCACCATCGAAGGCAATACCAAGGTCGGCTTTTTCTTCCAATACCTTAGCGCGCAACCCTTCTGGCGACGTTGAACCGACACCATCGTTGATATTCATGCCATTGGGCTGATTACCAATCGTGATAACAGTAGCCCCTAATTCAGAAAATACGGCCGGTGCAATTTGATAAGTAGCACCATGGCTGCAATCCAGCACCACGCGTAGGCCGCGTAAATTGAGGGAGTTCACTGTGCCTTTGCAAAATTCGATATATCGACCCGCCGCATCATTGATACGCACGGCCTTGCCCAATTTATCCGACTCGACACAGTCCATCGGCAAATCAAGGTAGGACTCAATTTGTAATTCAGTTTCGTCTGGCAATTTAGTGCCGTCACCCGAAAAAAACTTAATACCATTATCGTAATAAGGATTGTGCGAGGCACTGATCACAATACCGGCTTGCGCACGGAAAGTCCGGGTTAAATAGGCAATACCTGGCGTTGGAATAGGCCCCAATAAACCGACATCAACGCCAGCCGCCGAAAGCCCAGCTTCTAAAGCAGACTCAAACATATAGCCGGAAATTCGCGTGTCTTTACCAATTAAAATGCGGCTTTTGCCTTGCTGCGCAAACACCTTACCCGCAGCCCATCCCAGATGCATAATAAATTGCGGAGTAATCGGCGCAACGCCAACTCGACCGCGAACGCCATCTGTACCAAAATACTTTCTACTCATTGCCCTCTCCTAGAGTGGCTTGCAATACACTGACAGCATCGGCTGTCGCTTTTACGTTATGCACACGAATAATCCGCGCACCTTTTAATACACACAACAACGCTGCTGCTGCACTACCAATATCCCGATCTTCTGGACTAGAATGTCCACCAATAGCTGCAGCAATCATGCGCTTGCGCGACAATCCAGTAAGCAGTGGATAACCAAGCGCTGTAATCTTTTCTAATTGATTAAGCAGCTGATAATTATGCTCATAGGTCTTAGCAAAGCCAAAACCGGGATCTATTAAAATACGATCCTTACTAATCCCAGCCTGCTCACACTCATCTGCACGTTGCTGCAAAAAATCAGCAACATCACTCACCACATCATCGTAATGGGGATTATTTTGCATATTCGTTGGCTCACCCACCATATGCATTAAACACACCGGTAAACCACTGGCAACGGCCGCCGCTAACGCACCATCACGACGAAAAGAACGCACATCATTAATTATGTGCACTCCAGCCGCTGCGCTTTCACGCATCACAGCGGCGCTACTAGTATCAACCGATATGGCAACATCAAATTCACGAGCAATCGCTTCTATCACGGGAATTACGCGCTGCAATTCCTCGGTCGTCGTAACCGGTTCGGCTCCCGGACGAGTAGATTCGCCACCGACATCGATAATCGCCGCACCATCAGCGATCATTTGCTCAACATGTCGTAACGCTTGCTCAGGGTGAACAAACAAACCACCGTCAGAAAACGAATCAGGGGTAACGTTTAAAATACCCATTATTCGCGGCGCTGATAAATCCAGCTGCCGCTGGCCACACTGTAAGCGCAATGTATCGTCCTTCTTGAATTAGCTAATTCGAATAGTTAAGGTGACTTATACAATCGAAGCCAACAAAAAAGGCGGCTTAAAAGCCGCCTTCTTCAGCCAACAACTACTTAGCTTTGCTCACTCGCCGGATCACCGACCGAATCATCGTCTTCTTTAGCCATATCGCGACTTGCCTCTGCAGGAGCAGACGGACCGGAACCCGTATCTGTCCATGATTTAGGCGGACGAGGCTTGCGCCCTTCCATGATGTCGTCGATTTGGTCAGCATCAATGGTTTCATATTCCATCAAAGCATCTTTCATCATCTCTAACTTCTCGCGATTTTCCTCAAGAATCTTCACCGAACGTTGATAACACGTGTCGAGAAGATTTCGGACTTCTGCATCAATGATACGCGCCGTATCATCAGACAGGTGAGACATCTGACCGCCACCCGCGCTACCCAAATAACTGTTTTGCTCATCTTCGCTATACAACTGAGCACCTAGTTTGTCGGATAGGCCCCACTTGGTAACGTAATTACGAGCGTATTTCGTTGCACGTTCAATATCGTTAGAGGCACCAGTTGTCACCCCGTCTTTGCCTAACGTCATCTCTTCAGCAATACGACCGCCGTACAAAGAACAAATATTGCTTTCGATACCACGTTTACTGATTGAGTGACGATCTTCTTCCGGTAAGAACATAGTCACACCAAGGGCGCGGCCACGAGGAATAATCGACACTTTATAAACCGGGTCATGCTCAGGCACGATACGACCAACAATGGCATGACCTGCTTCGTGATACGCCGTGTTGGTTTTCTCTTTTTCCGACATGACCATGGTTTTGCGCTCGGCCCCCATAAGGATCTTGTCTTTTGCTTGTTCAAATTCTTCCATACCAACGGTGTTGCGGTTGGCACGAGCAGCAAACAAAGACGCTTCGTTAACCAAGTTGGCTAAATCTGCACCCGAAAAGCCTGGCGTGCCACGTGCCAATACAGAGGCATTAACATCATCACCAATCGGCACTTTACGCATATGTACTTTCAATATTTGTTCGCGGCCACGAATATCCGGTAAGCCTACAACTACTTGACGGTCAAAACGACCAGGGCGCAACAACGCAGGGTCTAGAACATCAGGACGGTTAGTGGCGGCAATAACAATGATGCCGTCGTTAACTTCAAAACCATCCATCTCAACCAACAATTGGTTCAGTGTTTGTTCACGTTCATCGTTACCACCGCCCATGCCGACACCACGTGAGCGGCCTACGGCATCGATTTCGTCGATAAAAATAATGCAAGGTGCTTGCTTCTTAGCTTGTTCAAACATGTCACGCACACGAGATGCACCGACACCAACGAACATCTCTACGAAATCTGAACCCGAGATAGAGAAGAAAGGAACGCGCGCTTCACCAGCAATCGCTTTTGCCAACAAGGTTTTACCTGTACCCGGTTGTCCCGCCATCAATACACCACGTGGAATCCGACCACCAAGACGCTGGTACTTGCCGGGATCGCGTAAAAATTCTACCAATTCTTTTACATCTTCTTTGGCTTCATCACAGCCAGCAACATCATCAAATGTCGTTTTAATCTGATCTTCGCTCAGCAACTTAGCCTTGCTTTTACCAAAGGCCATTGGGCCACCGCGTCCAGAACCACCGCCCTGCATTTGACGCATGAAGATCATAAACACGGCAATAATGATGAGAATCGGCAACGACGCCAATAAGAGTTGCGACAAGAAACCTTGCTTCTCTGGCTTTTCGCCGACAACGTCAACATTATTTGCCAACAAGGTATCCATCAGCTTGTCATCAAAGGCTGGTAAAACAGTCTCAAAACGCTGATCCGTCGATTTCTGTTTGCCCGTGATGGACTGACCAGAAATGGTGACAGATTGAACCTGACCATTTTGGACGGCTTTCATGAAATCAGAATACGACAGCTCAGTTCCGCGAGTCGTTGGGTTAAAGCTTTGAAATACCATCATTAAGACAGCAGCTATAACTACCCACAATATGAAATTCTTTGCCATGCGCGGCACCACCTCTTTAGTCTGGCTGGAACAGCCCCAGCCGATTTATTGCCCTTAGCTTAGCAAGCATTCGCTAAGGACGGAAACCTTTACCCACAATGTACACCTCACGCGAACGTGGGCGCGATGCTTTCGGTTTACGAATCAACACTTTTGTAAAACAAGAGCGAACATCCGTAAGGTATTCATCAAATCCTTCACCTTGAAACACTTTGGCAACAAAAGTGCCATTGGGCTTCAAAACCTGACGCGCCATATCGAGCGCAAGCTCTACTAAATACATAGCGCCTGGTTGGTCAATGGAGGCCATACCACTCATATTGGGTGCCATATCAGAAATTACAAGGTCCACAGGGCGGTCATTAATCGCCGTTAATAACTCAGCAAAAACCTCATCTGTGGTGAAATCCCCCTGAATAAAGGTTACATCAGCGATAGCATCCATCGGTAGGATATCCGACGCGATCACTAACCCCTTATCACCAAGGCGCTGTGCGACTACCTGCGACCAACCGCCAGGAGCCGATCCTAGGTCAATTACGGTCATGCCCGGGCGCAACAACTGATCGCGGTCATCTAATTCTATTAACTTATAACTGGCACGTGTGCGGTAACCATCTTGCTGAGCTTTTTGCACATAAATATCGTCCATATGCTCTTTTAGCCAGTCTGCACTCGTTTTTGATCGCGCCATAGCGGTGTTTGCTCCAGGGTCAGGTATACTATCGGGCCGTAGCGGCCCCGACGTCGCAACAGGATTCTAACACCGAACCACATAGCGACCGAATCGATATGGCTATAAGCAACGAACAACGTAAAGCATACCGGGCCATTGGCCACCAGTTAAACCCGATTGTGACCATCGCCAGCAATGGTCTGACGGAAGGTGTCATCGAGGAACTTAATCGTGCTCTAAACGACCACGAACTGATTAAAATCAAAGTTTCTGTTGGTGACCGCGAATTAAAGAAAGAAGTGATTGCCGAAGTACTAAAAATTTCGAAAGCAGAATTGGTACAACAAATTGGTAACACGGCGTTACTCATACGTCGTAATCCAAAGGCAAAACCGAATCTTTCGAATTTAAAACGCTTATAAAATATTGCTGTTACAATTATCAGCATTAACGAGGTGAGCGCTGGTGCGGCGCATCCCTCATTTTAGGACAACTTCCAGCACTGACGGCAATGAGTGTTGGAACCCCGTTCAGTTCGGGGGATAATGCATTAAAAATAAAGGTTTCCTATCGTCATGTCTCAGATTGTTATTTCCGGCTCAGGCCTATTCATTCCGCCTTACACCGTCACCAACGATGAATTAGTTGATGCATACAACAGCTATGTCAATCGCTTCAATGACGAGCATGCGGGACAAATCGAGATGGGCAAAGTAGAAGCCTTGCCAACATCAAGTAGCGAATTTATTGAAAAAGCATCTGGTATCAAATCACGCTATGCCATGCATAAAGAAGGCATGTTAGATCCAACGGTGATGCACCCGCGCTTCAAACCAAGCTTTGAAGGCGATGAACCAGAATGCGTGACGATGGGGATTGCCGCAGCAAAAGAAGCGATGGCACAAGCGGGTAAAACTGCCGCCGACATCGATATGCTGATTGTGGCAACCACCAATCACCAACGCGCTTATCCTTCAATTGCCGTTGAAATTCAGGAAAAACTAGGAATTAAAGGTTTTGCGTACGATATGGGAATTGCCTGTTCCTCAGCAACCTTTGGTTTGATCTCAGCTTACGCATCGGTAAAAGCGGGACTGGCGAAATGTGCCATCGTAGTAAATCCAGAATTCACCACACCACAAGTCAATCTAAAGTCGCGCGATAGCCACTTTATTTTTGGTGATGTTGCTACTGCTGTGATTATTGAGTCTGAAGAAACCTGCACTTCAGATAGCGCTTTCCGTATTTTAAATACCAAGCAATTTACTCAATTTTCCGACAATATTCGCTGCGACGGCAACTATACCGACCATTGCTTCGATAATTTGCCAGAAGATCGTGCGTTTTTCAGCCAACAAGGCAAGCGCGTATTTAAAGAGCTACTACCTCTAGTCACTAACTTTATTTCTGAGCAACTCGCTGAAAACCACTTAGACGCTAGCCAACTCAAACGCATGTGGTTACACCAAGCTAACCTAACTATGAACATGTTTGCGGCTAAGAAATTATTAGGCCGTATGCCCGAGCCGGAAGAAACCCCCATTGTGCTGGATGAATTTGCCAACACCGCTTCATCAGGCTCAGTGATTGCCTTCCATCGAAACAAGGCGGATATCCAAAAAGGTGAGAAAGGCTTGATCTGCTCATTTGGTGCTGGGTATTCAATCGGTAGTTTACTAGTAGAAAAAGTTTGATCCATAAGTCGATCAATGTCCCAATTTAGGGGCATTTTTCGCAGACATTCTAGACATAAGTAAAATAAACCTTTCAACCTGTAAAAAACTTGTCAAAATCCGCGCTCTCAATCACCTCAGGAGATGTCGCTGTGGGGCAAATTATCCAAACTGAAATGACCGAATTGGTCACACCTGATATGGCCAACTTTTCTGGCAATATGCACGGTGGCGAATTACTTAAGCTCCTCGATAAAGTTGCCTATACCTGCGCAATGCGTTTTAGCGGTCAATACGCTGTAACCCTGTCGGTCGATAACGTACTCTTCAAACAACCAATTCATATTGGTGAAATGATCACCTTTCTTGCGACTATTAACTACACCGGTCGTACTTCAATGGAAATTGGTATCAAAGTGATCGCAGAAGACATTCGCCAAAAAACAGTAAGGCATACGCATACCTGTTATTTCACGATGGTGGCGATGGACGAGAACAATACGCCAACACCAGTCCCGGAATTAGAACTTAAAGACGAAACTCAAATTCGTCGCTACAACAAGGCAGTTAAACGTCGCCAAGCGCGTCAGCGTCTACAAGAAATGATGAAGGTCATTGAGCGCGACGATGGTTCAGATTTAGATGACCTACCTATGGTGCGCTGCCCTTAAACTTGCCTAAGATGCTAGTCGTTGCCAACCTTGTCTATGAGTTCCGACCAAATAGCCCTGCCAACAGCGTTAAAATGAATCATGGTTTCGATCATGTTTTGGCGACTAGCACTATTGATCATTTCCCCCGGTAAACGGGGGTCATAAGCAATTTCGTGCAATACTTTATCACCGATCAAGAATGACTCTCGGGCTGCGTCCTGCAAATTTTTCGACGCATAATCGTCAAGCCACGAGAGCACTATTTGCCCCCTTCAATGTCAACTTCCATATTGAACACCACGCACTCGTTTCGGTGCCTTACTGGCAACTACCTAGACTACATCGCTTATTGCAACAGCATAAAGCGGTGCCAAATCCTCCGTCATATTGGCAAGTAATGCGTTTAGCCGCATCCAATAAATAAGCGACTAGCAAATAAACTCGCTCAAAAATCTCAATAAAAAAGCCCGCATAGCGGGCTTTTTTATTCAACACATCAACATTAGATATGCTGTACTTCTTCGATTTCGTACTCGACTGTGCCACTCGGAATCGTCACTGTCACAACATCGCCTTCCTCTTTACCAATCAAGGCACGCGCAATTGGAGAAGAAACAGAAATACGATTCGCTTTAATATCCGCTTCATCTTCACCCACAATGCGATACACCACAGAGGCATCAGTCGCACAGTTGATAATGGTGATAGTAGTACCAAACAAAACCTTACCACTGTGAGGAATCGATTTAATATCAATTACCTGAGCGTTAGACAGCTTGCCTTCGATATCCTGAATACGCCCTTCGATAAAACCTTGCTGCTCACGCGCAGCATGATATTCGGCGTTTTCTTTTAAATCACCATGCTCACGAGCTTCAGCAATTGAAGCGATAACCCGTGGACGATCAATCGTCTTCAGACGTTGTAGCTCGGCACGCAATGTTGCTTCGCCTTCAACTGTCATGGGATATTTCTGCATTGTGCTCTCCCTTTAAAATATCGCAGCAACCATCAAACGATGGTTGCATGCAGCTCTTGTAAACGATGGACTTCTTTCAAGCCATCAGAACGCAGACCTTCTACAACCGCTTCAGCACCAGCCAATGTGGTGGTGTAGTAAACCTTGTGTTGTAGTGCGCTGCGGCGAATATCCGCAGAGTCTGCAATTGCTTGTGAACCATCAGTGGTATTCACGATTAATGCGATTTCATCATTTTTAATCATGTCGACAATGTGTGGACGACCTTCGGTCACTTTATTCACACGGCTACACTCAACACCAGCAGCCTTCAGCACACGACATGTACCATCGGTACAAATCAGAGAAAAACCACGTTCGATAAAGCCTTTAGCGACTTCAACCACACCCGCTTTATCTGCATCACGCACCGATATAAAGACGCGACCAGTGTTTGGCAAGCTTGCGCTAGCACCCAACTGTGCTTTGAAGAAAGCTTCGCCGAAGGTCTTACCAACGCCCATCACTTCACCGGTCGATTTCATTTCAGGGCCGAGGATTGGATCCACGCCTTGGAACTTATTGAACGGGAACACCGCTTCTTTTACTGAGAAGTAAGGCGGCACGATTTCTTTGGTAAAGCCCAATTCTTTCAAAGTCTTGCCCATCATTACTTTCGCAGCAATAGCTGCTAATGACAGACCAATACACTTCGACACGAACGGCACAGTACGTGATGCACGAGGGTTAACCTCAATCACATAAATCTCACCGTCCTGCCAAGCCAACTGAGTATTCATCAAACCAACGACACCCAATTCCAATGCCATAGCAGCAACCTGCTTACGCATTTCGTCTTGAACATCAGCTGGTAGGCTATACGGGGGCAAAGAACACGCAGAGTCACCAGAGTGAATGCCCGCTTGCTCGATGTGCTGCATGATGCCACCGATCACGACTTGCTCGCCGTCGCAAATAGCGTCGATGTCGACTTCCACTGCGCGATTCAAGAAGTAATCCAACAACACTGGCGATTCATTTGATACTTTCACAGCTTCGGTCATGTAACGACGCAACGAGGCTTCGTTATTGACGATTTCCATGGCACGGCCACCCAGTACATAGGACGGACGAACAACCAATGGATAGCCGATCTCAGCAGCCTTAATAACGGCTTGATCTGCTGACGTTACCGTCGCGTTAACCGGCTGCTTCAAACCTAAGCGTTGAATCATTTGCTGGAAACGCTCACGATCTTCTGCACGGTCAATCGACTCTGGAGACGTACCAATGATAGGTACACCATCAGCTTCTAGTTCTTCGGCTAATTTCAACGGCGTTTGACCACCGTACTGAACAATTACGCCTTTCGGTTTTTCTTTATCAACAATTTCAAGCACGTCCTCTAAGGTAACAGGCTCAAAATATAGACGATCAGAAGTATCGTAATCAGTAGATACCGTTTCAGGGTTGCAGTTCACCATGATGGCTTCGTACCCTTCTTCCTTCGCTGCCAATGCTGCGTGTACACAGCAATAGTCGAATTCAATACCTTGACCAATACGGTTAGGACCGCCACCCAGTACGATGATTTTTTCGCGATCCGTTGGATTCGATTCACACTCTTCTTCGTACGTTGAGTACATGTAAGCAGTGTCAGTGGCGAATTCAGCCGCACAAGTATCCACACGCTTATAAACTGGGCGAATACCCATTTTT
>NZ_JAWUWR010000080.1:0-27902 GCF_034111725.1 Thalassolituus sp. | reverse complement strand
GATGCGGATAATCAACGCCAATCGTTACACCGGCTTTTTCTTGCATCGCGTTATTCATTAACCATGGCTGATGTATCCAAGGTGTTTCAACGTTGGCTAATTCAGGTATCCAGCGTCGAATAAATACACCCTCCGGATCTTGGGTTTCAGCTTGAGTTGTTGGGTTGTACATTCTCGGAATATTAATGCCCGTTGTGCCTGCTTGCATCTGCGCTTGGGGATAATGAATGCCGGGTTCATAGTCGGTAAAGTAGCGCGCCAAATGCTGTGCGCTTTGTTGCCAAGGAAGCCATAACGGGTAACTCGCAATCGACATTAACATGGCACGCATGCGGAAATTGAGCCAACCGTGGTGCTTTAAGTAGCGCATACACGCGTCGACCAATGGCCAACCCGTTTTACCGTCTTTCCATGCCTGTAAATATGTAGGGTCGAAATTATCGCGAATATCACTATATGATGAGTGCAGTGATTGCCCCTGTATACTCGGCTCATCTTCTAGTTTTTGAATAAAATGGCAGTGCCACCAAAGTCGTGATTCGAAGGCACTCAGACTTTGTTGCCAGCGCTTAGTCGGTGCTTTTTTTTTTGTTGTTGAACTACTTGCACTAGCTCGCGCAGACCTAAGCAACCCATGGCAATATAAGGGCTTAAGCGAGAGCAAGCATGCTCAGCGCTATTAGGTGAACTAATCGAGCCTCGGTAGTATTCACTTCGCTGTTTTATAAAGCTTTTGAGTAGCGCAACAGCTTGGGTGCGGCCTCCTGTTTGTCGTTCTGGGCAGGGTGTTAAATCCGCGCCTGCGATTGTCGGCCACTGCGATGTTTGCAGAGGTGAGAGCCGCGCAGATACGTTATTTTCGATAGTAATTGATGGGTACGAAGTCAGCTGGTTCGGCGCTTTTACTTTTGGCTGTTGCATAGATTGTAGCCAATGTTTCGCCCAAATATCCCGCGTCGGATTTGGCCGTCTGACTCCCTGTTGAGCGGACTCCTGCCAGATAATAGTTCGCGATTTACACCATTTTTTAACTCGTTTATCTCGTTCAAACGTCCAAAGGTTGCCAGTTTCTTCGTGACTATGAAGTTTAAGTGGTCCGTATATCTGATGAATTTTTTCCAAAAACTCGACAACATCACCACTGACGAAAATGAGTGGCATTTGATAGCGCTGCTCTAACGTCTGGTTTAAATCCAGTAAACATTCCCGAACGAATTGCCACTGCCGCAAGCTAGTATCGGGTTGTTGCCAATACTCGGGTTCGAATACATATAACGGCATGACGGGGCCGTCAGCGGCAGCATTAACCAAGGCCTGATGATCGTGTATGCGTAAATCACGCTTAAACCAAACGACATTTAGCATCTATTTCATCCTACCTTTATAGAGTCCAAGCTTGAGTCGCTACGACAGGGCTAGGGTAGTGAGAAATAAGTTTATTTTTTGTTTGATGGTTAAGAATATCGTCTAACGACTGTTGTGATAGCTCGGGTAGCCAATGATGAATATGTTTAAGTTTGGGGTCATATTCCTGTAGTTGTTTATTGATATTAAATTGCCGCTGCGGACGTGAATCGTGGCCAACACCTGCTAAGTACGCCCAGTTTCCCCAATTGCTAGCGACATCAAAATCAATAAGATGCTGCTCAAACCAACGTGCTCCCCAGCGCCAGTCGAGTTGTAGTTGGTGAATAAAGTAACTCGCCATATTCTGTCGTAAACGATTCGAAACAAAACCGGTTGTGCGCAATTCAATTAATCCTGCATCAATCATAGGGATGCCAGTGCTCGCGTCACACCAAGCTTGCCAATGTTTTTGCACTATCTTGTCGGGTATTTTTTTAAAGTTTACCGTGTCGGTGCGTAAGCCATTTTTTTGAAACAAACCGTCGCCATGGTGGCGCATCGACCAATGAAAATATTCGCGCCACAGCAATTCTAACTTCAGCCATTGGCTATGTTCATCGGCTTGATAGGCGGCTTCGTATTGCAAGATTTGATGCCAAATATGTCGAGGAGACAGGCATCCCCATGCTAAATATGGACTTAATTGGCTACTAAAGTTATCGCCGATTAGTTCATTACGAGTGGCCTTGTAATGCTGAATCGATTTACTTTCCCATAAATAATCTTTTAGATGCTGCTTGCCAATGCGTTCGCCGCCGTTACGTTTTAGTTGAATACTGGTATGGCTGTGTTCTTCGGGCCATTGTGCCGGTGCCCAGATCGGCAGAATTGTATCCCTGAGCTTAAGGGGGAGCGCTTTTATATCTTCCGCTACTTGAAATTGCTGCGGATTTTTTTCTATCGTGCGTCGGAACTGACTAAAGGTGGCAGGCCAGTTAGCGAAGAAATCAACCATTTGCTGCGGCGAGAACAGAGTGTAGGGCTCATAACACTCGACTGTTATGCCAAGCTTTGCAATACGTGCTAGCCAGTCGGCTTCTTCTGGCGCTTGGGCGGAAGCCGTAATTAAAGTAAATGCTTGCTCTAAGTATATTTTTTGCAGTAATTCAACCGGATCGCCAAATAGAATAGTTAAATCAAATGTGTGCTCATCAAGAGTGCGGTGTAAATCGATTAAGCTGCTACGTAAAAATCTAGCTTTGGCCGCGCCTAGTCTTGTCATGCCTTGAGCATCTTTATCTAGCCATTCTTTGGGCATAATATAAATAATGCTTAACGGCTGATTTTTTGCTCGTGCGAGGTGAAAGCCAGGATGATCGTGCAAGCGCAGATCGTTACGTAGCCATAATATTTGCATTTAAAATTCCTCCTCAACCTGAGCGGCAGCGCATAGATTAGGTGGTGTGGTAGCAGTTTTTTGCAAAGTACTCTTCGCGCTGCGTTTACAGCGCTCACTACAATATTTTACTTCGTCCCAGCTGCGTGCCCATTTACGTCGCCAGCAAAAGGGTTGTTGGCAATGCGCGCAATCTTTTTTGGGTAATAGAAGTTTATGATGAGTCATAGGGTATTTATTAAAGTTCGTCTATATGGCTAAGAAGATATTCCGCACGATCGAGTATTGCCTGCTGTTTGCCCGAGTCCATTTTCTCAAAGCTACGATAAATCATGGTCATACGCGGATTGCCATTAAATTGCTCTTTATGGCGTTGAATAAAATGCCAGTACAAGCTGTTAAACGGGCAGCTATCGTGCTCTGTCGACGTTTTTACCGAGTAGTGACAGCCGCCACAATAGTTCGACATTTTATGAATATAATTCCCTGAGGCTGCATATGGCTTACTGCCTAAGTAGCCGCCGTCGGCATGCATTACCATACCCAGTGTGTTGGGCAACTCGACCCAGTCATAGGCATCGGCATATACCGCTAAATACCAGTCACAAACGTCTTCTGGTTTGATCCCTGCAATAAGTGCGAAATTACCGGTTACCATTAAACGCTGAATATGATGCGCATACGCATGGTTAAATGTGGTTTTGAAGGCATCGCTCATGCACGCCATTTGGGTATCACCATCCCAATAATAGCGTGGTAAATCGCGTGTATTACCGAGTTTATTTAAATGCGCGTACTGGGGCATATTTAGCCAGTAAATACCGCGTACATATTCGCGCCAACCAATAATTTGGCGAATAAATCCTTCTGCTGCATTAAGTGGTACATGATTCTCTTCGTAGGCTTTTAGTGCAGCTTGGCATACTTCCAATGGCAGCAATAAACCACAGTTGATATAGGGTGATAGCAAACTGTGAAATAGCTGGTGTTCATCTTTCGCCATGGCATCTTGATAGTCACCAAAATACGGTAAGCGAAAACGTATAAAATGCGCTAATGCTTCTAGTGCTTGGCTACGAGTAGTCGCCCACTCAAAGGTGTCGATATTACCGGGATGATGGGAGAACTCGTCGGCTACCAGTTTTATCACTGCTTTATCGATGTCGTCCCGAGCGAACGTGAGCGGGTCGGGTAAGGCGGGATCGCCATTCCAGCGCTTGCGATTGTCGGCGTCGTAATTCCAGTCACCGCCCTCTGGTTTATCGCCTTGCATGAGTAGGCCTGTTTTACGGCGCATGTCGCGATAGAAATATTCCATCCGTAACTGCTTACGACCCTCTGCCCACTGTGCAAATTCTGCCTGAGTGCAAATGAAGCGATCATCAATATAGCATTCGACTGGGATGCCTAACTGTTGTTGCCACGCATTGCTTATAGCGTGTTGTAGACGGTATTCACCGCATTCGGTGGTGATAATGGCGCTTGCACTAAATTCTTTGGCGTACGATTGCACCACGCTAAGCAAGGTAGAGCAGGATGACTGCGCGTCGTACGCGTGGTAGTCGACCTGCCATCCTTGATTGCGTAAGTCTTCGGCAAAGTGGCGCATAGCACTGAAAATGAGTGCAATTTTTTGAGGATGATGCGGCACATAGCTGGCTTCCGCTGCGACTTCCGCCATGAGGATACGATCACAGCTAGGATCAAGCACGCGCAGACTTGCTAGCGAGTGTGTTAATTGGTCACCAAGAATAAGGCCGATACGCATAATTATACAAATATAGAGTTGTTGTATAACTAATGTATAACTAAATGGGGTTAGATGCTAGTAGAAGGCAGATTTTGCTGCCTGTCTTTGCCACTGAGAGGTCAGATGCGGGTCAATTGCCTCGCGTAATGGCTGTTCTGGCTCTAGTGTCTGTGCGGTTGGTTGCATACCCTGAGTAGTACGAACTCATTGCTGATCGTCTGATATTACACGCAAGAGGTTGGAGTATTACTAATGTGTGTTGGCTCAGTAATGGCTGCTCAGCCATACCTACTGCAGCGCGTTCGTGCATGAGTGCATCGAATACCAGCAATAAAATCAAATCAGAGTTGCATATATTCATAGACACAATAAGTTATAGCACTAACTTTGATTTCTACCGGCCAGGGGTTTGCACCCGAGTGTCGAGTCGTTAATTTTTACTACGGAAAAAGTGAGCCAGACATGACCCAGAATTTTCAAGCCGCCGCAGTCGAGCAAGTTGCGGTAATTGGTGCCGGTACTATGGGGCGCGGTATTGCCATATCTTTCGCTAACGCGGGCATTAATGTAACGCTTCTCGACTTGAATGACGATGTGCGCGCACAAGCAATGGATTATATCGGTAAGATCTACGCACAAATGGTTGAGCGCGAACGTATTACCCAAGAACAGATGGATGCGCGCTTGGCCTGTTTTAGTGATACCGGCAACTATGCAGATATCGCTCATGTGCAATTGGTGGTTGAAGCCGTGTATGAAAACTTGGCTCTGAAGCAAACTATTTTCCGTGAGCTTGATCGCGTGGTAAATGCCGACGCCATCTTGGCGACCAATACCTCCTACCTTGATATTGATGCCATCGCAGCCGAGACCTCGCGTCCAGAAAAAGTGCTGGGCATGCATTTCTTTAGCCCTGCTCACATCATGAAGCTTCTGGAAATTGTACGCGGTGCTAAAACCGATCCGGCCGTATTAGGTTTGGTTGAAGCCCTCGGTGCTCGCATCGGCAAAGTGGCTGTGGTTGCCGGTAATTGCCACGGCTTTATCGGTAATCGCATGTTGGAGCCCTATGTATTTCAATCACGTCGATTATTGTTAGAAGGCGCTTTGCCACAGCAAGTTGATCAGGCGTTAGAGGCCTTTGGTATGGCTATGGGGCCATTTCGTATGTACGACGTTGTCGGTATCGACTTGGA
This sequence comes from Thalassolituus sp., assembly GCF_034111725.1. GTDB lineage: Bacteria > Pseudomonadota > Gammaproteobacteria > Pseudomonadales > Oceanobacteraceae > Thalassolituus. The sequence continues at coordinate 22,213 of NZ_JAWUWR010000080.1, read as the reverse complement.
ATGGCGTTCGCGCCAAATGGCCGATGTTAAGTTTGAGCAAGGTTCCGCCGACGAATTAAACGTACGGGTTGATGACCGTTTGTGTGAGATGGAGCGCTTTGGCCAAAAGAATGGCAAAGGTTATTACCGCTATGAAGCCGGCAGTCGCCAAGCCTTGCGCGATGATGAGGTGGAAGCACTGGTTGTCGAAATATCCACCGCTGCTGGCTTTGCACGTCGTAGCATTAGCGATAATGAAATTGTAGAGCGTTGCCTCTTAGGCTTAATTAACGAAGGTGCGCGTATTTTGCAGGAAGGCATTGCCAGCAGTAGTGCAGATATCGACAAGGTATATCTTAATGGCTATGGCTTCCCAGCGGAGCGCGGTGGTCCTATGGCGTATGCCGATGAACGTGGTGTTGCCAATGTGTATAACGCATTAAAAGCATTGGAAGCTGAGCATGGTGAATTCTTTAAACCGGCCGCTTTGCTACAACGGCTTGCAGAACAACAGCGTTGCTTCGCCGATGTGAATTCTTCTGACATAAATACGGAGAGCAAATAATGACAGCATTTAAAGCCCCATTACGTGATATGCGTTTTGCCCTGCATGAAGTGCTGGATGTTTCTTCGCACTATGCTGCCATTGGCCGTAGTGATTTAAATGCAGAATTGGTTGATGCCGTACTGGAAGAGGGCGGGCGCTTTACCGCTGGCGTTTTAGCACCGTTAAATCGTTCTGGCGATGAAGAAGGTGTGACGTTTAATAATGGTGAAGTAAAAACCCCAGATGGTTTTCCTGAAGCTTATCGCCAGTTTTGCGAGAACGGGTGGGCCTCAATGACAGGGCCAGAAGAATACGGTGGTCAGGGTCTACCTGTGTCGATGGCTGCGCCCTTTCACGAAATGATGATGGCCGCCAACTTGTCGTTCCGTGTTTATTCGGGTCTGACCGAAGGCGCTGTATTAGCGCTAACAAAGCACGGCAGTGAAGCATTAAAGGATGCGTACTTACCGAAACTTGTGTCGGGCGAGTGGCTGGGCACTATGTGTTTAACCGAACCTCACGCCGGTACCGATTTAGCCTTACTACGAACCAAAGCTGAACCGCAAGCGGATGGCAGTTATGCGGTGAGTGGTACTAAGATTTTTATTAGCGGCGGCGAACAGGATATGTCGTCGAATATTATTCACTTGGTATTGGCTCGTCTGCCCGATGCACCCGCCGGTGTAAAAGGCATTAGTTTATTTTTAGTGCCTAAGTATTTACCAACCGATGCAGGCGAACCGGGTGAGCGTAACCCTGCGGTGTGTGGCTCGGTTGAGCATAAAATGGGCATTAAAGCCGCCGCTACTTGTGTGATGAATTTCGATAGCGCGAAAGGCTGGTTGATTGGTGAGGAAAATAAAGGCTTAGCCTGTATGTTCACTATGATGAACGACGCCCGCTTTCAGGTAGGCTTACAAGGCCTTGGTATAGGCGAAATGGCTTATCAAGGGGCCGTAGAGTATGCCTTGGAACGCTTGCAGTCGCGTGCCTTAAGCGGCCCGCAGCATCCAGAATTAGCCGCCGATCCTATTATTGTTCATCCTGATGTTCGCCGTATGTTACTAACACAAAAAACCTTAGTAGAAGGTTGCCGTGTATTAGCGTATGACGCTGCTTTAGCTTTGGATATTGAACATTTTCATGACGATGCGACAGAGCGTAAATTAGCCGGTACTCGTGCTGCCTTGCTGATACCTATTGTTAAATCTTTTTTAACTGACATGAGTGCCGAAGCCGCTAATATCGGTATGCAGGTATACGGTGGGCATGGCTTTATTCGCGAATGGGGCATGGAGCAATTAGTGCGTGATGGCCGTATTACCCAAATTTACGAAGGCACCAACGGCATTCAGTCGCTGGATTTATTACGTCGTAAGGTGATGGGTGATCAAGGCGCAGAATTAACGCGCTTGCAGGATGAAATTGATGCTTTCTGTCAGCAACAAGAGAGTAATGTGGCGCTAGTCAGCTTGTTAACTCCTTTGCTATCAGTCAACGCTCATTGGCGCTCATTAGCCGCCGATATTATGCAGCGCTCAGCTCAAAATTCTGAAGAAATTGGAGGTTGTGCCACTGATTTTATGCAATTTTCCGCGTATGCATTGTTAGCCTATGCATGGGCGAGAATGGCAACAGTGGCGGCGAAACGTGCGCAAGAAAATCCAGAAGATGTGGAGTTTTATCAGGCTAAAATTGCCTCAGCACGTTTTTATGCCGAGCGTATTTTACCGCGTGCTGATATGCATCGTCAGGTATTGCAAACACCGGTGGATAATCTATTTGGCTTAACCGCTGAACAATTTGTGCGTTAAATGACATGAGTCTGAATAAGCGCAATTAAACACTTAATTTAGGCTCAGTAATTCCTAGGTGAGGTATAACAATAATATGACCAATTTTACCTTTTCAACGACCCGAACCATTATTAACGAAGCCGGTTCTGCACGTCGTTTGGCCGCTATCTGTGAAGAGCAGGGCGCGCGTAGCGTTATGTTAGTAACGGATGAAGGCATTATCGGTGCTGGTTTGTTGGAACGGATTCTGCCCAGTTTTCAGCTATCAGCCCTGCAATTAACGGTATTTAAAGATGTCGAGGCTGATCCGTCGGATACAACTGTTATGGCCGCTACTGAGGCAGCTCGTCGCGCTAACGTCGATTACGTTGTGGGTTTTGGCGGTGGCAGTTCAATGGATGTCGCTAAGCTGGTGGCACTACTTGCACATCCGCAATGTAAGCAGCCGTTATCTGATATGTATGGCGTGGGCAATGCTCGCGGTGTGCGCTTACCCTTATTGCAAGTACCGACCACCGCAGGTACTGGTTCGGAAGTCACGCCAATTGCTATTGTCACCACAGGCGCAACGACGAAAGCCGGTGTGGTATCAGCCGTATTGCAACCCGATGTTGCGCTACTCGATGCGGAATTAACCACAGGTCTGCCGCCACATGTGACAGCAGCCACGGGTATTGATGCCATGGTGCATGCCATTGAGGCTTATACTTCGGCGGTGAAGAAAAACCCAGTATCTGATCTGCTTGCGAAAGAAGCATTGCGTCTACTTTCCAGCAATTTAATGGTGGCAGTTAAAGACGGCAATAATATTCAAGCGCGTAGCAATATGTTGTTAGGCGCATTGTACGCTGGCCAAGCCTTTGCTAATGCGCCGGTTGCTGCGGTGCATGCCTTAGCGTATCCGCTAGGTGGACACTTTCATATTCCGCATGGTTTAAGTAACTCGCTGGTGTTGCCCCATGTTATGCGCTTTAACGCACCTAAAGCTGCGCATTTATATGCAGAATTAGCCCCGGTTGTTATGGGTGATGCAGCCAATGTTGGCAGCAATGAGGAAAAAACCGCAGCACTTATTGCTTGGTTAGAGCAGCAAACCATCAATACCGGATTACCAACGCGATTGCGTGACTGTGGTATTCGTGAAGACGCGGTTGCTATGCTTGCCAGTGAAGCCATGTTGCAAACGCGATTGTTGGGGAATAACCCACGTGAAGTTACCGAGGCTGATGCGTTAGCTATTTATCAAGCAGCGTACTAATACTGGTGCTAACCAATAATAGGATTTTAGCAATAGGATGATTAATGACTACTGAAACTAAACCGCTTAAACGCAGCGATTATCGCGAGTTTTATCCGATTGTGACACGCTGGATGGATAACGATATTTATGGTCATGTGAATAATGTGACGTACTATTCCTATTTTGATAGTGCAGTAAATCGTTATTTAATTGAGCATGGTGGATTAAATATTCATGATGCGCCAATCGTTGGTTTTGTGGTGAACTCACACTGTAATTACCTAGCACCTATTGCTTATCCTGATGCCATAGACGTTGGCTTGCGAGTTAATAAATTAGGTAATAGCTCGGTCACCTACGGTGTTGCTATTTTTAAGCAAGGGGAAGATCAGGCTTGTGCTTATGGTGATTTTATTCACGTATTTGTTGAACGTGCGGCTAATAAGGCAGTCTCAATTCCTCAATCTATTCGTACAGCACTAACAGCCTTGGTTGTTTCTTAAACGGGCTAATAGAGGAGCAAATTATGCAAAAGACCTATCCGTATTATTTAGCGAATGAAGCGGTTTATGCTAATACCGATTTAAAAGTGACCGATAAATACAGCGGCGAGGTTGCTTGCGAAGTTGCATTGGCAACGCCGGATGTTCTTGATCAGGCTATTACAGCCGCAGTAGCCGCTACCGAAGCTATGCGCAAAATGACGGTATATGAACGTCAAGCGGTACTCGAACATTGCGTAAAACGTTTTACCGAACGCAAAGACGAGCTAGCGCATGCCTTGTGTATCGAAGCGGGCAAGCCTATCAATGACGCTATTGGTGAAGTCACTCGTTTAATCGACACCTTCAAAATTGCGGCTGAAGAAACGCCGCGCATGTTAGGTGAGACGCTGCCGCTGGATATCAGTCCACGTGCTAAAGGCTATCGTGGTATGACCCAGCGAGTGCCCATTGGGCCGTGTGCATTTATTAGCCCATTTAACTTCCCACTGAATTTGGCGGCACATAAGGTTGCACCTGCTATTGCGACGGGTTGTCCGTTTGTTTTAAAGCCAGCCAGTATGACGCCAGTAGGCGCCTTATTAATTGGCGAAATTCTAGCGGAAACGAATTTACCTAAAGGCGCATTTTCTATTCTGCCGTGTCGTCGTGACAGTGCCGATCTGTTAACCGAAGACAACCGTTTAAAGTTATTAATCTTTACGGGCTCACCAGAAGTGGGTTGGAAGCTGAAAGCTCGTGCGGGTAAAAAGCCTGTTATTTTAGAGCTTGGCGGTAACGCCGCCTGTGTTGTTGATAAAGACTGGGATCTGGATGATGCTGTTGCTCGGGTAATTATTGGCGCTTTTTATCAGTCGGGTCAGAGCTGTATTGGAGTTCAACGCTTATTTGTCCATAGTGATGTTTACGCTACGTTTAAAGAAAAGCTTGTGGCGAAAACCAAAGCGCTAAAGAGCGGAGATCCTAAAGATAAAGAAACTTTTATCGGCCCTATGATCAGTGAAGACGAAGCTAAGCGTTTGCACGGCTGGATTGAGTCAGCAATAGATAAGGGCGCGACCTTGCTTTGCGGTGGTCAGCGCAATGGCAATATGTTGCAAGCGACGCTGTTAGAAAATGTTGATTCTAATTGCGAGCTAAGCGCAGAAGAAGCTTTTGGCCCAGTTGCCATATTGGAACCGTTTGATGATTTTGATGCGGTACTAAAACGCGTTAACGACAGTCGCTTTGGTTTGCAGGCTGGTATTTTTACTCGTGATTTATACAAGGCTCAGCAAGCTTGGGATGAGCTTGAGGTGGGTGGCGTAGTGATCGGCGATGTACCAAGCTGGCGGGTTGATCACATGCCGTATGGCGGCGTTAAAGACTCGGGGCTTGGCCGCGAGGGTATTCGTTGGGCTATGGAAGATATGACCGAATTGCGTTTGATGGTGATTCGCACTCCGCAATAGGTGTTTTTTCACACATGGAAAAATTGAGCCGCTTTAGCAATGAAGCGGCTTTTTTATGCCTATCAATATAAGGAAATATGTCATTTGTATTAAAGTATAAACGCTCTGTTTTATATCGAAGCGCTGAAATTCTAATGGCTAGAAATAATCGTTACTGTGAATGACTTCATGTTTTATAGAATGACATTTTGTTGATTTTTATGACATTACTTTACGCATACAATCTATTGTTAAACTGCGTACTTTTTCCTATAGTTATTAAACCTTCTCTATTCCTTCTCGGTAAGGAGTGACAGCTAGACAGCATGATTCAATAGCTTATATGTCTATAGATCGTGCGTCGTTCAACATTCGCTTTATATATTTATAGTAGCTTTGATCCATCGGCTTTTGGCCCACCCATCCCCCGATGCCTCAATATTAATGCATTGTGCACTTGCATCGGCGAATAGCGCAGCAACAAAAGGATCGCCTAACTATGAAAACATTATCTCTCTACGAAACTACTCCAATTGATGAACTCGCATGGCCTGATAGCCCTACTAGTTTGGACTTGTCTTCCCCAGCATTGAAAGTATTTACTGACTTCGAAAAAGTAGAACCCTTGGTGATAGAATCATCCAGCTTTGCTACCGATGCCGAAGTAGCCATGAAAAAAACCCACGTGCGATTAAAATTAGTGGTCGATAACGACAATAAATTTGTCGGTGTATTGAGTCTTGATGACTTAATTGGCCCTGATTTTATGGCAAAAGTTGTACAAGGGTTTAAACGCGAAGAGTTACGAGTAACTGATTTCATGACGCCCAAAAGCAAGCTTAAGGCGTTTGATTACTCCGATGTTGCGAACTCAAATATAGGTAATTTAATCGAAGCATTGAAAGAACGCGGACAGCAGCACTGTTTAGTGATTGATCGTGAAACGCATAAAATTCGCGGTTTAATTTCGGCTAGTGATATTGCGCGGAAATTAAAACTGTCGATTAATATCAACTCAGAATCGAGCTTCAGCAATATCTTTAATGTTCTGTATGCGTAGACTTTTCTTTAGGCATAAATAGAAGGGTAGTGTACGAATGCAAAGGAAGCTGGCTTTGGCCAGGCTTCCTTGCCGCTAGCAGTTGATCCACCTTGAATGAATTACAACGCTTTGCGGCGTTCTTCTAAACCGTTATCGAGCGTTTTCTTTAGTAGCGTAAACAGTTCAATAGATGCGTCTATTTCGGTTTTACGATTTGTCAGACTTTCGATGTTTAGGCCTAATGGTAAGTTAAGCGGTAGACACTTGGCCAAAATATTCTGCAAGTTGTTATGACAAATCTTAATAGACTCTGTCAGCGGATCTTCTGCTGCCATCATTTCTTGGCGAGTGCTTTCAGGTACTGAAATTCCCAGCCATTCCATAAATTCTAACGTCTTCAAGCTACCGCATGGGGTAAAGGTCAGAATAATGCGTTGAGGTTCTACACCTTGCTCAGCACATGATTTTGCATAGCTGGTAAGCAAATCAATGGTAGCGTCGGCATCATAAACTGCTTGCGAGATAAAAAACGTGCAGCCTTGCTTACCTTTATTGAGTAAGCGGGTGTGCTCATTGCCCTTCGCCGCATGACGTTCGGCAATGGTAACACCGCCAAGGTGGTAAGGAGCTTCATGAGTCGCCAGCACTTTGTACGCTTCTGGCAGCGATAAACGTATATCTCCTTCCGAAGAGGGCGCGCCAACTAATACGATATCGCGCACGCCAAATTCATTCCAAGCGCGGGTTAACCAGTCTGAGAAATCACTGGCGTTGCGCTGCGCAACACTCTTGTAGGTGATCACAGGATGGCCTGATTTTTCGCGGATAATGCGTGAATAGGCGCAAGGATCGAACGTTTGCATAAATGGAAATGGACGCGGTTTGTTCGTACGACTGCTTTCATCTTGAATGTCGTAAACGATCATGCCGTCGTAATCTAGTGCCGATAAGCGCTCTAATAGTTTCTCTGCTATCTCATCAACACGTTCGTTTGTAGTGCTGTCTTTTGGCGGAGTTGTGCCGACAAAGTACACACCTTGATGGATATTCTGGAAATCTTCTTGTAAACGGGAGCCCATGAGCGACCTTCTTTCTAAATACGATAACAATGCAGCATTCTAACAGTGAATGGCCTAGATGTGACCGTCGTGGTCTTGAATGTTTCGAGGTTGAACGTGAGTGTGGCTAATAGTGCAGAGAAAAATCCATAAAAAAGCCGCACCAGAGGGTGCGGCTTAGTTGAGCAATGGGGCTATCAGGCGTTAGCAGTCTCGTTGATAACGGCATAATGCTCTTTCGTATGCATGCGATTAGCACGGCTGAAAGTGCCCATATCATTGAAGCGAATACCATGTTTGCGCAGTACTTCGTGTGATTCTTTCGTTGCCAGATGGCGAATATAGAAAGGATCACGTACCACGAAGTGGTGAATCGCATGGGTACTGCCAAAGTTGAAGCAGAAAGCTTGAAGTGGCAGTAGATACCAAGGATTCATAACCTGACACTGCTCGTGAATAATGCCAGAGCGGTTATCGCCATAGTAATGCATGTTGGATGAAATAAAGTGCAGGCAGAACGTACGCAGCACGTTCGGTGCAATCAGAACAACCACCAAACCGGTTACCCAATCTTGTTGCGCCAGCAACCATTGCGGCCATGCAATCTGCGCATCCAGTGTCCAAGCAATGCCATTGGCCAAATGAAACAACACGAATAAATGCCAAATCAGATATAGGGTAGTGCCCAGTGGCGTAAAAGAAGCGGCCGCGATGAGACGCAAATTCTTCAAATCTTTATGGGTTACCTTACCTTCTTTCAGCAAACGACGAGGCTCGATGAAGTACTTAGGGATACGCAAGTAGAACGCCAACATGTTATCGCCAACCATAAAGAGACGACGAATTCCCCAGCTTTCGCCATTGGTAATGCCGCGTTCCTCTAGGTCTGTCTCAGTACCAGACACCTTATGATGATGTAAATGCGTATGACGGCGTACCCATGGGTTTTGGGTCAGCGGACGCGCCAAGTAAACACCAGCCATCATAAAGTGATGCCAAAATGGGGTTTTACGGAAGTACATGTAGTGGATCAGGTCGTGTTCCAGCTCATGTAAAAGAGATGTCCAGAAAGCGCTCAATACGATCACCATCCAAACCGGCATAATGCCTTCAAAATAGAGCCAGCCGTTGAGCACCATCCCCAATATGCTGGTTAAAAAGATACCCATACCCACTGCATTCTGATGCTTTACTAGGCTCGGGTGGCTATTACGAACGCGATCACTAACCGCCATCAGTTCACTTTGAATCTGACGGTCTTTTTGTTTGGCTGCCTTTAATGAATCGGCGGAATTGAGGCCAGTTGTCGATGACATAGGTATACTCCTGTTAATCACAATAACAATATACCGTGCAGAATTGGGTGCTGCCTTGCCCATGCTGCCAATCATTTGACCGGAGATGCCAATGTCGATGGAAGGCAAAGCAGTTGCCATGTTCTTGCGCCCACTTGCCAGCTTGCTGGTAGCGCGCAACATAGCCCCAGAGCCGATATTTAGCCAGTTTGGAATTAGCTTGGCGGATACTCGAAATTCTGAGGCAATGGTTGATACCACTAAGTCTTACGCCTTGTTGGATGAGGTTGAACGCTTGCTCGATGACCCGTCACTGGGAATTAATATGGCACGTGAGAGCGAATACTCGACCTTTGGTGGTTTGGGCTTAGCGTTATCCGCCGGTGGCAGTTTATTGAGTGTGTTGCAGCGTATCGTGCGTTTTCATCGCTTAATCAGTAATGTCGTAAATCTTGAATTGGATATTGAGGCCGACCGAGTTGCTATTCGGTTTGTGCCTAATGACGGGTTTAAGCCGCATCATCAAGGCATTCAATTTGTTATGGCCAGTCTTGTGCGTATGGTGCGTATTCGAATTGACGCGAAATTAAATCCAATTGAAGTGCATGCTCCAGCGATTAATGAATTATTTTTAGATCGTATGAGCCGTTATTTTCGCGTTAAGGTGCAAGCATCGGATCACTTTACTTTAGTGTTTGCGCGTCACGTAGTGAATGCAGAGCTGCAATCGAGCGAGCCTCAAATGGCGGCGATGTTAGATGCAACTCTGAGTGAGCGATTAGCCCTGCAAGAAAAGGGCTCATTGGTTATTCAGTTATCCCTTTGGGTAGAAGGGCAGTTGCCAGAAGGGGAGCCGTCATTAACGGATGCTGCAGAACAATTTCACATGAGTGTACGTAGTTTACAGCGGCGCTTAACCGAAGAAGACTTAACGTGGCAGAAGTTATTAGAGCGTACGCGCAGAACGTTGGTTGAACGGCATTTACGTATTCCGGGTACCAGTGTTACGCAATTAGCGTTTTTGCTCGGATTTTCTGATGTTAGTGCTTTTTCTCGGGCATTTAAAAAATGGTATGGCGTTTCGCCTAGTCAATTTAATAAACCGTCTGAATAGGCGGCTTATATTTTTACACGTTAGCCCAGCCGCGCAATAAGTTGTGATACAGGCCGCTTAAACGTCGCACTTCTGTGTCGGCACTGCCACGGTCTTGGGTTAACACCTGAATAGATTGGTCTAATTCAAATAATTGCTCACGTTGGATGGCATTCACGATCATGCTTTGTATCCAAAAGAAAGCGGCTAAGCGCTTACCTCGGGTCACCGGTTTGACTTCATGCAAGCTGGTGGATGGATATAAGATTAAATCACCAGCGTTTAATTTCACCTCTTGCGCACCGTATTGAGTTTCTATGGTTAGTTCACCGCCATCGTATTCATCGGCATCACTTAAAAATAACGTTGCTGAAATATCGGTACGCATTGCTTGACCGTCGGGTAGTGTCATTATGGCACTATCAATATGCAGGCCGTAATGACCACTATCCTGATAACAATTAAAACGAGGCGGAAAAGTTTTTTGCGGTAACGTCGCAGAGATAAACAAAGGATGTTGGCGTACTGCATCAAGTACCGCTTGAGCTAATTGCTGTGCTAGGGCGCTGGTTTCATCAAGCTGCAGGTTGGCTTTAACATTCGCCGCTATGCCGCCAGCGGTGCGTATTCCCTCGATCCAAGGCGCTTGCTCAAGCGCTTGGCGTAAAGCTAACGCATCGTCGCGGCGAATGATGTTTTCGATTGGCAACAACATGTCTAGCTCCTTAATGATTAAGCTTGGCGCGTAAAAAGTGATTCGGCATTAATGTTTTCGATGCTATTACAGCCCGCCAAGGCCATGGTAATTTCAAACTCATCACGTAGTAACTTCAACATGTGAGCCACGCCGAGTGCCCCCGCTGTTGCCAATGCCCATAATTGTGGGCGACCGATCAATACGGCGTTAGCACCCAGAGCCATGGCTTTAAAAATATCACTGCCGCGTCGAATGCCGCTGTCAAACAATACGGTGAAATCATCACCAACGGCGGCTCGAATTGCAGGAAGTAATTCAATGCTGGCGGGTAATGTATCAAGTGTACGCCCACCATGATTTGATACCACGACACCATCGAAGCCTAACTTCTTTAAGAGGATTGCATCTTGCGGATGGCTAATCCCCTTGGCTATTAAGGGCAATTTAACTTGCTGTCTTAACCAGACTAAATCGCTTTCGCTAGGTGCATCGCTCATAAAACCGTTAAGAATAATGCTATCGCTCGGATTTAGCGTTTTAGTAGCGGCTTGCGGCAAGTCGCGGAGATTAATATTAATGTCGTTAGGTAATACAAATCCGACTCTTTGGGCGCGATTACGTAAGCCATTTACTGCCGCATCGAGGGTAATAATAATAGCGCTGTAACCTGCATTAATAGCGCGGTTTATTAATTCTAGATTGGCGTCTCGGCAAGGCTGCCAATACAATTGAAACCAACATGGCCCAGCATGTTTGGCGATATCCTCTAGCTGTTTACTGGCAAGTGTACTGACAATCATAGGTACATTCAGTGCGGCTGCTGCTTGTGCCGTTGCAATTTCGCCGTCAGCATGAATCAGAGTTTGATGAGCGACGGGCGCCAATAATATTGGATGGGATAAGGTTTGTTTTTGGCTGCCGGAAAATAATTCAATCTGTGTGCTGCTATGAGAAAAATCATTCAGTACACGGTTATAGATCGACATTGCATCAAATGCGGAACGATTACGGTTGAGCGTAATATCGTCTGCAACGCCACCATTTATATATTCCAGCACATCGTAAGGTAATGCCTCGCGTGCGTAACGCTCGTAATCCAATACGCTAACAATATCGGTAGGAATGTAATTTAGCGACGCTGTCTGATTCATATGTCACCGTATTAATCGTAAAATAGAAAACACCGAGCGCAGAATGCTCGGTGTTTCGCTTGCTATCGCTTATGAATTAAAACTCATAGGCCACAGTTAGTTGCGCGTTGCGTGCATCACCAATGTAGGCAAAGGCACCACTACGATAGGCCGTTAAGTAGTAATCTTTATCCGTGAGGTTTGCTACGTTAACGCGGGCATTCAGTTGCTCGTTAAATTCATAACTCGCGAACGCATCAAAGATGGTGTAGGACGGAACACGAAGATCTTCACTGGCCGTGCTATCTGGCTGGCCAACGTACACTTCACTCGAATGATTCGCTGCCGCGCCAAAACTGAATTTATCGGTTAGCTGATAACGCACTTGAGCAAAGGCAGAACGATTAGCAAAATTAGCTAAGCGGCCACCGGGTTCTACTGGTTCGCCACCTGACGTTGCCGCGGTTTTTAGAATTTCCGACTTCATTAATGCCATGCCTAACTGAGTGCTCAAGCGTTCGGTAATGTTACCTACTAGTGAGAACTCAACCCCTTTTACCCGGTTTTTACCGGTATTATAGGTGCCTGCAGTATCGTAATCAGTGCCTTCCATTACGTCGTCTTTGGTTACTTGAAATAACGCAGCCGTTGCGAGTAATTTTTCATTGAGTAAGTTCCACTTAGTACCTAGCTCAATGTTCTCTACTTTTTCTGGTTTTGCTTTGTCGACGCTTTCTGCGCTTGAACACAAACCGCCGTATCCACAGTTACCACCAACGTCAGATTCACCACCATTGATGTTGGCGGAGGTACTATACGTTAGGTAAACATTACCCTTATCGGTAATGTCATACATGGTGCCTATGTGACCGTTCCATAGGGTATCGTCGTATTCATAGGTGGTATCTGAACCATCTCGACTGGTGACAATATTCTTGTATTCAAAGGTGTCAGCGCGCACGCCAGCAAATACAGAAAATGCATCGGTAATATCAATTGTGTCCATAACATAGAGGGACATGGTTTCAATCTGGTAGTCGGAATCAGAGCTTCCTTTAGTGATATTTCGGCCCATTAATTCGTCGTTGTCGGTGATGTAATTACCGCTTCCATCCACAATACAGTAGCCATTGGATACGCCACCGCGTCCAGATACTAAACAGTTGCTATCACCTTGGTTGTTAACGTTATAAACACCATTAAGTACATCGTGTTTTGAATACTCGCCACCAATAACAAATTGATGCTGCATGCCAGCAATTTCGCTATCAATAAAGAGATTTAGCTGGTTGGCAAAGTATTCTACTTCTTGCCAGCCTTGGTGTGTGCTTAGTGAAATGGTGCCTATGTCACCTGCTGGATCGGTAGCGTCACGATTAGTGCCATGAGCACCAGTAACGACATAACCATTATTGGTGGTGCCGTGGCGCATGGCATTTTCAATGCGTAAGTTGTCATTAAACTCGTATTCAGCACGCAAAGTAGCGGTATCAACACGGGATTTAATAAAGTCCTGCTGCTGCGCATAGGCAGGAATATCGTCGTTTATTCTTCCCGTAGCTCGGTCGATATAACTACCAAGGTCGCTATTTTCGAACGCACTTAAATGATAGTAATCAGCAATGATTTTTAATTTATCAGTCGCTTGGTAAGCACCGGATAATGCTAAACCATTGCGTTCTTTATCGTTTGGGTCACGATCAGGAATTTCTTCATAGCTGTGCAATACGTTGGTACGTACGGCTAAGTCGTCGTTAATACTTTGGTTGGTATCTAAAGTAATACGACGGTAATTATCAGTACCTAATCCAGCTTCGACTTTGTTGAAGTCGTATTCGCTGCTGGCTTGTTTGGTAATGCTATTCACTGCACCACCCGTTGAGCCACGGCCTGCAAACGTTGAACTTGGACCTTTGGTGATTTCAACTTGTTCTACCGCAAAGCTTTCGCGTGTTGTCATGCCAGGATCGCGCAGACCATCGACAAACACATCAGAACGAGCTTCGTGGCCACGAATAACGTAGCGATCACCGAAGGCATTACCGTTTTCTCCAGTACCTAAAGTAATACCCGGCTGCGCGTCCAGTATATCCTTTAGGTCACTCCGACCAGATTCTTGAATTTGAGTCTGGGTCAGTACGGTCATTGTTTGTGGCGTTTCAGCAATGTCTTTGACATGACGGCTATCGCCAGACACCTTAGCTTTATAAGGAGCACCAGGTTCGGCATACGGATTAGTATCGACGGTGCGCTCTTCAACCTGCATGGTATCAAGCATGATGGTATCGTCAGCCATTGCCATATTCGCAAGAGGCAGAGATCCCAATAGTAATGCTGGCAACCCTATGCTCAATGCAGTGGCGCCGGGTGCAAGTCGGGTGGTGCGCAGCGTCAGCTTACCGCTGCTGTTTGCTGTTTTCTTATCCATGATTAGTCCCCAAATGACGTGTTGGTAATAAGCGTGAAATCGATCGGCATAACGAGCGGTAGCTCCATCCGTCCCGGTGCAAAGTTATCCGGCACCGGCGGTAGAGGATTCGCATCGTCGAACATTTGTAATGCTGCGGCATCGAGGTAGGGATATCCGCTAGAGGTATCCACCTGACGATTTAGCACATTGCCTTGTCGATCCATGGTGAAAGCAATACGGACGATGCCTTCTTGCTTTTCTTTTTTAGCCGCAGACGGATAGCGCTTATATTTTGCTAACCAACGATTAAGTTGGTTTTTGTAGTTTTTTGCGCTGCCGCGTTTACCGCCGCTTTGGCTCTGCGCAGATTTCCCCGTTGCTTTAACGGCAGCTTGTACTGGTGCCGCTTCGACTTCCGGTTCTGGCAGAGTTTCTTCTCTCTCATCATTTGGTTGCTCAACAGAAATCTCTTCTGTTGTTTGTTGCTCTTTCGGTTTTATTTCTTCAACTTTAAAGCTGTTATTAACTAACTCTGTTGCTTCGATTATGGGTTTCTTTTGTATGAGTTTTTTAATTTCTATCGGTTTTTCAGGTGTTTTTTTTACAACCGGAGTCGGGCGTTCTAATTGTGTTAAACGCTCTTGAATATCGGCATAAGAGCCAAGTTGGCCAACGCCTAAGTCGATGCCCATCTCACCGGTATCCATCGCATCACCTTCAGATGTGTTGGCGTTTACCGAGATGGCATACCAAACGGCACCGTGCAAAATAAGCGCTGTAAAACCCGCTAAAACCCAACGCAAAGCCCTCATTATTGCGTCGCCATAGTGAAGAGCTTTATTTCAATATTATTACGGCCTGACAGCGCATTTAGCACTATGTCTAGCTGTTTGGCGGTTGCTCTGCCGTCGGCGAAAAGTGCCACTTTAGCCGCAGTGTTCTTGTTAATTAAGCTGGTGATTTTAGATGGTTCTAACACTTCGCCATTGAATTTTAATTTGCCATTTTCGTGCAATTCTAAACGAATAGTCAGAGGGTCGGCACTTGCTAGTTGTGTGCTCTTGGGCAGTTCAATTGCTTTGTCGGGCTGGGCTTTTATTTGGCCAGCAACCATAAAAAATATAAGCAATAAAAACACAATATTAATCAGCGGAATCATATTGTCGTCGGATTGCTGCTTACTATTGGTAAACGAAAATGACGACAGATCAGCGATAGATGTTTCAGAATGCGCTAAGTTAACCTTCATTTTCATCACCTTGGGTCGTACTTTTAATCGCCTGACTAATATGAATAGTGTTGAAACCTAATTGTTTTAACTGTTCGTAGGTTGCAATTATTCGACTGATTGATACCGGTTCTTCAGCGCTTAAAATGATAGGTTTGCTGAGCGCTTCGCTTGTTAACTGCGCTGGGATTTTGCCAATGTTAATAGGTCGTTGCAGGCTATCAGTGAGTAATCCTATGCCGTCGGTATAGATGACAACCACGGGGGGCACGTCTTCTTTTGCGGCTTTATGTGCACTCGGTATGGTTAGGTCCAGCATTTGCCACTGACTAAAACTCGATGTCAGCATAAAAAACATAAGTAAAATAAATACCACATCAATAAGTGCGGTTAAGCTAATCGGTCTTGCACGCCGCGCTGAGGTATTTAAAGAAAATGTATTATTCATGACGCGCTACGCTGGCTCACCGAGGTGGTAGCAGCTTCGCTGGCTGTGTGATTGGCGAAGTAGGTGAATACTTGGCCAATATGATCTTGCAAAATGTGCACTTGTTGTTCTGCGCGACGTTCGAATAGGCTGTGCACAAGGGAAACAGGGATGGCTACACCAAGACCAACCGCTGTGGTCAGTAAAGCTTGCCAAATACCACCAGATAGAACCGCCGGATCAACTTGAGCGCCGGCAAGCTCCATGGCTTTAAACGCTTCAATCATGCCGAGTACCGTGCCAAATAGACCGAGTAGTGGTGCTAGCGTAGCGATGACCTCAAGCGGGCGTAGGTAGTTACTGTAAGCATGTGCTACATCGCGAGCTTTACGGACCACTTCGGATTGAGCATCGTTTTTCGAAAGTGTTTGCTCTTGAAGTAGCTCTACGGCATCACCGATGAGTTGGCTATGTGGGTTGCGTTGACGCTGTGCAAGTAGACGTAATTGTTTCAGTTCCCCCATTTGCAAGTGAGCCAGCAAGCGCTTAGGTGTGCTATTGCGCGCGGGTAGTTGCACTAACATTGCCGCCAACTTGAGCAGAATTAGTGTGGTGGCAGCGATCGAGAATAGAATGAGGACGGCAACAACGGGGCCGCCGATGGAATCAATGAAATTAAGTAATGTGATCATAGTATGCCTCCAGAGCTAACTGGAATGCATACTAATGATAATGAGAATCTATATCAATAGCATTTGTAAATATTATGACGCGATAGCAACCTGGTTGCGGCCATTGTTCTTAGCTTGGTAGAGATAGTTGTCCGCATTCTTAAGTAGTACTTCGCGTTGGTTTATGTCGGTCGGCATAGCAAAAGCTAAACCTACGCTAATGGTCATGCTCGCGGCTACTCTGCCATCACTAACAATCGTATTGGAAAATGCGTAACGCAGTGATTCCGCCACCTGTCTTGCATGACTGTGGTTTACGCGCGGCAGGGCAATTATAAATTCTTCGCCGCCGTAGCGTGCACAGATGTCATATGGAGAACTTAGTACCTGACGAATTAATTCACCTGCTCGAATTAAACAACGATCACCAAACGCATGGCCATATTCATCATTCAAACGCTTGAAGTGATCGACGTCTATCATAAGTACAGCGAGTGGTTGTTTGTTATTGATTGACTCTTTATATAAGCGTTCATATTCCTCATCAAAATGACGACGATTAAATAGTCCTGTTAGTCCATCCGTCGTGCTTAAGTACTCTAATTTTCGATTCGCTTCTTCCAATGCTCTAGTTCGTTGTTTTACTTTACTATCGAGGTCTTCATTCATTGCTCGTTGAACATTAATTAATGTATTTTGGGTATGTAGGCGCAATTCTTTTTCTTGATTCATACGGTCAGCAAAGGCGAAAGACAATAAAGAAAGCTCAATTGCTGAACCTATGGCTATAGCGTAAGTTCCATAAGTTGTTGAATCAATAGCTCCCATTGAATCAAGTAAATACCAGCCGATAAACATTAAGTAGATAAACCAAGCGGTGGCAAATAGGCGTGCTGCTTTAAAGCCCATTAACCAGCCTTTGACCCCAATATATAAGCCGCAACCAACGCCGACTAATCCCAATATGTTGACAACTGTAATGAAGGTCGCGAAATTCATAAAGAAGCTTGCGCATAGCATAGCAAGGCTTCCGGCTAGTAAGGAGTAGCCTGCTGTACGGTCAAATCGCGAACGCATGCGTCGTAAACGGATAAACTTAATAACAAATAATACGGCGCTGGTTTCCATTAGTCCGGATGTGAACATAATCATGAAGTTATTGCTCACAACTGCAGGCTCGAGCCATAGGTACTGAAAGCCAAAACCAAATAAAGTAAATTGCTGTGCTGCCACTGCAGCCACATACATGAGGTAATAGAGGTAAGTACTATCGCGTAGCGAAGTATAAATAAACGTGTTGTATATCAGCATGATGATAATCACACCAAAGTATAAACCAACGAATAGAAGCAACACGGATTCATCTTTGACCGCTTCTACTTGAGTAATTAACTCAATAGGAACCATCATTAGACCTGAGGTTTGGATACGAAGGTATACATCCACGACTTCACTCGTTGGAATTTCAACTGGAGCTAAGAAGGTACGGTGCTCAATGGGGCGACTCGAAAATGAACGTTCATCTCCGGCTTCAAAGTGAGCAAGAGTTTGATCGCCTTGTTGTAAGTACAGGTCGATATAGTCGTGGTGAGGGTAGTCTACCCTCAAAAATATAGGCGCATCGAGAGGGTGACTTTTTTTTAGTTGCGTACGAAACCAGATCACGCGTTGATTATGGCCGAAGTTACGATGCTCTTGCCGTGACACTTGCCAGCTCTCATCATCTAGAGACTGAATATCGGCCAATGTCTGCTCGGGTTTAGCGGCGATGTAGTGCAAAGTGGGGATTAAGTTGAAGCGTGTATCAACCATTGCAATATCTGTCACAGTAGTTGCTGGTGATGCGCCTACAAATTGGCAGGCGATAACGAGCAGCAGCCCGATGAAGAACTGAAGTCTAGTTTTTGTGTGTTCGTTAATCCAGTTGCCAAAATCGGGGTTAACGTCAATTTTCGTTTTATGCATTGGCGTATAATGTCTTGTTGTCGAGCACTACTATTATTCTTATTGAAGAACCAGTGTAATCATTGGACCCCTAATATTCTGTAGTGTATGGGGACAGTATTGGTAAGTATTTGTAACAGCGTCTAGGCAAATAAAGATTACACTTTGATTGGAGTTGGCCGGCTTGTGTGGCGCAATTTGTGTATCACTAAGATAGATCATCTATTGGCGTAATAATACACAATAAGTCACATTCTTTGGAGTTAAGCTCGGGCTTACTTTTTCTTTACGCTATTGTTGTGAGGTGTGTCACGAAAGACATTAGAGGCACAATGGTAATGATAGATATAAATGCGTACGGCTGAGTAAAGTGTGCGCAGTTTCCGGTTAGCTAATAATTCTTGAACTATACTGTTATTTCTTCTGCCTCTGCCTCTTGTATTTTATGAAGGCGATTTTATAGCGATAGTCTGGAACTTTAATGCGCTACTTATACACAGTATTGGTTGCATGGATGATGTCGACCACTTGTATCGCTGCCAATATTATTGAACTCGATGGGCTGAGCGACGACCTAGCTTTGGGACCATACGTTAATAGTGTGCGTATAGCGCGAGATGATCACGGGTTAACTGACCAAGTACGTGCTGCTGACTATGCGGTGGGTAGACATAATGAGCTTAATTTCGGCTATACACAAAAACGGGTTTGGCTTAGGTTAGAGCTTTCTAATTCGTCTAACGATGACATTGAGCGAGTTTTAAATATTCGTTACCCTTTGCTGGATAGCGTTAAACTTTATAGAAGCACATCGCAAACACCGTTATACACGCTTGGGCGCTTTTATGCAGATAAGAACGATCAAGCAATCAATATTCCCGCTTCGTATTTCATCATGCCTATCTCGGTGCCCGCGAATAGCATTGAGACATATTATCTCAGCGTTGAGAGTGATGACTCGATTGCACTGCCATTGTACTTAACAGCTCAGACTTCCTTAGTACGACAAGCATTTAATCATGCAGTGAATTTCTCATTTTATTTTGGATTGGCTGTTGCTAATATACTTTTTGCATTCTTCATGACTATTTTGGTGAGAGAGCGTGAGCTACTTTACTACAGTTTATTCATGGTGAGTAATAACCTTATATTTTTTGCCGTATTAGAGGGTATTCCGAGTACTATTTTTAATGTGGACTCATTGTTTGTTAATAGAGATATTATTGCTTACGTAGTTAGTGCCTCTATGATGTTATTTACTTTGTTTGCAGCATCTTATTTAAAACTTAAGATGTATGCTCCAAAGGCATATCGTATTTCTAGAATATTAGCCGTTATTATGTTTCTATCATTTATACTGTGCTTTATTTTACCGTATTTTTACGCGATAACGTTGTCGACATTTACCTCAATATTGGTTGGCTGTTTTTTTGGTTCGGTAGTGAGTAAATATCTTCAGCTAGGTCGGCCAGGAGGTATGTCATTCCTGTTCGCTTGGGGCTTAGGCGTAACCGGTGCCTTGGTGTATGGAATGAAGGTATGGAACCTAGTGCCCGTCAACTTTTTCACTAGTTATGGTTGGCATATCGGTACGTTATTTGAGGCGGCGATATTCTCATCTATGATGGCCTATCGTGCGGCAAAAGACCGTAAAGAACGTTTGATGTATTTACATGAACTTAACAAAAAAGAACGTGATTTACGTCATACGCAAGAACGCTTGTTAGAAACTGAGAGTGCGGCAAAAGCCGACTTGGAATTACAGGTTAAACAACGCACCCGAGACTTATCGAATATCTTGTCTCAGTTAGAAACTGAGAATCGTTCGCTGGCCGAATTATCCATTAACGATGGATTAACTAAGGTACGCAATCGCAGATACTTTAACGATATCTATCCACAAATGTGGAGCGATGCCGTTGATGATCAAACCCCCATTAGTTTAATACTTCTCGATATAGATCAGTTTAAAAAGGTGAACGACGACTACGGCCATATCAGTGGAGATCATTGCCTAGTTAAAGTGGCCAGTATCATGCGCCAGTCGGTGAATCATCCGATAGATGTAGTATGCCGTTATGGAGGTGAAGAATTTGTCATCATATTGCCCGACACTACACAGCAACAAGCCTTTGTCATTGCTGAAAGCATGCGTAAAAGTATTGCTAACACCATTATTTCTTGTAGCGAACAAGCCTTTAGAGTGACGTCCAGCTTTGGCGTTGGTGGGATAATTCCAACAGAAGAAACAGCTCCCGAAGATATGATCGCTCAGTGTGATGCCGCCCTTTATACCTCCAAGCGCAACGGCCGCAATAGGGTGACAGTCGTCGACGATATTGCGACAAGCGGGCAAGGAACAGTGGGGATGTAAGTAGGAGATTAATTAGTGGTAATTTGTGCCAGAAGCTTGAGCCTTGCGTTCATTTATTTTAGTGTTCAGCTCAAATTCACTATGGTGTTAAAGGACGTAACAAAAATGAAAAAAATCAAAGTAGGGATGGTTGCTACTTTAATTATGGCACTTGCCATGCCAGTTTCCGTTGGCGTACTCGCAGTTACCACAAGCGCAAAAGGCCGAAGCAGCTGATTTCACTGGCAGAATCAAAAGCCGTTTAACCGCCGAGCCGATTGCTAACGTCATCATGGCTGCGCCGTCGAAAGAATCATTGCTTGAGTTGGCAACACTTAGCGATCAAAACAAAGGTTACTACGCAGAAGCGCAAGCACTGAATGCAGACGAAGTTGCGGTATTAACCCCAGAAAAGTACACCATTGCCGGTGGTGCCTTCTCAGCCCAAGGCAACTTACTTAATGTCGTGACAGAAGCAGGGCGCTTGTTCAGCTTTACCGCAGTAAGTACTGATGAGTTACAAAGCTTTAACCTCAAAGGCGATTGGAACACCTCTTGGGAAAATCCATTGTTTCGTGCGGAGATTCAAACGGCAGTAAATGCGATGTTTGAGTGATATTCAAGTGATCTAGACGAAGCCCTAGTGCGCAAGTGTTAGGGCTTTTTTAACTCTGAGACGATGAGAGTCCACTTCCAGTAATCGCGATATTAAAAAAAAGGCCCTATACAAAAATACATAAGGCAGGATTGCACTCAGGGCCATCTCGACAATTGCTCCTGCATTGTTCTACCTTCCGCCATCCGTGGCGGTCGCGGCCCTGCCACTTCGTGCGCCGGTGGCGGTGCAAATCGTTCTCTACGATTTGTGATCAAAACATCGGGAGTGTTTTGACATGAGCGAAGTGAGCCTTTGGTGAAAGCCAAGGATGGTTTCATAACCCCGAGACTATGAGAGTCCACTTCCAGCAATTCGTCAGACAAATAAAAAAGCCCCAGTGCAAAATGCGCACTGGGGCTTTTTTATTTTGTTTGGTGGAGATGGCGGGATTTGAACCCGCGTCCGCCAATCCTCCACTAGAGGATCTACATGCTTAGCCGTCTCTATTAATTTAGTTCGTCACGGGCCGAGGGGCAGGCCGTTCAGAACGAGCTCGATTAAGTTTAACTCTTTGGCTACGAGCGAAGCCTCCAAGCGATCCTATAAGACGTCGCCCTCGTCCCCCGGCTATAGGAACCCGAGTTCGGAGGTAAGCGGGCTTAAGCCGCTAGTGCGTAAGTTTCGTCGTTTGCGACTATAACTATGTATAACGTTTATTTACGAGATCGCTATACACTCTCGGCATGCACCCATAGCTTTGTAATCAACGTCG
>NZ_JAWUWR010000079.1:0-65261 GCF_034111725.1 Thalassolituus sp. | reverse complement strand
CAATCCAGCGTTACGCTAGTGTTTGAAGGTGACATCTTCTATAAGACAGAAGATCACAGCTTCTATATCGATAATCCTGTCATCATTGATATGCAGGTAGAGGGGATGTCGCCACAATTGAAGCCGCAAGTTATAACTCTCGCTCAGCATGCCATTGAACCGGCACTAAAAGATCGGCCGGTCTATACCTTCTCAGATGAGGATGCGACGCAAGTGATGGCCAAGATGATGTTAAAAGACCTAACGATTGAGAAAGACGAGATTATTTTAACACTAAGCCCGTTCTAAACGACCCTCCTGCGGCATGAATAGCGCTTACGAGCGCTATTTTTTTTACCTGACGATAAATAATCGGTAATCGCCATCGAACTTTTTCAACATCCCAAATTCACCCACTTGCAGATCGAGTATTGAGCTGCAGCGGGGCTTACAGGGCGCTTTCCCTAGATTTCACTTGTCTACTTATTGAAAATTTGGGCCATTTACAAACTTGTTATTCAAATTAATTGCCGAAACCTGATAATGATGCTTGGTAGTCCTGCGCAGTTGATATATTATTAGTCGCGTTGATGTACTGCATCAACAGATTGGCGAGTGCTACATATTGAACATATGCAAGATACTGGTCGAACAACGGCATTATTCAAGTATTCCCAGTTAGGCTGGGCCAGTATCGATGTAATGCCATTTGAGAAAGCAAGAGGTAGGCTTCGGCCACCGCAATATATTTAGGAAAGAAAAATGGCTAATTCAGTTCAAGGCACCGTTAAATGGTTCAACGATGAGAAAGGTTTCGGTTTCATCGAGCAAGAATCTGGTAAAGACGTATTCGTACACCACAGTGCAATCAACGGTTCAGGCCGTAAGACTTTGCACGAAGGTCAGAAAGTAACTATGGAAGTTACTCAGGGTCAAAAAGGCCCACAAGCTGAAAACGTTACTCCACAGTAATTGTTGAAGCTGCGTAGTCTTCGGACTACGTTGTGTTGACCGGCGAGATTCTTCTCGCCGGACGCCGAAACCCTCCCCGGTTATCCTTATGTCTGATTCTCTGTTCTTCACAGTTGTAGTCGACCATTCGTTTGAAATACTCACGCTGAATAACAGCCACTGGCGATCTTTGTCTGATGATTGATCAGGGCGAACTATTCTCAATTCCAAGTCCTTGCCAAGGCATTTGCGAAGTCAATAATCGTGGCTACTGCAAAGGCTGCCTACGCAATCGCACAGAGCGTTTTCACTGGCTTGAATTTACTGCTTACCAGCAACAACTCATCATTAATAACTGCGAAAAGCGCCGCCAAAAGATTATTGCCTCTCGCAATGCAATTGATGTCGAAGAAGAATTAGATATCCCGCAGTTTGATTTGTTTACGTCGCGTGCCGAGCTGAGACTGGCTGTCGATAAGCCAGATGTGGTTAGCAGTGCCTTAGTAGCTGAAACAAATGCAGAGGCTGAAAAAGCAGAAGAAACAACAGCAGAGGAAGAAATAAAATCAGAGGAAGAGGACGCACCTCCGAACTCACTATTTGCAGAATCGGTAGACGTTACCGCTCCAAAAGAGTCGACCACCTCTGATGACAAAAAAGCTGAAAAACCAGCAAAAACTCAACGCAACAGCACTAACCAGCCACCCGATAGCGACCAGCTAGACATGTTTTCTTAAACACATTCCTGTGCTGGCAATTTATTCTTCCAAGCCATCGTTACCGATGTATTTGGGCGACCCGGACGGTACTCTGCACCGACCCAGCCATCATATTCAGACTCTTCAATGGCACAAAAAATCTGATTAAAATCTAAGCTACCCGTACCTGGCTCATGACGCCCTGGCGTGTCAGCGAACTGAATATGACCAATGTCGTTAGCATAGTTTTTAATGAAGGTTGGAATATTCTCACCCATTACAGCCATGTGATAAATATCAAACTGCATCTTAATCGAAGGATGATTAACCTCCTCTAATACACGCAGCATTTGCTCGCCTGTCGATATTAGAAAACCTGGCATATCTTGAGTATTAATTGCTTCAAACGTAGTGGTAATCCCGAAGGGGGCTAGGTGGCGGGCGGTTTCTAATAAGTTGTTTTGAAAGGTCGCTAAATAACTAGCTCGCTTGTTAGCATCAAAACAACGGCCTGGTAATACATTCACACATTTAACTTTCAAGGCACGTGCATACGCTTGGCACTCGACTAATGCGGCTGCAAATTCTGCAGTTTTCCCTGGAATGGCTGCCAAGCCTTCACCGCCAGACATTAAATCACCAGCAGACACATTAATGAGCACGCAACGAAGATTCGATTCTGCCAATGCGCGTTGAATATCAGCAATCGGCGTGTCGTAAGGAAATTGAATTTCAACCGCCTCAAAACCATCTTTACGTGCCGCTGCGAAGCGACTTAAAAACGGTAATTCTGTGTATAGTAGCGATAAATTCGCAGTGAGTTTCACTCAGGTTTCTCCACATACATTGAGACGAGAGTACAAGGATCGCGCTCGGCATTCCCCTGACTCGCATGAAGTCGCATTAACTCAGCACCTAAACCAACCATAGGTGCGGAGCTGTTCATTATTTTTGCTAAATTGTTGGCCATATCAAGATCTTTCAATAGTGTTTTGACATGCCATTTCACTTCATCAAAATCGCGCTTGGCCATTCGAGGTCCCGTCAACTGCAACGGGATAGAATCGGCAAAGCCGCCTTTTAGCGCGACAGGAATTTGCTCGGCATCGACTCCCGCTTTTTCAGCCAGAGCCATCACTTCAGCCATTACTAGTACATTGCAGCTTACCAACATCTGATTGCAGATTTTAGTTACTTGCCCCGAGCCTACATCACCTACACGAGTCACCCGCTGTGATAACGGTGCCAATAAAGGTCGGATAGTTGCAAGTACTTCCTCTGGCCCACCAGCCATGATAGCTAATGTACCCTGCTCAGCCCCAGCAACACCACCCGACACTGGAGCATCAATCCAAACACAACCAGAGGTCGTGTATAAACGCTCAGCCATCATTCGTGTCGCTTGTGGTTCGATACTCGAAAAGTCAACAAGCACCTGCCCAGCGCGCGCCGAACTCGCGACACCCGCATTGCCAAAAACAATATCACTCACTGCCGCAGTATCGGTAACGCAAAGCATGACAATATCACTATGACGAACCAAATCGTCAAGTTTGTCAGTAAGAATTGCTCCTGCAGACACAACTCTGTCGCATTTTTCGACGCTACGATTCCAAACACGGACCTCAAACCCTGCACCCAGTAAGCGTAACGTCATGGGGACACCCATCAAGCCCATACCAATAAAGCCGATTGAAGGTTGTGCCATATTGGCTCCTTGTTAGATTTCGTAACCATCTCAGCGCGAATTACTGCACATTCGGCCTGTTTAGACATGCACCAATAATATCAAAGACTTAGCGAGTTAGTAGCGATTAATTAAGCAGTTTTTAAATCCTGTCCTATGCTTAATTTTAGTGAACACCAAAGGAAGTAAACACTATGAATATGGCCTCAATTTTTGCTGAATCTCATCAACTACCGCACATTCCTCGTGTCGTTCAGGAACTGATGCAAAGTTTCAAAGATGAAGATATCGATGTCGATGCGATCAGCGGTAAAGTTGCCCTCGACCAGTCGTTAACCGCTAAAGTTCTTCGTCTCGCCAACTCCGCGCACTACGGTTTATCGAGAACAATCGCCAACCCTCAAGATGCAGTCATGCTACTGGGATTTGATCGATTACGCACTATGGTACTCGCATCTGGAATGACAGGTGCCTTCAAGATGGAAGGTTTCGATCAAAACAAATTTTGGCGTGAGTCATTTGCGATTGCCGCTTTATCTAAATGGTTAGCTCAGTACGTTAAAGGCTGTGACAAAGAAACCGCCTTTACTTGTGGCATGATGCACTCAATTGGTAGCTTGCTCATTCGCATGGTGATGCCAAAAGAAGCGAAACACTTAGATGACGCAGAGTCTCTAGGGGGCAGCAAGCGCCATGAAGTAGAAAACGGTCAGCTTGGCTTCTCTTATGCCGAGGTTGGCGCAGAATTAGCGAAACGCTGGAAATTCCCTGAGGTTATTCAAAATGCAATTGCTGAGCAAAATATGCCTGGGAAAGACAAAGAGTACTCAGTAGAAGCGGGATTAATCTATATTGCGAAATATCTGAAGTATGCCCATGAAAATGGCCTTTCAGAAGAGGATATCGTATCGGGATTCCCACTAGAAGTAGCTGATAAAATTGGCTTGGATGCTACTCGTGCCTATAAAGATCTAGCATCTGCTACGGACCTTAACTCGGGTCTTGATGGTCTTTTAGAATAAATCGCTTAATGTAATCAGGCTGCACATGGTGAGGCTAAGCGCTAAACCATGTGCGGCTTAATGCCGAGCGATCTTCAGGCCCTAGCGCTAGCTCTGCGGCCGTTAAATCATCAATTTTCGTTAAGCGCGGGCGTAAACCGGCCCCATTTGCCACTTGAATACCTAAACCAGGACGCGCATTCAGCTCCAAAAGCATGGGCCCCTTGTAACGATCAAGCACGATATCTATGCCTAAATACCCCAATTGAGTGACGTCGTAGCAACTCGCTGCTATCACCAACAAATCCGACCAGTTAGGCACAACCAACTCACTGAGTAACTGCCCTGTATCCGGATGATGGGTAATCACCTCACCATTTTGTACGGCGTTTAATGCCTTTCCTGTCGCGATATCCAAACCAACACCGACCGCACCTTGATGCAAGTTTGCCTTGCCATCGGAGGCATGAGTCGACAATCGCATCATCGCCATCACAGGATATCCTCGACACACGATAACGCGGATATCAGGCACACCTTCAACGGTGAAATGGGCAAAGCTCGGATCAAAATGAATAAGTTCTTCAATAATTACCGTGTCTGGGCTTCCACCCAAACTGTACAAGCCCGAAAGAATATTCGACACATGACGTTGAATATCTTCCGGTGATACGGCTGCACCGCTGGATTTATAAAAACGCTGGCTGTCCTTGTCGGTAATCACCAAAATCCCCTTACCGCCCGAACCTTTCGCTGGCTTAATAGCAAAACCATTATAATCAGCCACCAACTCGCCGATACGACGTACATCATGCTGATGCGCTATCGTTCCAATTAATGCAGGTGTATTAATACCTGCTTGCTGCGCGATAATTTTCGTCTTGAGTTTATTATCTACCAAGGGAAATAACCGACGCGGATTGTAGCGGCTAATATAACGACTGTTGCGGCGATTAATGCCTAAAATGCCGTCACGCGCCAATTGCCAAGGAAAACGAAAACGCATTAAGCTCTCGTCCTAAATGACGCAAAACGTTTTAATTCAGAAAGACGATAGCCTGCGTAAGTTCCTATCATTAATACCAAAGCCAAAACAACAAACTGCATGCCGATAAAGTTAAACATCAAATGGCGGACCCAAGAATCATTCATCGCACCATAGGCGAAAACCGCAGTGAGTAAACTACCGCCGCCTTGAATCATCACTTCTCGCCCACCCTCTTCCTCCCAAAGGATCGACATACGCTCGATCGTCCATGACAAAATAATCATTGGGAAAAACATGATTTTTAGGCCTTCAGTTAATCCCAATTTATAAGATAAAACACTGAAGATACTGATGATGCCGATAACCGAAATAATCACTGCGGTTATCCGCGCAACTAATAACAAATTTAATCGCGATAAATAACTACGAATAAATAGGCCCACAGCAACCACTAACGAAAAGCCAATCAGTCCTGTACCTAACGACGTTTGTACAAACGCTAAGGCAATCAATACAGGCATAAACGTTCCAGAAGTACGAATACCCACTAAAATACGTAAAATACAAACAATCAAAGCGCCTACCGGTAGCAGCAAGATAGTCTTAAACATTGCCTGCTCTTCCACTGGTAAACTGTGAATAGAAAAATTTAAGAAATTTTGCTGATCGGATAAGTTATCTGCGATCGAAGTAAAGGTTGATTCCTCGCGACGTATCATTGAAAAACGTACGCGCGAATCACTACCGCCAATTACATCCAGTACGGGCGCGCCACGCTGCTCCCATAATATTTTCGGTTGATCGCGTAAATCGCTACCACCGTTAGCGTCTAAATAAAAAACTTCACTCTCATCACCACTCCAAACACGTAATAACGGCGTTAACGATTGACGACGACGCCCATCCTCTAACGCCAAGGCATAAACCACACTCGCAGGAACTTGTGCGTGATTTAATATCTCGGCTAGCAATGCGGCACGATGTCCATTGGAATAACTGCGCAATAACTCGATATGCTGTGGCGGCGATTGGCTATTAAAACGTTTAAGTAATTCGCGAGTAAGACTGAAGTTATCTGCCGACGTTGTATACGCTTCACTCAGCACCATACCAATGGCAGAGCGATAGGGTTCTGGCCAATCTGGATGGCGTAATGCCGGTGCTGGCTTTGGAATTGCTGTAGATGATTGGCTTTCTAAAATCTCAGTGCGATAGTAAAGCTCTTGACGGCCCGCCGCAGTGCGAATCGTCCATTCTGCCCGCGGCTCACCTTCATCAATAAAATTCAAACCGTAACCCGGAGAGGCTCCAGACTCCTGCAAAATGTTATAACCGTCTTGGGCGGAAGGACGCACCAAAGACACCGTCACAGCATCGCCATTTGCCACAAACTCAACACGCGCCTCTATCGACCAAACAGTTTGCGTCTCACCGTACATTAGTGGAACTTCGTAAACCCAATGACGGTGCAAGATCAACGCAATTCCTATCGACAATAAAATCAATATAAGCGCCAAAAAAGGAACGTTGCGGCGTTGGATCATGGTGTATCTATCACCTGTTCGGGTTCATATTTAGGATGTGTGAATTCAATCGCTACATCGACCAAGGTTAAATCTCGCAAAAAACTACGGCCTAGCAATACGGGATATTTCATCTGGGTACGATCGGTCAGGGTGAATTCCGTTGATTGCATAATGCTATTACCAAGAGCGACATCCAGTTCCACCACTGGACGGCGCTCAATTTCTTCATAGGATGCTTGGCGGATTTTCACTTTGCGCACCATCGGAGCTTCTAGATGCAAAGGTGTTTTAGCATCACTCGCCACCAAATCAAACGATACCCAACGTTGGCCATTACGCTCAAATTGTTGAACGTTTAATGCGTTTAACGAGGAAGTTGCTGCACCAGTATCAATGCGAGCTTGAAAGTGATGGCCAGGAGGATTGAGATAAATCCATTCGTTGGCACCAACAACAATCTTATGATCACCACCAACATCTTTAACCAAGCTTACTTTTTCACATGCCTGAACGGGAGTGCTAGCTGCAATAATCGGTGTTTCGGTCAACGCTTCAGTGGCAATAACCTCTAGCTGCCCACGCATTACCGCTAGCTGCTGCTCTTGAATCGACAATTGTGAAGACAACTGACGAAATAATTCAGGGTCAGTCGCCGCCGTTGCGCAGGCGCTCGCCATTTCGGCTTTTATTGTATCAATAGTGACATCACGATGTGCCTGCGAAGGCCAATTGCTACAACCTACCAGCCCTAAGTTAGCGATAGCTAACGTACAAAATACCCAACGGGGCATAACTGCTTACCTCACCCAAAATTGCTGCGGTATTTAATCACAAACCAAGTAACTGCCATACGTACAAATGGTCGTATTTTGCCGAATACTCCAGCCTGCAAGGTTTTGATTCCACAAAAAAAGCTCCCAAGGGGAGCTTCGACACGCATATAGCAGAACCTATCCCATTTGCGACTGCAAATAATTCGGCAAACCTATCTTAGCGATCAAGCCAAGCTGCTGTTCAAGCCAGTAAGCGTGGTCATTTTCAGTATCATCAAGCAAGCCCTGCAGCATATCGCGGGTTTGATAATCTTGCACTTGCTCGCACAGTGCCATAACGTCTCGCAAATCAATAATGACCTTATATTCAAGATCCAAATCGCTTTGCAACATAGATGGCACATCGCTACCTACATTCAGCGGCACGCGAGTGACCATGTCGGGTTTACCACCCAAAAATAAAATACGTTCAATCAACTTTGAAGCATGTGCTTTTTCATCTTCAAACTCGTGATCTATGCGCTCATAGAGCTTTTTCAAACCCCAATCGTCGTACATACGGGAATGAATAAAATACTGGTCCATTGCACTCAATTCGCCAGCGAGTAACTCATTCAATTTTTCGATAACTTGCAGATTACCTTGCATACAAATAACTCCTTACATCATTGACTGCTGGTAATTTTCAATGCCGATCTGCGCGATCAAGCTTTGCTGGGTTTCCAGCCAGTCGAGGTATTCTTCTTCATACTCTTGAATATCTTCCAATAGCTCTCGAGTAACGAAATCTTTCACCGATTCGCAATACGCAATCGCATCTTTAACAACGTCTAATTGCTCGACTATTTGATCTAAATCGCACTGCAACATTTCCGCAGTGTGCTCACCAATACGTAAACGATTTAAACGCTGTAAATTTGGTAAACCTTCAAGAAATAGAATTCGTTCAATCAAAGCATCCGCTTGCTTCATATCCTTGATTGATTTCTTGTAGGCTTTTTCATTGAGCTCTGACAAGCCCCAATTTTTAAACATACGAGCATGCAGAAAATACTGGTTGATCGACGTTAATTCGATACTCAATACTTGATTGAGCCATTCGAGTACTTTGCTATCGCCTTTCATAAGGGGCCTCATTAACTGTCGCGTCGTGGCAGCGGCCAAACTTGGCCCTGCAGGAATGATAGATCAGTGTAAAAGTCACATCTTGATCTTGCAAGTTAAGCACCCAGCAGTATGACTAACGAATACCGGTTTCGTAAGTACCATTTGAATGAAAACGCGCCACTTGCATACGACGTTTAGCGAGCATGATTGGCTCATCATCGTAAAATAAGAAGTTCTTCCAGCTTTGCTTAAAGGTTCGCCATGTAGTCTGAACAACATTATTAATGTCATAGCAAAAGTACACGACCGTATTATCGTTCCAGTCAGAGAAGGCCTGCAGCAGCTCAGGCAGCGCCATATCGTCACTTTCCCAAGCAGCTTGCCACTCCCCTTTTTCTAGCCAGATCCCGTTATGCGAAGGCCAATCATCACCAAGAAAATGAGAGGCATGTGTCGCCTCCGCACTGATATTTTGACGCCAATATTGATTAGCGAATCGCGTTGATAGTGGCTTGATATCGGCTAAGCATTCTTCCGATAACACCAACTCACGATGACGAAATATCCAACCCTGTGAATATTCCTGCAAGGTCTGATAATCCATGAAAATTCCTAAAATCTGTATAATAAGCCAACGAATAAGCATCAGGATGCCACAAAAAAACCACCCGAGGGTGGCTTTTTTAGGCTGATGTGGCGATCAGTCTTTAAAAGTGTTGGTTGCGATAAATTTTTGCACCGTTGCCAAATCAGCCGGCAACACTTCTAAGCGCTCTTCACGCGTCATTAAATCCGACAAGTGATGCGGTAACTTCGGCATATCGAAACCGGCACGCAACACAGCATCTTCAAACTTCACTGGATGCGCGGTCCCCAAAGTGATCATAGGGATACGTGGGTTACGACGGCATTCGCGCGCCGCTTTCACACCAATAGCCGTGTGAGGATCAAGCAAGTAGCCTGTTTCTTTGTAAACTTCTTGCATGGTTTGTACAGTCATATCTTCACTTACGGCAAAGCTATCGAACAAGGCACGCGCCTTACCTAGCTTGTCTTCAGAGACTTCAACTGATTCAGTACGCTTGTTCATCTTGGCCATCAAATCAGCCAAAGCTGCGCCATCGCGATCGTATAGATCAAACAACAAACGCTCGAAGTTACTAGACACCGCGATATCCATAGACGGCGTAATCGTGTGCTGCAGCGGATGAACTTCGTACAAGTTTTGGCTCATCAAACGATGCAATACGTCGTTGCTGTTGGTCGCAATGATCAACTGCTCAATCGGCAAACCCATCTTCTTAGCCATATAGCCTGCGAAGATATCGCCAAAGTTACCGGTAGGGACTGAATACGCCATCGGACGTAAAGGACCACCCAAGTTCAGACTTGAATAGAAGTAGTAAACGATCTGGGCCATGATGCGCGCCCAGTTGATGCTATTTACTGCAACCAGTTTACGCTCACCGCGCAAGAACGACTGATCGCCAAAGCTGGCTTTAACCATGTCTTGGGCTTGATCGAAGTTACCTTTGATCGCGATATTGAAAATGTTATCGCCAACAACTGTAGTCATCTGACGGCGCTGTACTTCCGACACTTTGCCGTATGGATGCAAAATAAAGATATCCACATTACGGCAAGCTTTAGTGCCTTCAATCGCAGCTGAGCCGGTATCACCAGACGTGGCGCCCATGATTACAACTTTCTCGTTGCGACGCTCAAGCACGTAATCCAACAAGCGACCTAACAGCTGTAAGGCAAAGTCTTTAAACGCTAAGGTTGGGCCGTGAAACAACTCAAGTACGTATTCGTTGTTATCCAACTGCTGTAAAGGTGCTACCGCTTTATGACCAAATGCACCGTACACTTCGTTGATCATGGTTTGCAACGCGTCAGAATCAACACAACCTTCGACAAACGGATAAATCACTTTATGCGCTAAATCAGTGTATGGCAGGTCGCGCCATGATTCGATTTCAGCCAAAGAAAACTGTGGTACTTCTTTCGGCACATACAAACCACCATCGGTTGCAAGGCCAGTCAGCAGTACGTCTTCAAAGGTCAACTCAGGTGCGTTACCGCGGGTAGAAATGTATTTCATCATGGTCAGGAAGCCCTGCGAACATCAGTTAGCGTAAAAATGCGCGTAGTTTACAGGTTTTGAATTTATTGCGCACCCGCGATTAGTGAGCGACGACCCCTAACGCTTCTGCCGTTTCATCGAGTAAGGAACGGTCTGCACTGATGCATTGGTAGTAAACCTCTGACGATACCTTGCCGTCGTATTCAACTTCTAAGTAGAGATACTCTTCGTCGAACGGTGGTAGGTTTAACAAGGTCAGCATGGTATCAATGAGCGCAACGCGATTTTCATCACCGTCTTCGTAACCGCCTTGATAAAACACATCATCGACACAGGAAGCGATGGTTTGGATTTTTAAAATCTCCAAGTCCGATGGCTGGGCATGAGTAATCGCACCAGCAGATAGAAGCATTAAGAAAAATAAAGGCCGAATACGCATAGATACCAGTCATAAAAGTAAGGTTATGCGCAGATTAACAGCACTATTTCCTATCAGGCCAGTATTGGTGTGTTACAAGGTGTAAACACTTTGCTCAACTCCTTGCAGCTAAAGCTGGCTCAATAACTCCGGCGAATAATCTTCGATGCTTACGTTTAAGCCTAGACGCTCAATTCGCTGGTCTAATTCGGCAATCTGCTCATTCAGCTCTGGCATGGTCAAGGTATTATCCTCCAGCTGATATAAGTGCGCAGACGCATGCAAACTGAAATAGCGAATACGCACAGCAATAGGATTATCTAGCGCCAACGCCGCATCCACTTTTTTAGACGAGCGATAAATCTTATTTAAAGCCTGCTTTAAGCGCCAGGCATAAACAACTTCCGCCATATATGGATGATTGCGGTAGTGATACAGGGCAAAGGTCACGATAGCCGCAGCCGTCGCCACCCCCGCCGCATTAAGCATAAAGCTTGATTCGCCGCCGACCAGAAGATAACGGTATAACTCAGCTAGGGCTAACGATAGCCCGAATAATGCGACTACTAAGCTTGCCTGCACACGATTAAGGCGTTGCTTATATTGCTGCTTATCTATCTTTTGTAATTTCATAGTTCCACTCTTTAATGTTCCGCAGTGTCGCGGCTAAACTCTGCGCAGCATAACCAGCCCTAAGCCCTATGCCTACTACTGATAGGCGAAGCCGGTATTAACCTACGCTTTTGCTAGTTTTTAGAACAGTGTCTGCAAGAAACCCTATCAAAATGGCACATATCACTCCTAAAATGCATTAAACGCCGCGCTATGCTAACGGCCTACCTAACCAACCTAATTTCGCTACGTAATGGAGCTAACATGACGCAAGCCCTTTCCAACGCTGCTTTGTTTCAGCCTATCGAACTAGGCCCACTTTCTTTGCGCAATCGCATTGTAATGGCTCCGATGACTCGCACCTTTTCACCGGGCAACGTACCTAACGATCTCAACGTTGCTTACTATGAACGCCGCGCAGAAAATGAAGTGGGTTTAATCATTACCGAAGGCACCTGCATTGGTCATAAAGCGGCTAACGGATATGCACGAGTGCCCTTTATTTATGGCGAAGAAGCCCTCGCCGGCTGGAAAAAAGTCGTTGATGCCGTGCACGCCAAAGGCGGAAAAATAGCACCGCAACTCTGGCACGTAGGTTCCGTTCGCAAAGAAGGCGTAGAGCCTGATGTGTCGGTTCCTGGTTACAGCCCTTCTGGTTTAGTTCGCCCGGGCAAAGAAGGCGGCATCGCCATGACTAAGCAAGACATCGACGAAGTCGTCGAAGCCTTTGCACAAGCGGCAGCAGACTCGCAACGCATTGGCTTTGATGCAATTGAAGTTCACGGCGCACACGGTTATTTAGTCGATCAATTCTTCTGGGAAGGCACTAATCAGCGCGAAGATGAATACGGCGGCGATTTAGTTGCACGTACACGTTTCGCTTGCGAAATCGTATCAGCCATTCGCGAACGCGTAGGTCCAGACTTCCCCATCATCTTCCGTTTTTCACAATGGAAGCAGCAAGATTACTCTGCGCGCCTAGCGAATACGCCAGAAGAATTGGATGCCTTCTTAAAGCCATTGGTCAATGCCGGTGTTGATATCTTCCATTGCTCAACCCGTCGTTTTTGGGAACCTGAATTCGAAGGCTCAGATTTAAACCTCGCAGGCTGGACCAAAAAATTAACCGGTAAGCCAGTGATTACCGTTGGTAGCGTTGGCTTAACCGCCAGCTTTATCGATGAAGAAAAACACGACATGGTCGATGCATCAGGCGTTGCGACGGCATCATTTACTGAATTAGAACAACGCATGAATAACGATGAATTTGAACTCGTCGGAATTGGCCGTGCCTTGCTGCAAGACCCTGAGTGGGTTATTAAAATTCGCGAAGGTCGCTACGACGAGTTAGAAGATTACAGCAAGCAGTCGTTGATGCAGTTAGTGTAATTTTTAAATTACCCTAATTAAATTAAAACAGCTTTGTAAAATTCCATCTGCTATAGCGACACTCTGAAACAAGACGGTATTAAGACACAAAACAAAGGTAATCAAATCGTGATTACCCTGCCGAAAGTTTAACTCAACCCATTAGGCGACCGAGCTACGGTCGCCTAATACAAGACACGCCTAATACTTATAAGCTATTGCAGATCAACCACCCATTTTACCAATGCAGTAATTGAGATAATCCGATTCCTCTTTGTACCGAAACTTAATCATCCTTAAACATCTGCTCACCATTCGGCACCGCAAACATATCCTCATACCGTAACCCCGCTCGCGCGAACCTATCTCTGATAATGCAAACCATCGGTGCAACCAGTGCCGCATCTTTGCTGACCAGTTGATACTCGACAATTTCATATAACGAATCAAAAGACCGATAGATCAGATGCAATTCCTCATGCAAGGATAAAACGTCATCCAACGCTACCGGACGCTGTGGTAAATCGACATCTGTCATTTCCATGCTCCAGTAGTGGAAAGTAATAGCGAGCCACAAGGGCAACCATCACCGTATATTGATAAATACATCACTAGCCAAACACTCGCTTCAGTGCAAATTCTAGATTGCTTTTTTTGCATCAAAGACGATGAACCAACCATAACTTGACATCCAACCATAATCAAACGATTATTTCTGCATCATTAACTATGAACTGGAATAGGTTTGAAACTAAAACAGATCGCAACCATCAACGCAGGCTATCCGTTTCGGGGGAAAATCCCTGAAGTTAGCGATTCGTCCGTGGTTGTGGTGCAAATGAAAGATGTTTCGCTGGCAGAAGGCATTCGCTGGTCTGATTGCCAAAAAACCGAGTTAACCGGCAAACGAACCCCCGACTACCTCACCACCGGTGATATTTTAGTGGCCGCACGCGGTAACCATAACTACGCCATACCGATAGACTCAGCACTGGCCGCCACCAACAAACAAGCCGTCGCCGCCCCGCATTTCTTCGTCGTGCGCTTAAAAAGCCAAAATGAGAAGAAACAGGGCATACTGCCTGAATTCATTGCTTGGTTGCTGAATCAAATACCCGCTCAGCGCTATTTCGAACAAAATGCTGAGGGTACACTAACCAAAAGTATTCGCCGTAGCGTGCTAGAAGAGGCTCCCATCGTTGTTCCGCCACTAGCCAAACAACGCACCATTGTTGCGATGGCGAACACCCTCCGCGAAGAACAACGATTAATGCAGCAGCTGATCAACAACAACGAGCTGATGATGAGAACAATAGCCAGAGACCTACACCTGAATCGCCGCCACTAAGTCACCGATACAGGTAAACAAAACTTGGCCAACCAACGACTTGGCCCTAATAAAAGAACACACGGATAAACGACACCACCATGAGCGCTAACAGCAAAATCAACCAAGACGCCATCAACAAAGCCCTATGGAATGCCTGCGACACCTTCCGGGGCACCATCAGCGCCGACACCTACAAAGACTTCATCCTGACCATGCTATTCCTTAAATACATCTCCGATGTTTGGCAGGATCACTACGATGGCTACAAGGCAGAATACGGCGACGAGCCAGAACTCATCACCGAAATGCTTAAAAACGAACGCTTTGTACTGCCACCCCAAGCCAGCTTTTATGCCCTGCACGAGCACCGTCACGAGCCCGGCAACGGCGAACGTATCGACCAAGCCCTACACGCCATTGAAGAAGCCAACGGCACTAAACTCAAAGACGCCGGAAAAAGCGTGTTCCAAGACATCTCCTTCAACACCGACAAACTCGGCGAAGAAAAACAAAAAAACACCATTCTTCGTCATCTGATAGAAGACTTCGCTAAACCCGAACTTAACCTCAAGCCTAGCCGCGTAGGCACGTTGGATGTGATTGGCAACGCCTACGAATACCTGATTAAAAACTTTGCCGCTAGCGGCGGGCAAAAAGCCGGCGAGTTTTATACCCCGCCAGAAGTCTCGGATTTAATCGCCGAATTACTAGACCCGCGCCCCGGCGACAGCATTTGCGATCCGGCCTGTGGCTCCGCCTCGTTATTAATGAAATGCGGCAGCAAAGTTCGCAAAAATCACGACAGTAAAAACTATGCCCTCTACGGCCAAGAAGCCATTGGCTCTACATGGTCGCTGGCCAAAATGAACATGTTTTTGCACGGCGAAGACAACCATAAAATCGAATGGGGCGACACCATTCGTAACCCTAAATTGCTGGATAAAAACGGCGACTTAATGCTGTTCGACATCGTGACCGCCAACCCACCCTTTAGCCTAGATAAATGGGGTCATGACGACGCCGATAACGATAAATTCAGCCGCTTTCGCCGCGGTGTACCGCCTAAAACCAAAGGCGACTACGCCTTTATTTTGCACATGATCGAAACGTTAAAACCAAAAACAGGCAGGATGGGCGTAGTAGTGCCGCACGGCGTATTATTTCGTGGTTCCAGCGAAGGTAAAATTCGCCAACAACTCATCGACGAAAACCTGCTCGATGCCGTGATCGGCCTGCCCGAAAAACTGTTTTACGGCACCGGCATACCCGCCGCCATTTTAATTTTTAGCAAAGACAAATCGGACGATTCAGTGATATTTATTGATGCATCGCGTGATTTCAAAGCCGGTAAAAACCAAAACCTACTCAGCGAAGACAACATCAATAAAATTGTTGCCACCTATCGCAACGGTGCCGACGTCGATAAATACGCCTACGTCGCCAGCCTGAATGAAATAAAAGAAAACGACTACAACCTCAATATCCCGCGCTACGTTGATACCTTTGAAGAAGAGAAAGAAATCGACCTAATGGCCGTGCGCGCCGAGCGCGAGAAATTAAAAGCTCAATTGGCCAGCTTAGAAGATGAAATGGCAGGCTATCTGGCCGAACTCGGCTACCTAGATACCCCACAATAAGGAGCGCAGGTAATGGAGCAGCAAAGAATTCAATTACTGACCGCCTCCGGAGTCAGTCAACATGCCACCTCGGACCATATTCCCGACGTCGGGAATATGGTCGAACTGAGCTCAATCAGTGATCAGTGGTCTCGACTCAGTATCAGCGATAAGGAGCAAGTCTATGCTTAATATCCCTCTTACCAAGCTGGATGCGCTCAAAGCCAAGCTGGATGAATACCGCCCGCTCGATTTGCAGGTGGTTAACAACCTGCACGAAAACCTAGTGCTGCAATGGACGTATCATAGCAATGCCATTGAAGGTAATACCCTGACCCTAAAAGAAACCAAAGTGGCACTGGAAGGCATTACCATTGGCGGTAAAACCCTGCGCGAACACTTTGAAGCCATTAATCACCGCGACGCCATCCTGTTTGTTGACGAATTAGTGAGCCAACAGCAACCGCTTGACGAGAGGGCCATTAAATCCCTGCATCAATTAGTATTAAAAAATATCGATGCCGACAATGCTGGCCGCTACCGCGACATTAACGTACTGATTTCTGGCGCCACCCATAAACCACCGCAAGCGATCCAAGTGCCTGAACAAATGCAGGCCTTTATTGATTGGTACAACACCGAGGCCCACACCCTGCATCCGGTTGAACGCGCAGCACGAATACACGGTGAATTTGTCAAAATACACCCGTTTGTTGATGGCAACGGACGCACTTCAAGGTTGCTAATGAACCTTGAACTCATGAAGGCAGGCTTCCCCGCCACCGTAATAGAAGTTGAACAGCGTTTAGATTACTACCAAGCACTGGATAAAGCCCATTGCAGCGACGATTACACCGACTTTATTGCCTTGGTCGCACAATGCGTGGAAAAAAGCTTTGCGCCCTACTGGTGGGCATTGGGAGTAGAGGCAGAAGTGACTGAGTATTTGGAGGAACTGGGATATGTTGCCTGAGGGTTGGGAGTTAAAAGAACTTCAGTTTCTATGCAAAAAAATTGCAGTTGGCTTAGCGATTTCAGTTACACCATTTATGAGGGCTAGTGGTGCAAAACTGATCAGAAACCAAAATATTAAACGAAATTATTTCAATAGTAACTCCGTTGTCTATATTGACGAGGTTTTTGCCGATTCAAACAAGTCAAAGAGAGTAAGGCATGGAGACGTCGTTGCAGTAAGAACTGGATCAAACATTGGAGAAGCATGTGTAGTACCTGAAGAGTTTGATGGTGCTTTAACATTCACAACCCTCATCGCAAGGCCCAATCCTGATTTTTTGGATTCGTTCTACCTTTCAACACACATAAATTCAGATCGTGGGGTAGCTGAAGTAAATCGTTTGTGTGCAGGCGGCGGAAAGCCAAATTTAAACTCTGGAGAGTTAAAGCGATACCGGTTATTGACTCCACCACTCCCCGAACAAAAAAAAATCGCCCAAATCCTCTCCACTTGGGATAAGGCCATCACCACCACCGAACAACTGCTCGTCAACAGCCAGCAGCAGAAAAAAGCCCTGATGCAACAACTGCTCACCGGCAAGAAGCGCTTGCTGGATGAAAATGGGGTTAGGTTTAGTGGGGAGTGGAAAGAAATAAATCTTGGAAAATCAGTAAAAGTTATTGGAGGTAATGCCTTTAAAAGCGAGGAATTTAAAGAATGCGGCATTCCCGTCGTCCGAATATCTAATATCAAACCTGACTACTCCATCAATATGGACTCTTCAATATTTGTATCCGAAGACTCAAGATTTAATCGTTTCAAAATAATCAATGGAGACATACTGATAGCCATGTCTGGCGCCACGACTGGAAAAATTGGTATGTATAACCTCAACACCTTCTCTTATTTAAATCAACGCGTTGGTAAGTTCGAACCGATTAAAGGAAGGGCTTCAAAAAATTATCTATTTCAACTATTTAAACAGCCAAAAATACAATACAACGTACTTATTGATGCCGTTGGTGGAGCACAACCAAATATTAGCAATAAAGACATAGAAAGAATCAAAGTACTTATTCCTGCACTCTCAGAACAACAAAAAATCGCCGCAGTGCTTTCCACCGCCGATCAGGAAATCACCGTCCTGCAACAAAAACTCCATATCTTAAAACTAGAAAAAAAAGCCCTAATGCAGCAGTTGTTAACAGGCAAGCGCCGGGTAATAGTCGATAAGGAGGCAGTGGCCTGATGACTGAGCAAGAAGCACTGACGTTTGAGTCCAGAGATGAGTTTAACAGGGTTGGTATTGCGGAAAGCTTGATCAAGCTACTGACCGCCCCAGTTGATATCTCGCCTATGGTCGTCGATGGCGATTGGGGCACGGGAAAGACCGAGTTCTGCCAAAAGCTGATTCACAAGTTCGAAACCGAGCACCAAAACTACCAGTTGCTGCATGTCGATGCGTTTCAGGCAGATCACGCGGATGATCCGCTGATGACCATTCTGGCCGCTGTAGCCGGTTTGCTTCCCGAAGGCGACAAGAAGCAAGGCTTTTTGAAAACAGCCATTCCGGTTGTTCGTTATGGCCTGCAAACGGCTTTCAAGGCCGGTGTGAGCCATGTACTGAAAGAAAACGCCGATGACATCGCCGATGGTTTGGAACAGCATCTTCAGGACTCGGCAAACAAGGCCATCGACGCTTCTGTCGCTGCGGTTCTAAAAGACCATGAGAAAGCCAAACAAAATCTGAAAGCGCTGCAATCCACACTGGCGGAGTTGGCTAAAGACTCACCTATCGTGATCTTTATTGATGAGTTGGATCGCTGCCGCCCTGACTTTGCTGTTCAGATGCTCGAGGTGATTAAACATACCTTTGACGTAGAGAATGTGAAGTTTGTATTGGTTACCAACACCAAACAACTTCGTGCCGCTATCAACCACAGTTATGGCCCTATGGTGGACGCCCAACGTTACCTCGATAAGTTTTTAAAATTTCGATTCGAATTGCCTTCAGAAGTCAGCGGTCGTGCCGGTTACGGTGAAGATCGACTGTTGGCGTCAGTAGAGCACTTTGCCAACCTTCTGGCTTCCAGCGGGGTACTATCTAAGACTGATTTGAGTAATACCGATTGGTCAACCTTTGGCTTTGTCTGTCAGTTGATTCGAGTAAATCAGCTTTCGCTGAGAGAAGTTGAGACCTTCACTCGGCACCTTGAAATCTACCATTCACTATCTCAAGGGCTTGAGGCGGACATCCCTTGGGGATATATGTTGTTGAGGCTCTTTAGTGTGTTTTTGTTCTGCTTCAAACACGATGTGTACGATGATATTCAATCAGGATGTACTGACGCTAAAGTTATCACTCCATTGCTTGGAGTAACAAAACTGCCTGACTATGAAGAGCCCTATTACTCCCCAGAGCATGCTGTAACTTTAGGGGTACTGCTCGCTCAAAGATCGACTTCAAACGCAGAACTTTTTATACCGAATGAAGAAAATATTCGGGAATGTTGGAAAGCTGATTTTGATCGTTACTTTGTTCATGGAACGCCAGCTGATGTGTGGAAGCCTGTCAAAGAAGTTTTCTCTGTGCTCAGTCTTTCATCTGGATCGCGGTAAATAGAATGCTTGAACGAACGAGAGAAAACCGCTTATGACAGATCAGCTACCTTCACCACCGGTGGGTGAATTTGTGATGTTCACATCCGATGATGGCTGCGCTCGCGTTGAATGCCGGTTTGAATCAGACACTCTCTGGCTATCGCAGGCAGCGATGGCGGATTTGTATCAGGTTACCCCTCAGGCTATTACCCAGCATATTCGAGCGATTTACGAAGATAGAGAGCTTGATCAAAATTCAACCTGTAAGGATTACTTACAAGTTCAAACAGAAGGTGGTCGCAAGGTTAGCCGTAAACGTTTGCATTACAGTTTGCCCATGATCATCGCCGTTGGCTACCGGGTGCGCTCCACCCGTGGCACTCAGTTTCGCCAATGGGTGACCCGGACGTTAACTGAATATCTGAGCAAGGGCGATATTGCTACAGCAAAAAACTATATAACGGAACCTGAAATCAAAGAGCTTAAGCGCATTGTGACTATGTGGTTAGATTTTGCCGAAGATCAGGCTGAGCGACGCCAACAAGTGTTTTTACAATACTGGCAAATCAAGCTGGATCAGTTTCTACAATTTAATGACAGAGACGTGCTGACGGGATCAGGCAAAATCAGTAAAAAAGACGCGGATGAAAAAGCTTCCGCCGAGTATGAGCGCTTTGCTGAACAGCGTCGCCAGCTAAAAGAGCAAGCAGGAGAACAAGACATCGACGAACTGTTAAATTGGATACCGCCGAAGAAGGAAAGATAACGAATGGAACATTGCGTCCCAAAATTTCAGGAAGAATACAGTGCCAAGCTTCCTGCGCTGGCGTTATTGACTAATCTCGGTTGGTCGTTTCTTTCTCCTGAAGAGGCTCTGCGTAAGCGCGGCAATCAATACGATCAGGTTGTGTTGCGTGAAATTCTGCGCGATGAGCTCAAGAAGCGTACCTTCACCTATGCCGGTAATGTGCATTCGCTGTCTGATAAAGCCATTGATAATCTCATTGCCGAGGTGTGTAGCCCGGCCTTGAATGAGGGGCTATTAAATGCCAATGAGCGCCTTTATAACCACCTTTTATACGGTATTTCGGTCACTGAGTTTGTCGATGGCCGTAAAGCCAACCCGACCGTTGCATTAATTGATTGGCAAAACCCCAAAAATAATAGTTTCACCTTTACTGAGGAGTTCAGTATTACTCGCTCTGGTGGGGCCGGTTCATCATCGGCGGATCGTCGTCGCCCCGATATTGTGTGTTTTGTGAATGGTATTCCTTTGGTTGTTATTGAAGCCAAGCGCCCCGATGGCAATAGCAAAAAAGGCCCAACGATAGATGAGGGTATTTCGCAAAGCTTACGCAACCAACGCCATGATGAAATTCCACAGCTATTTGTTTATAGCCAATTATTATTATCGGTTAACGGTATTGATGGCCGCTATGGTACGTGCGAAACCAGTAAGAAATTTTGGGCCGCTTGGCGCGAAGAAGATACTTCTGATGCAGAAATGGTTGCGATAAAAAATAAAAAGCTCTTACCAGAACAGGTAACTGGCTTATTTTCTCACCGTTCCACGTCAGACTTAACTTGGTATGAAAATCTGATTGCCGGTGGTGAATTGGCTGTAACTGGGCAGGATAAATTATTAATTAGTTTATTAAGCCCCGCGCGCCTGTTAGAAATGACCCGTTACTTTATCTTGTTTGATAAAAAAGCTGGCAAGATTGCCGCCCGTTATCAGCAAGTGTTTGGCATTAAACGGCTGATTGAACGCATCAATACGCGTAATTCTGCCGGAGGGCGTGAAGGCGGTGTTATCTGGCACACCACGGGGTCTGGTAAGTCGTTCACTATGGTATTTTTGAGCAAGGCGTTGATTCTGCATGATACTTTGAAGCAATGCAGAATATTGGTGGTGACGGATCGGGTTGATTTAGAAACTCAGCTGAGTAGAACCTTTGCTAATGGTGGCGAACTGGCTACCTCGAAAGACAAAACCGCTGCTATGGCGACCTCAGGCACTCGGCTGGCCGAGCAAATAGGTTCAGGGACCGAGCGAATTATTTTTTCTCTTATTCAAAAATTTAATTCGGCCACCAAGCGTCCTGAATGCCATAACAACAGTGCCGATATGATTGTGTTAATTGACGAGGGTCACCGCAGCCAAGGTGGCGAGAATCATATTCGCATGAAGCTGGCATTGCCCAATGCGGCGTTTGTCGCGTTTACCGGTACGCCACTATTAAAAGATGATAAAACCACAAATAAATTCGGCCCTATTGTGCATGCCTACACTATGCAGCGCGCCGTAGAAGATCAAACCGTTACGCCTTTGCTATACGAGGAGCGAATCCCCGATTTAGATGTTAATGAGCGCGCGATTGATAGCTGGTTTGAGCGTATTACAGAAGGTTTAACGGCCAATCAAAAAGCCGACTTAAAGCGAAAATTTGCTAAAAAAGGTCAGGTATATGAAGCCGACGATCGTATCCGTTTGATCGCATTGGATATTGCCAATCACTTTGTTAAAAACATTAACGAAGGCCTAAAAGGTCAGTTGGCCTGCGAGAACAAGGCCTCTGCCATTAAGTACAAGAAGTTCCTAGATGAAGCAGGCCTGTTTGAATCGGCCGTGGTGATGAGTGCTCCCGATACGCGAGAAGGCAATACCGCAGTTGATGAAGCGACAACGCCGGAAGTCACCCAATGGTGGAAAGACAATGTCGGTAAAGAGGATGAAAAAGCTTACACCAAACATTTGATTGAGCGGTTT
Organism: Thalassolituus sp.; assembly: GCF_034111725.1. Taxonomy (GTDB): domain Bacteria; phylum Pseudomonadota; class Gammaproteobacteria; order Pseudomonadales; family Oceanobacteraceae; genus Thalassolituus. The sequence goes on along the minus strand of NZ_JAWUWR010000079.1, from coordinate 42,795 downwards.
GAGAACGATGATGCGTTAAAAATTCTTATTGTAGTCGATAAACTGCTAACGGGATTCGACGAGCCAAAAAACACCGTGCTTTATATCGATAAACCTCTAAAAGAACACAACTTAATTCAGGCCATCGCACGAGTAAACCGCCTACATCCAGTGAAGAAGTTTGGCTACCTGATTGATTATCGCGGCATTTTATCTGAGCTGGATACAACAATTCAAAAGTATCAAGATTTGGCTTCTCGTACTCAAGGTGGTTACGACATTAATGATATCGCGGGTTTGTACAACCAAATGAGTACAGAGTACAAACGCTTACCGCAGCTTTATAAACAGCTATGGGCGATTTTTGATGGCGTAAAAAATAAGAACGACATTGAGCAGTTACGTCAGGTTTTAGTGCCCCGAATTGAAGAGATTGGCGGGGAGCCTCTGGCCGGTATTTCTAGCGAACTGGTTGATGTAAACCTGAAGAAACGAGAAGATTTTTATGAGGCGCTAACAGCCTTTGCAAGCTGTTTAAAGATTGCTCTGCAATCCGCTACATTTTATGAAGATAAGAGTTTTAGCGATGATGATCGCCATCGCTATAAACAGACGGTCAAAGAGCTTTCTAACTTACGCCAAACGATTCAGCAAGATACTGGCGAGCGAGTTGATTACGACGAATATGCTGAGCAAGTGAAAAAGCTGCTGGATAAACATGTGGTTGGTGTCGAAGTAAAAGAACCTGGCGGTGTTTATGAAGTGGGAAAAATGGGCCAGAAACAAGAGCCGAAAGATTGGGGCGAGGAAAAAACTCGCAACGAAACCGACATCATTAAAACCCGTGTCGCTAAAATGATCGAGCAAGGCTTGCAAGACGATCCTTATGCTCAAGAGGCTTTTTCCAAACTGCTGCGTCAGGCCATTGAAGAAGCCGAAAAACTGTTCGATCACCCGTTAAAACAGTACATGCTGTTCCGTGAGTTTGAAGAGCAAGTACAAGACAGACGCTTAAACGATATTCCGAATGTGTTTGCTGGAAATCGTCATGCACAGGCCTACTTTGGTGTATTCAAAAAAGTATTACCAGACGCTTTAGCCTCTCCCGAAATGACCACGGATCAGCAAGTGCAGGATAAATGGATAAAGCTGGCGTTTGAAATTGACCAAGCGGTAGAAACTTCGGTGACGGAAAACTCTATTAATCCACAAAATATCGAAGCGGATATCCGTAAGCAATTACTGCCACGACTGTTTAAGGAGTGCAAATCCATTGGCGGTGGTATGGATCAAGCCAAGAAACTGGTGGAGATGATTGTGCAAATTACTCGTGTTGGCTTAAGTGATCTCTAACGACCTATGAACGTACCGATTAAACCCAACCGCCAGCTTATGAGCTTTCATTACGCTGACCAGCAGATTGCGTTTGAGCGTGTTAAACGCCCCCAAGCCACGAGCAAAGTGCTGATTAAAGTTCACCCAGATTGCCGTGTTATTGTCTCTGCTCCTGAAGATGCCGACAACGACATGGTACTCAGTGCAGTAAAAAAACGTAGCCGCTGGATCTATGAAAAACTACGTGATTTTCGCAAACAACTTGAGCACATTACGCCGCGCCAATACATCAGTGGCGAAAGCCATTATTACTTAGGCAAACAGTACCTACTAAAAGTAATAGAAGCGCCGGAGCAAGCTCAGGGCGTCAAACTGCTTCGAGGAAAGCTGGAAGTATCAGTAAGAATTAAAAACGCCGAAAAAGTAAAAGCGCTACTGGCAGATTGGTATAAAGCACGCGCAAAAGAAATCTTCGCTAAACGCTTAGATGCAATGCTAGAACAAGCACTTTGGGTAACTGATTGCCCTCCCCTACGCATTTTAACGATGCAAACTCAGTGGGGCAGTTGTTCCCCTAATGGCCGAATTACATTAAACCCACATCTGGTTAAATCACCTCGTGAGTGTATTGATTACGTGATTTTGCATGAGCTTTGCCATATAGCTGAACATAACCACAGCGAACGGTTTTATCGGCTGATGAATCAGGTCATGCCAAAGTGGGAAAAGACAAAAGAAAGGCTCGATGGGATGGCATCAAGTATCACAGGTTGAATCATTGATCAGCTGTATAAATCCATATTAAAGATAGCCATCACTCACCATTCAACGTCAGCACCAATCTCCTACTGCCGCCACAATCGCGGTGTTCGCACAAATAAACACCCTGCCATGTGCCCATATTTAATTGCCCATTGGTAATCGGAATGGTGACCGATGGTCCTAATAAGCTGGTTTTAATATGCGCAGGCAAATCATCCGAGCCTTCATCATTGTGTTGATAGTAAGGCTGATTCTCGGGTACTAAGCGATTAAATACCCGCTCGAAATCACCGCGCACTGTTGGGTCGGCGTTTTCATTAATGGTAAGCGAAGCGGAGGTGTGTTGAATAAATACGTGCAGCAGACCGACTTGAATTTGGCTTAATTCAGGAAGTTGCTGTTCTATTGCGGAGGTAATTAAATGAAAACCGCGAGCATACGGCTCTAATGTTATCGTGCGTTGAATCCACATAATCTACCCCTCTGAGCCCTACACTGAACTTAGGAGGTAGATTACCAGAAAACGACGTCTTAGAAGCGGTAGCCTACAGAGCCAATATACTCATCGAAGTAAAAGGTTTGGTCGGCCTTGTCGCCTTTGTTACTGGTGAGTACGTCGCTCATATCGGCATAGCCGAATTTACCTAAAAAGCGCACAAATACGTGTTTCCAAATGGTGGCTTCGATACCCAATTTCACCACCGAGGCGTAACCGGCTACGTGCCATTCGTCGTTACGCTCACCACTTAATAGCTTTACGTTACTTTTTGGAAATAGCACACCGCCGCCGCCACCAGCGAATAGCGCGACATCGAACTTGTCTTGCCACTGCCATACTGGCAAATACCCTTCGGTCTCTAACGAAATCATGTTAAAGCCATCGGTATGTTCGTAGGTTAGGAAATCGCCGGTGAGTTGCTGTTGGCCCAGCGCTGGGTCGGTACGTTCAAATCCGGGCTTAGAAATGGTGCCGCTAATATCGACGGTTTGATCTTGCACCATGACGTATTTCATATGATCGAAGCCCAAAGACACAGACCAGTTATTAGTAACAAAATAACCAAAGCGCCAATTGTATTGGGGGATCGTCATACGAAATGGATTAAGGTACGAGTGAAATAACTCATTATCGCTCACTTCGGTCTGATGATCATGTGCGCTAACGTTATAAAGAGTGAAGTCGTGATCATCGCCTTTAAAATGGATATCACTATCGGAGTAAGTAGCGTTATTCCAACCCCAGTAGCCATACCATTGGCCTTGCTGGCGCATCGCGGCGGCTTGGGTAATCGACGAAAGACATAGAATGATAAGTAATGACAAGTAAGCGATAGTTCGCTTCATTCTAGTTGCTCCTCCAGTAGGTGATTGAGTTCGCGCCATCATAGCATTCCATCCAAACAAACAATGGGGGATATAATGAGATTATTAGATTCATATACGAAACAATATCGCTATTTGGCAAAAAAAACGGCTAACCCGATGGGCTAGCCGTTTTTTGGATCATGAATACAGTTATCGCATCATAGGCGGCATGCCGCCGGGAGGCATTCCACCACCACCGCCCATAGCGCGCATCATTTTTGCCATACCGCCCTTGGCCGATACTTTCTTCATCATCTTTTGCATTTGCTTATGTTGCTTGAGCAAACGGTTAAGATCCTGAATTTCGGTACCCGAACCTAAGGTAATACGCTTTTTGCGTGAACCATTAATTTTATCGGGGAAGCGACGTTCATCAGGGGTCATCGAGAAAATAATCGACTCCATTTGCTTGAACTGTTTTTCAGCGGCGTCAGTTTGTTTGGACATCGCGCCCATATTACCCATACCCGGTAACTTATCGAGCATGCCTGTTAAACCGCCCATATTTTTCATTTGCTGAATTTGATCAAGGAAGTCTTCAAGATCAAAGCCCTTACCCGACTTCATCTTCTTAGCGAGTTTATCCGCCTTCGACTTGTCGATCTTGCGTTCAGCCTCTTCGATCAGGGTAAGAATATCGCCCAAATCCAAAATACGAGAAGCAACACGATCAGGGTGGAATGGCTCTAAAGCATCAACCTTTTCGCCCATACCCATAAACTTAATTGGCTTACCAGTAATATGGCGCACCGACAAAGCAGCACCGCCACGGGCATCACCATCCGCCTTCGTCAAAATCACGCCGGTTAGCGGTAAAGCATCATTAAACGCTTTCGCTGTGTTCGCGGCGTCTTGACCTGTCATGGCATCGACCACGAACAAGGTTTCAATCGGTTTGATACCTGCGTGCAGCGCTTGAATCTCTGCCATCATGGCTTCGTCAACCGCTAGACGACCGGCGGTATCCACCAATAATACATCGACATGCGCGCGTTTAGCGGCATCAATAGCGTTACGGGCAATATCTAATGGCTTTTGATCAGCCGAAGATGGGAAGAATTGAGCACCCACTTCTTTAGCTAAGGTTTCTAACTGCTTAATCGCCGCAGGGCGATACACATCAGCAGAAACTACCATGACCTTTTTCTTCTCGCGCTCAGCAAGATACTTAGCCAGTTTGGCAACAGTGGTCGTTTTACCCGCCCCCTGCAAACCGGCCATTTCGATAACGGCAGGCGGTTGCGTGGCGAGGTTTAATTTTTCGTTGGCTTCCCCCATCACCGCTTGAAGTTCGTCATGGACGATTTTCAAAAACGCTTGGCCTGGGTTTAGGCTCTTCATTACATCAGTGCCGATAGCGCGCTCTTTCACCTGATCGGTGAAGGCTTTTACTACCGGTAATGCAACGTCGGCTTCCAATAAGGCCATACGCACTTCGCGTACGGTGCCTTTAATGTTGTCTTCAGTTAACTTCGCTTGGCCAGTAATCCCTTTAAGGGCACTGCCAAGGCGGTCCGTGAGGCTCTCAAACATCTCGATGACTCTGCCAAATACAAAACAGCCGGCAGTATAGCGCGTTGCGGTTCTACTCCCAAACTCCGCTAATGCATCTTTTACCGAGTGTCGCCATGTGCGACACTGCGGCTATCTTTTTGAGGAATCACAATGTCTGGATTCGCATTGGCAGCCCCTGCTGCTGGTTTCTATATTGTTGCAGCCTTTGTGCAATGGTTAGTGGCTACTGGCCGCCGCCAAAATTCTCGTGGATTAGTGCGCAGCAGCACTGCAATCGCTGCACTTCTGCACATCGGCTACGTAGCGACCACTATGTTCAAAGGCGATGAAATCAACTTGGCCTTTTTACAAGTGGGCTCTTTGATTTCCTTGGTCATTACCTTACTGCTACTATTTTCTAGCTGGCGCAAACCAGTCGACAACTTATTGATTGGCTTGTTACCGATGGCTGCCCTGGTTTTATTAACAGCCTCTATTTTTCATAAAGTTGTTATTTTCACCGACCTTAATTACGGCCTAACGTGGCATATTTTGCTGTCGATTCTGGCATACAGCACCTTCACCATAGCTTCCATGCAAGCCGTACTGGTGATGTTGCAAGATCAACACTTACGCAAACATCAAACCCGCGGTCTAGTGCAGGCGCTACCGTCGCTGCAAACTATGGATGTATTGTTATTCGAAATGATCTGGTTAGGCATGATTTTATTAACCGCAGCCTTTGCTATTGGTTGGCCACACGTGATCGACATTAAAGGCCAGCACCTTATTCACAAGGTAGCCTTTGGTTGCATCGGCTGGCTAGTCTTCGCGGGATTATTGTTTGGCCGTTATCGCTTTGGCTGGCGCGGCGTGATCGCTAGCCGTTGGACGCTTGTTGGCACAGGATTCTTGGTCATGTCGTATTTCGGTTCGCGCTTTGTTCTCGAAGTTATTTTGCATGTATCGCCGCTATAGACAGAGCTGAAGCGATTTAGCACTGACTAACCTCTCTGTCTGTTGACAGTTGAGACCTACACCCTATGATGGCGGGATCGAAATTATGAAAGGATACCGTCTTGAATGACGTCCCCTTAAGTATGCTATTCGGCATACTTGCTCTCCTGATCGTTATGTCAGGATTCTTCTCCAGTTCTGAAACCGGAATGATGTCGCTCAACCGCTATCGCTTGCGCCATATGGCCAAGAGCAAGCACAAAGGTGCCATGCGTGCTTCTAAGTTGTTGGAAAAGCCCGATCGTTTAATCGGCACCATTCTTACTGGTAACAACCTAGTTAACTTTGCCGCAGCCGCGCTAGCCACCATCATTAGCCAACGTTTGTGGCCGGACAATCCCGATCTTGCGGTATTTGTGAACACCATTTTATTTACTTTGGTGGTCCTTATTTTTGCCGAATTAACGCCGAAAACATTAGCCGCAATCATGCCGGAACGAATTGCCTTTCCTGCTGCGCGGTTATTGATTCCATTGCAGTGGGCTCTGCACCCTTTTGTATGGTTCGTGAACACCATTGCCAATGCGCTGTTAAAAATCATCCGCATTGATGTGAATAACACCACCCCAGATAACCTTAGCACTGAAGAATTGCGCACTGTCGTACGTGAAGCCGGTACTATGATCCCGAAGCGCCACCAGCATATGCTGATCAGTATTCTCGATTTAGAGAAGATGACGGTTAACGACATTATGGTGCCGCGTAACGAGGTAATGGGCATTGATTTAGATGATTCGCTCAGCGAAGTGATTCAGCAACTGCGTACCACACAACATACGCGCTTGCCGGTATTCCGTGGTGATATCAATAACGTGGTGGGTATTTTGCACACCCGCAATATCAGTCGCTTTTTGTCATCGGGTGAGTATCTCAAAGCCGATATCGAAGAAATCTGCCGCGAACCATATTTCATTCCTGAAAGTACGCCGCTGCACACTCAGCTATTCAACTTCCAGAAAAACCAGCGTCGTATTGCACTGGTGGTTGATGAGTATGGCGATGTTCAGGGTATTTGTACCTTGGAAGATATCTTAGAAGAGATCGTGGGCGAATTTACCACCGACGTTGCCTCCAGCAGTTCTCCTGATGTACATCCGCAAGACGATGGCAGCTTTATCGTCGATGGCACTGCGTACGTGCGTGACGTTAATCGCGCGCTGAAGTGGGATTTGCCGACCGATGGTCCAAAATCCATCAGTGGATTAATTGTAGAAATGCTCGAGCACATTCCCGAGGCGCCAGTCTGCTTACTCATTGGCCGCTATCGTATCGAGATCATGCAAATTAAAGACAATACTATCCGCACCGCCAAGGTGACTCTCGACCCTAGGGTCGCTGATCACCACGAATAACATGCCTTAATAACTTCACGCCCGAAGAGATGTATCTTGGGCGTGAAGCCGAACGCAATACCCGCTACAATGGCGCCCTTTCTTTGAGCAACCCGTAGCGAATTGTCATGACCGCACAGAACTCTCGTAACATCCTAGTCACCAGCGCCCTTCCTTATGCCAACGGTTCTATCCACCTTGGGCATCTGTTGGAGTACATTCAAACTGATATTTGGGTTCGCTTTCAAAAATCGCGTGGTCATCAGTGCACTTACGTTTGTGCTGATGATGCACATGGCACTGCGATTATGTTACGCGCAGAAAAAGAAGGCATTTCGCCAGAAGAACAAATTGCACGAGTAAAAGCCGAGCACGAAAAAGACTTCGCCGATTTCCAAATTGCGTTCGACAACTTTCATAGCACGCACAGTGAAGAAAACCGTGTGCTATCGGCCGAGATTTACAAAGCCTGTCGCGATAAAGGCTATATCGCCACGCGCAGTATCAAACAGCTATTCGACCCGGTAAAAGAGATTTTCTTAGCCGACCGTTACATCAAAGGCGAATGCCCTAAGTGTGGCGCTGGTGATCAGTACGGCGATAACTGCGAAGTCTGTGGTGCAACCTATACCCCTGCAGAATTAAAAAACCCATTTTCGGTTATTTCGGGTGCCACCCCAGTTGAAAAAGAATCCGAGCATTTCTTTTTTAAATTGCCTGAATTCCAGAGCTTTTTACAAGAGTGGACACGCTCTGGCACGCTACAAGACGAAGTGGCTAACAAGTTGGCTGAATGGCTAGATAGCGGCCTGCAAGAGTGGGACATATCACGCGATGCACCGTATTTTGGTTTTGAAATTCCAGATGCGCCGGGCAAGTATTTTTACGTTTGGCTCGACGCGCCGATTGGTTACATGGCCAGCTTTAAAAATTTATGCGACCGTCGTGACGATTTAAACTTCGACGATTACTGGAAGGTCGGTTCAGAAGCCGAGGTGTATCACTTTATCGGCAAAGATATTATTAACTTCCATGCGCTGTTTTGGCCATCGATGCTCACGGCAGCAGAATACCGCACACCGACAGCAGTAAACGCGCACGGTTTTGTCACCGTTAACGGCGCAAAGATGTCGAAATCGCGCGGCACTTTTATTACCGCCCGTACTTATTTGGATCATTTAAATCCAACCTATTTGCGCTACTACTTTGCGGCAAAATTAAGCTCTAGCATCGATGATTTCGATTTAAACCTAGAAGACTTCGTACAGCGCGTAAACTCCGACCTCGTCAATAAACTGGTCAACATCGCCAGCCGTAGCGCTAGCTTTATTATGAAAGCCGGTGGTCAGTTAAGCAGCCAATGTGCCGAGCCAGAAATGCTGCAAAGCTTTATTGATCGTGGTGATGTGATTGCTGATTTCTACGAAAAACGCGAGTTTGGTCGTGCCATGAAAGAAGTCATGACACTGGCCGATCGCGCTAACGAATACATCCAAGAAAAAGCGCCTTGGGCGATGGCCAAAGAAGAAGGCCGTGAACAAGAAGTTTTAGATGTATGCTCGGTAGCACTCAACTTGTTCCGTCAATTGATGACCTACCTTGCTCCAGTATTACCAGAATTAGCGCAAAAAACTTGTGAGTTTATGAACCTTGATAATTTGCAGTGGGATAACCGCGCCATTCTCTTGGGTCATAGCATTAACAAGTTTAAGCCAATGTTAAATCGTGCCGAAATGGACAAGGTCAACGCCATCCTGTTCGATACCCAAGAACTTTTGGCAAAAGAAGCCGGTACTTCAGCACAAAAAGACGACAAAACGGCTGCAAAGAAAGACGCAAAAAAAGACGGTAGTAAAAAGGACGAGAAAAAAGCCAAAGGCCCAGCCACTCGCGAAGACGGTTCTGAAGCCATTGCTGAAGCCATCGAATTTCCAGATTTTGCTAAAGTCGATTTACGTATTGCTCGTATCGTTAAAGCCAATCACGTGGAAGGCGCGGACAAACTGCTGCAACTGACCTTGGATATCGGCAATGGCGAACTGCGTAACGTGTTCTCGGGGATTAAATCGGCTTATAAGCCAGAAGACCTCGAAGGCAAGTTAACGGTGATGGTCGCTAACTTAGCACCACGCAAAATGAAGTTCGGCATGTCCGAAGGCATGGTACTGGCTGCTGGTCCGGGTGGATCAGACATCTGGTTGCTAGAACCACATGACGGTGCGCAGCCGGGTATGCGGGTAATGTAAGCTCTATTGCTAATCAGGTAGCCACACGGCTACCTGATTAACAGTCCTCGAATAGCGATACCTGAATCGCAATTATCTTCTTTCGTTCAGCATTAATTTGCGCCTTAAAATCTGATAGAAACCTTCTAATTTTCAATAACTTACATAAAATCATCCAGTTTTTTTTAATTGGCAACTTTGCGCCCAGTTTTAAATCATCTATGGGTTTGCCTCCCCCCTGAGACAGTTGTAAAGTGATTGCAATATAACGGCGCACGTTCCTACCTAAGGTTCAAACCGCTGCTCAGCCGCACAGGAGAAACGGCTTGAATCTGCCTGTTCCGCCACCGAATTTAAATATTACCAATGCCTCGAGCTGGCGTGCTTCGCTCAGTCTCGGTTTTCGTCGCACCGAACGCGGCTCGCGTTTAGTTCGCAGTGAGCACAACGGTCCACTGTACGTGCAAAAACCGTTTTATCCCGAAGGCCCAGATTGCGCCCATGTGTATTTGCTTCATCCTCCGGGTGGCATGGTGTCAGGCGACTTTCTTGCCATCAGCGCTCATGCCGAAGCACACAGTCATGCACTGATTACCACACCCGGTGCTGGTCGGGTCTATCGCGCACGCAGCGATGGCTTGCTGCAACAACAGCAAGTAGAGCTAACAATAGACGACGATGCCGTACTGGAATGGATGCCTCTGGAGACGATTCTCTTCCCCTCTTCGCGCGCGCGCCTGCAAACCAATGTGCGCCTAGGCAAAAACAGCCGCTTTATCGGTTGGGATATTGTCAGTCTGGGCTTGCCCGCCAATGAAGCGCGGCTCGACGACCTAGGGCAAACGACGCATTTAAAACAAGGGCTACGTCTTTATAATCAAGGGCGGTTAATTTTTAACGAACGCCTGAATTTATCGCCTGAGCAAAATAGCCACCTCAATGCGGCAGCCGGTTTTCGCGGCCATCCAGTACACGGGCTGTTAGTCGCTGGGCCATTTTCCGCACCGTTACCCGACGATCTGATGGGCGCATTGCAGGCTTTGTGCGACAACGAACTCGCCGGTGTGACGTTGAATGGTGAAATATTAACTGTGCGTTATCTGGGCACCTGTAGCGAAAAAGCACGCCAGTTATTGGTCGCCGCTTGGTCACTCGTCCGACCACATTTATTACAGCGACCTGCCTGTGCACCACGCATTTGGGCGACTTAAATTCATTTAATTTGGCGCTCATGCGCTAGTTATTAACACCGAGGTGAATGATGGAATTACTACCACGCGAAAAGGATAAGCTGCTGATTTTTACCGCAGCTTTATTAGCCGAACGTCGGCTTAATCGCGGCTTAAAATTAAATTATCCAGAAGCCATGGCCTATCTTTCGATGGAAATCATTGAAGGCGCACGCGATGGTAAAACCGTGGCCGAATTAATGAGCTACGGCAAAACCCTGCTGACGGCTGATCAAGTTATGCCCGGCGTGCCTGAGTTAATCCACGAAGTACAAGTGGAAGCGACCTTTCCCGATGGGACTAAGTTAGTCACTGTTCACGAACCCATTGTTTAAAAGCGCCTGTACTCATTTCGCACACAAGGCTTTTACTGAAAAACGGAGATAAGAAGCATGATTCCAGGTGAAATTATCGTCGGTGAAGGCGATATCCTTCTTAATGAAGGCCGCCCGACCATTACGCTACGGGTCGAGAATACTGGCGACCGTCCGGTGCAAGTGGGTTCGCATTATCACTTTTATGAAACCAACATGGCGCTGTCGTTCGAGCGTGAAAAAACCAAAGGATTTCGGCTAAATATTGCCTCTGGTACGGCGGTGCGTTTTGAACCGGGCCAAGGCCGCGAAGTGGAATTAGTGGCGTATGTGGGCGACCGTAAAGTTTACGGTTTCCGTGGCGATGTGATGGGCAGTTTGGATGGAGAATCAGCATGAGCCAAGATACCAGCAAGAAAACCATGGATCGCACCTCATACGCGCAAATGTTTGGCCCGACCAAGGGCGACCGCGTACGTTTAGGCGACACCGAACTCTTTATTCAAATTGAAAAAGACTTCACCACCTACGGCGACGAAGTAAAATTCGGCGGCGGCAAAGTCATTCGTGATGGCATGGGCCAAAGCCAATACACCAACGACGTCGCGGTGGATTTAGTCATTACCAATGCCGTGGTGCTGGATCACTGGGGTATTGTGAAAGGTGATGTCGGCATTAAAGATGGCCGCATCTTTGCCATCGGTAAAGCCGGCAATCCCGACATCCAAGATAATATCGACATTATTATCGGCCCAGGTACTGAAGTGATTGCCGGTGAGGGTTCAATTTTAACCGCCGGTGGTATCGACGCCCATATTCACTTTATTTGCCCACAGCAAGTCGAAGAAGCCTTAATGAGCGGCGTCACTACTATGATAGGTGGTGGTACTGGCCCAGCCACTGGCACCAACGCAACGACCTGTACACCTGGCCCGTGGTATATCGGCAAAATGCTGCAAGCCACCGACGACCTACCGATGAACTTTGGTTTCCTCGGCAAAGGTAACGCCAGCCTACCCGCCGCTCTAGAAGAACAACTCGAAGCCGGTGCCTGTGGTTTAAAACTGCACGAAGATTGGGGCACCACCCCAGCATCGATTGATTGTTGTTTAAGCGTGGCAGAAAAATACGATGTGCAGGTGGCGATCCATACCGACACCTTGAACGAATCGGGTTTTGTTGACGACACCATTGGCGCATTTAAAGATCGCGTTATTCACACCTATCACACCGAAGGTGCTGGCGGTGGTCATGCTCCGGATATTATTCGCGCGTGTGGCTACCCGAACGTATTGCCGTCTTCAACCAACCCAACACGCCCTTACACCGCTAATACGGTAGACGAACATCTCGATATGCTAATGGTGTGTCACCACCTTGATAGCAGCATTCCTGAAGACGTTGCCTTTGCAGATTCGCGCATTCGCAAAGAAACCATCGCTGCCGAAGATTTATTCCACGACCGTGGTGCCTTCAGCATGATTTCGTCCGATTCCCAAGCCATGGGAAGGGTCGGTGAAGTCATTACGCGCACATGGCAAACCGCGCATAAAATGAAAACCCAATTCGGTTTATTGCCTGAGGACGAAACACTCGGCGCTGATAACTTCCGCGCCCGTCGTTATATTTCTAAGTACACCATTAACCCGGCCATTGCCCATGGTATGTCGCACGAAATTGGCTCTATCGAAAAAGGTAAATTAGCGGATCTAGTCTTGTGGAAACCGGCCTTCTTCGCGGTTAAACCATCGATGATTATCAAAGGCGGCATGATTGCAGCCGCGCCGATGGGCGATCCCAATGCCTCGATTCCAACGCCACAACCCGTGCACTATCGCATGATGTTTGGAGCGCTTGGACGTGCCGCCGCCGCCACCAGTTTAACCTTTGTTTCGGGCGCGGCATTAAAGAACGATGTGGGTACTAAGCTCGGATTACACCGTACTCTGGCTGAGTGCAAAAATACGCGCAATATTCGTAAATCCGACATGGTATTAAACAATTGGATGCCAACCATTACGGTTGATCCTCAAACCTATGAAGTACGTGCCGATGGCGAGTTGCTGACGTGTGAGCCAGCAACCGAACTACCACTGGCACAGCTATACAACTTATTTTAAAAAGGACAGCCTTCATGCTGGAAGTCTACGAGCGCCTCGGTACTCATTGTCATGATCCGGTTAGTGCAACGGTCGTATTAACTTACGAACAGCGCGACCGTGGTCGGTTAAAATTAACCAGTACCGATGGTGAAGAAGTACGCCTATTTTTAGAGCGCGGCAAATCCTTATTGGTGGGCGAATATTTAAAAGCCACCTGTGGCAAAATCATAAAAATCGAAGGTGCCGTAGAAGCCATTGCCCACGCCAGTTGCGATGATTGGCAAGCGTTCGCCAAAGCCTGCTACCACCTTGGCAACCGTCATGTAAAAGTTGAAGTCGGCGACCGGTGGTTACGCATTCAACCGGATCATGTACTGGAAGATATGCTGCATTTATTGGGCTTAATTGTTAGCCATGAAGAAGCGGTATTTGTGCCGGAATCGGGTGCTTATGCGCCGGGCTATTCGCACAATCATGGTGGCCACGACGATGATAGTCATGGCGGTCATGATCACGGGGGCCACCACCACCATGACCACTAATTCCATTAACCTGCCTACTGAAGAATTAAGCACACCGGCTTTACTGCGTTTATTGCAGCTGTCGAGTGTGAGCCTGCCAGTGGGTGGTTATGCGTTTTCTCAAGGTCTGGAATATGCGGTGGAATGTGGCTGGGTCACAAACATGCAAGCGACGCGCGATTGGTTATCGATTCAATTGCAAGAAACCATCGCTCTTATTGATTTGCCGATATTGCACGGTGCGATGCACGCCATTGCCGCTGGCGATGAAAATGAGTGGTTAAAATGGAATGATTTAATTTTGGCCAGCCGTGAAACCCGCGAGCTGCGCCTTACCGATACCGCCATGGGCGAAGCCTTAGTGCGAGTATTAAAGTCCATTGAAGTACCTTTACCCGCCGCCGTAGCAGAATGCGAAAGCGGCATTAGTTATGTCGCTCTCTATGCCCTACCCGCGGTGCAATGGGGTATTCCATTTAATGCCGCGGCAACCGGATTAGCATGGAGCTGGTTAGAAAATCAAATCGCCGCGGCTACTAAATTAGTGCCGCTTGGGCAAACCCAAGCGCAGCAATTATTAAGTGATTTACAGCGCCTAATACCCGCAACGATAGCAACGGCTATGCAGGTAGATGAAGATGATATCGGCGGCTCGTTACCGGCACTGGCGATTGCCAGTGCACGACATGAAACCCAATACACACGCTTGTTCCGCTCGTGAACGGGCGTAAGATTCAACGGAGAGTTATTTAATGAAAAAACAAACATTACGCATTGGTGTTGGCGGCCCAGTTGGCTCGGGGAAAACAGCCTTGTTACGCTCACTTTGTACCGCGTTGCGCGATCACTACAATATTGCTGTCGTCACCAATGACATTTACACCAAAGAAGATGCCGAGTTTTTAACCCGCAACGAAGCGCTGTCGGCTGATCGTATCATGGGGGTTGAAACCGGTGGCTGCCCGCATACCGCCATTCGTGAAGATGCCTCGATGAACTTGGCCGCCATTGATGAATTAATGAAGCGCCATGAAAACTTGGATTTAGTTTTCGTCGAAAGCGGTGGCGATAACCTCAGTGCGACCTTCAGCCCAGAATTATCCGATCTGACCATTTACGTTATTGACGTATCCGCTGGCGATAAAATCCCACGTAAAGGTGGCCCAGGTATTACCCGTTCGGATTTATTGGTGATTAATAAAACTGATTTAGCGCCGCTGGTTGGTGCCTCACTCGACGTAATGGATCGTGATGCCAAAAAGATGCGCGGCGAGCGTCCATTTGTTTTCTCTAATTTGAAAAAGGCAGAAGGATTGGATGACATTATCCAATTTATTATTACCGAAGGCATGTTAGAGCAAAAAACATTACCACCTGCAAAAGCCGTGGTTTAAACGCCAAGCTGATTTTAACAAGTTTGAATTTACTAAAAATTCTAATGGAGAAATGTATGAAAAAAATCATCATCACTGCGGCTGCACTGTTACTACCCGCCGCCGCTTTCGCCCACACGGGTCATGGCACTAGCGGCTTTAGTGCCGGTATTGCTCATCCATTTATGGGCTTGGATCACCTACTGGCTATGCTCGCTGTTGGCCTTTGGTCGGCACGACAAGTCGGTGCTGCTCGTTGGGCCACGCCGGTTACCTTCGTTGCCGTGATGGCCGTAGGTGCCATTGTTGGTGTGAGTACTAGCTTGGCGATTACCGAATTTATGATTATTGCTTCAGTCGTAGCATTCGGTGCAATGATCGCATTCAAAGTACGCAGCTCGGCTGTTATTGCTGGAGCAGTCGCAGGAACATTCGCGCTATTTCATGGCTTAGCACACGGTGCAGAAATGCCGATGATGAGCACACTATTCACCTATGGTGCTGGCTTCATTCTGGCGACAGCCCTACTCCATGCCATTGGTTTTGGTTTAGCTATGTTAGGCCACAATAAAGCCGCGGATGTGAGCCGTCGCATCGCCGGTGCTGGAATTGCAGTTGCTGGTTTAGCGATGGGTGTTGCCTGAATTTACTGAAATCGCGTTTTACCTAAGCGTTAAAACGACAAGTAAGCTCACATAAAACACGCCAGCATCGGCTGGCGTTTTTTTATGGCAAAACAAAAGCGAGCTTATTTTTTAGCACGGCCTTTGAATTCACCCGTACGAGTGTCGATTTCGATGTCTTCATCAATCTCAATGAATGATGCGACTTGAATTTCAGTACCGTTTTCTAGTGTTGCCAATTTCATGACCTTGCCGCTGGTGTCGCCACGAGCTGAAGGTTCAGTGTAAGAAACCTTACGCACGATAGTGGTTGGCAATTCAATGCTGATTGCTTTGCCTTCGTAGAAGGTCACTTCACACACTTCGGTCATACCATCGATGATGTATGGTAAAGCTTCGCCTAGATTTTCTTTTTCCATTTCGACTTGGTTGTACTCTTCGTCCATAAAGACGTAAAGAGGATCAGCGAAATACGAGTAAGTCACCTTGCTGCGTTCTAGGATGATAGGCTCTAACTTATCATCTGCCTTGAAAACAGGTTCTTGAGAAGCGCCAGTAATCAAGTTCTTCAATTTCATTTTTACAACAGCTGAGTTACGACCCGACTTGTTGAATTCAGTTTTCAAGATCACCCAAGCTTGGCCATTCAGGCTCAGAACTTGTCCGATGCGAAAATCGTGAGCAGTTTTCATAGCGGTTACCGATTAAAGAAAAATCGCCAGCACTATACTCTGTTTTTAACGTACGTCACCAGATTTGATGCAAGGTCACCGTTAGACATAAGGTGTTGTCGCCAGCCCTCGGCATGTTGCTGCCAAATTGGCAGGTGTTGCAACACGGCTGGCCAATCACCATTAGCGCTATGCACCTGATTCCAATGCAAACTCAAGGCTGAAATATGGCCTCCTAAATCTGCGTCAACATTACCCAAATACACCTCTAAAAACGCTTCTAGCTTGTCGATATGAGCATTGTCATCTTGAGGGTAAATGTGCCACAGCGTTGGCTTTCCGAGCACCTGAGAGCGCACAAAGGATTCTTCGCCACGAACACAGTTAAAGTCACAGATCGCCAATAGGCCGTCGTACTCTAATTGCGACATAAAAGGCAAAGCGGTAATGGTTAGCGATCCGCGCTGCAGCGAAACGCCCTCTATCAATGCCCTGCCCAACCAACGTTCTACATCGGCAGTCACTCGACCCGTTGGCACCAATAAGTGACTGGTAGTTAGATCGTTAGCCAACGCCGTCAACAGTGTTTCGACCGCTGGATTTTCGTAGGCAAAGAGAGAAATACGGCGCTCAAATAAACCTTCTTCAATGACACCCAGCGAGGCGAGGAAGGTTTGCTGAGTCGTTGCAGATTTTAATTTCTCTGCTGTCGCGAGTAATTCATTGTCGATTAAAACGCCGCCACTTCCGGCCGCAAAGCCAGGAAAGAAAAACACCCGCTGCATACCCGCTAATGGCGAACACCCTAGATGACAATCTAAGGTCCAAGCTTCAGCGCTTAAGTACTCAAGATTAAGCCATTGCGGCTGCGGTTCGCGTTGCGCCATGCTCGCCAACCAAGCTTCGGGCAAATCACATGCAAACGCTTCAACAACCACATCTGCATGCGTAGCTAAGCTAACATCTATAATTTCTTGCCAATGCCTAACGAGCACTCCGTTGACGATTTGCTCTGCCGCTATGGTGGAGGCATTAGGGCAGATCGCGTTGAAGCTATTGAGATCGTCAACCCATAAGGTCAGCACTTGCTGGTGCTCGCGTACGAGCTGCTGAGCTAAGCGCCAACACACACCGATATCGCCGAAATTATCAACAACTCGACAGAATATGTGCCACTGCAAGCGCATAAGAAACCCTAAATATAAAACCGCTAGTATACGTCGAGGTTATTGATAAACCGACTGATTAAAAATCAAAAGGTATAGAGAAATGGCAGCTCGACATAACAAGCTCAGACGATCAATAACGGAGGGAAACTAAAGCGTCTATTTAACACTCGAACACATTAACAAGTGCACACTCATTCTTTTTTTGCGTTAACATCAAAGCACTGACATGCGGCAAAACCGCAGCAACGAATTTATCCATACAAGAACTAGGGTTATCTCCCTGCTCAATGATGAGGCTAATATGAAGACCTTTTTGACCATTTTTTCTGCATTTATATTTTTAATCAGCGTCAGTGGGGAGGCTCAAGCTAAGCGCTTTGGCGGTGGCGGCTTTGGCAAAACATTCAGCACACCTTACAAGAACGCTCAACCAGCAAAGCCCTCTTCGCAGCCTGCATCTAATCAGCCAGCTCGTAAAGGCGGACTTATGGGTGGCATGCTGGGTGGTTTACTTGCCGGTGGCATATTCGCTTACCTGTTGGGCAGTGGTGCATTTGAAGGCATTCAATTGATGGATATCTTACTGTTGGCAGGTGCCTTCTTCGTCATAATGCGTTTGTTAAAAGGTATGCGCGGGCCGCAACCAGCACATGCCGGACATGCAAGACAGAACTTTGATCAAACACCAGACACGAACAGCGCGTCTTCTTTTCAAGGCAATAACCATCAAGATGATAGCCACCAAGCTCCGATCGATCTGCCAGAGAACTTCGATATTCGTGGCTTTATTGATGGTTCGCTAGAGCACTACCGCTTAGTGCAGCAAGCATGGAATGACGGCAACCTTGATTTGATCCGTGAATATGTGGCCACTGACCTTTATTCCGCGTTAGCTGCGCAGCGTAATCGTTTGATGGTGCCACCGAAGACCGAAGTACTTGATCTTGAAGCTGAGATTGTGCGCGCTGAAG
Organism: Thalassolituus sp.; assembly: GCF_034111725.1. Classification (GTDB taxonomy): domain Bacteria; phylum Pseudomonadota; class Gammaproteobacteria; order Pseudomonadales; family Oceanobacteraceae; genus Thalassolituus. Next base: position 24,314 of record NZ_JAWUWR010000079.1, on the reverse strand, counting down.
AAAGCGATGGCATTCGTCATATCAGTATCTTATTTAAGGGACGCTGCCGCGACGAGTTAGAAAAATCAGAAGATGGTATTTTCGATGTTTGGCATTTAGAGCGAGATCTGAACAGCGACGACTCACCTTGGTTGGTGGTCGGCATCGAAGCGCAGTAATCGCAATTTCAGCGAACAGAAAAGGTGGCTGCATCTGTGGCCACCCAAAAACACAGCAGCTGTGTCACAAATAAAAAACCCAGCTGACGCTGGGCAAAGTGGAGATAAGGATCCTATGTCAGAACCTATTCTCACATTCTACCCAACTCAATACCGTAAAACAGGCCCTTAATGGCCATAAAAGTAACATCCTGCGCCAAGAGTTACTTTTGTCAGGACATTGTAACGTTATGTTGGCCTGCTAAATCCTAGAAGCCAGTATCCCAACGCGCGGCAGGTAAAGTAACAAACGTAGCCTGCAAATATCGTATCACTCAAGAAATGCCCTCCCTGAACAATGCGCGTCGCGCTAACAACCGCCCCAACGGCTATCCCAAACCAGAACCAACTGCGGCGACGCAGCACCCACGCAAAGGCAATAAACCAAAAGCCCATAGCCGAATGGCCGCTAACGAATGAGTTGCAGCCCTTTGAACAATGATTGGAAATAACAAATGCGGGGGTGAAGGTATTTGGGCCATCAAATTGTTCAATATTTTTAGGGCGACTGCGGTCAAAACCCTCTTTGAACACACCATGAACAATAATACCTGGGCCAATAAGTAGAACCAGTAACAGAAAAAGCCACGGCTGACGCTGCCTAACATCCACTCCCCTTTTAACAAACGTAAGGCCAATCACGATCAAAAGTGTTGGTACGATTACATGGGGTGCATAACGAAATAAGGCGTAAATAGAATCCGTAACAGGATGATGAGCGTATGGCCAAGAATGGCTAACAGGATCATAGAAAGTAGCGCTAATAGCTAAGTCTATCTGCGGGAAAGCAACAAAGATGGCGGCTAAAAAAAGCATGCTTAGCCAATCAGCGTTCTGTCGTAAAAAACTCATTACACTGCCCCATAATAATTCGAGAGGCAGGATACCGTTTTATGCTTAATTGGTCATTGAAGAATACGTTTCATGACTACTCAAACTAAAAACGGCGGCTAAAGCGGCGACGATACTCTGTGGGTGTAAGACCAGTTTTCTTGCGAAACAAACGCCTGAATGAACTCGCATCATCGTAGCCTACATCATTCATGACCACATCAACGGTGCGTTCAGTTTCTTCTAATAGCTTTTGCGCAGCCTCGATACGGATCGACTGCACGTAGGTATTTGGCGGCATATCAAGGGCAGAGTTAAAGCGACGAATGATCGTACGTTTGGACACATTAAACCGGTCGGCAAGCGCCTCGACGGTCACGGTTTCAGAATAGTGCTCATCCAACCATGCCTGCACGTCTTTCACTAGATCGTCTTTATGCGGTTTCGCTAAGCGCATCAATGAATAGGTTAATTGGCTGTCACGGCGATAATCAATAACGAAGGCCTTTGCAGTTTGGATAGCGACCTCAAAACCTTCCGTGCGCTCAATAATATGCAAACCTAAATCGAACCAAGCTAAGCCACCACCCGCACAATAAATATGAGCATCGCGCGTGATTAGCTGATCCGCTTTTAAATCAACCTTAGGATAGCGTTGTTCGAATTGTTCTTTAAAGCCCCAGTGTGTCGTCGCACTGCGACCATCGAGAATTCCGGCTTCGGCCAACAGAAAGTTACCCGTGCAATTGCCCGCTATAACCCAGCCATTGCGGTCTGCGCGGCGTAGTAATTCCAACGTAGGGGCTGCATTCGCTAACACTTCTTCAAATACACCACCAATGGAGGGCACGATCAAAGCGTCCGCGGAGGTAATCTGGTCGTAGCTCATGTGTGCACCAAGCATCAAGCCATTGATACAACGAATAGGCTCGCCATCAGGACTGGCAATACGCACATTAAATAAACGCTCGGGTTCTTCACCTTGAATTCGATTCCAAGAAACACCGGCCAAGCCCAATAAGTCAGCGACACCGGTAATAGCCGATGCCAATGCTTTATGAAATCCTACAACGACGATGTTTTGCATAATCTGTCACTAATGGCTTTATCTGTGGCTATATTGACAATTACCAGTCGGCATGACAAGCCCGATACTGGTAAAAAGAGACAAGACGCCAGACTTTTTGGCTTTACGCTTATCGGGAGCAACACGCATGCCGCAACTTATTAGCTCGAAGGATATGGATTTTTTACTGAATACCGTATTCAACGCCGAAGAACTTTGCCAGTTACCTGCTTATCAAGAACACGACCGCACCACTTTTGATAGCGTGCTGACCACTGCCGAACGTATTGCTACCGATTACTTTTTACCGCATAACGCGAAGGCGGATGCCAACGAGCCACAGTTTGATGGTGAACGCGTTACCACCATTCCAGAAGTAAAAACTGCATGGCAACATTTTGCTGATTCAGGATTATTGTCTGCCCGTCATTGTTATGACGATGGCGGCATGCAGCTGCCAGCCTTGGTTCATAGCGCGTGTATGGCATACTTCACTGCCGCGAACCCATCAACCGCTGGCTACCCTTTTTTAACCATGGCGGCCGCCAACTTAATCAATGCCTTTGGCAGTGACGAACAAAAAAGTCGCTACCTACCAGCAATGTTCGACGGCCGCAGTGCCGGTACAATGGCGTTAACTGAGCCAGACGTCGGCTCATCACTCGGCGATTTAACCACTAAAGCCATTCCTCACGAGGACGGTAGCTATCGTATTAAAGGCCAGAAGATGTATATCTCTGGCGGCGACCAAGACATCACCAACAACATTATACATTTGGTTATTGCGCGTATTCAGGGAGCGCCACAAGGCGTTAAAGGCATTTCGCTATTTTTGGTGCCTAAATTCATCACCAATGAGGCCGGAGAACCCATCCAACGCAACGATGTGCAATTGGCCGGTTTACTGCACAAAATGGGCTATCGTGGCACCACGTCAACGGTACTGTCGTTTGGCGAAAAAGATGACTGTCACGGCTATCTAATCGGTGAAGCTGGGCGAGGACTGAGCTACATGTTCAAAATGATGAACGCAGCTCGCATAGGGGTTGGTTTAGGCGCTGCGGCTATTGGTTATCGCGGTTATATGGAATCACTCGATTACGCCCGAAATCGTCCTCAAGGCCGTCGTCCTGACGAGAAAGACCCACAAAGTAAACAGATCAATATTATCGAGCACGCTGACGTACGACGTATGCTGCTAGCGCAAAAATCCTATGTAGAAGGCTCTCTGGCGTTATGTATGCTTGCAGCACGTTTAGTCGATGAGCAAGAAGCTGGGAGCGATGAGGATGCCGGACGCTTGCTAGATCTACTTACTCCGGTAGTGAAATCCTTTCCATCGTTTTATGGCCCACGTGCCAATGATCTTGCGATTCAAGTCTTAGGTGGTGCGGGTTATACCCGTGAGTACCCTGTTGAACAGTGTTATCGCGATAACCGGTTAAATCCAATACATGAAGGCACACACGGTATTCAATCGTTGGATCTATTAGGTCGCAAACTGTGGCAAGAAAACGGCGCAGGACAAAAGCTATTGCTAAAACGTATTCAAAAAACGATGCATGCTGCCGGTAAACACAGCGAGCTAAGCGAACTAGTCGGGGTCTATCAAAAACACATCAACACCCTAATGCAAACCACACTGGCATTAGGCTCTGCACTGCAAAGCGGAAAAGTAAAAGAAGGCTTGGCCAACTCTGCGCTATATCTCGACATGATGGGTAAGTGCATTATCGCCTGGCTGTGGTTAGAAATGGCTGAAAAGGCTGTATCAGCCTTTGGCAATTCTGAATCAAAAGAAGATACCGATTTCATGGCCGGAAAAATCCAAGCCGCGCGCTATTTTATTTTGTGGGAGTTGCCAGAAGTGGAACATCAAGCGCATTTATTAACGAGCTTTGATCGCACTTGTTTAGATATGCAAGACAACTGGTTTTAAAGGATAAACACCATGAGTAGCTTACTGATTAATGCCAGCGAACATATTTTAACCATGACGTTTAATCGTCCTGAAAAATACAATGCTCTCGACGTTGATACGTTTAAACGTTTAGCCAAAGCTCTTTATCAGCTCGAACATGATCCTGAATTGCGGGTGGGTATTTTGCTCGCCAACGGTAAACATTTTACCTCGGGGCTAGAACTCGATAAATGGGCACCAATATTCGCCAAGGGTGTCATGCCAGCGCTAGCAGACGATGAACTCGACCCTTATGGCATTAGCGGTCAACATCTAAGCAAGCCGCTGATTATTGCCGCTCAAGGTCTGTGCTACACCAGTGGTCTAGAGCTGTTACTCAATACCGATATTCGTATAGCCACACCCGAAACTCGTTTTGCCCAACTTGAAGTTAAACGTGGCATCTACCCTTGCGGTGGCGGCACCGTGCGCTTGCCCGAAGAAATTGGCTGGGGACGAGCGCAGCGGTATCTATTAACCGGCGATGAATTTACCGGACAGCAAGCCTATGACTGGGGCATGGTACAAGAACTTTGTAGCGCCGATGAACTGGCAAATAAAGCACACGAAATCGCAGCAAAAATAGCGGCAGCAGCACCGTTAGGTGTGCAGGCAGCATTGCGTTCATCCAAACTGGCGCGCATTGAAGGCGATGCCATGGCGCTATCTCATGTATTTGATGACATGCCAGACATCATTGCCAGCGCCGATGCACGTGAAGGCGTGATGTCGTTTATGCAGCGCCGTGAAGCAAAGTTTACTGGCAAGTAAACGAACACGACCCCTGAATTAAAAAACCCGCATTTAAGCGGGTTTTTTAATTCAATCCGAAGCGGCGTTACTTCAACCTTTCGGTTTTTGGTAGGTCTTTTTCAACTGCTTACGCGCTTTCTCAATCTTGTTCTTACGCACGTTTGCCGTTCGTTCAACAGCTTCGGCACGACGACGACTACTGTGTTTAACTTCCTTAGTTTTGTCCGCAAATGGGTTTTCACCTTGGCGGAATTCAAAACGGATCGGCGTACCTTTAATTTCTAATACGCGACGGAAAGTATTGGCTAAGTAACGACGATAATCTTCGGGTAAGTCATTAGCTAAGTTACCGTGTACCACGATAATTGGTGGGTTTGATCCACCTTGGTGAGCATAACGTAACTTAGGTCGACGCCCACGAACCACCGGTGGCTGATGGCTACCAACGGCATCTTCCAAAATGCGAGTCAGCATATTGGTTTGCCATTTCGCCATCGCTGATGCATAAGCCTGATCAACAGAGTCATACAAATGGCCGACACCCGTGCCGTGCAAGGCAGAAATAAAGTGCATTTCGGCAAAGGTTAAAAAGCCAAAACGACGATCAATTTCATCTTTTACACGCTGCTTATCATCGGCATCCATACCGTCCCATTTATTGATGGCGATAACCAATGCACGACCTGAGTTCAAAACAAAGCTCAGCATGTGTAAATCTTGTTCAACAATACCTTGGCGTGCATCCAAAACTAAAATACACACATGGCAATCTTGAATGGCTTGCAGTGTTTTAATAATCGAGAATTTTTCGGCCGCTTCGGTAATGTTTTTACGACGACGAATACCCGCCGTATCAATCAGGGTGTAATCCTGACCATGACGTTCATACGGAATATAAATACTGTCACGAGTTGTACCTGCTTCGTCGTATACCACAACACGATCTTCACCTAGGAAGCGGTTAATCAGTGTCGATTTACCAACGTTCGGACGGCCTACTACGGCAATTTTGGTGCCTTTAATATTCAGCTGTTCGTGTTCAATGGCACGCTCAGCTTCATCCGGTAGATAACCGGTTTCTTCTTCTGGCTCGACTTTAGGATGAAGTTTCTCCATCACGTAATCGATTAATGTGGTGATACCACGGTTATGCGCAGCAGCAATCGGAATCGCTTCACCCATACCTAATTCGAAGAATTCGGCAAGCACAACATCTGGGTTTTTACCGTCGATTTTATTCGCAATTAAATACGCAGACTTACCGCTACGACGTAAATAATCGGCGATCATGCGATCACCCACAGTAATACCAGCACCCACATCGACCATAAAAAATATGATGTCGGCTTCTTTTATCGCTTGAAAACTCTGCGAGGCCATTGCCTCGTCGATACCCTCTTCTTGCCCACTAATACCACCGGTATCAATCACAATAAAAGGATACTCACCCACTTTGCCTTCACCGTATTTACGATCGCGTGTTAATCCAGCAATCTCAGCAACCAGTGCATCACGGGTTTTAGTTAAGCGGTTAAATAATGTCGATTTACCAACGTTCGGACGCCCGACCAGCGCTATGACAGGAACCATCTTCAGGAACCCTCAGAAAAATATCACGAATTGCGGGCAGCCCTAGCTGCCCATATATAAAGTCTCATTCTCATCCGCGCGTTAAGCGCGAATCAAGACTCAACGTTCAATAACAATAGCTCACCGGTATTGGTGTATACCAATAAGCCAACATCCGTCGCGACTAGCGTGCTACGGATACCAAAATTTTTACCGCGTAGTACGCGCCAGTTAGTGGCTTCGCCCTGATTTGGAAAGCTCATATGAATGGGACGAGGACGTAACAAAATACGGCCCGTTATATGGCCATCAACTTGACTCATGGTATGAACATAGCCTTCACCATCAGCGACCGCTAATTGCGTACCGATGGCAGTCACCTGTCCGACTTCGCGACCCATTAAACCAGTTTGCTTCCAAGACTTAGCACCATTCATCATGTCGTATGACTGAATGCTGTCGTCGTCTAAGGTCAGATACAAGCTACCAAGCGCCAACTCTGGGCTGGTATAGCTAGAACCGTCTTCTTCCCAAATGGTTTCGCCCATTTGAGAAATCGCCGCAATTTTACCGTGATACGCGGCAGCGTAGAGAATACCGTTGTCCCATACAGGTGCGCCATCAACATCGACCAAGCGCTCTAATTCAGAACGACCATCCGGGGATGCTAAGCGTACATTCCAACGAGGAATACCCAGAGCTTTATCTAGACCCACCACCTTACCAGTAGCAAAACCGGTAACGACTAATTGCTCTAGCACGACGGGCGCGCCCGTACCTCGCACGGTTAACACCGGCGCAGCGGTTTGATACGACCAAGCTTGCTTACCATCAATACGTTCAAACGCCGAGGTACGGCCATCGACCGTTTGCACAAACACGCGGGCGTCGTCAGTCGATGCAGGTGACACGGCTTCACTGCTCAATTGCGTGGTCCAAACGACCTCGCCCGTCGCGGTATCCAGGCACGCTAGGCTGCCGTCATTCGTGCTTACAAATAACTGCTGACCAGCAACACTGACGCCACCTAAAATGGCGAAATCCAATTGTGTGCTCCAGCGCTCGCGACCGTTCTCTAAGTTCAAAGCAGACACAACACCCGATGTATCTGCTGCGTAGACGGTGTCGTCTTGCACAACGGCTTTCAAACGCGTGTAGCTGCTTCCTGGCCCGTTACCTAAGGTGGCGCGCCAGCTCACAGATAAATCAACACTGCCATCCGTATCCGGTAGCGTAGGTGATTTAACCGACTGGCTTGAACATGCCCCCACAAGGGCAGACATCATCAGGACAAGAAGCAAACGCATTAGGCGTCTCCAGCGATAGCCAAGCTATCAGCCTTACGTTGCAACGCTGGATTATTAATACCCAGTTCTTGAGCAGCTCCTAAAGCGCGCAAATAAGCTTCGCGGGCCGCCGCTTTGTCACCCTTCAGGAACAGAGCATCACCACGGGTTTCTTCAAATTGCGGCGCGTAAGCTGGATCAGGGATATTAGTAACAATCGCTAATGCTTCATCCAGTTTCTCTTGCTGCACTAAAATAGCGGCTAAGCGTGCTTGGGCAATGTATTTTATTGGCCCTTTGTCAGCGCTAGCGATCAGTGCAGTCAGTTCGGCAACGGCACTGTCGTAATCGCCAGCGTCAGCAGCAAAACGAGCAATAAACAAGCTACCGAAGTCAGCGTAAGAAGTACTGCTGTACTCGCCTTTTAGTTGTTCAGCCAGTGCTTGCATTTCTGCTTTGGCAGCAGCATCTTGGCTTTCTGCCGGTTGCGCAGATAGCTCAACCAATTGGCTATAAACGGCAGAAGCAGCTTCACCAGTTTGCTGTTGATTATTTTGCCAAGCACCCCAACCAAACCAGCCGGCAGCAACTACAGCAATCGTAGTTACGACGCCCGCGCCGTTGTCTGACCACCATTTTTTTAACGCTTCTGCTTGTTCTTCATCCGTACGCAATTCAGTCATGCTTATTTATCCCCAACACGAGTCCGTTGTTGTTCTATTAATATGTTAGTTGTTCAGTTTACGTGTTCAGCCAGCCAAGCCGAAACGTCGGCTTGAGCCAGTGTCTGCTGGTCAGCACCGCCACGCATATCTTTAACCGTTACATTGCCATCAGCGATTTCGCTTTCGCCTAACAGCAACGCAAAATGGGCGCCGCTTTTATCGGCTTTTTTCATCTGACTCTTGAAGCTGCCGCCGCCGCAGTGGGTTTGGACACGCAGCCAAGGTTGTTCACCACGAATACGATCAGACAACAGAAGTGCCGCTTTATCTGCTCCAACACCTACGCCGCAAACATACACGTCGATCGTTTGTAACACTTCAGGTGGAATCAATTCTAGCGTTTCAAGCAATAAGATAAGACGCTCAACGCCCATGGCAAAGCCGACCGCAGGGGTTGGCTTACCACCTAGTTGCTCGACCAAGCCGTCATAACGACCGCCAGCACACACAGTACCTTGCGCACCAAGCTTATCAGTGACCCACTCAAATACGGTTTTACAGTAGTAATCAAGGCCGCGAACTAAACGCTGGTTGATTTCATACTGGACGCCAGCGCTATCGAGAATATCGCGCAACGTGGCAAAGTGCTCGCGACTTTCGTCATCGAGATAGTCGTGAAGTTCCGGCGCACCAACTAATACCGCCTGAGTTTGCGGATCTTTACTATCTAACACCCGTAATGGGTTGGTTTCTAGGCGACGTAAACTATCTTCGTCGAGCTGATCTTTGCGCTCGCTTAAAAATTCAACCAAGGCATCACGGTAGCGTGCACGCGCTTCGTTGCTCCCTAAGGTATTTAACTGCAAAGTGACTGAGTCGCTTAAACCTAAGAACTGCCAAAGACGTGCGGTCATTAGAATAACTTCAGCGTCGATATCCGGTGTCGCCATACCAAAGGTTTCAACACCAATTTGGAAGAACTGACGATAACGGCCTTTTTGCGGACGCTCGTGGCGGAACCTCGGGCCGGTGTACCACAAACGCTGAGTTTGGTTGTACAGCAAACCATGCTCTTCACAAGCGCGAACACAGCTAGCAGTCCCTTCTGGGCGCAACGTCAGGCTATCGCCATTGCGATCTTCAAACGTGTACATTTCTTTTTCAACGATATCGGTGACTTCACCAATAGAGCGTTTGAAAAGCGCCGTCTGCTCTAAAATCGGCATACGAATTTCATCGTAACCGTAACCAGCAAGAACGTCTTTTACAGTACCTTCTAAGTACTGCCACACAGGGCTTTGCGCAGGTAGAACGTCGTTCATACCGCGAATTGCTTGAATATTTTTAGCCATAAACTCGATCTAAATTCCTAGTGCAACCCAAATTAAACGTCGGTTGCGATAATGTCTTTGCGCTCTTCAGCGAGCTTTGCCGCACGCGCACGAATCAAACGCTCGAGGTCGTCGACTAAATTGTCGTTGGTGAGTTTTTCCGCTGGCTTACCATCAATATAAACCAAATTAGGCTGCCCACCGGTTAACCCTAAATCGACTTCTTTGGCTTCGCCTGGGCCGTTAACAACACAGCCAATCACTGCGACATCCATGCTAGTACGAATATCTTCGGTACGCATTTCTAGCTCGTTCATTGTCTTAATCACATCAAAGTTTTGACGTGAACAACTCGGACAGGCGATAAAGTTAATACCGCGCGAACGCAGTTTTAACGATTTCAGCATATCCCAGCCGACTTTAACTTCTTCAATCGGATCCGCTGCTAGCGATACGCGAATAGTGTCGCCAATACCGTCCCACAACAATAAACCTAAACCAATAGACGACTTCACTGTGCCGCCACGTAAACCACCCGCTTCGGTAATACCCAAATGCAATGGTTGCTCAATTTGGCCTGCGATCTGACGATAAGCCGCTACCGTCATAAAAATATCGGATGCTTTTAAGCTCAGTTTGAAATCAGGGAAATTCAAACGATCTAAAATATCGATATGACGCATAGCTGACTCAACCAAAGCTTCGGGAGTCGGCTCACCGTATTTCTTTTGCAGGTCTTTTTCTAACGAACCAGCATTGACCCCGATACGAATCGGAATACCGTTGTGACGTGCCGCTTCAACCACTTCCCGCACTCGATCTTCACGACCAATGTTACCAGGGTTAATACGCAAACAATCGACACCTAACTCCGCGACTCGTAGGGCAATACGGTAATCAAAATGGATATCAGCAATTAATGGTACGTCGACCAACTTACGAATCTTACCAAAGGCTTCAGCGGCATCCATAGACGGCACGGATACGCGCACAATATCGACACCGGCATCTTGCGCACGTTTAATTTGCGCAACCGTTGCAGCCACATCAGTGGTCTCGGTATTTGTCATGGTTTGCACTGCAATCGGTGCATCACCGCCTACAGGCACATTACCTACCCAGATTTTACGACTGACGCGACGTTTGATTGGATTTGGCTGATTCTTATTCATGCACCGTGCCCTGACAATGATTCTTGGTACAAACGATATTCGGTCGAAGTTGTAAAGTTTTGCTTCAACTCTGTAGCAAACTCAATCACACGCGCCGTATTTTGCTGGATGGTTACCAACTTAATTCCTAGCCACAAACTATGGGCCGTATGACGGGTTTGATTACGCTGTACTAAACGATCGAAACGGTCGAAATACTTTAGTGACTCTTCGTAATTTTGTGCTTCGAACAATAATGTAGAGACGTTAACTAAAGCATCCACGTTGTAAGGAGCCAAACGCAAGGTTTGCAAATACGCATCAATAGCTAGCTGACTCTTATCCATACGATAAAAATTCAACGCTAAATCATTGTAAGCGCCCGGACGATTATCGTAATAACGATCGTCGGCTGCTTTTTGCAAATTCTCTTGGGCTTTTTCGGATTGCTTTAATTGCGAATACAAACGGCCAATATGATGACGCGCTAAGGTAAAGGTTTTATCTTCGTTGATTGCCTTCAGAAAATATTCTTCGGCTAAATCCAACTCACCTTCGGTTTGCCAAACCATACCCATAGCATCATTCGCTGGAGCATAATTTGGATTAACCGCTAACGCTTTTTGCAAACGCTGACGGGCCCAATCAGGACGCCCTTTTTGTAAATACCCTATGCCCAGCTGGGTATAGTTCTCGACTGATTTTTCAGGAGATTCTTTTTTAGTAAAACGACTTTCCGTTACAGTCACACACCCTGCAAGAAAGAAAATCGGTAGGCAAATTAATAGACAACGAGCTAACACACGTCCTGTCATAGCGATGGGCCTTCTTGGGTTTGTTCTGAATCTACATTGTCTAATTGAATGGCATTGATGTAGCGTTCGCTGCGGCGAGTACGGTCTTCAACACGACCTACCAACTGACCACAAGCGGCGTCGATATCGTCACCACGAGTGGAGCGAATAGTAACAATATGACCTTGGTTTACTAAATAATCGCGAAAACGATAGAGGCGATTATTACTTGGGCGTTTGTAGCCCGAATTAGGGAACGGATTAAACGGAATAAGGTTAATCTTACACGGCACTTGTTTCATTAATTCTGACAATTCAACCGCGTGTTCCATTTCATCGTTAACGCCTTCCATCATAGTGTATTCAATGGTTGCTTTACGACGGTCCGGCAGCTTACTCAAATAACGATTCGTAGCGGCAATCAATTCTTTTAGCGGATATTTTTTATTGATTGGTACGAGTTGATTACGCAATTCGTCATTTGGCGCATGTAACGATACCGCCAAAGATACGTCGGTAACGTCACCGAGTTTATCCATCATAGGAACAACGCCAGAGGTACTTAACGTCACTCGACGTTTAGACAAACCATAAGCGTTATCGTCCATCATTAGGTTCATAGAATCGACCACGTTATCGAAGTTCAACAGTGGTTCACCCATGCCCATCATGACGACGTTAGTAATTTTGCGTTCGCGACGCTCCCCCGGCTTGTCGAAACTCATGGCTGCAACAAATACTTGGCCAATGATTTCAGCAACGGAAAGATCACGGTTAAAACCTTGTTTGCCCGTGGAGCAAAAACTGCAATCCAACGCACAACCAATCTGCGAGCTAACACACAGGGTGCCACGCTCTTTTTCGGGGATGTAGACGGTTTCAATCGAGCTGCCACCCGGCATGCGCATCACCCACTTTTGGGTGCCGTCTTTCGAAACATCATGGTACACAACTTCCGGCAGTCGGATTTCGCTGACCTCAGCAAGCTTGGCGCGCAAGCCCTTGCCCATATTGGTCATTTTTTCGAAATCAGCCTCACCTAACTGATGAATCCATTTCAGCATTTGCTGAGCACGAAAACGCTTTTCACCTAAATCAGCAAAGAAGGCTTCCATTTTGGCGGGCGACAAGCCCAACAGATTAATTTTTTCGGGGGTATCGGTCATCAGTGTTTACCTGGTGTGGCGCATCCTGAACGGAAGAAACGGAAGGAGCTCCTGCCCCCTCCGTAAACTGCCACTTAGCGTGGGCAGATTTCGTCAGCAGCGAAGAAGTATGCAATTTAGCGTGCAGCAGATTCAGCAGAATCAGAACCGTGTGCAGCGTTTGCATCGATGCTTTCTGCGAAGTCAGCGCGGATAGTGCCTGGTGCTGCTTCTTTAGGGTTAGTAGCGCCCATTAGATCGCGGTTTTTAGCGATTGCGCCTTCGCCTTCAAGAACCTGTACAACAACAGGACCTGAAGTCATAAAACCAACCAAATCTTTGAAAAAGCCGCGCTCAGAGTGTTCAGCGTAGAAACCGCCAGCTTTTTCGTCGTCCAGCTTGATCATCTTAGCAGCAACGATCTGTAGACCAGCTTTTTCGAAACGAGATTGGATTTCGCCGATTACGTTTTTTGCAACAGCGTCTGGTTTGATGATCGACAGAGTACGTTCAACAGCCATTTTTTAGCTCCATTTGTGTGTTTAAGAGAAGTTATAGGGTTAAAACCCGCGGATTATACGCAGATTTTCATGAAAGTTGTACGCATGACGCTCACCTAGTAACAATTGACGACTGCTTGTTTCAATGACTACGCAGCAAGGTCACTACTCGAGTGATCTCATGTATGGCGTTATCAATATCGTCAGCAGTGGTAAAACGCCCCACACTCATGCGTAAACCGGCGTGGGCAAGTACATCGCTGCGACCGATGGCTTTCAAAACATATGACGGTTCGACGCTGGCCGAGGTACAGGCAGAACCCGATGACACCGCTACTTTCGCCAAAGACGCCAGTAAAATTTCACCATCTAAACCACCGAAACTCACGTTCAAATGGTTAGCAACACGCTGATCAATATGACCATTAATATAGACGTCATCTAGCGCCTGAATGCCCCGCCATAAACGATCACGCAATGCACGAATGCGGTTTTCATCTGTCTCTAGTTGCGCTTGGCAAAGACGCGCAGCTTCACCGATACCGACCAGTTGATGCGTTGGCAAAGTGCCCGAGCGCATACCACGTTCATGGCCACCTCCATGCATTTGAGCAACCAACTTCACTTGCGGATCACGGCGCACATACAAAGCACCAATACCTTTAGGACCGTAAAACTTATGTGCCGATATCGACAGCAGATCAACCTGCCAGTCGTTAACATTCACTGCCATTTTGCCCACAGCTTGAGCAGCATCGACGTGCAATAACGCGCGATGATTTTTCAGTAACTGCGCAATCGCAGCCACATCAGTAATAGTGCCTAATTCGTTATTCACCGCCATTAAAGTCACTAAGCAAGTATCGTCACGCAATGCGTCTGCGATTTGCTGTGGATCTATTAAGCCATCGGCGTCAGGGCTCAACCAAGTAACATCAACGTCATGGTATTGCTGCAAATAAGCGCAGGTATCGAGGACGGCCTTGTGTTCAATAACCGAGGTCACGATATGCAACAGCCGACTAGGCTGCTCTCGACGCAACCATTCAACGACGCCCTTGATGGCCAAGTTATTACTTTCTGTTGCACCAGACGTCCAAACAATTTCGCGCGGATCGGCGCTTATTAAATCCGCCACTTGACGACGAGCAACCTCTACCGCCTGCTCCGCTTGCCAGCCAAATCGATGCGAACGAGACGCCGGATTAGCAAAATTACCGTCAAGTGTGAGGCACTGCCCCATACGTTCGGCAACAGTAGGATCAACAGGAGTAGTAGCAGCGTAATCGAGATAGAGAGATATCATGGTCGACCTGTTCGGCAAGGCAATTGCGTGGTTTAGGGCGCCATTTTGCTTATGACGCCTGTAAGGTCAAGTGCTGATTCGAACTGCGCCATCACTAAGCTAACCGCTTGAACAAAACTTAGTTAGAACCTTCGGAGCTCAGCAATAGATCAATGCGGCTGTTGGCGCGCTCGTCTTGACGGGCTGCGGTGGCTTGGATTTCACGACGCTCTATCAAATCATTTAGAGTGATATCACTTAAAAAATTGTGGATCTGATCGCTCAGGTCCAACCAAAGATGATGCGTTAAGCACTCTAGGCCTTCTTGGCAATCACCCTTGCGATTACAACGGGTGGCATCCATTGATTCATTAACGGCATCAACAATTTCAGCAACGTTGATGCTTGTGTCTTCGCGACTTAAACGATAACCACCGCCCGGACCACGCACGCTAGCAACTAAACCACTGCGGCGTAATTTAGCGAACAACTGCTCTAGATAAGACAGCGAAATACCCTGACGACCAGAAATATCATTCAGGCTTACCGGGCCGCGACTGGCATGCAACGCCAAGTCTAACATCGCGGTGACCGCATAACGGCCTTTGGTCGTCAAACGCATAAGGGACTCCTAAAAACAGTAATTGAGAAGCATTATGCGGATGCCCTACTATTTCAGTCAACTATAACCGACCTGAAATGCATCTTGCTTACTTGGAGATTACCGACAACCTAAACGCTTGGCTTTTCATCCCCAACGTCCGCCCTATCAGGCAATACCGGATCCTCATCACGCTTTAGGCGCTCGTGCAGGCAAACGAAAGTCTCCTTCTCAAGCTCAGGCAGCGCTTCATCACAAGTATGGTCACCGAGGCGATTCAACGCTCGGCACATACTGTCGATCTTGCCATCAACAGCGTGCATGTGGTCCATAAGATTATGAATCGAACGAGCAATCGGATCAGGCATTTCGTCGGCCATACCGTAGGCATCAAAGCCAATTTTCGCAGCAATCGCGCGACGACGATCTTCCACTTCAGACGATGCTTTTGCCGCAGCCTTACGTACGATACGACCAGGAATACCCACCACAGTGACGCCTTCCGGTACATCTTTAGTGACCACAGCATTAGAGCCGATGCGAGCATCTTTGCCCACGGTAATCGGCCCAAGAACTTTGGCACCCGCACCAACAACCACACCATCTAGCAAAGTGGGATGACGCTTGCCTTTCTTCCAACTGGTACCGCCCAGTGTTACTCCGTGATAGAGCGTGCAGTCATCGCCAATTTCTGCCGTCTCACCGATGACTACGCCCATGCCGTGATCAATGAAAAAGCGACGACCAATGGTGGCTCCGGGATGAATCTCGATGCCGGTCATCCAACGGCTAAACGTCGACAGCATACGCGCCAACCACTTAAGGCCTTTATGCCATAACCAGTTAGCAATTCGATGATGTAAAATAGCGTGAACACCCGGGTAGGTTGTCAGCACCTCAAACGTATTTCTTGCCGCAGGATCACGTTCAAAAACGCAGGCAATGTCTTCACGAAATTGTTTAAAACTCACAACGAATCCTCTTGTTGATCCTGAGCCTCCGGCTTATCCGCAGCCGAGGTATCTTGAACGGGTACTAGCGCAGTTTGTTTACTAACGGCCGCTAACATGCCGCGCAATATATTAATTTCTAATTTGTCCGGCGCAGCACGCTGGAACAATCGCTGAATACGAGGCATCAGCTGCTTAGGAGTATTGGGGTCGAGGAAGCCAATCTCAATGAGAGTTTTCTCCATATGCTGCAACATACCGTTCAACTCCCCGTGGGTCGCCAAAGGATAATCCCAACTAACACCCCACTGCGCATCCTCGTGTACGTCGCCAATGGCCGCCAGCCGCAGCTCATAGGCCATCACCTGAATGGCTTGGGCAACATTCAGCGACGAGAATTCCTCGTCGGTTGGAATGTGTACATGTGCGTTGCACTTATGCAGTTCTTCATTCGTTAACCCACGCGATTCTCGACCAAAGACCAAGGCCACCTGATTATTTACGGCTACTTCTGCCGCCTTCGCTGCACATTGACGAGGATTCATTAGCGGCCAGGGAATATGACGGCTACGAGCGCTCGTGCCTACCACCAAGCCGCAATCAGCGATGGCATCGTCTAAGGTTGGGCAAATAACAGCGTTGCGCAGGATGTCGTCGGCACGAGATGAACGCTGGATTGCGTCTTCATCTATGCTGGCAATAGGATCAACTAAGTATAAACGGCTCAGCCCCATGTTCTTCATGGCTCGTGCTGCCGCGCCTATGTTGCCAGAGTGCGTTGTGTTTACCATCACTATGCGAATTTGGTCGAGCATCTAAACCTGCCTTTTGCGGACCTTCAGCGGACCTTTTCGAGATTCAAAGACGACAAGCAAGTGCTTGCTAATCGAGGGTCGGCAAGTGTAACGCAAAATTGGCTTCGCCAACCACTCACAGGCTGCTATAATCCGCGGCCGAATTTGTTTCAACTGTTCTTTAAGAGATAGCAACCCCTATGCAGCCCATGGTTAACTTGGCGTTGCGCGCTGCGCGCAACGCAGGTCTGGACCTTGTCCGCCGTCTTGACCGCTTCGATTCGTCCCAAAGTACGGATCAAGAAAAAGCAAAATTTGTCGCCGATTGCACCATCGGTTTGGAAAAAGGCATCATCTTCGAATTGAAGAAGGCGCTACCAGACAACAACTTTGAAGGTCGCGAAACCGGCCTCAATGCTGGCGACACTAAGCAACCAACGTGGCAGGTATGCGTCATCGACGACGTTGCCAACTTCCGCGTAGGGATTCCTGCATTTGCTATCATCATAGCTTGTGTGAATAACGGTAAAACGGATCACGCTGTTATTCTGAACCCTATGAACGGTGACGAATTCACAGCCTCCCGTGGACGCGGTGCACAGCTAAACAATCGCCGCATCCGCTGCGGTGGCCTCAACACATTGACCGACGCCATGATTGGCTTCACTCAGCCACTAGGTTTGAGCGAGTCGGGCTATGAGCAACGCGCGAAAATCCAGCAGCTTCTAATGAAGAACTACGATTTACGCAGCATTGGCTCCAACGCGTTATCAATGGCATATGTTGCTGCTGATCGCTTCCAAGCCGCTTTATTGTCAGATGTTGATGCCTTCTCATTAACAGCAGGCAGCTTATTAGCTTCTGAAGCCGGTTGTTTGTTGGCCGATGTAACAGGCCAACCACGTATCGTTGCTCCGGCAAACATCGTGATCACCAACCCTCGCCTATTAAAGACATTACTAACCCTCGACTAATTCGACGCGTTACTTGTCTATTAGCCAGTACCGGACAATCATGCCTAATGATTACCGGATACTGGCTGAACTCCGATGCCTACCTATACTGACGAAAGACACCTTTGGAGGAGTCCTTCATGATCTGGCATCAAATTACCCTATTACTAGGCTGGCTTGCTGAACCCCAGTGCTGCGACGAACTTGAGCTACACACCATCGAGCATCACGAGTAACCAGGCATAAAAAAAGCGACTCTATGAGTCGCTTTTTTTACTTACGCTTTAGCGCTTAACGAACAGCAGAAACATCTTCTGCTTGCGGACCTTTTTGGCCACGCACAACGCTAAACTTAACGCGCTGACCTTCGGTCAAAGAACGATGACCTTGACCACGGATTGAGCGGAAGTGAACAAATACATCTTCACCTTCGTCCCAAGTAATAAAACCGAAGCCTTTTTTCACGTTGAACCATTTAACAACACCGCGCTCACGACCATCTTCAACATCGCTTTCTACAATCGTGCCACTACTGCGCTGGCGACGACGACGCGAAGGCACTAAAAAGGCTGAGCCCAAGCTAATTAGAAACGTAAGAACACCGATCACAATCAAAAGATCAGTCATACCAACAACCGTTGCCAGGTTGTCTGAGTTAAGAAGTTCACCATTCGCCAAGGTGAGCCCCTCCGTCATGCCACTTAACAATGCGGCGACTACAAACGGAGAAACAATGGCGAACACCAATGCCACAATTATTTTACGTACTAGCAATTTACCCATGCGTTATCTCGTATCACTCGTTATTATCACAGATGTCACAAATATGTCGGCAACAAAGCCATTGCCAAGTGGGCTATGAAAGCCCAATTCATTAAAAAAATCAACACGATAGCTAGAGTGTCTGAACCATGAGCAGTGATAACGCACAAATAAGTGCAGAAAAGCAGCAATTACGCATCGAAGAGCTTGAAACGCGCATGGCGTTTTTAGAAGAAATCGTCGATACCCTCAACAATCAACTATCGACCGTCACCCAAGATTTTCTTATGGCGCGCCAAGCAATGCAGATGATGAACCAACGCCTAGAACAGATGCAGAATCAAGATTCTGGTCTGCGAGATTTTGCTGATGAACCGCCTCCACCACATTATTGATCGTCTTGGCGCGGGATATAACACCTGCGCCCTCTTCTCTCGCTTCCCCCTATATAAGAAGATAATCGGTACATAAGGTAAATATCGGCCTAATTTCACTGCTGAATGCCTCATACCGACATTTCAACTGCAACTGCCAAGGGGTACACTAGCGCCGCGAATTAGTGACACCAGAGAATTTTATGAGTTTGTTTAAAAGTATCCGTTCAAGCATATTTCGCTGGCAGCAAAAATTGCTCTACAGCATTATCAAAACCAAAATCATTGGGCCAGATGTCAGTGAATTCGACATTGATCCCAATAAGCCGATTATCTACGCGACGCTCTACCCGTCTTACGGTGAGCAACTCGTTATTGATCGCGAAGTAAATGAGTTCAGCTGGCCTAGTCCTCGCCGTCAGGCACAAAGTGCCGATTTATCTGCTAAACCCTATTTCAGCATTTACCGTCGCTCGTCGGTTCCATTCCGTAAACAAGGGGTGCCGATTGTCGCACGCCAATTAATTAAGCATGCCGAATGGTTATCAGAAGACGAGCAACGCGAAATTCAAATTGTTCCGGTTCGGGTGTTCTGGGGCCGTGCACCAGAAAAAGAGCGCTCATTTTTGCGTATTTGGTTGCAAAGTAGTGGAGCGCTGGGTGGCCGAGTTTTAACGCTAATGGCTATTTTGCTCAATGGTCGTAATACCTTTGTTCATTTTAGTCGCCCTATCTCTTTACGCGACCTGTACGACAGTGAAAAGTCACCGGAATTATTGGCGCGTAAGGTCGCCCGTGTCCTACGTGTGCACAACCGCCAAGTATCTGCGTCGGTTTTAGGGCCAGACTTGTCACACCGTCGCACCCTAGTACATCAACTACCTAATCGTCCTATGGTGCGCAAAGCCATCGAAGATGAAATAGAAAAACAAGGAAAATCCAGAGCAAAGCTTCAGGCACAAGCACTCAAGTATGCTGACGAAATTGCTTCCAATATTTCCTATACCAATATTCGCTTCCTAGATGTCATGCTGACTTGGGTATGGAACAAAATATATAACGGTATAGAACTGCATAATATTGGTCATCTGCGCGATATCAGCAAAGACAACAGCATCATTTATGTTCCTTGCCACCGTAGCCACATAGATTACTTACTACTTTCCTATGTGCTTTACCACAAAGGCTTACAAATGCCGCAGATTGCTGCTGGCATCAATTTAAACATGCCAGTTGTCGGTTCCATTTTAAGACGCGGCGGCGCATTCTTCATGCGTCGTACCTTCCGTGACAATAAATTGTACGCAGCAGTATTTGATGAATACCTGCACTCAATTTTCACCCACGGCTATTCTGCAGAATATTTTGTTGAAGGTGGGCGCAGTCGCACCGGTCGCACCCTGACACCCAAAGCAGGCATGCTAGCCATGACGCTGCGCAGCTATTTACGCGATTCGCGTAAGCCTATTATTTTCATGCCGATTTATACTGGCTACGAAAAAGTATTTGAAGCCAACAGTTATCTAGGCGAGTTACGTGGCCAGAAAAAGAAAAAAGAGAGCTTACTGGGTGTGCTCGGCACTTTACGCTCTTTCAAAAACTCATTCGGCAAAGTAAACGTAACCTTTGGTGATCCAATTTACTTCACAGAATTTTTAAATGAACGTCGCCCTCAATGGCGTGAAGAAGATTACACAGAGTGTAATTATCGCCCAGAGTGGGCACCGAAAATGGTGGATGATTTAGCCTTACAAGTAGCGACTGAAATTAACCGCGCGACATCGGTTAACCCAGTTAACCTAATGGCCTTGAGTATATTGTCGGCTCCGCGCCAAGCAATGGACGAACAGCAACTGGTTATTCAGATGGAAGCGTATCGCGACCTACTCAAGCAAGCACCATATAGCCACCTCACGGTATTACCGGAAGGCACTGGCGCTGAGTGGTTAAGCTACAACGAGAAGTTGGATATTGTTTCGCGCTCTCCTCACCCTATGGGCGATCTAATCCAAACTAACGATCGCCAAGCGGTAACTCTCACCTACTACCGCAACAACGTATTACACGTTTTAGCGCTACCATCTTTAATCGCTTGTTTGTTCGTGAATAACCGTCGTTACACCTCTGAAGAAGTCCTTAGCACGATTCGCTGCCTCTACCCGTACTTACAAGCGGAGCTATTTTTACAGTGGAAAGCTGAAGATTTAGAGAGTGATATTCATCGCTGGTTGAGCATTCTTACTGAATCCGGTTATTTAATCGAACATGAACAAGGCTTCCATGCGACACCATCAAGCAGCGATAAATTTGCACTGTTGGAAGGTTTAGCTGCACACGTAATGCAAACATTGGAGCGCTATTTTTTAACGCTATCGCGCTTAATAAACAAAGGCTCAAACGCCTTAACCGCAGCCGAGTTAGAAGATCAGTGTACCCAAGTAGCACAGCGTATCAGCATGCTCTATGGAATTAATGCACCGGAGTTTTTCGATAAAGCGTTATTCCGCACATTGATTCAAGAGCTGATTAGCAATGGCATGCTCCGCCGCCATGAAGATGGAACCTTAATTGTCGAGCCTGCTATTAACGTGCTATCCGAGGCATTAGAACAGGTACTTGATGGCGCGCTGCGTCAAAGCATCTTACGCAGCCTATAAAAAGCGTAGCCTACAAAAAAGGCGCAGCTCTTGATTAGAGCTGCGCCTTTTTTCAATTTTCATTTACCCAGATCGCCTGACATTTAGCTCGGTGGAAGCACCTTAGCCAAAGCATAGACATCAAAGCGGTTGGCTTTCCCCGTCAATGCATAACTTGGCGCACGCCCAGCTAAAGGAGCTGCCTTACGTCCGCGCTTTACCACCACGCGACAACGCGCACAGACCAGCGCACGCTCAAGTAAATCATCGGCATCCATATCTTGCCCCACAACATCACGAAACGCCTGCATGTCCTTTTTCACTTGAGCAGTCGCTTTGGGATCGTGATCAAACATCGGATCGAGATAAATAACATCGGCTAAATACCCTGCACTTGGTGCTTGTAGCAATTGATGACTACTGCCAAACGAGAGCGCTATCCGTTCGATAATGTCGGCAATTTCTGGATCATGTCCGGCGCGCTGCAGACCATCTTCCAGCAAGGCCGCTACCACGGGCTGACGCTCAAAGGCTTGCACTCGACACCCAAGGGTAGCCAACACAAAACTATCGCGCCCAAGACCGGCTGTGGCGTCGACAACCGTCGGTTGATACGCACCGGTAATACCAATGGCCTTGGCGATATCTTGTCCTTTACCACCGCCAAACCGACGGCGATGTGCTGCTGCCCCACCACTAAAATCGACCTGAACCGCAGTACGGGTTTGCTCACCCTGACGCAAACTTAAGCCTGTTTGATCAAGACACAAATGAAACCCTGGTGACTCCAACAAGGTAGGCTCTGCTAGCGTTAATCCATAACGAGTAGCGATAACCTGAGCTCGCTGCGCTAACTCAGGTACAAGACAAATCAAACTCGGCATAAATCGCTAAACAAAAAACAGAAGCAAGATACCACCCAGCAATAGGCGATAAACAACGAATGGCAACATACCAATGCGACTAATAAACGCGAGGAAGTAGTAAATACATACCCAAGCACTGATCGCGGAAATTAGCACACCTAAGCCTAATGCTTGCCAATCGACAGGTGCAACTGACTGCAACAGCTCCAGCGTTTTAAGACCGCCAGCGGCAAGAATTAACGGTATGGATAATAAAAATGAAAAACGAGCAGCATCAACACGATGTAATCCGAGCAATAAAGCAGCTGTCATCGTAATCCCTGAACGCGAAGTACCTGGAATTAAGGCAATCATTTGCGCCAAGCCAATGACTAGCGCAATAATCAAGGTCATATTAGCTAAGGTTAAACGTTCTTTACGGACAATATCCGAATAACCCAGCAATAAACCAAAACCTATTGTGGTGATTGCAATAACTAACGTAGAGCGCAAGTTTTCTTCAATCCAACTCTCTAACAACAAGCCTGCCAGCCCTGCAGGAATAGTTGCCAATATGACATACCAAGCTAAGCGCGCGTCGGTATCGGGATTGCGGGTCCAGCCGGTAACACACCAACGCGTAACGAGTTGCTGTATGTCTTTACGAAAATAAATAATAACCGCTGCTAACGTACCAAGGTGGACAGCAACGTCGAAAGCGAGTCCTTGGTCATCCCAGCCAAATACCCTCGACGGTAAAATCAGATGCGCCGAACTAGAAATGGGTAAAAATTCAGTTAAGCCCTGCAGAATAGCTAATACAACAATTTCTAATGTATCCACACAAAGTCCTTACAGAGAGAATAAGTTAGATGCGTTTAAGGAGACTGGGCTGTTCGTCCAGTTTTTTCCAAGCAACAGAATTACGCAAATAAACCGGCTGTTGGTTCTCTGCATCGGTAAATAATCCTTTATCCCAAGCATCAATAGCCAAGGGCACCATCATGCGTGCTTCAGGACGTAACATCGCTAACTCGGCATCCAACTCAGCGAATACTGGAAGCTGTAATCCATCTCCGGCAAGAATACCGTTAAAATTAGTCGTTTCACTGATACAAGCGTCAGGACTTCCAACTTGCTCCGCAGCAAGCGCACGACTTAACTTTCCATCGCGCTGAAAATGTCCCCAGAAAACTTCACCCATATGAGCATCCATAATCGCCATGACTTCATTGGCCGAGCTCGCACTGAACGCCGCCTGCGCAATAGCTTGTAGGGACGAAATACCTTTAACAGGTAAATCCAAAGCCAAAGCAATACCTTGAGTAACCGAAGCGGCAATACGAATACCCGTAAAAGAACCAGGCCCACAACCATAGGCAATGCCATCAAGCTGCGCGGCTGTTAAGCCACAATCACTAAGGGCTTCATCAATCATAGGCAGCAAACGCTGCGCATGACGACGGGGCTGCTCTTCGGTTAACGCAAATAATTTTTCTTCATGCCAAACCGCAACAGAACATAACGACGACGAAGCATCGATAACTAACAAACTGGCCATGATTAGATACCACTGAAAATGCGCACGAAGTATACCAAGGAATTTTACCCAACGTCGCCCGTAATAATCACCACGGTTCAACATAAAAGCCAAATCACAGACAATAAAAAACCCGGCAAGCCGGGTTTTTTATTAGCACATCAAATAAAACCTAAAGGTTTTATTCTGCTGCTGGAGTTTCAACTACTGGTGCTTCTGCTGGTGCATCAAATACTGATGCAACAACTGGCTCTGCGGCTTTGTCAGCAACTGGCGCGGCAGCGGCTTTCGCTGGACGGCCACGCTTTGCTGCAGGCTTAGCTGGG
>NZ_JAWUWR010000078.1:0-62613 GCF_034111725.1 Thalassolituus sp. | reverse complement strand
CTCAGCTTTATGGCGATTTCAGTGGCTATTCTGACATTGCTATCGGTATTGCATTAATGCTCGGCGTCTACATCCCGATTAACTTTAACTTGCCGTATTTCTCCACGTCCCCAGTTGATTTCTGGCGCCGCTGGCATATTTCATTATCGTCATGGTTACGAGACTACCTGTACATTTCGCTCGGCGGCAGTCGCAACGGCAAACGTGCACGTAACCAATTTATTACCATGTTGCTCGCCGGATTGTGGCACGGCGCGTCGTGGACGTTTGTTGTCTGGGGCGCCTACATGGGTGTGATCGTCGTGGTTACTCAATGGCTGAACGACAGACCTCAATTAAGCAAATGGGTTAACAGTAAGAACTGGTTGTCCTTGGTGATTAAAATTGCCGTTACTCACTACTTGTTTGTATTGAGCTGGCCTTTATTCCGCGGCTCTAGTTTAGAAGCCGCTTGGACAATGATCGTCGACATGCACATACCGCAAGCCACCGCCGTTACTGCGGGTGCCGGTATCGTGATGGCCTTGGTCGTAACTGGATTGTTCCTAATGCACTTTGTCGATGCTTTACGTATTCGCTACGGTGATGCTTTGGCAAATCGCCAATGGTTCTTCTGGCCGGTACTTGTGATTGGTTTTACTTTGTTCTTTACCGTAGGAGATTTTGGTCATGACTTCATCTACTTCCAATTCTAAACCAAATAACTCTGCGCAGAGCGAAGCGTCTATCGAACGAGAAGAGGATATCCGCAACGCCGAAGGAAGACGAAAAGTCGGTTTATATACCGTAATTTGCGGCGGCCTAATGATTCTCGTCTCAATGGGATTAGTTAACATTGGTATCGCATCGTTGCGTTATTCTTCGCTGAATCCTTTTAGTATTGAACGGATTCAAGCGACCGGCGACAACTTAGGTGCTGCCCTCGAATTGCCAGAAGATGACCCAAGAGAAGTGGTATACGTACTAGGCTCTTCGCTTATTCACTTTGGTTTTTCACCCGATCTATTCGATGAAGAATTGAATGCTGCCGGTGTACCGACCGTGTCGTATAACTTTGGTTTTGGTAACGCTGACCCGTCAATCCACGCGAAATTTGCGCACAAATTGGCACGTACTTTTGCTGATCACCCAGGTCGAATTGACCGCGTGATTTACGAGTTTGCGCCCCATGGTGCAACCCAGCGTCGTGCCGATACCAGTGGCCAGCTAAATCATGCAACCACGGCGATTCTTAGCAGTTGGGGCGACATAGGTCAGACCTTACTAGACGACCCGGAAGAAGCATTTGCCTTAGCCAATACCCGACTATTCCGCAGTGGCGTACCGGCTGAAGCCATCACCCATATGCTGGCAACACCGATTACCATGGCAAAGATCAACGACACCGTTAAAGATCGACCAAAGCCAGTGCCTATGGATAACCTCGGCTGGGATCTATTCAATCAGCTTCGAGAAGACTGGCCAGAAAGTATTCCTTTTGGCGGTTGGTCTGCTCAATACCGTGGTGGCTTTCCACCCACGGCAAGCCCTAGAGCACTCGAACTTTCTGATCAAGTTATGCAGCGCATGCAAGATCCAGTGCGCATGGAATCTGCACTAAAACAGCGTATTTCATGCTGCGACATACTTGGGCTAGAAATGGATCCAGAAATGATCGCGCATGTCATTAAAACGATTCGTTATGCGCAGTCTATCGCTAAAGACGTCGACATCGTTGTTATGCCGCAAAACCAAGATATCGTGCACGTATCGCCGCAAGGGGAAGAGAACTTCAAGAAGGCATTAGCTGAAGTCGTTGCCGCCACCGGCGTAGATGTTGTCGATATCTATAAAGAACCTTACCTAGGTATTGAATACTTCTTCGACGCCGATCACTACACCTTCTTTAAAGGCCGCAGCATGGTCACTAAATTGATGGCTGATCACTACCTACCGAAAGAAGAAAAAGAAACTCATTAACATGAGTTTCTTTTTAACAGTGCAATGCCACTGATGTGAAACAAGCGCTATCTCGATTGATCGTGCCCAGCACATGGGCACGATCACATCCCTTTAATCGCAACACCTTCAATAAGTAAGCGCCCGCCAAACAGATCAAACCAACAACTACGCCCTTGATCCATAATGAGAACTCCGTCTCTAGGCTTACGATTACAGACAAAAACGGATTCTTTATAAAGGCAATACTCACTCGTTAACAACCGGAATCTGCTTCAATACAAACGGATCTTCATCCGTCGGATACAAGCGAGTATATGGCTGATCACGAATCAGTTTAAGATCATTACCACCGCTCGCCATTTCAGGAAAAGGCAGTGATGTGTCAGGCAGGCTTCTCCCATACTCGTAAAAGATATCAAGCATATCGAGTAAGTCTAAATAGGATATAACCATAATAGACAAGTATGCATTTCCTTCGATATACGGAACGAGTGGTAAAACATTCGACGTCAAAAAACCATCTTTAAACGACAATTTTAACTCATATACTGAATTGTCAGTTGTAGGCTCTTCGCCATTACGAGGAAGAATGTACTTTATAGCAAAAGGATTTATTGGTGCTGTAAAATATTGTTGATACTCTTCATTATCTTCTGATAAATCACCATTACTTGGGTATAAATACTCATTCACATTGGTGCCTGACACCAGCAAGGTGTAAGTACTATCACCATCCACTTTTTCACTGACAATTAGAGATCTAAAGCTTGCACTTAACAAGGTAGTGTCGAGATTACATGAACCTTTTATAGGATATGAATATACAACATCAACATAGTTAGGATTTTCAACTTTAAGAACATTATAAAAACACCATTGATCGCCTGAATCATCCTCAAAGTATAAGGTGCGGCCATACGTGCCGTAATCGCTGAATTCAACCTTATGACTTAATAGGCTGGTAGGTTCATTCCTTTTTTCAGAGCAAGCTAAGATCATCAAGATGGCAGTAATTAATAGGATATATTTCATGATCTAGTTTTCATTAAAAGTTAAAGAATAATCAACGACTTCATCATCAGACGTCAAAATAGAAAAACTAAAATCATATCCATCAAATCTAGGAAGCTGAACAAACGAATCAAGGCCATTTTGATTCCAGATTAATTCGACGGCGGTAGTAGAGGTTCTGCCATCTAGTAATCGCTCTACTCGTTTAATACCTACAAGACTCAAAAGGTACTGACTACCATTCAAGGTGATATCTAAATTGTCATCAAACGAAGCAGTATCACTTAGCTTAACTCCCGTTATTTTCCTTTTATGACCAAGCAAATTTTCACCATCGAAGCGTTTAACAAGACCTTTAGGATGAAAACCATACTCACCATAACCAAGCAATCGTCCATCATCTGAAAATGAGACAACCAACTCTCCGGTTATAATCTGCTTATCGGTACTCGATTCGTTGTAATAGTTTTTCAGGCGATAACCAGAAGCTGTAATTTCGATATCTGCAGCATCGCCATCTTTTAGATCTTCGTCAAAGTAGAACGAGAAAGGCCGATGATTAATAAAGTCATAGATGAATTTATTATCTTCAAATCCTATCGACACCCCTTTAAGCAACGCATAAACCCACGCAGTGGTTTTTACCTCTAATTTAGTAACCGTATAATCTGAGCCACTTACCGTTTCGTAATGCGCTACATCCTCTATTTTTAACAACCATACGCCCGTGCGATATTCCATAGACGTGCCCGTGCGCGGCGGCGGTAAGTCATCATCCAGAAAATCTGAATCAATCGTATCAGCACTAGAGATAGTGCTACCGAGAAGTAATAATAAAAAAAATGATATTTTAACTAACACCTTACTGTCCTTGTTTATAATTATTTCCGATTCAAATACTCAACAATCACGTTGGGCAGGAGCGACATCACCACGGCAACGGCTCTGCTACTTCAGCCCATTTCTGGCCATCATGTACCTCGGCTAATTCTTCACCCAATCGTTCACATTTTTCCATTGCCTCATCCCAGCGCTTTCTGCGGATGCCGTAATCTGGATATTCATAAAAATCATCTAAATCCGGAATACGCCCACCAGGTAAGGTCGCGGCAAACTCCCAAGACGGCGCGATAATAATGGTGCGTTTGTAATATTCGCGTGACGCGACGCGCCAGCGCAGTTTTTTATCGAACCAACCGCCTTTGGGTGCTTGGGCAAAATAATGCGGATACAGCACAAAGCCTTTTTCTGGCATAACGGGTAAATCAAATTGGTAGTCGGTTACGCCGCCATCACGGTAGGTGCCTTTCGGCGCTCCGGGAATATTACGCACACCGGCAATAACTAACGGAATTGCACCGCTGGCTAAAATAGCCGGTTTTAAATTCTCGGCGGTGAGTGCGACATGGCGCGCAGGTAAATGCGGAAAGTGATCAATGGGTGGTTTTTCTGGGTGATGAAACATAACCCGTTCGATCCACGGGCGCATGGCTGCAGGAGAAACCAAATTAGCCGTCATGGCCCCAGCGATACCGAGCATTTGCACGTATTTTTGATCAATACCGGCAAGCCCTTTAAAGCGCGCCACAAGGGTGTGATAACGCACATTGGGATTATTAATAATTTCGCTAATGCCGTTATCGCCTAAAATTACATCCAATACATGGCGACATTCAGTTGCCACTTCTTGCGCGGTAGGCTTAGCCGAATACTGTTGGCTTAAATAGGCTTCTTGAAAACGCGCATGAGCAGCAAGGGGATTTTGCTGTGCGAAGCAGGCCATACGCCAAGCACCGGCGGATGTGCCAAGCACGTGCAAAGGCTCGGTACGCGCGTTAAACCAATGAGTCAGGAGGTAGCGATCCATTGAGGCTAGGGCTAGCCATTTAGGCCCACCAGACGCTGCCAGCAGCATTTCGATATCACTTGGCTGTAATCCATTCGCACGAATATGCGCGAGGGCTTCGCTACCGGCAAAAATTTTTAAGTCTGGCGGGGTCACGGTTTAACTCCTAAACGTTCAAGCTTTATATTGAGGCTTAGTTGTACCGTGAGCATCCTGCCGCTAAAAGAGTTAAAGACGCAATACTCAGAGTATTTTGATCATTTATCGGAATGAATGTTATGCCGGCTCGTACACAACAAAGCTGTAGTCGTATGGGTTAGGGCCGGCGGCGGCAAAATCTTCACGTGCTACTTCTTGCCATGCTGCTTTGTCGTACTCTGGGAAAAAAGCATCCCCTTCTACATCGGCATGTACTTCGGTCAAATACAAACGATCACAATGCGGCAAGGTTAATCCGTAAATTTCTGCACCACCAATAATCATGGCTTCATCTTGGCCATCAACCAAGCAGACGCTTTCCGCTAGCTCGCGAGCCGCTTCAACCGTATGCACAACTTTAATACCATCAGCGGTGAAATCAGGCTGGCGAGTAATAATGATATTGGTACGTCCCGGTAATGGCTTACCGATACTCTCGAAGGTTTTACGCCCCATAATAATGGGTTTACCTAAGGTCGTTTTTTTAAAATATTTCAGGTCTTCTGGTAAGTACCAAGGCAATGCATTATTACGGCCGATCACGCGGTTTTGGGCAACGGCTACCATTAACGATAATTTCACAAATAATTCCTTACGCTACCCGTTTAAATCGCAACCGGCGCTTTAATATGCGCATGCGATTCATAACCTTCGATCACAAAGTCTTCGAATTTATAGTCGAATATACTATTAGGTTTACGTGCGATCACGAGTTTAGCCAACGGCAGAGGCTCACGGCTTAGTTGTAAATCGGTTTGCTCTAAGTGGTTAGAGTACAAATGCACATCGCCGCCAGTCCAAACAAAATCACCGACCTCTAAGTCGCATTGTTGCGCCATCATATGCACTAGCAATGCATAACTAGCGATGTTAAACGGTACGCCTAAAAAGATATCCGCGCTGCGCTGATATAACTGGCAAGACAACTTGCCATCAGCAACATAAAACTGAAAAAACGCATGGCATGGTGGTAACGCCATGTTTTCAATTTCGCCCACATTCCACGCGCTAACAATTAAACGGCGTGAGTCTGGGTTGCTTTTAATCTGCTCAACGATTTGGGTAATTTGGTCAATGTGACGACCACCAGCCGCAGGCCAGCTGCGCCACTGCGAGCCATAAACAGGGCCGAGGTTACCGTCTTCATCAGCCCCCTCATCCCAAATTTTTACGCCATTCTCTTTTAAATAAGAGATATTGGTATCGCCACTCAAAAACCATAGTAGTTCGTGAATAATCGAGCGCAGGTGCAATTTTTTAGTGGTCACCAAAGGAAAGCCTTTGCTTAAATCAAACCGCATTTGATAGCCAAAACAGCTGTACGTGCCCGTACCGGTACGATCTTCTTTGAAGGTGCCGTTCTCACGCACATGACGCATCAAATCGAGATATTGTTTCATGCTTTTTGTTCCTCGGTTTTCGGGCTGCGATAGGCCACCACCAGCAAGATCGCACCAATAATAATCATAGGTAAACTGAGCAGCTGTCCGCGGCTCATCCAACCAAATGCATCAAAGCCAATTTGTGCATCGGGCTCGCGGAAAAATTCGGCAAAACTGCGGAAAATTCCGTACCCCATTAAAAAGACAGCACTCACCGCTTTTTGCGGACGCGGACGTGACGAATAAAACCACAGAATAACAAACAGTAAGAAGCCTTCCAACGCCGCCTGATAGAGCTGCGATGGATGGCGCGGAACATCCCCACCGTGTGGAAACACCATAGCCCAAGGCACTACTGCGGGATCAGCCATACGACCCCATAATTCGCCGCCGATAAAATTACCGATACGACCAAACATTAAACCAAGCGGTACAAAGGGAACGCCGAAGTCGGCAACATCAAAGAAGCTGCGTTTGTACTTCCGACAGAAGTAGGCAATCGCCAGAGCAACACCCAACAAGCCGCCATGAAACGACATGCCGCCTTCCCAAACCCGTAACAGCCAGAGTGGATCGTCTAAAAATTGTCCGAAGTTGTAAAACAATACATAGCCACAACGCCCACCTAAGATAACGCCCATAGCACCAAAAAAGATCAAATCAGAAACCTGCTGAGCATCCCAATTATTGCTGCTTTTTTTCGCGCGATAATTAGCTAACGCCCAAGCTGTGCCAAATGCCAATAAATACATGATGCCGTACCAATGCACTTTCAGCGGCCCAAGCTCAATAGCGATGGGATTGATTTCTGGATATATAAGCATAACGAGTTCCCTGCAACGAGACGTCAAATGGGCAATAAGCTTGCCTTGGCAAGATGACGAATCGGCGAATATAGAAGTAAAAATCACGCCTGACGCTGGGCCTTAAAAAGCCAAGAAGCGAATTCCGACTACGAAGAGTAACACGGCAAACGCTTTTTTTAGCAGCACCGCATCGAGGCGATGCGCTAAGCGCGCACCGACTCTAGCAAACGGGACACTGGTAATGGCAATGCCTAGGATGGCGGGCCAAAACAAAAAGCCCGTTGTCCACTCCGGCAAATCGGCATGGCCCCAACCCGTCAAGACGTTACTCACAGCACCCGTAAGTGCAATCGGAATACCGCATGCCGCCGATGTGGCAACCGCCTGACGCATAGGAAATCGCATCCAGCTCAAATAAGGCACGGTGAAGGTGCCGCCACCAATACCAAACCATGACGAGCCAAAACCGATCACACCACCAGCACTCATCAAGCCAGCCGCACTTGGACGCTTGCCAGTACTGCCGGGTTCAATATTGAAGTACATCTTAATAGAAAGCAGTAATGCGAACACACCAATGATGTTTTGCAATACCGGCCCGGGCACGGAGGTAATCAGCAACACGCCTACAAATGTGCCGCCAACAATACCCGCCGTCATGGCTTTTACGATGCTCCAGTCAATCGCACCATTTCGGTGGTGCTCCCAAACCGAGCTCATCGACGTGAATACAATCGTCGCCAACGAGGTCGCTACCGCCATATGAGTAGCTACCGAATCGCTAACACCTTGAGCGGCAAAGGTAAAAATAAGTACTGGCACGATCACCATGCCACCGCCAACACCAAACAATCCTGCCAACACGCCAGCGATTGCGCCAACAATGAGATACAGCAAAAACATGCGGCAAAACTCTGTAATTTAATAGGGCCGGCATTATGGCGCAAAACGGGCTGGTGTACGAACCTCACCGCTAAGCCAAGCAGGCTAAAAAACCAGTTTTTGGGTACACTAGCGGCATGTGTTTAATCGTATTCGACTGGCAGCCCCAGCAATCACAATGGCTGACCTTAAGTGCCAACCGTGATGAATTTTTTCAGCGGCCTGCGTTACCACTAGCCGAGTGGGACGATGCGCCGGGAATTATCGCTGGCCGGGATTTAGAACAAGGTGGCACTTGGCTGGGCATTAGTCGCTCAGGGCGCTTTGCTGCGTTAACCAACATACGTGTAATGAATGCCGGCCCAGAAGACCCAGTATCACGCGGACATCTGGTGCTTGATTACCTGAATTCTGATCTAGCCCCAGAAGCTTGGCTAAATAGCTTAGCAACCAGCGTATACGCGCCATTCAATCTCATCGTCGGCACCACAGATTCACTTTTCTATCTGCGCAATCACCCAGACCGTTATCAAACCGAGCTAAAGCCGGGGCGCTATGTCGTCAGCAATGCGCAACTCGATACGCCGTGGCCAAAAGCCATATTGGCCAAGCAACAATTGGCGACTTGGCGAGAGCAGCAGAGCCAAAACCCAAGTACACCTCAGAGCAGTCTCACTAAACTATTATCTCGTCGTGAGATCTACCCAGACCACGAACTCCCCAGCACTGGCGTGCCACTTGCTTGGGAGCAGTTATTATCAGCACAGTTTATTCATGCTCCGGGCTATGGAACCCGTTCTAGCACCGCACTTGTCGGCCAAGATAATAAGCTGCACATAGCCGAAACAACTTGGAATGCCAAAGGCAAAGAGCAACAAACGGAACAATTTAACGTCATCTTGTAACGATTCCTTTACCTCACGGGCGCGGCGCAACAGAAGCCAACATCTGGTTACAAATCATTGCGATGAAATAGCGATCTGAATCACATTTTTTAAAATCTCTGTCCATACTCAATGTATGAGATACGACACACACTACCGCACGACGAGCACGCCTCGTTCAAATAAGCATTTTGCGATCCCCGCTGTGATCGGGCTGCTGTGCGTCGGTCTTTTATTCGCCGCACTGGCAGCAAGTGTAAATACCAAGCCTTACATGCCACCGAATGTCGCACAGCGCTACATGGAAGAATGGCTAATAGAATCGTCGCGCCATGTCGCCGGTGAAGTTCGTTTAAAGCACATTCAAAACATTGAACCCTTCTATCTACACCGCGACTATCAACCGGTATGGATGGACAGCTACGAGTTAAAACCTGCGGCTAAAGAACTGATTCAAGTGCTGCGGGAAACTGCAGGTGATGATTGGCGCAACTATGGCTATGCCCTGCCAACGTTAGAACGAGAAACCAACCGCCTATCGAATGTGCCGAAGCAAGCGACTGCGGTAGATATTCTACTGACCGATGCCTTTATTACTTATGCTCAGCAATCGTTAAACTCAGAGCTTATTCCCGATACCGGTGAACTAGATCACCCAATTCGCAAAGTATCTTCTGAGCAGAGCCTATCGAACATCACTAGTGAAGATGTGGTGCGCTTACTGCAAAAGTCGGTTGAAGACGACAATCTTGATGAACTTTTGACCCAGCTGACCCCAAATCAACCGGGCTACCTAAAGCTACGCGAGCAGCTGAATCGCTATCGCGCTATTGATGAAACAGGTCTTTGGGAAGAGCTACCGGCTGACTTGCAGATAAGCCAAGGTCAACGTCATAAAATGATACCCTATCTACGCTGGGTACTAGGTCAGTATGGCGATATACCAAAAGGTGCCTTGTCGTGGCTATTTAAAGAGAATAAGAGCCACAGCCAGTGGCCATTGGAAGGTGAAGCAATCAATATTGACGAACCGCGCTTCCTTTTTGACGAGCCTTTAAAAGAAGCCGTGATGCATTTTCAGAAACGCCACAAATTAGAAGTGACCGGTGAGCTGAACGATGAAACCCGCTTACAACTGAATATTCCGCCATATCAGATCGCGCAGCGTATTGCCCTAAATATGAAGCGCTGGCGTCACCTGCCACGCGAACTCGGACAGCGCCATATCATGGTTAACATGGCTGACTTCCGTTTGCGCTTGATGGATGGCAATACTCCAACGCTCGATATGAAAGTAGTGATCGGTAATTTACAGCGACGCACCCCTGTAATGAGCGAAATGATGAGCACGATAGAAATTTCGCCCACTTGGACAGTGCCTGCACGCATTGCTGCCACCAGCCTATTGCCACAAATTAAGCGCAACCCAGCCTACCTAGAGCAAAAAGGATTTAGGGTTATCACCTATCAAGATGGCGCACCTAAATATGTGTCGACCAAAGACATCAACTGGAATAAGTACAGCAGCAAGTATTTCCCATATACCTTAGTGCAACAGCCGGGTCCTGATAATGCACTAGGAACCGTTAAGTTCTTATTTCCAAACCTACAAGACATCTACCTTCACGATACGTCGCATCGCGAGCTATTTGCCTTAGAGAAACGAGCACTCAGCTCTGGCTGTGTTCGTGTAGAACAACCACGGTTATTGGCAGAGAAACTTCTCGCGCGCCAAACCGGCTGGCAGCGCTCTAATATTGATGCAGCAATCGATCAAAACCGCACTTCACGCATCCGCTTAGAACAACCAGTCCCTGTCTACTTAATGTATTGGACTACATGGGTCGACGACGATGGTGTGCTACAAGTTCGCGAAGATGTTTATCAGCGCGATTTAACTGCCGGTATGGCATCACATCGCCAAGCAAGCCTTTAGTTCCTCTTTCGCACGCCGTTATCATGCCGAAGGCGGGCATAATCCAAAGCAGTTACACAATTCATCCTGACAGAACTGTCGATAACGACTTTCACCCCAGCTCGAATGCGCCAGAGCTTTAATCCTTTGGCATACTAGTGCCTCTTGTAACCGAACTGTAACTGAGGTGCCCTTGGTATGCTGGATCGTCGTCGTTTTCTTCAACAAGCAGCCCTTATAGGGGGTGCCGGACTCGCAGGTATCAGTCCAATGGCCAATGCTGCAAGCCAAGAAGAAAAAATACTGCGTCTATACAACATACATACAGGTGAGTCGCTGAAGGCAACGTTCTGGGCGAATGGCGGCTTCGTAGATGACGAAGTGCAAGATATTGATTTACTCATGCGCGATCATCGCGCCAATCAAGCTCTAGCGATGCAACGAGCTCTATATCTGAACTTGTATGCGTTACAGCAAACACTGAATCCGAATCAACCGATTCAAATTATCTCTGGATACCGCTCACCGCAAACCAATCAGATGCTCCGTGCAGCAAACGGCGGTGTAGCCAAGCGCAGCTTACACATGGAAGGACGAGCGTTAGATATCCGTTTTCCAGGCATATCCTGTCGTGATCTACAAAAAGCAGCACTGATGATGAGAAACGGTGGTGTTGGATATTATCCAAAGAGTGGTTTTGTACACATAGATACTGGCCGCGTACGCCAGTGGACGGCTTAACAACTAGACAGCCTCACGAGAGGTGCTGTTTTAGCCTTTCGACAGCGGGCCAATAATGCGCCCGAAGCCAGCTTTCTCAAGTACCAACTGAATGGTCGAGGCAATCACCTGACCACTTTCCATTGTTAATACTTCTGCCAATAAGTTATCAGCCCATTCACGGCTGATACCACGAATGACTGACTTCACTTTTGGTAAGTTAGTCGAGTTCATTGATAGCACATCATAACCCATCGCCATCAACAACACGGCACCCATTGGATTCCCTGCCAACTCACCACACACACTGACTGGCTTATTCTCGGCATGAGCGCCATCCACAATAAGCTTCAGAGCGTGCAAAACTGCGGGATGAAAGGCTTGATATAAATCGGCGACACGTGGGTTATTGCGATCAACGGCAAGCAAATATTGCGTTAAGTCGTTACTGCCTACAGACAGAAAATCAACCCGCTGTGCTAACTCGCGAATTTGATAAACCGCAGCCGGTACTTCAATCATGACGCCAATTTCTGGCATCTCGACATCGAAGCCTTCTTCCAAGGTTTCAACATGCGCACGATAAATGAGATGCAACGCTTCATCAACTTCAGTGACGTTACTCACCATAGGCAACATAATGCGCAGGTTGTTTAAACCTTCACTGGCTTTCATCATGGCGCGCACTTGCACCAAGAAAATCTCAGGATGATCTAAGGTCACTCGAATGCCGCGCCAGCCTAAAAAGGGGTTGGCTTCATTAATCGGAAAATAGGTTAGCGATTTATCGCCGCCAATATCCAAAGTACGCATAGTCACTAGCGCAGGACTAAAGGTCTCTAACTGCTCGCGGTAAGTTTTTTGCTGCTCGCTTTCACTAGGGAAGCGATCCTTCATCATAAAAGGTACTTCGGTGCGATATAAACCAACACCTTCAGCACCTCGATCAAGACTGCGCAAGGCATCGGTAATCAAACCGGTGTTAACCCATAACGGCATACGATGGCCATCCAGGGTTTCGGCAGGCAAGCCACGCAGCCCTTCAAGGTCTGCTGTCAGCGCTAATTCTTCTTCAAAAATCGCTTGGTATTGTTCACGTAGCTCATCGCCGGGATTGGAGAATATTAAGCCGCGATAACCATCGACAATCAACTCCATACCTTGCAGCTGTGCATAAGGTACATCTACTACGCCCATTACGGTAGGAATGCCCATCGCACGCGCGAGAATCGCCACATGTGAGTTAGAAGAACCTTTAACCGATACCAAACCGCGTAACTTGCTGGTCGGCACTTCACCCAACATCGCTGGGGTTAGTTCTTCACTCACCAATATAGTATTTGCAGGATAATCGTCCTTATCGGTTTCGACTTCTGCGCCTTCAAGGTGAGCTAAAATCCGCGTACCTAAATCCATAATATCTGTTGCGCGTTCGCGCAAGTACGCATCTTCCATCAATTGGAAATGGCCGACATATTCCATCACAACGCTGCGCAACGCGCCTTGCGCCCAGTTACCTTTATGAATGGCCGTTTTGACTTCAGCTCCTAAAGCATTGTCATCGAGCATGTTCAGATAAACATCGAACAGGGCCATTTCTTCGGGGCGTAATTCGCCACGCAATTGCCCCCCGAGCTTACGAATTTCATCGCGAGCTGCATCCAACGCAACATCAAAGCGTTCGATTTCCTCAGTAATAGATTCGGGAATACGATCGACAACACTACCAAGGTCGGCGGCAGGTGTGATCACAACCGCTTCGCCTAAGCCAACACCTGGCGCACCTGGCGCACCGCCAAATTTAGCACTTTTCTTCTTTTCGTTGGCTTCGGTTGGTAAGTGAAGAATATTGCCGGTGGCTTCTGCATGAGCAATAACCCCAGCCAACTGAGCCGACATAGTGACAAGCAACGCTTCTTCACTTTCATCAAACTGACGGCTATCGCGTTGCTGTACCACCATAACGCCCATTAAGCGTTTGTGGTGAATAATAGGGACACCTAAGAATGACAAAAACGGATCTTCGCCAGTCTCAGGTAAAAATTGGAAACGAGGATGTGCTGGAGCGTTATCAATGTTGAGCGGTTCTTCACGAGTACCAACAAGACCAACCAAGCC
Organism: Thalassolituus sp.; assembly: GCF_034111725.1. Classification (GTDB taxonomy): domain Bacteria; phylum Pseudomonadota; class Gammaproteobacteria; order Pseudomonadales; family Oceanobacteraceae; genus Thalassolituus. The sequence continues at coordinate 48,910 of NZ_JAWUWR010000078.1, read as the reverse complement.
CTGCGAGCTCATCAGACTCACTTTGCCGACAGCATCTTGATTCAGACCCTCAGTCGCCATCAAGACATAACGCTTAGATTCTGGATCGTACAAATATACCGAGCACACTTCAGTGTGCATCGCCTCGCGAATGCGGGCAACCACGACCTTGAGGGCATCACTCAGATCCGTAGCTGAGCTGACCTCCTGTACTATGCGTCTCAATATATCGAGCATACGTCCTCATCCGGTTTTTCGTTGCAATCTGGCTATCCGGGGCGCCAGCTCCGTCAATGCTCGACGGTAAACGTCGCGTTTAAACGCAACAACCTCTCCTAACGGAAACCAGTAACTTACCCAGTTCCAGCCATCAAACTCTGGTTTTGCCGTTGCTGCAACATTAATCAGAGCATCTTCTCCGACCAAGCGTAGCAAGTACCATTTTTGTTTTTGTCCTACGCACACAGGGTGACTGTCGTGACGTACCATGCGCTTAGGCAGACGATACCTCAGCCAGCCACGCGTGCAACCTATAATCTGCACATGCTCTGGCCGAAGCCCGACTTCTTCCGCAAGTTCGCGGTAAAGGGCCTTCTCTGGCGATTCGCCTTGTTTGATCCCTCCTTGAGGGAACTGCCAGGCATTTTGACCAATCCGCCGAGCCCAAAGTACCTGTCCATTGCCGTTGCAAAGGATGATACCGACATTGGGGCGGTAACCGTGTTCATCAATCACAATGCCATCCAAATCGTTTTATCTGCTTCCACAATTTGCTGATTTCGGGACAAAGGTCAAGTCTCAACAGGACTAACCATGAGTTAGCTGGAGTTTGCCTTGCGAAACAGCACTGGAACCATTCTTATACGGATGCGAAATACAGAGGTAAAAACGCACCATCTGCCGCACAATTTTGAGGAAAGTATGCGCTGATCCCCGTAGAATAGCGATATATTTTGTAATCCCTGCGCCCAGCTGGACACCCTTTCGATGCCCGCTGGCTGCGCCCCAACACGGCTGAAAAACATTGGCACTCGCGATATTTGACCTCGACCACACTCTACTCTCTGGCGATAGTGATCACGCTTGGGGTCAATACCTTGTCGATCGCGGTTTAGTCGATCCCGCTATACACCAACAGCGCAACGATCATTTCTATGAGCAGTACAAATCTGGCACGCTCGATATCCATGAATATCTCGAATTTGCTATGCGCCCCCTCACGCAATACGACACAGAGCAAATGCTGGCTGAGCGCGAACGATTTTTAACAGAACGCATCGATCCACTGATTACCCAACATGCGCGCGACTTGATTGAAAAACATCGCGCCGCTGGCGATGCACTCCTAATCATTACCGCAACCAATGGTTTCGTGACCTATCCGATTGCAGCGCGTTTCGATATCGAACATATCATCGCACCGCATCCTGAAGTTGTAGATGGACGCTATACCGGCAAAACGGTTGGCATACCAAGCTTTCAAGGCGGCAAGGTCACTCGCCTAAACGACTGGCTTGCTGAGCACCAACATTCCCTTGAAGGCAGTTACTTCTACAGCGACTCTCACAACGACTTACCCTTACTGCGCATTGTTGATCATCCGGTCGCGGTCGATCCTGACGATACGTTAAAAGCAGCGGCAGAAGCGGCGGGCTGGCCCATCATTAGTTTGCGAGCAGCGGAGTAATTCATGGTGGTTCGCGCCCAGCAATACATAATGCTATCTATTGGCACGGCCATATTCTTAGCAGCTTGCGACAACAGTGAGGTGCCAACAGTAGAATTGGCGCCTGTACTTAAACAGCTTGAAACCCCGGCGAAAATTCCCGAGGCAACCCTGTTCGCAGAACATGTAAGCTTAAGCGCTTACCAGGCACTAACCGATGCGCTAGAACAGGCCACCGAGTTAGAGAGTCGCGTCGTCAACCTGTTAGAGCAGCCCAACGACGATAACCTGCAATTAGCACAAGGCCAATGGCGTTTGGCGTACTCCAGTTATTTATCGGCACTGGCTTCTACCCGCATCCCTGGTAATGATCCGCCAGAATGGGGTCAGGCCAACTTAAGTTACCGTGATGTCCAAGCATTACTGGATAGCTGGCCAATCGAAGGCGGATACATTGATTACGTACCGGGTTACGCCCTAAGTGGAATTGTTAATGACTTAACCCTGACGATTAGTGCTGAGACCTTGCTGGATCAACACGGATTTTCCGATCCGAGCTATGCCAGTATTGGCTATCACCCGCTAGAGTTCATGCTTTGGGGGGAAGATGGGCTGCGCCAAGCGACTGATTTTGATGATAAGAAAGATGCACGTGTAGATGTTACTCACAGCAATAGTGATGATTCCGCCGATAGCCACGCGGATGAGTATTCAAACCTAGACGCAAGCGTTAGTAATCATCAACGCCGCCGAAATTATCTGTTACTCGCGAGCCAACTTCTACAACAGCATTTGCAGCGATTGCAGCGCCGCTGGGAACCCGCTAATGGCTATTACGCCAGCGTGGTACAAGCGACTACCGCCGAAAAAGTACTGCAGGCATCGCTGCTCGCAGGGCAAAATTTACTCCGTAATGAAGTGCTTCAACGTCGTCTCACGGATTACAGCAGTCCCTACAGCCAATCAACACCTGCGGATGTTGGGGCGGTTATTAATGGCTTGAAGCAGTTATATTTTCCTGCCGCAGAAAGTTCAGGGTTAAACGTACTACTGGGCGATAATGCCGACCTAATGGCAAACTGGAGTAGCGGCTGGGACAATATCGATACGTGCGTGGTGCAATGGCATGACCATCTCCCGAACGAAGAAGAAGCGCGCCAGCTTTGCCGCCAGCGCGTCATCGAACTCATGGCCGTGCTGGAACGTTCGGCACGGACATTAGGCGTAAAACTACCCGCTAACGGGTAGGTAATACGCGCGCAAATACAGCCTTCAGATAGCGTGTTTCTGGAATAGCTGGAATTACAGGATGATCAGCACCTTGAGAGCCAACGTGCTGAATCATCACTTCGCGATCCAGCTCACGACCCAAGATACGAATCATATCCGGCAAGCGATCATCAGCTAAGTGCATGGAGCAAGAGGCGCTAACTAAAATGCCATCTTTATTCAATAACCGCATCGCCATCTGATTTAGGCGACGATAAGCTAATTCGCCTGCCTTGATATCTTTCCGACGTGGAATAAACGCTGGCGGATCGACAACCACCACATCAAAACGCTCGCCGTTATCTTTTAACTGACGCAAGGCTTCAAAGGCATCGCCTTCCCAGCAATGTAGCCTGTCGGCCACACCGTTCAACATGGCATTCTGTTCTACCCAATCAAGTGCTTGAGCAGATGCATCAACACAATGCACTTCTGCCGCACCATGATTAGCTGCTTGAATGCCCCAGCCGCCCACATAGCTAAATACATCCAGTACGCGCTTACCTTTTACCAAGCGATTCAGCTGAGCACGGTTTTCGCGATGATCATAAAACCAACCTGTTTTCTGGCCATGAATCACAGGCGCCATAAAGTTAGTGTCGTTTTCAATCAGCGGCGCACAATCATCCACCAGCTCACCGTGCACAATTTCAACGTACTCAGGCAAGCCTTCGACGGCACGCAACTTGCCATCGTTTTTCAATACGATCGTTTTTGGCTTAGCGACTTTATGAATAGCATCAATAATCTCTTGGCGATGCATTTCCATAGTGATGCTCGAAATCTGCACCACAGCCACATCACCAAAGCGGTCGATCACTAGGCCAGGCAAGCCATCGCTGTCGCCATATACCCAACGGTAACATTGGTGCGGATACCACAAATCGCGACTACTCATCGCCACTTGCAAACGATGCACAATGAGGGATGCATCAAGAAATTGCTGCGGATTACGGCTAATCAAACGCGCACAAATTAGTTGCTCAGGGCTCACCACGGCGACACCTAACGGCTTACCGTTAGCCATTTCAACCACGACTTGAGAGCCAGGCTCCATCAGTTTTAACGGTGTCGTAACCGTATCCACTTCATTACTGTATATCCAAAGATGTCCGCCTTTTAGGCGGCGCTCTGCCTTGGCGTTTAATCTCAAGGTGCTGTGCATGGAAACCTCAGAACAGATACCCCCTGAAACACTCAGGTGGTCATTGATTACAAAATTACAGACATTATACCCACGAGTTGCGCAACTTACTCGGTAACAATCCACAAGCTCATCTACACTGTTAGAACTTCTTACGCATTGGGCAGATCATGGCTGAAGATCTCACCGAAGAACAAATAATGGCTGTCATGCAGGGCATACGCATTCCACCGCAACCACAGATTCTTGTCGATTTGCAGATGGAACAGTTTGCGCCCGATCCTGACATCAAACGCATTTCACAACTCATCGGCCAAGATGTTGGCTTGAGTGGTACCGTGCTTAAAGTGGTGAACTCACCGCTATATTCACTCCCCAATGAGATCACCTCGGTGAGTCAGGCCGTGAGTCTAATCGGCTTAAACAGTGTGATTAACGTTATCAATGGCCTCGCCATTAAAAGCCAATTGAGCGATGACAAAATCACTCAACTCAATCGCTTTTGGGATACTGCTACCGATATCGCTCACCTATCCGCATCGCTGGCCAATCAATTAAATTTCAGCCGCCAAGATCTCGCCTACCTGCTAGGGCTATTCCACAATTGTGGCATCCCATTACTAATGATGCGTTTTGATAACTATTTTGATGTGATGGAAATGTCGTATGCCGATCCCGAGTTACGAGTCGTCGATATCGAAAATAGAGAACTCAACACCAATCATGCGGTGATTGGCTACTACACAGCAAAATCATGGCGTCTGCCGCGTATATTGTGTGATGTCATTGCCGAGCATCACAATGCCACGCGCTACTTCAATACCGCCAACCAGCAAGATAGCGACGAGAAAACCCTTTTGGCGATATTAAAAGTCGCCGAACATATCTGTGGAAACTATCGAATTTTAGGTCGTCAGAGCGAAGACCTCGAATGGCAAGCTTGCGGACAAGAAGTACTCGCCTATTTAGGTATAGGCGAATTTGATCTTGAACAACTGCAAGATAGCTACGCTGAGAACGGTATTGGGCTGCAAAACTATCGCCACTAAAGCGCTACCCTGAAAAACATCTCGCGTTAGAGCCGGTCCAATCCCATCGCTTTCATCACCACATGCTGCTTCACAGGCAACCAACGATCGAACAAGCGCATACCTTCGTTACGTAACCAACGAACCATAGGCATATCAGCAGCAAACAAACGTTTGAAGCCTTCCATCGCCGCCATCGTTGCTAAATTATCCACCTGACGACGGCGCTGATAACGCGATAGTACCGCATCCGTACCTGGTGAAATTCCGCGCTTTAGCGCACGCACAATCTCTTCGCTAAGTACTGCCGCATCTTTGAAACCGAGATTCACCCCTTGGCCAGCCAGCGGGTGAATGGTGTGCGCAGCATCGCCCGCCAGTGCAATCCCACGACAAAAATAATCGCGAGCATGACGTTGGCGTAACGGAAAACTTGCACGCTTAGACACTGCAATCACGGCACCTAAACGATGCTCGAACGCCGTAGTTAATGCGTGGCAAAACGCCTCGTCATCCAGCGCTAAAAGTTCTTTCGCTTCGGCGGGAGAGGTCGACCATACTATCGATGCCAAATGAGGGTGATGAGCTACGGGCAGAAAGGCTAGCGGACCTTCAGGGCGGAAACGTTGCCATGCGGTAGCAGCAATCGGCTTTTCACATTCCACGGTTGCAACGATGGCATTGTGATCATAATCCCACTCACTGGTTGAAAGCCCAGCCCACTGACGCACGCGTGACAATGCACCATCGGCACCAACCACCAATTTTGCACTCAGTGTTTTACCTGTTTCCAATACGACAGGAACATAGCCCTCGCTATCGGGATTATCACAATAGCGAACGGCAACGGGCAAAATATCAACCCCCTCGGCGGCACTCACAATCTGTTGTAGCGCCCACAAGGTTTGACGATTTTCAACGATATGACCTAAGCAAGGAACGTGCAGTTCAGCCGCATCGAAAGTGACGGATCCCGTACCTTCGGCATCCCAAACATGCATACCAGTGTAAGGACTTAACGATGCAGAGGGAATATGCTGCCAAGCACCCACTTGGGTTAAAAACTCTTGGGTTTGAGCCGTCAATGCACTCACCCGTAAATCAACTGTCTGCAGGGATGTTGTTGGCGCCGGAGCATCAAGGTTGTAACTCGGGTCAACCAGTGCAATTCGCACGGTTTTATTTCCCATACCTTGCACTAAAGCAGCGGCAACGGCTTGCCCTACTAAGCCCGCTCCGATTATCACCACATCGTATTGCATACTGATTCCCTAACGCTCTTTACTACGAGAAAGACTGCTAACTGTGCAGCCGAGTATTCGAACACTAACCGATACGCGCCGCTCGCTGGCCCTGCCCCATCGCATGGCGGGCAAATAAACGCCGCGCCGTTGGCATCGCTGCTAGCGCCAGCAAGCCGCCATCACGAGCGCAAGCAACTAAAGCATTCGGCTGTGCAAACAATCGCGGTAGCCAATCACTGGCAGTAACCGTGTTGCGTTGATCAGTAACCTGCTGCTTTAAGTACCGCTCTAACACATTCAAATCACCCGGATTTAATCCGTCTTGTGCCGCTTTATTCAGATGCTCGGCCAAACTCGCGGCATCGCGCAAGGTTAAATTAAATCCTTGGCCAGCCACTGGATGTAAGCTATGCGCTGCATTCCCTAGCAATACCAGAGAACGACGTACTTGTTCCGACGCTTTGATCAAGGCTAAAGGATAACTAGTGCGCGAGCCAATACGGGTGAGACGCCCAACCCTATGGCCGATCCGTTGTTGCAGCTTAGCTAGCAAGGTCGCCTCATCTAATGCCAGCATGGCGTCGATCACGTCTGCATCAAGCGTCCACACCACGGCATACTGATTTTTATGCAAAGGTAAAAAAGCGATAGGGCCATCTTGGCTAAAACGTTCGTAAGCCCAATTATTATGAGGCTGATCACACTCAACTTGGGTTACCAAGGCATGCGTACCGTAATCGTTACGCTTAGATTGAATACCCAACTGCGTCATTAACGGCGAACGTCCGCCATCCGCCATAATCAAGAGGTGCGTTTGCAGCTCTCGACCATCACTTAATTGCAGCAAAGCACCGTCAGCGTTCATTTTTACTTGCTCAACACTAAGCGGGGTTAACTGCAACAGATCATCGGCATTAACGATATCACGCAGCAAGGCTTGACCGAGCTGGTGATTTTCAATGATGTAGCCGAGCGCAGGCGTACCTTGCTCGGTGGCATGCAAATGCGCCTGCCCAAAACGTCCTTCGTCGCTCACTTGAATATGTTCAATCGGGCAAGCGTGAGGCGCAATGGCATCCCATAAGCCCAATTGATTGAGAATCTCTTGAGTGCCAAAGGATAACGCCGTAGCACGACCATCAAAGCTGGGCGGGCGGGCGTCACTGTCGTCTTGCCACTGCAGTGGTTGACGATCAATTAATGCGACCGACATACCAGCAGCCCGCGCTGGACCAAGCAAATGCACCAAGCTGGCACCGGCCATTCCGGCACCAATGATCGTTATGTCGGCAGTTAGTGTCGTCATCAGTTACCTATTAACCTGCAATTACGCGTTCAATATCGGCGATTTCTTTCACTATACCGGAGGTCAGAACATGACATCCCGTTTTGGTCACCACCACATCGTCTTCGATACGAATGCCAATGCCGCGCCACTTTGCATCAACACTGTCGTCATCAGGAGCAATATAAAGACCCGGCTCAACGGTCATAACCATGCCCGGCTCTTGGATGCGCCATTCGCCATCAATGCGGTATTCACCCACATCGTGCACATCCATACCCAACCAATGCCCCGTCTTGTGCATATAAAATTGGCGATACGCGAGTGACTCGATATTCTCTTCGACTGTGCCTTCAAGCAAGCCCAGCTCAATCAAGCCTGTCACTAATACCTTCACCGCTGCTTCGTGTGGTTGATTCCAATGATTGCCTGCTTTCACTTCAGCAATCGCAGCGTACTGAGAATCCAATACCAACTGATAGAGAGCGCGCTGTTCATCGCTAAAACGCCCATTAGCGGGAAAAGTACGAGTAATATCCGAGGCGTAGTAATCAAGCTCGCAACCCGCATCAATCAAAATCAGGTCACCATCGGCAATCATCTGGTTATTTTGGGTGTAATGCAGGATACAAGCATTGTCACCCGCACCGACGATTGATGGATAAGCAGGCCAACGACTGCCTGCCGCCATAAAGGTACGCATAATTTCAGCTTCTAACTGATATTCCATCATTCCCGGCTTAACCATTTGCATCGCACGCGTATGCGCCTCAGCACTGATATCAGCAGCGGCTTGCATCACTGCAACTTCAGCGGGTGATTTTATCAAACGCATTTCGTGCAAAAGATGATCCAGCGCAGAGAACTCATGTGGAGGAGTGGCACCATTACGCACCTGAGTTTTAATGTGGTTCACCCACTGCATTAGCTGGCGATCAAAATCAGGGCTAACGCCAAGACTGGCGTAAATACGATCTTTGCCTTCAATAAGACCCGGCAAAATATCGTCGATATCGGTTACGGGAAAAGCATCGTCAGCACCAAGTACTTCGGGTGCGGCCTCAGGACCAACACGGCGGCCAGTCCAAATTTCTTGTTCTTTGATTTTTTCTTGGCAAAAAATCACATACTCGCCATGCTCGCGTCCGGGAATAAGCACCAAGGCCGCATGTTCTTCAGCAAAGCCACTGAGGTAATAAAAATCACTGTCTTGGCGAAACGGATGCTCAACATCGCGATTGCGCACCGTCACAGGCGCTGACGGAATAATCGCAATGCTATTTGGGCTCATTAAATCCATCAATTGACGGCGACGACGAGCGTATTCTTGCGGATCCAGTTTCACCATAACAATCCCCTTAGTGAACAACACCCGGCACTGATTCTGCCGGTTTGTTAAAAGCATAAAACACGGTTAACGCAGCGACACGGGCATGCTCAGTCAAGGCCAGATACAGCTGTGGATTTTGTGGGTCTTGAGGATCATCGATAGTCGCTTGAGAAAACGCATCGAGGTCGCGCAATACTTCGACAACATCATCCGGCAGCTTACCGGATGCCAGTCCAGAGGCACCGAAACCGTCGAGAAAACCCTTACTCCACTCAGCTAAACAATCGACTTGCTCATCGACATCCGCGTCGTCATCTTCTGGCAGTAGCGGCTGGAAGGTCATGTCTTCGGCACTCAGTGCCTCTAACATTTCTTCGTACATAGTAAAAAGCAATGCCGCTAATGCAGGGTCTGCGTTTTCTTCTAATTCGAGATAATCTTGGGCCTCACTAATCCATGCTTCCGCTGTTAAACGAGCCCCGCTAGCAAGAAATCCTGCCAACCAACCATGCAAGGCTGACGGAGTTTGGTAGCAACGTGACTCCAGCCACTGGTCGGCAGCGCTGGCAAATTCGATGGTCATAATGGCCTCTAGAGCTTTGAAAACGTTTTAATTCTACCACTGCCAGCCGCAAAGACAGTTAATATTGCGCAGAAAACTGAACTTCATTATCGGCTTAGCCATCATATAGTTGCGCAGTGTCTCCCTAACTCCATTGACCTCGCCAGCATGCCACTCTTATAGTAGGTACAGTTTTCATAACCCTGTCGAATAGCGATGCAAGAATCAGAACTAAAAAAACTGCAGCGCAAAATTGATAAGCTGCTAGCAATACACGACTCACTACGTGAGCAAAATCGTGCTATGCGTATTTCCGAAGCAAGCTGGCAAGCCGAGCGCGCCAAGCTAGTGCAGCAAAATGAAATGGCTCGCCGCAAGGTGAACGAAATGATTACCCGCCTGCAAACGCTGGAGCGCAACAGTGGCTAACGCACCGAAAACATTGGCACTAACGATTATGGAACGCGAATATCGCGTGAACTGCCCTGCGGGTGCCGAAGAGGAGCTGCGCAATGCCGCACGCCATCTCAACGATAAAATGGAAGAAATTAAGAATGCGAGTTCAGCAGCCGGCAAAGTCATCGGTACTGATCGCATTGCAGTTATTGCTGCACTCAATATTACTCACCATATGCTTGAAATCGAAACCCAACAAAACACAATGGATACCGAGTTGAAGAAATTGCATGCGAGTATTGATGCTGCTCTCGATCAAGACGTTCAACTCGAACTCTAGTAACAGGGGTTCGCAGTTAATCGCTCAACGAATAACCAATCTAAATTTTTCCGTTCCAATTCGTTAACAGAGCTGCCCGAAATAGGGGCAGCTTTGCTATACTAGTTTAGCTCCCTGGGGTGTTGGCCAGTCGATAAAGACCTCGAGCCGATGCGTACTACCCTGGAGGGTTCTGCTCGCTGTTGTTGCGCATGTCCGATTTTCGGAAAGCCTTATTCAGTGTCGAACCCGCCACCTTGAACCTCTGGGTTCAAGGCCTTTTTAGACAGCGGCACAGTGGGGAGCTCCCTTTTTATATCGGCCTTTCGATGAACAAATCTGAATTACGCAAACTCATTCGCCAGCAGCGCCGCAGCCTATCAAAAGCACAGCGCCAGAGTACTAGCCGCGGATTATTGCGCCAACTCCGTTGTTCACCTGAATATCTCATGGCTAAGCGCGTAGCCGTATATCTCACCAATGACGGTGAAATTGATACGCAGTGGTTAATTCAAGATTTGCATCAGCGCCGCAGAGAAATATATTTGCCAGTTCTCCACCCGTTACGCAAAGGACACTTGGCATTTATTCGCTATCAGAAAAACACGGTGATGAGCCGCAACCGCTTCGGTATTTCAGAGCCAAGTTTTAGCCGCAATAAAACCGTATCAGCGCGCTTTATACGCTTAATCTGCCTACCGTTAGTTGCTTTCGATGATCGCGGAAATCGCTTAGGCATGGGCGGTGGTTTTTATGATCGCACACTAGAATTTATGCACAAGAAAGGACAAACACCTTTGCTGGTTGGCTGCGCCTACGAGTTCCAACGAATTTCCATGCTGCCCGCAGAGTCGTGGGATATCCCGCTAAAGCTCATTGCAACCGATGCGTCCTTGCATCGCTTGTTAAGATTTACAACAACCGACTAACAAACGTTAGCGACTATCGAATACTATATTCTGACGCCAGCACTGTTGGAGACTTTCGCTCCTCACTCGCCATACCGGTGATAGCTGAACCCAATGCGACCACAATCGCCAGAAAAAGTAATACATCTGGTTTTTTCATCGTCTTCAACAACCCCAAAAAAAGAAAACGGTTATTCTTATTTCAGAACACCCCTAAGCCCCAAGCATAGGAATCGCTCTGTCGTTATTATTTGTGCGATATACGCACGCATTCCCAATAAAAAGCTAAGCCGCTATTATTCTCAGACTTCCTAGCAACGACTAGACCAATCTAAGGTTTTATTATGAATTATTGGTTACTGAAATCAGAACCCGATAGCTTCAGCTTTAACGATTTGGAACGCGCACTTAATAAGCGCACAGTATGGGACGGCGTGCGTAATTATCAAGCACGAAATATCATGCGTGATGACATGCAGGCAGGTGATTTAGTATTTTTTTATCACTCTAGCTGTCCCATTCCGGGCATTACCGGAATTTGTCGCGTCACTCAGACCGACATTATCGACCCAAGTTCACTTGATCCATCATCAAAATATTTTGATCCAAAGTCGAGTCTAGAAAAGCCACGGTGGATCACCATTGAAGTAGAAGCGGTCGAGGCACTACCTAAGATCATTCCACTAAAAGAGATGCACCAGCACGAGGCATTGGCCAATATGGTGTTATTAAACCGTAGTCGATTATCCGTACAGCCAGTGAGGGAGGACGAATGGCATTACTTATTAAATAATATGTAATACGCACTCAGATAAAAGAATTTAATTAAGCAGTAAAACGGACATTAGAGCGCTGAATATGACGCGCGAGTTCAGCAGTATCAAGTTGTGATTGCCCATCCACAATCTGGCCACGAGCAATACTCCAAAACGTCACTGCGCTTAACGACAATAACCGATCACTAGGCTCAAAACCCAACAAGGGGCGCACCAACGTACCGGTGAATGTACTTTGAGTAACGACTCTATCCCCCTCGGCCAAAACCTCTTCAACAGAGACCGAAAAATCGTCCATCGCTGCCTTGATGGTATTGATGAGCGCGACCATGCCATCAAAATCCATTGGCTCGTCAATCATACTGGCGTGATAGGTAAAGTCTCGACGCAGCAAAGATCTAGCTATGCTATGGCGACCTTGATTCCAAGTGAGATCTATAAAATGACGAACGAGTCGTTTGTTATCCATTAGCTGCAATCCCTGTTAACGAGAGCATGACAATAACTGTCATAGCATATCGATCGTCCCTGCAAAATCCGTAGCGATCTGCACGACCAAACAAGCCAACACCATTAATTGGCTCAAGCAGTTACAAGTTTAGCGTAAATTAACGATTCAGCCAGTCCGCAATCTGGCCATAGGCGATAGCGCGCTGAGGTAGCGACTCATTAACTAAATGATGACGTCCGTCGGGCAAAATAAAGACCTCAGCCTTAGGGAATTTTTCAGCCAAGACCTCAAGGTTGTACTTCCACTCCACCGTACCGTCGTTATCACCCTGGATAATCAATAGAGGCAAATCCAATGGCTCTTGCGCCTCAATAAATGGCACCCACTGACGTAATGCCCCAACCCATTGAACGCTAAGATAAAGCGACTGCAGTGGATCCTGGGTACGTACAAAATTTAAAAAATCAGGATCCGATGACGAGTCTCCATGCTTTCTCTTTACGCGACTAATAAACATACTCACAACTGAATGCAACAATTGCCCTTTCTGCCAACCGGTTGGTCGCACCAGCGGAGCCAATAACACGATTTTTTCGAATGGCGACTGCGCCGCGGTTAACTGTCGCTTCAATAAATAATTTATAAGAATCGCGCCACCGGTACTCTGCCCAAACGCATACAAGGGACTAGAGTCGTGAGCCTGAACCAGCTGCAACAAATGACTAAAAACATCGTCATATTCTTGGAAATTAGAAATCGCCGCCTGCTCGCCACTCGATAAGCCATGCCCTGGCAGATCGAAAACAATGACATTGAATTGCTGGCGCAAACAGAAATCGATCAAGCTGGCGTAAAGCCCAATATGATCATAGTAACCATGAACCAGAATCGTAGTTCCTCGAGCCTCAGGCTGGCGCCAACTCTGAACAGCGATACTAAATCCTGCAAGCGAGACCAATCCGGCCGTATACTGCAACGCTAGGCCAGTATCGTCAAAATTCAGCTTATAGTGACGACGATAAGCGGCCAAGTTAGGGCTTAGTTCTGTCGTCTTAAACGACCAGTCAAACTCTCGCAGTTCTTCCAACAGCGCTTGGCGATCCCAGTTCACACAACAACCTCATGGTGATAACCGCTCTATAGTAGCAGTTAGACAATAAAAAAGGGCTCCGAAGAGCCCCTTTTCATTAGCAATGTAGAGTATTACACGCTGTAGTACAGATCGAACTCAACAGGGTGAGTCGTCTGTTCAACACGGTAAACTTCTTCCATTTTCAAGCCGATGTAAGCGTCGATCATGTCAGCAGTGAAAACACCACCTTCAAGCAAGTAAGCGTGATCAGCTTTCAGGCTGTCCATTGCTTCGCGCAAGCTACCACAAACCTGTGGAATCTTAGCCGCTTCTTCTGGCTCTAGATCGTACAAGTCTTTGTCAGCTGCATCGCCAGGGTGAATTTTGTTCTTAACACCGTCGATACCAGCCATCAACATAGCAGCGAATGCTAGGTATGGGTTAGCAATTGGATCAGGGAAACGCGCTTCAATACGCTTGCCCTTTGGCGACGCAACGTAAGGAATACGGATAGACGCTGAACGGTTACGCGCAGAGTAAGCCAACATTACTGGAGCTTCGAAACCTGGAACCAAACGCTTGTAAGAGTTAGTACCTGGGTTAGTGAAAGCGTTCAGTGATTTAGCGTGCTTGATGATACCACCGATGTAGAACAGGGCAGTTTCAGACAAACCAGCATACAAATCACCAGCAAACTGGTTTACGCCGTCTTTCCAGAAAGACTGGTGAACGTGCATACCAGAACCGTTGTCACCAACGATTGGCTTAGGCATGAACGTCGCAGTTTTGCCGTAAGCAGCCGCTACGTTGTGAACAACGTATTTGTACATTTGAACTTCGTCAGCTTTCTTAACCAATGTGTTAAAACGCACACCGATTTCGTTCTGACCAGCGTTCGCCACTTCATGATGGTGAACTTCAACGTCCAAACCAATTGCCATCATGGTGTTACACATAGCAGCACGAATGTCGTGATGACTATCTACTGGTTGTACTGGGAAGTAACCGCCTTTAACGCGTGGACGGTGACCTAAGTTGCCGCCTTCCATCACAGCTGCAGTATTCCAAGCAGCTTCGTCAGAGTTGATTTTGCAGAAAGAGCCAGACATGTCTGCGCCCCAACGTACATCGTCAAACATAAAGAATTCTGGTTCTGGACCGAAGAATGCTGTATCGCCCAAACCGGTAGATGCTAGGAACTGCTCAGCACGTAGAGCAACAGAGCGTGGATCGCGCTCGTAACCTTGCATAGTTGAAGGTTCAACAATGTTACAACGCAATACTAAGGTAGCGTCTTCAGTGAACGGATCAAGGAATGACGTGTCGTCATCTGGCATCAGGATCATGTCTGATTCGTTAATGCCTTTCCAACCAGCGATGGAAGATCCATCGAACATCTGGCCAGTTTCGAAGAATTCTTCGTTCACATAGCTCGCAGGGATAGTTACGTGCTGCTCTTTACCTTTAAAGTCAGTAAAACGCAGGTCAACCCAACGTACATCATTTTCTTTGATCAAATTCAGAGTGTTCTCTGACATCTTAACGTCTCCAGATGCTGGTTCAATTTCATTCGGGACTAAACCCGGCTTGCCATGCTCTTTCGCTGAGCAAGTAGTGTGCCATTGCCATCAATCTAAAGACCCGCATAAATACTGGGTTTTTAACGACCACTCATCACCACTTTGTTCCAAGTTAGAGCACAAATGAGCGAACATGCACCATTAAGATGCAAATAAAGCCCTTATATGCGTAACGCGATACAAGCTCGCACATTATAGGTTCACAACACACCGTCCGTACATGAAAATCGGCACAAAAAAAGCGCTTTAGTTGCACAAAAATTGATATCCCGTAAAGCCTCAACTTCAGGTATAATCCGGCCTCGATTTTTGAACTGACACCGGACCCTGATACCTTCCAATTACGTGACGGCGTCAGACACTCCCATCACGAAGGCTACTGTTGTGAGCAACATTCCAAGAAACATCGCCATTATTGCCCACGTTGACCACGGTAAAACTACCCTGGTAGACAAACTTTTAGAGCAATCAGGCACCCTCGATCGTAAAGATCAGGGCGGCGAGCGAGTCATGGACTCGAACGACCAAGAAAAAGAACGTGGTATTACCATTTTGGCGAAGAACACCGCCATTCGTTGGAATGATTACCCAATCAACATCGTAGATACTCCTGGACACGCCGACTTCGGTGGCGAAGTTGAGCGTGTTATGTCGATGGTTGACTCAGTATGTTTGCTGGTTGATGCCGTTGACGGTCCGATGCCACAAACTCGCTTCGTAACTCAAAAAGCGTTTGAGCGCGGCCTGCGTCCTATTGTTGTTATTAACAAGATTGACCGCCCTGGTGCTCGCCCTGATTGGGTTATGGATGAAATCTTTGATCTTTTCGACCGCCTTGGCGCGACTGAAGAACAATTAGATTTCCCCGTTGTATATACTTCTGCACTAAACGGTATTGCCGGTCTTGATCCAGAAGCAATGGCTGATGATATGGCACCATTATTCCAAATGATCATTGATCACGTAACGCCACCTGAATTGGATCGTGAAGGTCCATTCCAAATGCAAATTTCGGCATTGGATTACGACAGCTTCGTTGGCGTTATCGGTGTTGGTCGTATTTCACGCGGCACGCTTAAGCCAGGCACCGACATTCAATTAGTGACGGCTGAAGGCACTATCCGCAAAGGTCGTATCCAGCAAGTGAAAGGCTTCCATGGCCTAACGCGCGTTGATGTTCCTGAAGCACACGCCGGTGACATCGTATGTGTCTCTGGCATCGACGGCTTAAATATTTCTGACACTTTGTGTGCTGTTGGCAATGTAGAAGCCTTACCGCCATTGAGCGTTGACGAGCCAACAGTAAGCATGACCTTCCAAGTAAACGATTCACCGTTTGCTGGTCGTGAAGGTAAATATGTTACTAGCCGCAACATCAAAGACCGTTTGGACAAAGAATTAATCCACAACGTGGCATTGCGTGTTGAGCAAGGCGACTCTCCAGAGAAGTTTAAAGTATCTGGTCGCGGTGAATTACACTTGTCGGTATTGATTGAATCAATGCGTCGCGAAGGCTTCGAAATGGGTATTTCAAAGCCTGAAGTTGTGCAAAAAATCGTTGATGGCGAAGTTCAAGAACCGTACGAACAAGTGGTTATCGACATCGAAGAAGAGCACCAAGGTTCGATCATGGAAGAGATGGGTAACCGTCGCGCTGAAATGACCAACATGGTTCCTGATGGTAAAGGTCGTGTACGCCTTGAATTCATCATGCCAGCACGTGGCTTGATCGGCTTCCGTGGTTTGTTTATGACCATGACTTCTGGTTCAGGCATCCTGACCAACATCTTCGATCATTACGGTCCGGTACAATCTGGACTAGGTTCTACTCGTCACAACGGCGTACTGGTATCTATGGTACCAGGTAAAATCTTAGGTTACGCCTTGTTCACTCTGCAAGAACGTGGTCGCTTATTCGTAGCACCAGGTTTAGAAGTGTACGAAGGTATGATTGTTGGCTTACACAGTCGCGACAACGACCTATCGGTTAACCCAACGAAAGCGAAGCAGTTGACCAACGTTCGTGCCTCAGGCACAGATGAAGCGATCAACTTGACGCCGCCAGTGAAACACACACTAGAGCAAGCGTTGGAATTCATCGAAGACGACGAGCTAGTAGAAGTAACACCTACCAGCATTCGTTTACGTAAGAAGTTCTTAACTGAGAACGAGCGTAAGCGTTCTAAGACCAAAAAGAGCTAAGGTGCCTATGGGTCAATCCGTTGGATAGATCCAAGCACCATCAAACGGGCCTTTATGGCCCGTTTTTTATTTCCCTCTATCCTAGAATTGCTACATTGATCTATGATCACGAAGAAGCCTAACGAAGTTGAATTGATGCGCACCTTACTCCCTGTAGTCGCCATATTAACCGCGCTTGCCTTGCATCCAGCTCAGGCAGACGTTGCCGTGCATGTTGGTACTAGCTTATCGATACCGCCATACGTTATCACCCACAATAATAGCGGCATCACCCTCGATCTGACACGAGAGGCGCTGGCAGTTAGCGGCTTAGATAGTGACGTCCACTACGGCAGCAATGCCCAAAACATTGACGATTTTAACCAAGGAAAATTAAACGCACTGTTAGTTACCCAACCTCAGCTGACACCTAATGCATTCTTTTCGAGCGAACCCGTTATGATTTTCCATAACGTCGTCATAACCTTAAAACGTGCAGACCATAACATTGAGAAAGTTAGCGATCTGGCCGGCCTACGCATTGGAGCCTTCAGTCTTGCCAAGCAGTTATTACCCAAGCCTTTCGCTATCTCCGTCGACTTGGCACCCAGCTATTCCGAATACACTCAACAAATCGAACAGGTAGAGTCTCTTTACAATGGTGATCGCGATGTCATCATCATGGATCGCCTAATATTCCGATACTACCTCAGTAAATTGCGACATAAAAACCCTCCGGACGTACGCTATCAAGCTTCTTATACGGCGGTAGAGCTATTTGAACCCAGTGAATATTTTATGGCGTTCAGTAACGAAGAATACCGCAATGCCTTCGACGAAGGCATGGCGACGCTGCGTAGTAATGGACGCTACGAGAATATTATTAATAGCTACGAACAGACGCTATCGCGGTACCTGATTCAGTAAACACCTAGAGAATAACAGATATAAAAAAACCGGCCGAAGCCGGTTTTTTTATTTAGCAGCTATTAGATATCTGCCAAAGTTTTCAGTGGGTAGTTCGCAGGGTAAGGCTTAGCCGCTACACCTGTATCAACTGCAGCTCGCGCTACAGCAGAAGAAACAACACCCAACAAACGAATATCAACCGCTTTAGGAATGATGTACTCGCGACCGAATGCTAAAGATTCTAAACCGTATGCATCAAGAACGTCCTGAGTTACAGGTTCTTTCGCTAGGTTAGCCAATGCTCTAGCAGCAGCCAGCTTCATCTCTTCGTTGATACGCTTAGCACGTACGTCTAATGCACCACGGAAGATGAATGGGAAGCCAAGAACGTTGTTAACCTGATTCGGATAATCTGAACGGCCAGTCGCCATAATGGCATCTGGACGAACTTCTTTAACGATCTCAGGCATAATTTCTGGAACTGGATTGGCGCAAGCAAAGATGATTGGATCTTTTGCCATTGTTTTGATTTGCTCACCAGTCACCATATTAGGACCAGACAAACCCAAGAAGATATCAGCACCATCTAGGGCATCATCAACAGTACGCTTGTCAGTCTCAACAGCAAAACCAGCCTTGTATTGGTTCAAATCAGTACGGCCAGAGTGGATAACACCACTACGGTCACACATGAAGATATTTTCTGGTTTCATGCCCGCCAAAATCATCAGTTTAGAGCAAGAGATCGCCGCAGCGCCTGCGCCTAGTACGCACATTTTGGCGTCTTCGATCTTCTTACCAACAATTTCCAATGCATTCAGTGCACCGGCAACCGTTACAATCGCTGTACCGTGCTGGTCATCATGAAATACTGGAATATCGCACTGTTCGATCAAAGTACGTTCAATTTCAAAACACTCAGGCGCTTTGATATCTTCAAGGTTGATACCACCGAAAGTGATAGCAATGCGACGAACGGTGTCAATGAAAGCTTGTGGGCTTTCAGACTCAACTTCGATATCGATTGAATCAACACCAGCGAAACGCTTAAACAGAAGACTTTTACCTTCCATTACTGGCTTAGAGGCCAATGGACCTAAGTTACCTAGACCAAGAATAGCGCTACCGTCAGTAATAACTGCAACCAAGTTGCCTTTAGCGGTGTAACGGTAAGCATTTTCAGGGTCGGCAGCAATCGCTTTCACTGGCTCTGCCACACCCGGGCTGTAGGCCAACGATAAATCGCGTGAGGTTTGAGCTGGCGTGGTCAGTTCAATACTGATTTTGCCTGGCTTTGGAAACTCATGATAATCCAACGCCGCTTGTTTGAAATCTTCTGACATAGTGCTTGTCCAGTTCCGTCGCAATGAGTGTTGTATGCCGACCGCACCAGAACAACCAAACGGGCACAGAGGCAAAGGGCCGAGAGTTATAACAAAAAGCGCTACCAAATTCTAGACAAATCAGGTATTAGGCCTCTGAAAAGATGATCGGTATCACTAAGCTGACGGATAAACCTGGCATGGCATTCGCCGCAATGACACGCCCACCGTGCAGCTCGGCAATACGTTTCACCAGCGCTAAGCCTATTCCGTAGCCACCGGCAGCATGGTCACGAGCGCTATCAACTTGGGTGAAGGCATCAAATATTCGCGTTAACTGATCATCCGGAACACCAGGGCCGCGATCTCGAATATTAATAACTAACTCATCCTGTTGATGCTGCAGGCTGATCGTTAGGGCACTACCCTCAGGAGCAAAGCGAATGGCATTGCGCAGCAAATTATCAAATGCCCGTTCAATCAATAGCCAATCCCACATGGCGGACATTGGTTCTGCCGGCCAGTTCACGGCAGCACTCACCCGCCGCGCCGCCATCTCTAAATCTGCATCGGCTAGCCACTGCTCAAGATACTCTTGGACCACGCCGTCACTAAGTTGTAACTGATGCTGATCTTGCTCTTGCAAGCGCGCCAGATCCAACATCTGGCCAATCAAGCTATCCACCTGAGTGACCGCACGCTCAATGCGAGCATGCTCGGCACCAAGTCGATTCTCAGTATCCTTTTTACGGGCAATACCCAGCGCTATCTGCAAGCGTGTTAATGGCGAACGTAACTCATGAGAAACATCTCGTAGCAACTGCTGATGACTATGCAGCAAACGTTGTAGTGATGCTGCCATATCGACCACTTCATTGGTTAGCGCACCAATTTCATCGCGGCGACGACCATCAACTTTTAATGCTGACATGTCGAAATCACCGCCACCTAACTGCTTGACTGCATGCTGCAAACGTCGAATTGGACGAGTTAAACTCCAAGCTAAGACAAAGCACAAAAGGGTTACCACTAACACCATTGCCGCGGGCAACGTCCAACGGCCTTCATCTTCCAGAATGCTTTGCCAGCCAATACGAGAAACCGCAACATATAAATAGTCGCCACGGCGAATAGGTCCAACCAACAGCCAGCCGTCATTTTGCCCACGCAAAACTTGACTACGATCAGCCGCCTCATCAACAAACTCTTCAATATCGTGGGGAAGTTGACTCACCATATCCATCGGCGCGGCGACGAGATTCCAGCCGGGACGAATACGTCGCCATAATTTGCGATCTTCAACCATGACGGGGCGCTGGCGCTCGATCATGCGCACCAACAGAAGGGTTTCGTTTGGAGTGGCTTGGCGCAAGTAATCGTCCTCAATCCATAAACCAGTGAGAACCGCCGTAAACATAGCGATAAACACCACACTCCAAAACCAAAGAAAGATGCGCAAGAACAACGAACGATACCAGCGCACCATTTAGAAAAACCTCTTTGACTCTGTGTAGTTCTTACAATCGCCGTTAAACATTAACAAGCAGATAGCCACGGCTGCGCACGGTTTTGATCCAATCAGAATCATCGTCGCGTTTTCCGAGCTTTTTACGTAGATTACTGACATGCATATCAATTGAGCGGTCATAAGCCATCAATGGTCGACCAAGCGCAGCAATAGACAGAGTGTCTTTGTCGACCAATTCACCTACGTGCTCCATCAAACACTGCAATACGCCAAACTCGGCGCCGGTTATTTGCAACTCAACACCATCCAATCTTGCCGTTCTAGTAGTGGGGTTCAGTGCGATATCACCGACATGCAACTCTGATGACGCTTGGGGAGTGACATCGCTCGACAACTCGATGCGACGAAACAGCGCTTTGATACGCGCAACTAACTCATGGTGATGATATGGCTTAGGAATGTAATCGTCCGCTCCATGCTCAAGCCCCAATACGCGATCAACACTCTCGCCCCGCGCCGTTAGCATAATGACAGGCACATTCGACTCGGCGCGTAGCTTACGCAGAACTTCAAAGCCGTTGAGCTTTGGTAGCATGACATCAAGCAGTATCAAATTGAACTTGCCACTTAAGGCCTCTGCTAAGCCCGTCTCACCATCTTGTACCGCTGTTAACTGGAAGCCTTCCATCGACAGGTATTCCTGCAACAGTTCGCCCAACTCAAAATCATCATCAATAAGTAAAATGGAGTTCATGATTCACCTCTAATTTAGGCAGATTACCCCTGCGGCTCAATACGCGGTAGCCCTATTGACCCTTCCTTACCAAGAACCCGACACTAGTGATCCAGCAAAGTCGCCATCCAACGCGTTTGCGGACGAGTTTCTAAGGCGATTTTGACCACCATTGTCAGAGGGATCGATAACAGCATTCCAACCGGCCCCAGTACCCAGCCCCAAAACACCAAAGAGACGAACACCACAAAGGATGATAAGCCCAAAGAACGCCCCATCATTCGAGGCTCAACCACATTACCGAAAAAGGTGTTGGCACCGACGTAAATAGCGGCGGTGATAAGAGCATCGCCCACGCCAAGTTGAATCAAAGCCACTAGCACCGCAGGCACTGCCGCAATAATAGAGCCGATATTGGGGATGTAATTCAACAGAAAGGCAATTAAGGCCCAGAGGGGGGCATAGTCGACCCCGACAATCACTAAGGCAATCCCAACCATCGCCGCAGTGCCTAAACTCATCAGGGTTTTAATCATCAAATACTGCTGTACAGAATCCGTGAAGCGCTGAAAGTGCGTAAATGCTTGAGTATGGTCGCCAAAGGCTTTACGCACTTTGTCGGGAAAGGATGATGCCTCCAATAAAATAAAAATCACCGCAAATAAGATCAAGAAGGTGTTCGCCAAAACCCCACCCAAACCGTTAAACACGCTCGCCACCATCTTCATAGCAACTCCGGGATTAACATATTCACGCAAGACATTGTCAGCAACTTCAATACCTTGGCCCCGCAGCCAAGTGACCGACTGGGTCGTTAGGGTTTGCAGCTTTTGTTCATAAACCGGAACGTCGGCATAAAACGCATTCAACGTCTTGCCAATAAAGGTCGCCAACAGAGTGCCAACCACAGTAAACCCAAGCAAAATTATAATAAGCGCAATAAGAGTGGGTACTTTATGGCGCGTCAACCAGCGCATTAAAGGTGCCGCTAAAATAGCGATGAACACTGCCAATAGGAAAGGCACTAACATGCTTGCAGCGCTCTTAACGCCAGCAATCACAATGACGATCGCCGCTAAAATCAGTACCACATTCCCTGCTACGCGATTTTCAGACGATGACATGATGGCTCCATGCAAGCTAAGAATAAGATTGCGCTACCATACATGAGTCGTGCGACCCCTTCTATATGTCTATCAAGCGTCTTGGCGGTCACTTTTTAAGCAATCGTATGATGTTTTTTGTACTTTTCTACATCTTTTGTCGAATTGTTTGTGCAAGGGTATTGCAAGTAAAATAATTTTCTATAGAATTCGCGGCCTGAAATGCGGAAGTGGTGAAATTGGTAGACACGCTGGATTTAGGTTCCAGTGCCGCAAGGCGTGAGAGTTCGAGTCTCTCTTTCCGCACCAATTTACGGAGTCGTCCATGTCTGGCCTCCTTATCCTGTTAGTCTTTCTATTAACAGGTATCTCGGTACAAACCTTATTAGATCTTCCTGTACCCGGCTCCATTGTCGGCATGCTTATTCTGTTGTTCGTACTAATGCTACTGCGTCGCACCCCAGAAACTCTGCAAAGCACTAGTCGCGTACTATCTCCCCTGCTTCCTTTGTTTATTATTCCTGTTAGCGTTGGCATCATTACCCAAAAAGAATTGCTCAACGAGCATGGTATCGCTCTGCTAGTTATTCTCGCCATGAGCTTGATACCGGGGGCACTGGTCTGTGCATTGATTATGACGAAGAGATCGGATCCATGATCGCTACCTTGCTGCACACCCCGTTGTTTTGGACAGCCTTAACCATCGCCTCTTTTTTATTAGGCCAGCGCCTCTATCAACAACTCGGCAATAGCGCTTTCATTCCACCAATACTGACGGGCATCGTATTAATTTGCGTAACCTTAGAGCTCACCGGCACGAGTTATCAAACCTACATGCAAGGCGGTGAATACCTACACCTAATGCTCGGGCCCGTCGTTGTTATGCTCGCCGTGCCCTTGTACCAATTTATTCATGCTATGCGTAAAGAATGGCTGCGCATTAGCTTAGCGGTAAGCTTAGGCAGCGCTACAACCGTTGGCACTGCCGTGGTGTTAGTTCATTGGTGGATTGGCGATCAAGCCATTACTGCAACGATGGCAACAAAATCAGTTACGACACCTGTTGCGATCACACTGAGCGAGCAATTGGGTGGCATTAGTGCTCTTGCCTCTGCGTTCGTGATTGTGACTGGCGTCTTTGGGGCGCTGCTCATACCGCCTCTATTGAAGGTTACAAAACTTAACCAACCGCAAGCTATGGGTCTCACTTTAGGCGTTTGCGCTCATGCTATTGGCACCAGTCGCGCCATTGAGTTAGGAACGCGAGAATCCGCCTATGCCGCAATGGCTATGACTTTAACCGCAACCCTGCATGCTATTGCATTACCGTGGCTAGTTTGAGCGTCTGCGTCTATGGTTAAGGGAGTTGTCCCTTAAGGAATAGAAATGACTCGCCACCTACGATCTCTGCTGCTGCTAGGAATCGGCACACTGATGAGTATGGTGCTGGTCTCAGGCGTTGTTATATACATTAACGAAATTCACAGCCAAAAATTGCGCATCGAAGCTTGGGCAAATGCTGCGTTCGAAAAACTTCACAATTACTCCCCGCCTCATCTTAATCGCCAGCATGTTGGACCCCTTGATCGACCCTCACTGATCAGTCCAGGACAAACACTGCAGATCGGTGAAGTGCAGTACAACCAACTTTATTTTTGGTACGAACAAAATAAAACCGAAAGCCATATTCCGGCATCGTTACTGCGCGACGCGATTGCTGGCAGCAAAGGCTTTCGTAGAGTGACGTTAAACACTAACACTTACCTATTCTATTTATTGCCGATCAATCAAAAACTAGGCCTAGTTATCGGCGAACCGATCGCCCAAATCCGCACGGTCACACTACATACTTGGGCACTTATTGTTATCGCCAATGCAATTTTATTGATCATTGCGGGGGTACTGTCGCAACACATCCTGCGCCCTATCAATGAAAAAATTCGTCGTCAACTACTCCAACATAGCTTGAGCTGGGACAGCATGAGTGGAATTGCCCTGCGTATCAGCTCAAGTTTATATATTTTGGATGCCAACCCACGCTTCGAATCTATGTTCGAGCTAACCACAGGCAACCACTTAAGCGATGCAACATCAAAGGAAAAATCCGGTGATTTGGGGTTTTATGTACTGCAAGCATTACAAGAACGAAGTGTCATCGAATTTGAATGTATTTTAGTGGATACCAAAGGCACAAGAAGTCATTGGGCCATGACAGCCCGCCCTTGGGATCTTGATGGTCAAGAATCCGTGCTCTTGTGTGGAGACGATGTTACTCGCCATCACCGCATGGCCTTAGAGCTTCAAGCAGAGCAAGAGCGAGTAAACTTATATTTAGATGCCATGCAGACCTTACTTATCATTTGCGATCATGAAGGCAATGTCTTGCGCATGAATCAACAAGCAGAAGACCTCATCGCCATGCCCGGCGAAAGTTTACATAAACAACCCATCTGGTCCCTACTACGCACAGATGATCGCGAGCGCATAAAATCCCTATGGCAACGCCTACCGACGATCGACGGCCATCCAGTCGACCAGTTCGCATTGATATCCTCCAGTGGAAAAGAATCCACCATCAACTGGCAGTTCACCGTCGTGCGCTACCCTGATAGCGATCACATTGATATTTTAATGGCCGGTCTTGATGTCACCGAATCCATTGCCAATCAGCAAGCTCTAGAAGTGGCTAACCGCCAAATCCGCGAAGCGTTAAACACCGCTAAAAATGCGAACCGCACCAAAAGCATTTTTTTAGCGAGTATGAGTCATGAAATTCGCACCCCAATGAACGGAGTACTAGGCGCTGCAGAACTGCTATTAGACTCCCCTCTCGATAAAGAACAACGCGGTTGCGTCGAGATCATTCACAGCTCCTCTCATGTCTTACTGGATATCATTAATGACATATTAGATTTATCAAAAATCGAATCAGGAAAACTCGAAATAGAAGCCGTGGACTTTGATTTAAACCAATTACTAAACGACCTATTCCATCTATTCCATCAACCCGCACGCCAGAAAGAACTCTCTCTTATTTATCGCTTTGATAATAAAATCCCCACTATTTGGCGTGGCGACCCAAAGCGCATACGCCAAATAGTGACCAATTTGCTAAGTAATGCTGTCAAGTTCACCCATCAAGGTCATATTGAGCTTCACGTCGAAGGTCAACGATTAAACGGCGACAGTTACCAACTGCAGATTCATGTTAATGACACCGGCATAGGCATTCCTGAATCAAAACAAGAACAAATTTTCTCTGCATTTCGCCAGGCGGATACCAGCACCAGCCGGCAGTACGGCGGAACGGGTCTTGGCTTAACCATCTGCCGCCATCTGGCCATAGCGATGGGCGGCAGCATTACTTTAAAAACAGCTGCCGATAAAGGCAGTTCATTTACCTTGTCTCTCGCACTACTGCTGGGTGACGCCGATAAACTACAAATATTACAACCATCTACCGCTAGGCCAGCTATCGACTTTAGAACCAAAATATTATTAGCCGAAGATAATCCCGTAAATCAGAAAATTGCCGAAAAAATGCTCACCCGAATGGGATTGCGCTGTACTTCAGTGAATAATGGCCAAGAGGCCGTGCGAGCGGTGATAAAAGAAAATTTCGACTTGATTTTAATGGACGTAAACATGCCCATTTTGGACGGTATATCCGCCACACAACAAATTCGGGACTTTGGAGCAGCTAAAAGCACGATTCCAATTTTGGCACTCACCGCCAATGCCATGATGGAAGATCGTCAACGCTGCCTTGATGCCGGAATGAACGGTTTTATTAGCAAACCGATTCGAATGGATAGTTTACGTGCAGCCATCGCAAGCTTGCTGCCAAACGTAACTCAAGATAAATCCGAAAACTAAAATATTGTCAGGCTTATAACAACTGTCCTTCAAACCTTCCGGCCAAATACTCAATCGCCAGTGCCAAGCCAGCAATCGCACGGCCCTCGTTAAAATCATCGCGAGCGTACAATTCAGGCAAATCGGCAAATTTCCACGGCACCAGTTCGAGCGGCTCAGGTTCATCACCTTCAAGCTTAGACGGGAACAAATCACGCGCTAACACAACATCAATACCACCGCGCATATAACTTGGTGATAAACTCATTTTCTTTAAATAAATAAACTCGCGCGCCGCAAAACCGATTTCTTCCTGTAGCTCACGGTTACAGGCGTCACGCATGCTTTCACCCAAATCCACCGCGCCTTTTGGCAATGTGAGGGTGTAATCTTCAACTCCGCCGCCGTACTCACGAATCAAGGCGAACGTGTCATCATCCAGCAGCGCAATCATCATCACCGCACCACTACCGCCGGGAACTAATCGCTCATAAGTGCGTTCCACCCCGTTACTAAAACGAAGGTCAATCGACTCTATACGAAACAAGCGGCTTTCCGCCACCAGTGAACGATGCAAAATCTGTGGTTTTTTATCCATGGTGAGCCTGTTTTAATAGGAGTAATTGCAATGCTATGTTGGAGTATAACCCCATGAACCTGCCTGATTGGCAACAAATTGATACTGTTCTGCTCGACATGGATGGCACCTTACTTGATCTCCATTTCGATAATTATTTCTGGCTCGATCATTTACCAGGAATCTATGCCAGTCACCATGGCCTCAGCGAAGAAGAAGCCTTGAGCGAACTCAATAAAAGCTTTATTGGGCTGCGTGGCACCCTCGACTGGTACTGCCTAGACTACTGGACTGAGCTTACCGGCCTACCCATCGCCGAGCTCAAACGCGACGTACAGGATAAAATCGGTTTTCGACCACATGTGCAAGACTTTCTGCAACGTCTACAAAGCTTGGGCAAGCGCCGTGTAATTGTTACCAACGCGCACCGCGATAGCGTTAATCTCAAAATACAGCGCACCGGTTTAGATCAGCTAGTGGATCGAATTATCAGTTCCCATGATTATCGCGAACCCAAAGAAAGCCAAGCATTTTGGGATCACTTACAGCGTGATGAAGGCTTCGACCCAGAGCGCACACTACTAATAGACGACAGTCAGGCTGTGTTAGAATCGGCATCTCGTTGGGGTATTCGTTATTTATTAACTATCTTCCACCCAGATAGTAAAAAGGCCCCAAGCCGAGACAGTCAATTTCCGGGCATCGACCACTTCGATGAGCTTGATTGGTAGAGCAACAACACGTTGTTAAATCAAAATTGGAGCAACTGTGAGCGCCACAGACAGCAACACTAGTAAAATTCGTATCGATAAATGGCTTTGGGCTGCCCGTTTTTTTAAAACGCGCGCGGCAGCAAAAACAGCCATCGATGGCGGCAAGGTTCATTTCCAAGGTCAGCGCTGCAAAGTCAGCAAGACCGTAGATATCGGCGACAAACTGACCATTCGCCAAGGTTTCGACGAAAAAACCGTGGTCATTACGGGCCTATCCGAACAACGGCGCGGGGCACCAGAAGCGCGATTACTCTACGAAGAAACACCAGAAAGTATTAAGCAGCGGATCGATAAAGCGGAAACTCGCCGCATTATTAATGCCGCCGGCATGGCACCCGACCACAAACCCAACAAAAAAGAGCGACGAGATATCAGTCGCTTTAAGCAAAGACAGGATTACTGAACATGAGCCAGCCTTCCGGCAGCGCCGATTTATTGCAACGCTTTAGCTTTGACAACACCGATATTCGCGGTGAAATCACGCATTTGCACAGCAGCTATCAAGATGTACTCAAGCGCCATACCTACCCGGCTGTGATCGCCACGGCTATTGGCGAATTGATGGCAGCAACCGCACTACTGAGCGCTAACCTAAAATTTGCCGGGCGCCTGACTCTGCAAATACGCCTTGCGGGTAATGTGTCACTACTGCAAGCAGAAACCAACGAACAAGGCCAACTGCGAGCCATCGCTCGTTATGACGAAAATGCTGCCGCCACCGAGCTCCAGCTAGAAAATGGCCAATTCATTATCACCATTGAGCCAGAGCAAGGGCAGCGCTATCAAGGCATTACCGCCATCGAAGGTGGCAATATTGCCGGTGCGCTAGAAGAATACTTCGTGCAATCCGAACAACTCGACAGTCGCTTCTGGCTGGTTTGCAAAGACGGCATTGCTGCCGGTTTTATGCTGCAAAAAATGCCCGGAACAGACAGTAATGATACCGATGCTTGGGATCGAATTGGCCATCTAGCGAGCACCATGAAAGATGAAGAGTTGCTGCATTTAGACAACGCAACGCTGCTGCATCGTCTGTATCACGAAGAACAAGTGCGACTT
Source organism: Thalassolituus sp. (assembly GCF_034111725.1). Classification (GTDB taxonomy): domain Bacteria; phylum Pseudomonadota; class Gammaproteobacteria; order Pseudomonadales; family Oceanobacteraceae; genus Thalassolituus. Next base: position 19,921 of record NZ_JAWUWR010000078.1, on the reverse strand, counting down.
TATCCTGAATCGCCGCTGTCTTTTTTCTGCACTTGCTCAAAACCGCGCACGGCCAATGCGCTGCATCAATTAGGCTATGCCGAACTGGATGAAATACTTAAAGAATCTGGCAAAATTTCGATTACTTGTGAGTTTTGTCAGCAGGCTTATGCCTTTGAACGACCAGAAATTGAAGATATGTTCCCTGAACGACACCTGCATTGAGCCAATAATACGAATAAAATCAGTAACTTCCGCAATGTCGGCTAATTAATATACAGGGGGCTTAGCGTCTGGCGGATTTTCTGGCATAATTGTGCGCCTTCGATTCTGAACTCGCCCATGCACCCTCAGGGCGGTATATAGAGATTACAGCGTGTGGCCAAAAGCCGCACACGATTAATGAGGACCCCACTGGGCACCGATATGACGACTGTTTACACCGACTTATCCACACCATTTTTGGTAGAACAAGCGATTCTGCGTGGCGAAGGCCAACTGCAGGACAATGGCGCACTGGTTGTAAAAACTGGTGCTCGTACTGGCCGCTCGCCAATGGACCGCTACATCGTTGAAGAGCCGAGCAGCAAAGATGCCATTGATTGGGGCAACATCAACCGCCCATTCGACGCTGACAAGTTCGACGCTTTGTGGGAACGCGTAGAAGAGTATCTGTCGCAACACGATAGCTTCGTATCTCATGTACACGTTGGTTCAGATCCTCAGCACTACCTACCCGTTAAAATGACCACTCAGACTGCTTGGCAGAACCTGTTTGGCCGCAACTTATTCATTCGCCCAGAGAGCTACAATGGCTCTTCTAAAGAAGAATGGCAGATTCTGAACGTTGCTGGTTTTGAATGCGTACCTGAGCGTGATGGCACCAACTCTGACGGTTGCGTGATCCTCAACTTCGCTCAACGCAAAGTATTATTGGCTGGCATGCGTTACGCCGGTGAAATGAAAAAAGCCATGTTCTCGGTACAAAACTTCCTGTTGCCAGAAAAAGACGTGCTGCCAATGCACTGCTCTGCCAACGTAGGTGACGACGGCGACACTTGCTTGTTCTTCGGTCTATCAGGTACTGGTAAAACTACCCTATCTGCCGACCCAGAACGCTTCCTAATTGGTGACGACGAGCACGGTTGGGGCAAAGGCACAGTATTCAACATCGAAGGCGGCTGCTACGCAAAAACCATCGACTTGTCTCAGAAGAATGAACCAATCATTTGGAACGCGATCAAGTTTGGCGCTATCGTTGAAAACGTAGTAATCAACGAAGCGCGTACTGCCGATTACAGCGACGTCAGCCTGACTGAAAATGGTCGTTGTGCGTACCCACTTGAGCACGTAGAAAAGCGCGTTGCAGAAAACAAAGGTGGCGAGCCAAAAGCGGTTATCTTCTTAACTTGCGACATGACTGGCGTTCTTCCTCCAGTATCAGTACTGACCAAAGAACAAGCGGCTTATCACTTCCTAAGTGGTTACACAGCCCTTGTTGGTTCTACTGAGATGGGTGGTTCTAAAGGCCTTAAGTCTACTTTCTCTACTTGTTTCGGGGCACCATTCTTCCCGCGTCCAGCGGGTGAATACGCTGAATTGTTGATGAAGCGTGTGACTGAATTCGACTCACAAGTGTACCTAGTCAACACTGGCTGGACGGGTGGTGCTAACGGCGCAGGCGGCGAGCGTTTCTCAATACCAACGACTCGTGCAGTGATCAGCGCGATTCAAACTGGCGCGTTACGCGATGCAGAAACTGAGACTCTTCCAGTATTCGGCTTGAACGTACCTAAAGCCGTTAGCGGTGTAGACACTCACTTGCTGAACCCAATCAATGCTTGGGGCGACGAAGCGAAATGGACTGATGCGGCAAAAGGCTTGGCAGCTCAGTTCACTGCAAACTTCAAGAAATACGATGTCTCTGATGCCATCGTAGCTGCGGGTCCTTCAGCAGAATAATTGCTGTTAAGCCTGTAGAAAAAGCCCCGCCATGCGGGGCTTTTTTGTGGACGAAAGATATGTAGGAGCGACTCAACGAACGTTTTTTGTTCGTCGTCGCAAGGATATCTCACTCTCCTGCTCGTCACTGCTCGCTGGCGCTCCTGGAGTAACTCCTACATAGGAACCGTGACGACTACCGCAAATCACCTATAACAAGCCCACCCCATTTTTCGTTATACTCCCCCCACGTTTTTTCGCTTTAGAGAGTGTTATGAGTCACGCAGATATTGGTCAACGTATCGCTACCGAGTTAGGTATTCGTCCACAGCAAGTTACTGCCGCTGTGGCTTTGTTAGATGAAGGTGCGACAGTGCCGTTTATTTCTCGTTATCGTAAGGAAGTCACAGGTTCATTGGATGACACTCAGTTGCGTAATCTGGAAGAACGTTTGCGCTATCTGCGCGAGATGGAAGATCGCCGTATCTCTATCCTCAAAAGCATTGAAGAGCAGGGCAAGTTAACGCCAGAGTTAGCGCGTGAAATCGACAGCGCCGATACTAAGACCCGTCTTGAAGATTTATACCTACCGTACAAACAAAAGCGCCGTACCAAAGGTCAAATTGCCATTGAGGCCGGTTTGCAGCCTCTTGCCGAAGGCGTATTCGAGAACCCGAATCTTGATCCAGAAGCCGAAGCCGCAAAATACATCGACGCCGAAAAAGGCGTTACCGATGTCAAAGCGGCATTGGATGGCGCTAAGTACATTTTGATGGAACGCTTTGCTGAGAACGCCAACCTGCTGGCTTCTTTACGCCAGTTTATGCAGCAAGAAGCGACTCTATCGGTACGTATGGTGCCGGGCAAAGAACAAGAAGGCGCTAAGTTCGCCGATTATTTTGAACATGACGAGGCGCTTAAAAACGTGCCAAGTCATCGCGCTCTCGCTATTTTGCGCGGTCGCAATGAAGGCGTTTTAACCTTCAGCTTGGTAACGGGTAATCCTGATGACAAGCTCGCAGCCAGCCCGTGCGAAGCCATGATTGCCGATCATGTTGGTGTTAAAAACCAAGGTCGTGCTGCCGACAAATGGTTATCGGAAGTGGTGAAATGGACATGGCGCATCAAATTGCTCACGCACTTAGAAACTGAATTGGTTGGCAACCTGCGCGAGCGCGCAGAAGAAGCTGCAATTAAAGTGTTCGCAGACAACCTGAAAGACTTACTTTTGGCTGCTCCAGCAGGCGCAAAAACCACCATTGGTCTGGACCCTGGTATGCGTACCGGTGTTAAAGTCGCGGTTGTCGATGCCACCGGTAAAGTATTGGATCACTGCGCTATTTATCCAACGCCGCCGCAAAATAAAATTGCCGAGTCCGGCGCTATCCTGCTGGCATTGATCCAAAAGCATAATGTCGAGCTAATCGCGATTGGTAACGGCACCGCAAGCCGCGAAACCGATAAATTTGTCGGCGATATGCTCAAGCATGCCGGTTTGAAATCCGTGCAGAAGATTATGGTGAACGAAGCCGGTGCTTCAATTTATTCCGCATCTGAACTGGCAGCCAAAGAATTCCCCGATTTAGACGTTACTATTCGAGGTGCGGTGTCGATTGCTCGTCGCTTACAAGATCCGTTGGCGGAACTGGTGAAAATTGAACCTAAGTCGATTGGGGTCGGCCAATATCAGCATGATGTTAACCAAAGCCATCTGGCGCGCATGCTCGATACTGTAATCGAAGACTGTGTGAACTCAGTGGGTGTGGATTTGAATACAGCGTCGGTGCCGCTGCTGACTCGCGTGTCTGGTTTAAACAGCACATTGGCGAGCAACATCATTGCTTTCCGCGATGCCAATGGTGCGTTTAATAGTCGTAGCGACCTAAAAAAAGTGCCTCGCCTAGGCGAAAAGACCTTTGAGCTTGCCGCTGGCTTCTTACGTATTATGAAGGGTAAAAACCCGCTCGATGCTTCGGCGGTTCACCCCGAGTCGTACCCGCTGGTGAAAAATATCGCGCATAAATTCTCCCGCGATGTCAGTAGCTTGATTGGCGATGGCAGCTTCTTGAAGTCAGTGAATGCGGCGGAGTTCGCGACCGAAAGCGCCGGTGTGATCACCATTCAAGATATTCTTAACGAGCTCGAAAAACCGGGCCGTGACCCACGCCCAGAATTCAAGTTCGCGCAGTATCAAGACGGCGTTGAAACCCTCAATGATCTAAAACCAAACATGGTGCTTGAAGGGGTTATTACCAACGTTGCCGCATTTGGTGCCTTCGTTGATATTGGTGTTCATCAAGACGGCCTAGTGCATATCTCCGCACTGTCAGAGACATTCGTCAAAGACCCGCGCGATGTGGTCAAAGCAGGAGATATCGTTAAGGTGAAGGTGATGGAGGTGGATATTCCGCGCAAACGTATCGGTTTGTCCATGCGCATGAGCGACGACGCCACGGAAAAAGCCAACGAAAAAACGCCGGGCGAACGCCAAGGGCAACGCAATCCGCGCGGCCAACAAAGTCACAAGCAATCCACCAGCTTTGCCGACAAAAACAGCAATAGCCAAGGTGCGATGGCAGGGGCCTTAGCGGCGGCTTTTGCTAAAGCGAAAAAATAATCTAAAACGATCTGTTCCTGCCATGGGTTAATAGACTTCATGGCAGGTGCAATTATCGCTTACGTGTACAACCGCCTTTCCCTATAATCGCCGAAACCTGATGCATTCTCGAGGCGACTTTGGCGACCTATAACGACCTACTGGCTCAATTGAGTCTTCCGAACAATCTACCGCTTCTAACCCAGTTAAATCGAGGTATAGAGAAGGAAGGCTTGCGTGCATCAAATCAGGGAATCATCTCCCAAACGCCACATCCTAAAGGTCTAGGATCGGCACTAACGCATCCAAGCATCACCACTGATTACTCAGAATCACTACTGGAATTTATCACTCCCGTATTAGGCAGCGCTCATGAAGCCCATGCTTACCTCGATGTAGCTCATCGTTTCGCCTACAGCCAAATGGATGCCGAAGTGATTTGGCCAAGCTCCATGCCCTGTATTCTGCAAGGCGAAATGAGCATTCCAATTGCGTATTACGGCAGTTCGAATCTCGGCCAGCTCAAGCATGTTTACCGTCATGGTTTATGGCACCGCTACGGTCGCACGATGCAATGTATTGCCGGTATCCATTACAATTTCTCGTTACCAGAAGAATTATGGCAATTAATTGCCACGGCAGAAGGTAAGGAAGCCAATCAGACCTACATATCGGCTGGTTACCTGCGCTTAATTCGTAACTTCCGGCGCTACTCTTGGTTGTTGATCTACTTGTTTGGTGCCTCGCCAGCAGTGTGCTCCAGCTTTTTAGCCGGTCGCAAACACACACTCGATACGCTCCATCAACACACCTTGTACGCACCCTATGCCACGTCGTTGCGTATGAGCGACCTTGGCTACCAGAATAATGCGCAGTCAGAACTGACCGTCTGTCACAACTCTTTAGCGCGCTATATCGAAACCTTAGGGGAAGCCATTTCCGTACCAGTTGCAGCGTATGAAGCGATTGGCATGCAAGATGAGACAGGCCAATACAAGCAGCTGAATACCAACTTGCTGCAAATCGAAAACGAATTTTACAGCGATGTACGCCCTAAACGTATTGGCCCATCGGGAGAAAAACCGTTGGAGTCCCTGTCTCGGGCTGGAATTCAGTACATTGAAGTGCGCTGTACCGATGTGAATCCATTTATGCCAGTCGGTATTGATATTCCACAGATGCAATTCATGGACGTGTTCTTAACATGGTGCGCCTTGCACGACAGCCCAAATATTAGCGATGCTGACTGTGCACTGCTGAAGGACAACCTGCAAAGCACGGTAATGGAAGGCCGACGTCCTGGCCTAATGCTAAAACGCGACAACACGGAGATATCACTGCAAGCATGGGGCATCGAATTAATCGATGACATGATGGTCCTAGCAGAGAAATTCGACCAAGCACACAGCTACAACTTTCACTTAGATTCACTATACCAACAGCGCCTCAAATTGGTTGATAGTAGCCGTACACCGTCAGCGCAGGTGCTGGCCGCTTTGATTGATACAGGTAAGGAATTTAGCGAACTAACCTTGGATCAAGCATTGCAGCATCGTAAAACTTTATCTGAACCTCTGGGCGCTACAGTGCGCCAACAATGGACAGCCATGGCACAGGAATCATTGAGCAACCAGCGTGCACTTGAGGAAAACGATAACCTACCATTTGAGCAATACTTAAAAGAGTATTTAAAGCGCGATTAAGTGCTCAATTACCCACAAAAAAGCCGCTACCATGAAAATGACAGCGGCTTTTTTAAATATACAGTAGGGCTTTAACTAGTTCTGCACGACAAAATTGCTGAAATATAAGTCGTCGATATACGGCATACCTTCAAGCTGTTCCATCACCGCTCTCACCTCATCAAGCGCTAACTTGCGTAGCTGCTCTCGCCCTTGCGAACTATTCATAATCTCTGACTCTTGGGCACTGAACATCATCACTAAATTATTGCGGAGATAAGGCTTATGCTCACTCACTTTGCCCGCCGCCTCAGCGCTGGACACCTTTAACGCTACTTCTGTGCGTAAATATTTCATCCTTCCAGTACTACCGTAGTTCACGACAAACGCAGGTTCCATATAGATGTAACGCGTTTGCGGCCCAGAAGCTTCGCCTTCTGCCGCATCTTCGGCCCAAACCGGCGACGTGAGTCCCGCGATACTTAATCCACACCACAGCCATACAGCGCGCCAAGTCATGCATATCTCCTGTTATTTATCTGCTAGCCGGGGAACCCTTGCCCCGACCTCCAAGTCTGTATTCAGCTTAGACCAGATAACCGCCTATGAAAGTCACAACAAACGCTGTGATACACTGCGGCAATCATTCACTTCGTACGCTTGGAGTACACCAAGACATGACGTCCTCTTCTGCCCAAACAGGCTTACTGCCGTTAAACCCAACGCTGCTTAGCATTGGTTATCTCGTAGGGTTTATATCCTGCGTTGGTTTACTCGCAGCAGCTTACTACTTTGAATACGTACTCTATTTAGACCCTTGCCCTTTGTGCATCATGCAGCGCATTGCCACTCTAGCGATTGGCTTAGGCTGCTTAGCGGCGTTTTTTACCCGTAACGGCAAAATTTCGCACCTTATTGCCCTCGTCTTTATTTTGGCCTCTGCAATCTTTGGCACTTGGGTAGCGGATCATCATGTTTGGATTCAAGGCTTACCGACAGATCAGGTTCCCTCATGTGGAACCAGCTTGGACTACATGATCGAAACCCTGCCTATTAACGAACTAATCACCACCATGCTGCGTGGTAATGGTAGCTGCGCTGACGTCGATTGGAGCTTCTGGGGCTTGAGCATGCCGGAGTGGACTCGCATATGGTTCATCGGTTTTGTGGTTGCTGCGATTGTTGCCTTAGCGAGCACATTCAAGCGTCGCTAAGACACTTTAAGCAACGCATTCCGCCGGAGCCGCATCGCATGCGCCTCCGGTTCACATCGACAGAAGCACAACACCCCCAAATTTCAAGCAAAAAAACTGAAAAAAGCTGCTTGCGCCAGCCATTTTAGCGCGCCTATAGTGTCTTCAAACAAAGATGATAATCGTGCCAATGTGCCGGTTGTGTGAGTAAGACATTTAAGGGGAAAACCATGTTAGAAGAATGCAAATCAGCCAAAGAACGTTGGGGCGGAGTTCATCAATTAATTGATAATTGGCTAAATTCTCGTCAATCACTGATCGTTGTGTTCTGCAACTTATCAGCCAGCAAACCACTATCAACCGAAGAACCGATTGGTACCGCGATCCAAAACTTTTGCGAAATGATGATGGATTACTGCTCTGCGGGACATTTTGAAATCTACGAACAACTGATCAATGAAGCTCGCGAATACGATGACGGTGGCTTAGATCTAGCCAACAAGCTAGTTCCACGTCTCGATGCACTCACTACTCAGTGCGTTGATTTTAACGATACCTACGATAAGCATTGCAACCTAGAACAGCTAGGAAAGCTATCGGCTGACCTGTCAGCTATGGGCGAAAACCTAGAAGAACGTTTCCAACTTGAAGATCAGCTTATTGAGCGTCTGCATAATATTCACCGAGAACTCGTGACCGAATAAGCCAAAAGTCACATCGGCGTCTACACTGTAAAGATTATCTAACCATTATAGATAGCGGTGCTTGTTAGCACCGTATTCTTTCAGTGAACCGATCACGGACGAAACGCTATGTTGTTCCCGCAAAATCGACATCTAATCAATCGCCTCTTGATAACCGTATTGACGACAGTAGCGCTCAGTGGCTGCGACAACGCCATACCTCCTAGCAGCACAACCGATGTCACCACCCAAGGTGCATATTCAATCGCATTGTCACACGATGGCAGCAGCGCGGCCGTCGGTAGCATTCATCATGGCGGCAGCTTATGGACACTGAATCCAGCTGAACGAATTTTCGATTGGAATCATCGCCCTGACGGCTACAGCAACATTACCGGCAGCGCATTTGCGCCCAACGACGACTTTGTCGCAACGACCGATACTCGCACCATCGTTCTATGGCAGCGCCAAAGCGGTGAAGCGGTGTGGTTTTGGAATGCTCCAGGCGACATTGAAGATATCGCCCTTTCCACTGCGGGTGAGCTTGCGTTATTAGGCATGGCGGATTACACCGCCACCCTATTCGATATTCAGAATGGCGGTATTCGAAAACGGCTAACCCATGAAGGTATCGTCTACGATGTCAGCATGAGTGCCGACGGATTAATCGCAGCAACGGCAAGCGGTGATCTGACCGCAGGCATCTGGAACTTACAAAGTGGTAAACGCTTACAAGTGCTCAGCCATAAAAATCAGGTGCGTACCGCAGAAATATCTCCTAGCGGAAAACTGGTATTTACCTCATCCATGGGAGAAAGCGGACGGGTGTGGGATACCGCTAATGGCAAGTTATTGTTCGAACTGCCGGGCGGGCGTGGACATTTCAGCGCCGCACGCTTTAGTTCTAATGAAAAAACTCTACTCACCGGAAATACCTCAGGCCAGATTCAACTGTGGGATTTAAGTAACGGCACCCTGAAAAAGACATGGCGAGCCAGCGCTAGGGATAAATGGATTAGCAGCAATGTCCAAGTGGAGGACGTCGCCTTCGCTGCGGATCATTGGCTTGCCGCAGGTGCCAATGGACGCATTTACCACCTGCGCTGATAACATTTAGCTTAGTTGTTTAAGCTTTAGAGAGACTGGATTAAGCCGCCGAATTAACGAGTGGCGGCCTCTATGTTTTTAACGCGGTCATCCATGAGGTTTTGCACATTCTTCGCGTCATCAATGAGCGTGCTTAACTGCGTAGGACTCACTGTCATGGGTAATGGCACTATAGAGCTAGCCCCATCGCTCGTTTTAGTATCGCTAGCAGGCGCCTCAGGAGCCGCGACAGGGCGTAATACGTTGGCGGCAGTATCGACGCTCACCTCAATCGCTGCCACCCCCTTAGGGAGCGTATCACCAAAATGCCAAGTACCCTTAGAATCTTGCCACTTGTAAAAAGTTTGGCGCGTGTCATTAGTCGACAAGATGTCAGGAGTAAAACTTGAAAGAAGATCACCAGTAGCGGCGGCACTGCCCTTGCCCGGAACCACACCGGGAACCACACCCGTTTGCTGCATGATGTAAGGCGTCGCCAGTGCTAAGCCAAGTAAACCGATAATAAAAATAATAAATTGAATGCGCATGCTACCGTCCTTGGAATGTCGTTATTTTCGTCAAGTTGGCGAATTATAGCTTATGCTTAGGGTAAGTCTGTATAAGTCTATCAAGGATACATAGTGAGTCAGACAGCAACGCCCGAAGAAATCAAAAGCACCACTCGTGTTGTCGGCTACGCTCGACCAATTCGCGTATTGGTTGCCAACGCCAAAGGCGGCTGTGGAAAAACGACCCTCGCCACCAACTTGGCCAGCTACTTTGCCCGCCAAGGTGAAGTCACGACTCTGCTCGACTACGATCCCCAAGGTTCATCAACCGAATGGTTAAAGGCCCGAGGCAGCAATCTACCTATCATTAACGGCATTGCCGCCTATCGCGAACGCAATGGCGGGGCAGGAACACTCAGCTGGCGCTTAAGAGTACCGCTATCCACTCAACGTGTAGTGATTGATACACCTGCTGGGCTAAACGGTAATGAACTTTCTGATTTGATCGGCCATACCGATATTTTGCTAATCCCAGTTATTCCTTCAGCCATTGATATTCGCGCTGCAACCGAATTTATTCGCGACGTATTACTGTCTCAATCTTATCGCAAACAGCCTAAACCCATCGCCGTGATTGCCAACCGCGTGAAGCGCAACACTTTGGTATACGGCAAACTCGAAGTTTTCTTAAAAAGCTTAGGAATTCCCTTTATCGCCACACTGCGCGATACCCAGTTTTACGTGCGAGCCAGCGAACATGGGTTTGGCTTAATTGATTTTGATCGCCAGCACGAAAAAGATTTAGAAGAATGGGTGCCATTGATGAAGTGGCTCAACAACACCATTAGTAAAGTCGATGCAGAAAAATCAACTCAGCGCTGACATGATCGACCCAAAAGCCCGGATGGCTCAACTTAGGAGCTCTAGAATAATTCGACTTTATTAGCCTCAAATAAGCGATATACCAGACGTTGATGTCGGCGCTTGGGGTAATACCGAGCCCAGCAGCTTTACTTTAGCAGCGCAGCAAAACGTTTTAAAGCAACTACCGCTGGCTGATCAACAAGATTTCAACGACGCTCGTCGTGGGCTAATTGCTAGCCTGTCGCCACTAAAAACAGCCTCACTACGAGATCCAGAAGCCCTAGTATGGGATCGCCCGGCTTATGATTTTGTACAAGGTGATGCACCAGGCTCTGTTAATCCAAGCCTATGGCGACAAGCCAAACTTAATAATATTAACGGGCTATTTGAAGTAAAAAATGGGGTCATGTTGATTCTGGTTTAGGTAAAGGCCCAGCCTTTGGTGAATTCAGCATTGTCGCGCCTAACACCCTAGTTGGAAAAACAGTAACTGAACTCACGTTAGACGGCGTCAATTTTCAGTTTCAATACACCCCCGAATCGGAAGCACCGGCAGAATTCACTTTTTACTTACCACAATTAAAGGCTTTCTGTGGTGGAGAGGTGGTATCTCGCAACATGCACAATCTCTATACACTGCGCGGCGCAAAAGTGCGTGACGCATTAAAGTGGAGTGGCTATATCGAAGAAATGCGTCACCTGTACGACGGAGCCGACATCTACTTTGCCAGTCACCATTGGCCAATGTGGGGACATGAGCGTATTCAAGAGTTTCTTAAGCAACAGCGTGATACTTACAAATACATTCATGATCAAACCGTACGCCTGATGAATAAAGGTAAAACGCCCGGAGATATAGCGGAAGAGCTGCAACGCCCTAGCAAAAGAATTACTCGCCACTAATTATGACCAGTAGGGTTATCAAGCTGAATCTGGCCCTTGGCGAGACGTTTATTTAACCGATGCACTAGAACTGCGTCATGGCACACCAGAAAAAGGCATTAATATCGCCACGATGAAAGATATGCTTCTACTCACCCCATTGAGAACTTCTTCGATAGCATGGCAGTGCGCCTAAAAGCCGAAGATGCTACAGACAAAAACTGGCGTATACGACTGCACTTTACCGATCTAAATGAAACTCACCTGCTGTGGCTTGAAAACTCGGTATTGCATCACGCCAAAGAAACCAATAGCGATAGTGACGTTAATGCCACACTCAATCTTACCCATCCCTTATTTGTCAGCATGTTAGTCGGTGAGGCAGGTCTAAAAGACACGCTATTTTCTGATGATTTATCGGTAGATGGCAGTCGTATTGATTTAGTGCGATTTTTCTCGTTATTTGAAAAACCAGCGACATCATTTGCAATCGTAACGCCGGAATAAACTCAGAAAAAGCAATAATCATAAGCCCTTTAAAAAGGCGATTAGCGCATCGCTAACCGCCCGAGGGGCTTCTAATTGCGGATAATGGCCAACCCCCTCAAGCGAAATAATCGGCTTATCGCCCACCACCTCGGTAAAACGCTGCACCATATGGCGACCCGAAATAGGATCATCTGCACCGTTAATAATCTGCATAGGTACTTGGCATATTTGCAAAGCACCGACCCAGCGTGCTCGATGTTCGCGCCGCTCTTGCATATAACGAATTAACTTATGCATCACCCGCGCACCTTGATTAAAACTGAACAAGTGCCAAATTCCTGCTAACTCCTCATCACTGAGGGGCTGGCGGCAAATATGCGCAAAGGTACTGCGAAGTTTTTTTTCATTAAATAAACGAGAGAATAAATGGCCTAGTGGGCTAATCAATAATTTCTGCACAAGTACCGGGCGATGGGTCTCGGGAAATAAACCACCATTTAATAACTGCACACTAAGAATTAACTGCTTAGCATGCTCAGCCTGACGAGCTAATAGCTCCTGCGCTACGGTATCGCCATAGTCATGAGCGACCAGATGGTATTGCTCTACATCTAGCTTATCGAGCAAAGCGTCAAACAGATCGGCTTGCAAACTAATAGAATATTGCGCATTGGTTGGTTTATCACTAAAGCCAAAACCCAGCATATCAGCGGTGATAACAAAATAGTCTTGGCTTAATAACAACCACTGATGACGCCAGTCCCAGCTCGCGGTTGGAAACCCATGAATCAGCAAAACCACCGGTTTATCGCGCTCTCCTGCGGTCCTATAAAAAATATTATGCCCAGCGAAATCAAAATACTGCCCCTGCGCCTGCCATTCTTGCAAAGATTCGGGTTGGCTAGCATAAGTCATCATGTGATCCCCAATATTTTTTAGTACCCTAACAGATATTTCAGTTTTTTCTGCGACGCTCTATAACTAGCAATTCGATCTAAATCAGACACCAAGTAGCCTAAAATAGATGTTCGTCAGAAGTTAAATTAACATCGATTCTCATCATCTCTTTTCACTGTCCTTTAGCACTAACGTTGGCAACCTAATAATATAAATACTCACACCAAGCCCAATGAGCGGCAACAATATTTTCAACATCAGCCTGTCAGTAAAAACAAAAGCCGTTAACAGCATAGTGGTCCACATCAACAGTAAGGTATAAACCTTCGCCTTCTTCGGCATCCCCTGACCGTCTAGGTAATAAATCACGTATTTTCCCAGATGCGGATGCTCAATTAACCAGTGATAAAAACGTGGAGAGGTGCGAATAAAACAGGCGGCAGATAGCAGTAAAAATGGCGTCGTAGGTAGCACCGGCAGAAATATACCCGCAACCCCTAACGCCAAACTTAACCAGCCGCAAGAGAACACCACAAGCCGTAAAAGCGGTTGGCGGATCACGGTGCGATTGGACATTTTTGATTCATCAGTCATTGCTTTGCCAACATAACTGGGCCAACGCATTAATCCACTGGCCTCTGTCTGTCAACACACTCAAATTTCCATGCACCAACTCATCCAGATTACAATCATCCACCGGCCCCATGACACCCTTTCCCGCTAACCCAGCATACAGCAGAGCAATGCCGCGTTTCTCGGCTGCAAGCTCAGCGGCTAATAAGGCTTTTCGTAAAGCGGCATCGTGGGTTTTATCGCAGCGATATCGTAGCGCGCGCAATGGGATAATCATGCTAGAACGCCATTGGTCGTAAGCAACTTGCTGCATCAGGGCAGGCGTTAACACCTGCTTTTGCTCCGCTAGCCACAAGGCGGTTAAACACCAGAGCACATCAAGACCGAGCTGATCTTGGCCAACCAGCAAGTGTTGGGCGACACCGGGCTTGCCATACACCGCAAGTGCGTACTGCCATAGTGGGTTATCGTCCGAATCTGTGGCACACTGCGCCGCCATTGCCTTTGCCTTTTTTGCTGACTGTTATGATCGAATTTAATCAGGTTTCACTCCAACGCGGAACTAATCCCTTGCTTAGCAAGGCGAGCTTACGCATACACGATGGCCAGAAAATGGCCCTCATCGGCCCGAATGGCGCCGGTAAGTCGAGCTTGTTTGCTTTGCTAAATGGCGAACTTCAGATCGATGGTGGTGATTTATACATTCCGCCCAAGTGGCGCATTGCTCACATGGCTCAAGAAGTTGAGGCTAGCAGCCGTAGCGCACTGGATTACGCCATTGATGGTGATCATACCTATCGCCTGATAGAGAAAGGCATCGCCAACGCGGCCAACGATGCCGATCTAACCCGCTGGCTGGATGAAATGGATAAGCACCAAGGCTATCAAGTGCCGGTGCGCGCGGAGCAACTACTGCACGGCTTGGGCTTTGCCCAAAGCGATCTGCAACGCCCTGTGAGTGATTTCTCCGGTGGTTGGCGTATTCGTTTAAACTTAGCGCAAGCGCTACTGATGCCGTCGGACCTACTGTTACTCGATGAGCCGAATAACCACTTAGATTTATATGCGACGATGTGGTTTGAGCAATGGCTTAAAAACTATACCGGCACTTTGCTGTTTATCTCTCACGACCGTGATTTTATCGACGGCGTAGCCGATCATATCGTGCACTTGCATCAACATCAGTTGACTATGTATCCGGGCAACTACAGCGCTTACGAGCGCATTCGTGCAGAGAAGCTAGCGCAGCAACAAACCCTATTCGAAAAGCAGCAAACCCGTGTTGCCGAAATCGAACAATTCGTCGCGCGCTTCCGTGCAAAAGCCAGTAAAGCCAAGCAAGCACAAAGCCGGATTAAAGAATTAGAGCGTATGGAGTTAATTGCCCCTGCGCATGTCGATTCGCCGTTTCATTTTAAATTCCCCTGTGCGGATAAAATGTCGACGCCCTTACTGGCGATTGATCATGCCGATCTCGGCTATGCCGGTAGCGTGTTATTACCTCAGGTGAAAATTTCAATTGTTCCGGGTCATCGTATCGGCTTGGTAGGGCCAAATGGCGCGGGTAAATCGACTTTATTAAAAACCCTATGCGAAGAAATTCCGATGGTGAATGGCCAGCGCAACAGTGGCGAGCATTTAAAAATCGGTTATTTTGCTCAGCATCAATTGGAGTCGTTGGATGTTAACGCCAGCGGCGCATTGATATTGCAGCGCATGAAACCAACGGCAAGCGATCAAGAAATTCGTAATTTTTTGGGCGGCTTCGGTTTCTCGGGTGATAAAGCATTAGAAATTATCGAGCCTTTTTCTGGCGGCGAAAAAGCGCGTTTGGCGCTTGCCTGCGTTGCGTGGCAAAAACCGAATTTATTGATTCTCGATGAGCCAACCAACCATCTCGACATTGAAATGCGCGAAGCCTTGGCGATGGCGCTGCAAAATTTTGAAGGCGCGATTTTAATCGTGAGCCATGATCGCCATTTATTAAAATCTACCGTGGATGAATATTGGCTGGTCGATCATCGTAAGGTACAACCATTTGATGGCGATCTCGACGATTACCATCAGTACCTTAATCAGCGTGAACAGTTTGCACCGCAGAGCGAACAAAGCTCAGGTGCCGAAAACAAAGCAGATGCTGGCGTTGATCGTAAAGAACAAAAACGGCTAGACGCTGAAAAGCGTCAACGCCTTGCGCCCATTCGCAAGCAACAGCAGGCAGCAGAAAAGCAAATGGAAAAGCTGCAGGCTACGTTGACAGTTATCGAAGAAAAAATGGGTGATTCTGATTTATACGACGCCAGTCGCAAAGACGAGCTGAATAGACTGATTCAAGAACAAGGTAAATTAAAAACCGAACTTGAAGAAGTAGAAATGGAATGGATGGACCTATCCGAGCAGCTGGAAGCGGATGCTTAGTATTTTCTAACATTAAACAGCGCAACCGTAATCACGTTACGCTGTTTAATGATCACTCTACTCGGCGCTCACGCCGCCATACAGAGTGATGGACTTATCGCCGCCCTCAATGGACACGTCATTAAAAGAGAAGCCAAAATCCGTTTCATCGTAGACTGAGAACGAAGAATCGCCGATACCCAACGTTAGCTCAATCGCCTTATAACCACTGCCCGTACGGTCTTGAAAACGCGCGTCAGGAACACCGACTTCGATGCTGTCTCCAACTGATAAAATCGAACCAGATTCCGTACCTAAACTTAATCGCTGAGCGCCACCCTCTATACGATTAACACCGGCACAATAAATATTATCGCTTTCCGTACCTTCTTGATCCGACCAATTCCAGGTAATGCCACCAAGAGGCCCCGTGGCATCGCTGATTTTGTAATAGGTTGCACGGTATTCAGTCGAAAAGGTCGCACGGCCATCATCAACGAGGTCGGCATAATATTCTGCGCTAACCGCACCTTCAGATAAGCGCGTATTATTTTTGTCGATAACAAGAACACTGCCGCCGCTCGTGGTCCAGTAATTATCTTCTAGGCTTAATAAATTAAAGCCATTAGTACATGTGGCGATTTCTAAACCGTCGTCACCACTACGCACAACCACAAATTCTTTACGGCTGATATGCGTTGTTTCGCGTTCAACCTTGGCACCATCAAGTCCTTTTGCTCTATTAATAATTGACCACACAACAACCCAAGTGCCCGTCATGGATGCGTTACTGACGCTCGCATTGGCTGCAGTGTAAGGATTAAGGGTATAGCGTTCTAGGTCGATCGAGCTTCCGCCTCCGGAACCACCGCCGCAACCTATCAATATTACGCTAAGCAATAATCCAATATTTTTATTAATCATTTCCCTACCTTGGTTAGCTAAAAATGGCCTCTCATGAAACCTATCAAACATTAGAATTACTGAGCGCCAGCGGCTTTCAGTATTTCCGCGTATTCTACTCCTTGTGCATGACTCGCTAGAGTTTGCACTAATGTTTTGCCGTCGAGATCAGCGGCGCTGAGGTTGTGGCCTTCCGCTTTAAACTGGGCAACAAATTGCTCAAATGTTTCTGGCAACATATGGCGATAAGCGCGAACACCAGAGATAAAATCTTTATCCGTGCCGTCATAGCTTTCTACCTGCATAAATTCGCGGAATTGTTCTGCTGTCCAATCACCGCCAAATACTTTTTCTTTATCTTTCTTTTGCATGCTTTTCTCCTCGAATTAAATCTCTGCTGGGGATAGAAGATCGTATCGCGACTCGCCGTAAATCCATCCCTGGAGGCTCTGCTGTGCCATCCATGGCACTGAAGGTCAGCTCAACAATCCTCTATCCCGAACGTATCGTATATATTGTTAAATTTTCTTAAACATTAAATCCCAAACGCCATGACCACGCAGCTCGCCGCGCTTTTCGAACTTAGTCAGTGGGCGATTTTCTGGGCGTTCAACGCATTGGCCTTTACCGGCGATATTTTCGTAGCCGTCAGCAGCGTCCATCACTTCCATCATATGTTCGCTGTACGCTTCCCAGTCAGTGGCCATATGAAATATGCCACCGACTTTTAAAATCCGGCGAATAGTTTGCGCGAATTCAGCTTGTACGATGCGACGTTTATTATGCTTTTTCTTATGCCACGGATCAGGGAAAAACAGCTGTACCGTATCAATGCTGGCGTCAGGAATAAGCTTCAATACTTCAATCGCGTCGTCTTTGTAAGTACGCAAATTGGTCACACCGGCTTCTTCAGCCAGATATAGCAAAGAACCAACACCCGGTAGATGCACTTCGACACCAATAAAATCTTTTTCTGGTGCGGCTTGGGCCATCTTAACTAACGACTGTCCCATGCCATAACCAATTTCCAACACCACATGGCTGTCGCGGCCAAATACCTCAGTTGGATTAATCACACCGTCGCTAAGTTCCATACCCATGGTCGGCCACTGACGTTCCAATGCGCCTTCTTGGCCTTTGGTTAGACGACCAGCACGGATAACAAAGCTTTTAATGCCACGGCGATAAACAGGTTTATCGTCTTTACCAGCCACCTCGTCAGCGGCAACGGTATCAGGTAATTCAGTCTCTAACGCCGATTCCGGCGTTGAGTTATTCAATTCGTTATCAGACACAAATAAGCCTTATGAACGGGAGTTAGAATGAGGAATTCGGCTAGCGGCCACCAACAATAAGGCCCAACCAATCAGCCAGCTGACACCACCCACTGGCGTGATCATGCCCAATTTGCGCTCGCCCGTTAAAGCCAAGGCGTACAAACTGCCACTGAACAGTATTAAACCTGCGGTCATAAAACCGCTCGCTAGGCTTAGCCAGCGATCAGGACGCACCATCAACCAAGCTGCAAGCACCAACAGTACGACCGCGTGCACGAGATGGTATTGCACGCCGGTTTGGTAGGCCGTCATTAATTCGGGAGCGAGCAGGCCTTTTAAGCCGTGAGCGCCAAACGCACCAAAAGCAACAGCGCTAAAACCAGCGACAGCGGCGACGCGCAAGGTGTTTCTTGCCTGCATTGTGCAGCTCCTTGGATGAACAAAAATAGCGTAATACGCAAAAGGACTCGCATTATAAAGGAGACGAGGCCCGCCGTCACAATTGGCAGCTAGGCAATGAACACTGCTATCATGCTTGCCCTTAACAGACTCTGGATCTGGGAGATTCTCTTGAAGTACGCCGATCTTCGCGACTTTATCAAATTGCTCGAAAAACGTGGTGAGCTTAAACGCATTAAGACACCGGTTGATCCCTATCTTGAAATGACCGAAATTGCCGACCGCGTACTGCGCGCCAAAGGCCCAGCCCTGCTATTCGAAAACCCCAAAGGCTACGATATGCCGGTGCTTGCCAATCTATTCGGCACACCCGAGCGCGTCGCCTTAGGCATGGGCGAAGAGTCGGTCGAGGCGCTGCGTGAAGTCGGTAAGCTGCTGGCCTTTTTAAAAGAACCAGAGCCACCGAAAGGCTTAAAAGACGCTTGGTCGAAACTGCCGATCTTTAAGAAAGTGTTGGCCATGGGGCCGAAGGAAGTTAAGAAAGCGCCTTGCCAAGAAATTGTACTCGAAGGCGACCAAGTCGATTTATCGAAAATCCCAGTGCAGCATTGCTGGCCCGGTGACGCAGGCCCGCTGATTACGTGGCCATTGGTTATTACCAAAGGGCCGCATAAAGATCGCCATAACTTGGGCATCTACCGCCAGCAAGTGATCGGCAAGAACAAGGTCATCATGCGCTGGCTCAGCCATCGTGGTGGTGCGTTAGACTTTTTAGAATGGCAAAAAGCCAATCCGGGCAAGCCTTTCCCTGTGAGCGTTGCTTTAGGTGCCGACCCTGCAACCATTCTTGGCGCAGTAACGCCTGTGCCCGATACCCTCAGTGAATACGCCTTTGCTGGTTTGCTGCGCGATAGCCGTACCGAGTTAATCAAAAGTATCGGCAACAACTTGCTGGTTCCTGCCTCAGCAGAAATTGTGCTTGAAGGCGTGATTCATCCCGGCGAAATGGCCCCTGAAGGCCCATTTGGTGATCACACCGGCTATTACAACGAAGTCGATCAATTTCCGGTCTTTACCATTGAGCGCATTACGCATCGTAAAAACCCGATTTATCACAGCACGTACACTGGCCGCCCACCGGATGAACCGGCAATTTTGGGTGTTGCCCTGAACGAAGTGTTTGTGCCGATTTTGCAGAAGCAATTTCCTGAGATCGTGGATTTTTATCTGCCACCAGAAGGCTGCTCCTATCGCATGGCGATTGTCAGCATGAAGAAGCAGTATCCGGGTCATGCCAAGCGCGTGATGATGGGTGTCTGGTCGTTCTTGCGCCAGTTTATGTACACCAAGTTTGTGATTGTGGTCGACGACGACGTCAACACACGCAATTGGGAAGATGTTATCTGGGCTATTACCACCCGTATGGATCCAGCTCGCGATACGACCTTGATTGAGAATACACCAATCGATTATCTCGATTTTGCTTCACCCGTCTCCGGCTTAGGTTCAAAAATGGGAATGGATGCCACCAACAAATGGCCGGGAGAGACCTCCCGTGAATGGGGTGAGCC
>NZ_JAWUWR010000077.1:0-77614 GCF_034111725.1 Thalassolituus sp. | reverse complement strand
ACGCCAAAGCCAATTAAGTCGCAATCGCCGTGAGTTGTATATCCCTGAAAGTTCCGATGTAATTTGCCGTCGCGCTGGGCAATGGCTAGCTCGTCATCCGGTAGGGCAAAGTGATCCATGCCGACATAGTGGTAGCCTGCCGCATCCAGTCTTCGAATAGCATGTCCGAAAATGTGCAGCTTCTCTTGGGCCGAGGGTAAGTCATCGTCGCTGATGCGTCGCTGAGGCATAAATCGCTGCGGTAAATGGGCATAGTTGAAAATAGATAACCGATCCGGGCGCATATCAATGATGGCATCGAGCGTTTTATCGAAGCTTTCAACCGATTGATGTGGCAAACCATAGATAAGGTCAATATTGATAGAACGGAAGCCTAATTCTCGTGCCTCAATCATAACGGCGCGAATCATACTCTCGGGTTGGACCCGGTTAACCGCCGCTTGAACGCGTTCGTCTAGGTCTTGTACTCCATAGCTCAAGCGATTAAATCCCAGTTCGCGCAAGCGTTTGAGTGTGTTTGGGCGGAGTTCGCGCGGGTCGATTTCTATCGAATAATCAGCACTGTCGGTCGTGCTGAAAGTAAATAACTTGCGTAAAAACCCCATCAAATCAGTAAGTTGATCATCGCTTAAGAATGTCGGTGTGCCGCCACCTAAATGCAGTTGCTCAACGCAGCGAGAGCCTCCGAGTAACGCATGTTTCATTCTAATTTCGGTTTTCAAATGTTCTAAATAGGGAATCGATCGTCCTTTGTTTTTCGTCACTATCTTATTGCAGCCACAGTAGTAACAAACATGAGTACAAAAGGGGATGTGAAGATAAAGAGAGAGTGGCGCATGACTGGGATGGCATAGCGCAGAGCGCTCTAACTGGTCGGAATCAACATCGCGAAACTCTACTGCCGTTGGAAAGGACGTGTAACGAGGTCCTGCGGTATTGTAGCGTTGGATCATTAATGGATCCCAGATAAGGTGCTCTGACATATTAGGCAACTCTGCAGGTGAATCTAGCTATTGAATCGGCGCAGTCTACTCACCACTATCTGGGCTTATCTTGTTCCACATCAAAAATTAGCCGTTGAGAGCAAAATAAATAGCATTTAGTCGCTAATTGCCTTGATTTTGGCACCTTTTGCACGTTTGATAGGCGGATCCTGAAATCTGTATAACAATTCTCAGTTGCGAAACACGGCTTCTGAGATCTGTAGTCAAACGAGGTTGGTTATGCCTAAGAAGCCGTTTACGCCGGAAGAAATTGCGGCCCAACGTGAACGAATTATGGATAGCGCATCAAGTGTAATGGCTGAAGTCGGTTTTCATCACTTATCAATGAGAAAACTAGCGTCTCAATTAGGCATGACGGCGAGTAATATCTATAATTATTTCCCCAATAAGGAGGCCTTGTTTGTTCACACTCGACGTCGCGGGTTTGATATGGCGTTTGCCGATCTGAATGAGCAAATGGCGAGCTCAACTAATGCTACTGCTGCATTGTATGCCTTTGCTGGCAACCTTATTGATTTCGCCCAGCGTTATCCTGGGTACTACCAGCTGATGTTCCAGCCACCGTTATTGAGCCTAGATAATACTGAAGGCGTTGATCAAGAAATCCAATTGCAAGTCAGTCGCATGGTGGATGAGTGGCAGTCGCACTTATTGTCATTGTTAGCCGACGCTGTTCCTGCCATCGGTAGTAAAGGTGATGCTTTAAAGAAACAATTGGCGCTATTTTTTGTGTCGTCGTTGCACGGGTTAATTGACTCCTATCGGTACAAGGCACTTCCGCAGTTGCTATCGGGTGTTGACTTGATTCCTGATGACGTCGTGCAAACGCACATCGGCTGGTTGCTGTCGGCATTAGAGCGTCAAGCCGAAACGGCTCACTAGAAACGCTAAACAATTTAAAAGCCCAGCTTAGTGCTGGGCTTTTTTGTTGGAATATTGTGTGTTTTTCCTGTGCTAAACTCTGCGAAATATCATGATATAAACTCACAACAAGCATCTTACTGGTGCTGGCTTGATATAAACTCACAACAAGCATCTTACTGGTGCTGGGTTGATATTGATCATTAACCTGACGCGGCCAGAATTCTATGCAGCAACGCATTCTGATACTTCATACCGGTGGCACCATAGGCATGGAAGCTTCCGCTGACGGCTATCGGCCCGCACAAAATTTCTCGGCGCTATTAGCAGAAAAACTGCGCGGGTACGCGCTCCCAGCCTATGACCTAGTACAATTAGATATGTTAATAGATAGTGCAGATTTATGTCCTAATGATTGGTCGCGGATTGCTTGTCCGCTGACAGAACAGTGGAATAATTATGACGGTTTTATCGTATTGCATGGTACGGATACTATGGCTTATACCGCCAGTGCTCTGTCTTTTATTCTGCATGAAATGGACAAGCCGGTAATCATGACGGGATCGCAAATTCCTTTGGGTTCGGCTAGTACTGATGCGCTGAATAATTTGCTCAATAGCTTTTTTCTGGCCGTTAATCCTGATATTAAAGAGGTCTGTATTTGTTTTGATGGTCGGCTATTGCGAGGAAATCGCAGCACCAAAGTAAATAGCATGAATCTAGATGCTTTTGACTCTCCGAATTTACTCTGGTTAGGAGAAATAGGTGTAGATCTTCATCTTAACAATCAACTTTTACTGTCAGCAGGCCCCCTCAATCCTCGTGCACTGACCTTTGATCCTAGTGCGGTTGCGATACTAACCATTTTCCCTGGAATACAGGCGAGTATGGTTGAGCAAATACTTAAAATAGACGGTCTGAAAGGACTTATTTTACGTAACTACGGTGTTGGCAATGTGCCATCCCGTAATAGCGCACTGATTCAAGTAATTGAAGACGCGGTTAAGCGCGGAATTGTCGTGGTAAATGTTAGTCAGTGTTTGGCGGGGGGGGTGTTTCAGGATACCTACGCGTCGGGATCAATATTGAGCAGAATAGGTGTTACCTCTGGCTGTGACATGACAACCGAAGCAGCTTTTGCCAAGCTGCATTATTTACTGTCATGTGGCGAATCTGCGGACGTTATTCGCAATAAAATCTCTGTGCCCTTACGTGGGGAGAGTATTTAAGCTGCATGGCCTAGTCACGGGTTCAACTCATCCTGGCGTTCTGCCTTCTAAGTGATAAACAAACGCTAATATCTCGGCGATGACTTGATACAGCTGTCGCGGTATCTCGTCTCCTAGATCGAGTTGGCTAAGCCAGCTGACTAATTCAGCGTTTTCATACACAGGTACTTTGTGCGCAAGTGCGAGCTGAATAATGGCTTGGGCAAGATCATCTTCGCCTTTGGCGCTAATTTTGGGCGCGGTTAAGCCGTCATAACTAATGGCAATGGCTTCGGTGCTTTCAAACAGGCTATCCGGCAGGCTCATGTGTGAATATCCACTAGCGAATGTTGAATGTTGCCGTGTTCTTGTGGTGGCAGTTGGCCGTGCTTAGCTTGCAAGCTTTCGACATTAACACCTAGCTCCGTAAGGCGTTGTCGTAACGGGGCAATGGCTTGGTTAATTCGGGCTAAAGTATCCGGTTGTTGCGACCAAAAGGTGGCCGACATGGTGGGCATACGTAGATCGAGATCGACATCCAACGGCCCTAGTTCAGTCAGGTTGAAGTGCAGTTTTATGCGCCAACGGCTTTGGCGTTTCATTTCATTGTCTTGATTTCCTTCGCCCTCGTCTTCACGCTGCATGCGCATAGGTATATCGCGCAGTTGATTGCCATCGCGATACAGCAGGGCTAGTGAGGTTTGCAATTGCTCACTACTGGATTGCACCATGCGAAATTGTTCCACTTCATGCTGTGCTAGGGTCGATTGCAGCAAGCGAAAGGCGTCGGGTACGTCATCGGCTGGAGCGCTAAATGACAATGGCAGATTGCTGGTCATCGCTCCGCGTCCGCCGGATAGCTGTCCTTGCCAGTCGACAAATGCTTTGGCTAATGCACCTTTGAGATTGTGTGTGAGTAATTTAGCCAATGCTTGATCATCGCTGAGCGGAATATGCCCGGCGTTAATGAGTGATTTCGCAGCGCTTTCTGTAGCGAGGGCAGCAGTGCTTGCTGGAGTGGTGTTCTTGGCGGTGTCGGTTGATTGGCCTCTATTTAATAGAATCGCAATCGCGTCGCTGAGTGTGCGCAGCTGCTTATTGCCCTGGCTAGTGTCAGTGCTGGTTGGGCTGAATATTTGTCGTAAGCCTTGGCGCAAACTAAGGCCGTTTATGCTTGTTTCCATGTTCATGCTATTCGGCACAGCACTCGTACTAGGGAGGGGGGGGCCTGAATTCGCGAGTGGCGCAGAAGGGGAGTTGCGCCATAGTTGTTGAAATAGCGACGGTGGCGAGCTGTTTTTTATAGCCGATGGTAATTCGGCATTCGGTAATAGTTTTTGTACGACGTGCTGCAACAGTTGCCGTTCGTATTGTTGTGGCGAGTTGCGAACAGCACTTTCTACTTGGCTGCCCTGGTTTAGTCCGGGCCGCTCAGGTTGTGCGGCGATAAATTGGTTTAGGCTTTGGCGTACGCTTTCCGGCAGTTGTTGCGCCAGTAAGGCATTGATGGCACTGCTAGCACTTGGCATTGAATTAGTGTTGGTTGCCGAACTGGCAACAGGGTTGTTCGCTTGGTTTAAACCAGACGTTAGCATCTTCAGTGTTGCAGGCATTACTTGCGCTTGAGTCGCCGCAGGTAAGCGGCTGGCGAGCCATTGACTGACTACCGCGCTAGGTACCGGCGCCTTACTACTGACCGCTCCTTTTAAAACTTGCAGTAGGCTGGTCGTAGGATTTGATGCTGGGCGCGTTTCAGCGCTATTGGCCAAGGTGTCTGCTGTTTTGCTCGGTACTGGCGCTTTTGTCGGTGCTAATTCGATAGCGTCGACATTCAATTGTGGTTTGCCATTAGCATCCTGGCTCACTGTAACCGTTACCCGACTATCGACGGGGAGGGGTAACCGACTATTTACCTTCAGCGTTTTACCGTCGACTTCGAGCGTTAATTGCCATTCGGGTTTGGTGGATGCTTTAGAGTGAGCGCTATTCTCGGGCTGGGGCTGCAGCTTACTGGCGACTACTTTAGCTTCGGCTTGTGCCGGTTGGCTGCTGTTCTGGATGCTTGTGGCAGCTTGAACCGAGGATTCAACACTCGCAGGGGTGCTACTGACACGCGCCGAAGCGAGCGTTTTCGCGGTGAATAATGGAATAGAATCGCTTTTCATACGTAAGATATCGGCGGCCATTGACGCATCTTTACCCATCATAGTTGCCTGAGCTCAGGTTCGTCAGCCTGTTTTTGGTTATAATGCGGCCGCGCTGGTATACCAGTTGCGATAAATCACTATTAAGAGGTTCCGATGACGGCCCAAAAACGAGCCAGTCAGATAGAGTTAACAGCCAATTCATTGACCTGTGAGCGCGATGACCGTGTGTTATTCGAGCAGTTGTCGGTGCATGTGGCCAATGGCGATTTATTGCAGTTGGTAGGGCCAAATGGCGCAGGTAAAACAACCTTGCTGCGTTTGTTAGCGGGATTGAATCAAGATTTTGATGGTGACGTTTTTTGGCGTGGTGAGCCGCTCCAGCGAGTGTATGCCAGTTATGCCCATCAGCGTTTATACATGGGGCATTTGTCTGCAGTTAAACGCGCGCTAACACCGATTGAGAATTTACGCTGGTTAACTAGCCAATGGAATGTCGCGGATGACATTCTCTGGCAGGCGTTAGAGCAGGTTTCTTTAGCGGGTTATGAAGAAACCGTCTGTCAGCAGTTATCCGCTGGGCAACAAAGACGCGTCGCGTTGGCGCGGCTATGTGTGTGTCCGGCACCGTTGTGGATTTTGGATGAACCTTTCACCGCACTCGATCACTACGGAGTATCTTGGTTAGAACAGCAACTGGAACAGCATGTTGCCAAAGGTGGCGCTGTTATTATTACTAGCCATCATGCTCTTCAAGGAATTCCGTCATTGCGTCAGCTTGAGCTTGGGAGTGTGCACCCATGAGCTTGATTGGTTCGACGATTAAGCGCGATTTACTATTAGCCGCGCGTAATCCCGGCGAGTGGGCGAATCCTCTGATGTTTTTTTTAATGGTGGCCGCGTTATTTCCATTGGCCGTTGATCCTGCCCCGGCGTTTTTGGCAAAAATTGCGGGTGGAGTGATTTGGGTGGCCGCTTTATTGGCCACCTTATTGTCGTTAGATGGATTATTTCGTGCGGATGTTGAAGACGGCTCATTAGAGCAATGGTTGGCATCAGGTGAATCCTTGTATGGTATGGCGTTGGGTAAGGCGTTAGTGCATTGGTGTATTAGCGGTTTGCCGTTAACCCTGATGTCACCTGTCTTAGGCTTGATGTTGGCTCTGCCCACTGATGCCTATGGGGCTTTGGTTTTAAGCTTAGCGGTCGGCACTCCCATTCTGAGTTTATTGGGGGCTGTAGGAGCAGCACTAACGGCAAGTGTACGTAGTGGTGGATTGTTACTCACTCTATTAATTTTACCCCTGTATATTCCAGTTTTGATTTTTGCGGCCAGTGCGGTTTATCACGCCGGTATCGGCATGCCTTACAATGGCCAGGTAGCGATGTTAGGTGCGATGTTAGCGCTGGCATTGGCGTTAACACCGTTTGCTGCAGCAGCAGCACTCAAATTAAATTTATCGCGGTAATTTTGTTATGTGGCAATGGTTAACACAGCTCTATCATCGAATGGGTTCCCCGAAATGGTTCTACGAGTTAACCACGCCGTGGATTCCTTGGTTGGCCGTGATTTCTATTATCGGCACTGTGGTCGGTTTGGTTCTCGGTTTAGCCTATGCTCCGGCGGATTATCTGCAAGGTAATAGCTTCCGTATTATTTATATTCATGTGCCGGCGGCCATTTTGGCGCAGAGTGCCTTTATGATGATGGCGATAGCGGGTGCCATATATTTGATTTGGCGCATGAAAATGGCCGCTTGGGTAGCAAAAGTCATTGCTCCGATTGGAGCGTCACTTTGCTTGATTGCGATACTGACTGGGGCCATTTGGGGTAACCCGACTTGGGGGACTTGGTGGGTTTGGGATGCGCGCTTAACGTCAATGTTAATGCTGCTATTTTTGTACTTCGGTGTTATTGCATTACAGCGAGCGATGGAGTCGGAAGATGCCTCTTACAAAGCCGGTGCCATTCTGTCGTTGGTGGGACTGGTGAATATCCCTATCATCAAATACTCGGTTGAATGGTGGAATACCTTACATCAGCCAGCAACGCTTAAGCTGACAGAAAAGCCATCGATGGACCCCGACATGCTGGTGCCTTTGTTGATTATGATTGTGACCAGCTATGTGTTTTTTGCCCTATTGGTGATACTGAATACGCGCAACGAAATCTTGTTGCATGAACGCAAGCGCAGCTGGGTAAAGCAGTTGTTAAGTGGTCAGGAATAGGACTCGCGCTATGGAATTTAATAGTTTTGCAGAATTTATCGCCATGGGAAAACACGGACTCTATGTCTGGTTGTCCTATGGAATCACAGCCGTGATCGTTGCGGTCAACGTGGTGCAGCCAATCTTGCGCCGTCGTCGTTTAATGAAAGAGCAAGCACAACGCTTGCGTCGGGAGAAGCATAATGCACCCTCAGCGTAAAAAACGTCTTACGTTAATTGTATTTTTAGTCATTGCCGTAGGTTCTGCGGTTGGCTTACTAATGTACTCGCTTACGCAGAATATCAATCTGTTTATGACTCCAACACAAATTGCCAATGGTGAAGTTGAACCGGGTCGTACTATCCGTGCCGGTGGCTTAGTAGAGGTCGGCAGTGTAGTGCGTGACGGTTTAAGTGCCAGCTTTGTGGTCACAGACGGTGCATCCGAAGTGACCATCACCTATGAAGGCATCCTGCCAGATTTATTCCGCGAAGGTCAGGGCATTGTGGCACTGGGCAAACTAAATACAGATGGCGTTTTTATTGCCTCTGAGGTTTTAGCAAAACACGATGAAAATTATATGCCGCCAGAAGTAAAAGACGCGCTCGAAAAAGCGCACCTTGAGGGCAAACAAGCGCTGGAAGCGGCAAGGGATTAATAACATGACAGAGCTTTACAGTATGGTGCCCGAATTCGGTCAGTTAGCATTGATATTTGCTTTTGTCTGCGCTGCTTTCCAAGTGGTTGTTCCATTGGTGGGAGTGAATCGCCGAGCGCCTTGGCTAATGGCGTACGCCCGTCCCTTGGCTACTGGCCAAGCGGTATTTTTATTAATATCGTTATTTTCCTTAGCGTATTGCTTCGTTGTCGATGATTTCTCCGTGGCTTATGTCGCCGCCAACAGCAATACCGCGTTACCAACCCCGTTTAAAATCAGCGCTGTATGGGGTGCCCACGAAGGCTCCTTGCTGCTTTGGGTGACTATGCTGGGCTTATGGGGTATGGCAGTTGCTTGGTTAAGCAAGACTCTACCGATCGACATGATTGCCCGGGTGTTGGCAATTATGGGTATGGTTTCGGTAGGGTTCATTTTATTCACACTGGAAACCTCAAATCCATTCAGCCGTAATTTACCCTCAGCCCCGGCTGAAGGCAGTGACCTTAACCCTTTGCTGCAAGATTTCGGTTTGATTGTTCATCCACCGACCTTGTACATGGGTTACGTTGGTTTATCGGTAGCTTTTGCCTTTGCTATTGCGGCATTAATGAGTGGTCGTTTGGATGCTGCTTGGGCACGTTGGTCACGCCCGTGGACAACCGCTGCATGGATTTTCTTAACCGTAGGGATCGCACTGGGTAGTGGGTGGGCGTATTACGAACTTGGCTGGGGGGGCTGGGGGTTCTGGGATCCAGTAGAGAATGCGTCTTTAATGCCTTGGTTAGTCGCGACGGCATTGCTACATTCGCTGGCAGTAACTGAAAAGCGAGGGTTATTTAAAAGCTGGACTGTTTTACTTGCAATCTTTGCCTTCTCATTAAGTTTATTAGGAACTTTCTTAGTTCGCTCTGGGGTGCTGACATCGGTTCACGCATTCGCCTCCGATCCAGAACGCGGTATTTTTATTCTCGCGTTGCTCGGTATTTGTGTTGGGGGGTCTTTACTGTTGTACGCTATCAAAGCTCCTACAGTTGCTTCCTCTGGTCGTTTTGAACTGGTTTCGCGCGAGATGTTTTTACTGCTAAATAACTTACTCTTAGTAGTAATCGCCTTAGCTATTTTAATCGGTACTTTATATCCGCTTGTGTACGATTTTATGGGACTGGGCAAATTGTCCGTGGGTGCCGCTTGGTTTAATACCATGTTTGTACCGCTTAGTGTTGGTCTTGCGGTGGTGGTGGGTGCAGGTGCTATGTCGCGCTGGAAAGTCGATTCGCTTTCTCGGATTGGCACCATGCTTTGGCCTGCAGCGATAGCAGCGATTGTCTTCGGCATTATTACGCCAATGATTATTAGCGGTGAATTGAAAGGTATGGTGGTACTTGGTTTAAGTGTCAGTATTTGGCTCACGCTTGCCACATTTATTGATGTTTGGAAGAAAGCGCGCGGACAAATCACTCGAATTCCTAATTTAGGAATGAGTTATCTCGGTATGATTCTGGCGCACTTAGGTGTGGCTGTGACGATTGTCGGTGTGACTATGGTGGCGAATTACAGCACGGAAAAATCCGTACGTATTGCTCCAGGTGAACGCGAAACGCTGGGCGATTATGTCTTTGAATTTGCTCAAGGCGGACACATTACTGGGCCGAACTACACCTCGGATGCCGTACGCTTTAATGTATATGAAGATGACGAATTAATTAGTACTTTGATGGCGGAAAAGCGTCGCTATACCGCACGTGGCTCGGTGATGACAGAAGCAGCAATTGATGTCTCTTTGTTCCGTGATTTATATGTCTCTATGGGTGAACCATTAGATAACGGTGCTTGGGGCATGCGCTTACAGGTTAAGCCGTTTATGCGTTGGGTATGGCTTGGCGCTATCTTCATGGCGTGCGGTGGTTTCTTAGCGATGCTGGATAAGCGTTATCGTCGCCGTGTTGAGAAAAAAGTATCGGTATCAAAAGGTGCTGAATTGGGAGGAGTAAACGCATGAATCGTGGCTTGCTTTTTATCCCTCTTGGTATTTTCGTCCTAATGGCGGTAGTGTTTTGGGTCGGTCTTGGCCAAGAAGATAAAACCAGCTTACCGTCGCCGTTAATTGATCATCCATTTCCTGAGTTTTCATTGAAGGTTTTAGAGGATGGTCGTGCTGTTTCAAAAGCTGATATTTTAGGCGCTCCAGCATTAGTCAACGTGTGGGCTACTTGGTGCCCGACTTGTAAGCAAGAGCACGCTTTCCTAAATGAGCTGGCTAGCCAAGGTGTTCGTATTTTTGGGATTAACTACAAAGACAATAACGAGAAAGCGAAAGACTGGTTGATGTCTTTCGGTAATCCGTACTTATGGAATTTATCAGATCCTAATGGTCAGCTTGGTTTAGAGCTGGGTGTATACGGTGCACCAGAAACCTTCTTAGTAGATTCTAACGGTATTATTCGCGCTAAACATATCGGAGATTTAAATCCTAAAGTTTGGCAGACATTGAAACTTCAATTTGAGGCGATGGAATAATGCGCAATTACTTGGCCTTTATTGTTTTTACATTTTTTAGTCTACCGGTGCTTGCTGTAGTTGATGGTGAAAAGTATCCGTTTGATGATCCTACTGATGCGCGTCGTTTTGAATTGTTAGCAGAGGATTTACGCTGTCCTAAATGCCAGAATCAAAACCTAGCCGATTCAAGTGCTCCGGTTGCCGCCGATTTGCGTGAAAAGGTATATACCTTGATGCAAGATGGTCAAACTGACGATCAAATTGTAGATTATTTGGTTGCACGCTACGGCGATTTTGTTCGTTACAACCCACCGTTTCGTATGAATACTTTATTCTTGTGGGGCGGGCCTGTGGTTGCTCTATTGCTGGGGCTGTTGCTCATCGTCGGCATTCGTCGCGCACAAAAAAAACCAGTTTCTGATTTAAGCGACGCGGATAAAGCGCGTATCGAAGCATTAAAGAAAGAATACTTAGTAAGCCAATCTACAAATAAGGCCGACCCTTCATGATTTGGGCATTATTACTATTGCTAACGGCGGTATTGTTCGTCGTTTTATTGCAGCCATTATTAAAGAGTAGCGATGCTGATTTGGATGCAGACTCTTCCTCACTTCAGCAAAGCGAGAATTTACGTTTGCATCAAACTCGTAACGCAGACATTGATGCAATGGATGTATCGGAAGATGAAAAAGCGGCACTGCGGTTAGAGTTAGATCGTGAATTATTAGCCAGTGCTAGCCAAGTAACAGCCTATGGAGCGGCGCCGAGCAAAACCTTACGGGGTGGATTTCTTGCATTGGTAATTGTGGTTGCGGTGAGCGCTACTGTGCTTTTGTATCATCAATGGGGTGCGGGTAATGCCATAGCCGCTACGGCGTTACTGGATAAAGCCAGTTTAGTAGAGCTTTCTGAAAAAGAACGAGCGGAATTAATCGAACGTTTAACGTTAGCAGCGAAAAAAGATCCCGGGCAAATGGAGTGGAATTATTTGCTCGGTCGATTATTAAATGCTCAAGGTGATTTTAGCCAAGCAGCGGCAGTGTTTGCCGATATTTTAGCGGCATTGCCAGCTGAGGCGGCACAAGATAGAGCCGCAACTATGACATTACTGGCACAGGCGCGTTTTTTTGCTAACGATCAAGTAGCTGATGAAGAAACTTACGGTCTAGTTGAGCGAGCGCTAGAATTAGCGCCTAATCAACGCCAAACTATGGGCATCGCAGGAATTTTAGCCTTTGAATTAGGTCACTACAGCGATGCGATTAATCATTGGAAGGAGCTTTATCTTGGCATGTCGGAAGGGCCAGAATCGCAGTCGTTAGGCCAAGGTATTGAGCGCGCTGCTAGTCTTGCCGCCGAGCAGGGTGAAGAAATTGATCTAAGTTGGATGGAGCGTGCTCAAATCCAAGTATTTGTTGCGCTCTCGGATGCCGCTAAAACTGCAGTAAATAGTACAGATACTGTGTTTGTATTAGCGAAAGCCGTCAGCGGCCCTCCAATGCCTCTGGCCGTACAGCGTTTAACGGTGGCAGACTTACCTCAGGTTATTACGCTTAGCGATGCTCAGGCGATGGCTGCGGGCTTACAATTGAGTAATTTTGCTGAGGTAACGGTTATTGCGCGCGTTTCTCGCACTAATCAACCGATCGCACAGCCGGGTGATTGGCAAACGCAGATTTCGCCTGTTGCCACTCGCGGTACCGATTTGTTAAATCTCAGCATTGATCAGCGTGTTGAATAACAGTCTTAGTTGAATGAAAAAGGCCGGTATTTATGCAAATAAATACCGGCCTTTTTATTGGTGAGAATTACTCGGAAATCTCTGCAAGTCGTTACCACTTAGCGTAGTGGTCTTCGGCAAAGCCCCATTGGCCATCTAAATGAATGACTTCATTTTCTAATACGATGTCACCGTAAAACTGCCCAAAGTGCTGTGTGAAGTTAGACTTAATAATGAGAGCATTAATTTTTTCGCAGCGTTGCCCACGAGGTTCGAAGAATAGGTGGATTTTGCCATCATCAGAATGCATGCCCCAAGCATGATCGCTTTGGTAACGATCAAAGCGGAAATCTACCTGATTGATTTTGATGAGTTGGTCATCAAGCCAGAGGGCATTTTCCGTAAATCCAGTTTCATTGACACCTGCGGCTAAATTAAACCCTAAACGCCGGCCATCGGCTAAGCGGCAAGAGAGGCTCCCCCAATTCCATACTGTTTCGCGGCGCATAAAACCGCCGGTCCAGTCGACGCTAGCCATCGCCCCTATTTTTTCTAGATTATAAGTATTACCAGCCCACACTACGGAACCATGACATACCCGCGCACAAATCTTTTGGGTATATGTCCAACCTTCATAGCCGGTGCGAGTACACAGTGCAAGAGGGTGGTAGTTAGTGCTCTCATCTATGCTGGCGCGTATTTGTGTACCATCTTTTAGCGATACTCGTACTTGGCGAATACCGGGACGTTGGGTTGCACGTATGATGATGCGATTGCGGCCTTTAACAAAGGTCACAGTGTCTTTATTAGGGCGCGTACCAAAGTGGGTGCCACGACTTAATGGTTGGAGAAAACTGTATTCTTTGTAGGCTTTGGTCTCAGGATTAAATAGATAAACGAACGCATTACTGACCAGTTTCAAGTCAACAATCGCGATACCAACAATCAAACTTGGACTGGTAATGCCAATAAATTCAAATTGATTAAAGCGACGACGCTTGGCTGATTGTCCAATTTTACGATCCATACTGTTACGCAGATCGAAATCCATAAAATTGATATCACCAACACCCCGAGGGAATATGCCGTAGGCAGGCTGGCCGTTGTCGCCAACAAGTTGGTCACGCGAGGTCATACTGTGTCCTTTATCTAACGAGAGCGCAATAAAATCAGTGCTATAGAGTACAGCAAGGCGGCAAGGATGGAATGGGGTGATGAGGCCAAAGAGGGAGCATCTCGGCAGAGATGACCCTCTAAGTTAGGTTTATTGGAAAGCTGCTCGCATAGTAGCCAGTGACTCTTGGTCAGCTTTAAAGCGGAGCTTCAGATAAACACCTTTGGCGGTGAAGTTAGAAGCGGAGAAGTCGCTATCAATAAAGCCGGTAAAGTTATAACCCAAGCCAACCCATACGTTGGTTTTCGGAATATAACCGACGGATAATCCGGCACCATGATTAACTTGGCCTGCTTCGTAGCCATGTAAACGGCGACCATGAGCTCCAACATCCCAACGTTCGGTCAGGTGGTGGCGCCATTCTGTTGCCATAAAGTCTGTGGTTGAGGCGTAATTACCGCTGCCGTATTGATCCAACACACGCTTAATACCGTATTGTCCTGCCAACTGATCACGCTCAGTAATCAACCAGTTTGCATGAATATTATTAATTAACTTACGTGTGCGATCAGGAATGCCGCTACCACCGTAAGCTTCTTGTACCCAACGCGTTTGCCATAATAGAGCAAATGGATCTTTACGCGGACGTAGGGCTAAGTCGAAGCGCGCATCTAATTGGTTGGAGTAGGTATCATCACCATTTTCGTGGAACCAATTAACGCTACCACCGGTGGCTAGTGCATCGCTTAGTGGGTGATACAAGCTAGTACGAGCTACCCACTTATCATTGATATTGCCGTTACGATATTCGACACGGTTATTCCACTGCCAAATAGGTGTGCGATAAGCACTGCCAACGTATACGGCATGGAAGTTTTCTGATGTACCGATTTCTTCAGGCGCACTATTTTCCAAATCTTGCGATTGCTCGAAACCAGTGCTTAAGCTCCATGCTTCGTTCAGTAAGAACTCTTGCGATAAACCGGATACCGCAAATAAGCGATAGCTGTCATCTTGCTCCACTTGTTCGATACTTTGTTCGGCGCGAGCGCCGGCCCAAGGCGTGGCACGAACACCGAATACGGAGCGTTGAGGTGCATCGCTTTCAAACCCAGTTTCGTGTTCAGCGAATAAGCTGTAGTCATCGTCTAGGCGATAATCGGCACCCAATAATAAGCGATCATAAGCGTCGCTGCGCTCGGATACGTTACCAAGTAACTGTGAGCTTAAGGTCATGCGGTTATTCATGAAACGACGACTGAAACCAGCGGACAATTGGTCCGTGTATAAGGTTTCGTCAGTGCTTTCATTTTGCGCAGTGACGACACCAAACGAGAATTGTTGATCGTCATCTAAACGATGAATCCAGTCTACTTGGCTTTGATAGCTATTTAATTCTGTACTCAAACCATAGTGATGAAAACCTAATACTTGCAGGCGATCACGGTCGGTTATGTACCAGTTACCCTCAATACCTTCTTTGCGGTAATCATTTTCGCTGTCGGATGTTTGCTCTAAACCGAAGCCATTATCTTGGCTTTGCACATAGGCTTTGGCTTCGATAACTTCATTACGATGTGCGATCTCAATGCGATGGGCATTAGCTGTGGTGGCATCACCTGCTACAACTTCTTCCGATTGAGCTATTTCAGCGCTAATTTCGGTATCACCCAATTTCACAGTAGCGTCAAACGCTTGTAAGTTACGATCATCACCTGTTTGATTTTGCGTAATGGCGGTGACACCAGCACGTACGGTATCGCCCAGTAATTTCACACCAGCACGGCCACCACTGATATAGCCAAGGTTATCACCGGCGTCGACTTCATATTCAACCACGATATAGCGTGGATTGAAGGAAGCATCGGTGCTGGCGATTGGGCTCTTGAAATAAATTGTGCCATCTTGATAGTCGATAACGTAATCAACATCGCGTTGTAGCAATTGGGTAGAAAGCACCACTTCGCTGCGATAACGGTCGCGAATTTCTAAACTGACGTTTTCGCTGTTGAGAACTAATTGCTGCTTCTGTAAACGATACAGACCAGACGTGCCATCACCTTGAATTTCGTCACGTACAAAACCTTGGTTGGTTTGGCTAATAAAACCGGATAATTCAACAACATCACCTTGGTATACCGACTGCAAACCTGTCAATTTACGGTTATAACGACCTAGGGTGGTAACGTTCAGGTCGGTATTGATGTCTCCAAATACGGTGTAAAAACGCTCACGTTCAATGCGCACATACAGCTTACGCGCAGAGCTAGCATCCAGTTGTTGTTGGCTCGCATCACCGTAAAGGGTGTAGTAACGATCCGGCTCAATCACACGAGCGAACGGCTCTGCTTCAGATTTGCCTGAATCGTAGGCAGCCGTGATCAACCATTCTCCCGATACTTGGCCTTGGGTAAAGAAGGCTAAACGACCATCGCTGTAGATGTTGTCATCAATACCCGCAGCTTTCATCGACGCACTATCACCACCGCCAGCGTTATAACCCACGGATAGATCACCTAAACCGACCAAAATCCACTCACGATCTTGCGGTTTTAACCACACGCGTAGTTCATCGGTTTGGCCGTTAGAGTGATGGAAACGCAACACGGCTTCACCGGCTTGGAAAGTTGGTGCTAATTGAATACGGGTAATACCATCGCTACCGACTTGATAGTGCGGCGTTTGCATCATTGCTAGCGGGTTCGCTTCAATTTGACGCGCTTCATCATATAGCTGATACGGCGATAGAACTTCTACTTCGCCTTGAACTTTGGCACGAATAGGGAAGCCGTCTTTATCGGTTAAGCGCACAGCAATGGTTGGTGGGTTAATACCATCAGCGATTACTGAACTTTGATCGAGTACTAACTCTGCCTTGGCTGGATCTTGGGAGAAGTGAACTGTCTTCTCAAATTCACTCACTACGTCACCATTGCTATCAAGAATAGTGACACCAAAACGGTTAGCGCCCGGCTGAATATCGACACCGCGCCATTGGCTAACCATCAAATCACGATCCGTGCTGGCGGTAGTACCATCATAGTTAAGAGCGCTCACTGGAGAACCATTCAGGGTCAGTACAATGCGTTGTTTTTTCGCATGTAAGATCGCGATTTTAATCGAGCCAATAGCTGGGCTGCGATCTAATGGTGGCCATAACCATTGCGCATCGTCTGCTGCGGTATCGAACCATTGCTCATCAAATTCAGGAATCAATAATTCCGATGGCATTTGTGCCGGATTGCCTGCCGCTGTTGCGGGTAAGCCGGTAAAGCCTGGGATAAGTGATTGAACGCCGGCGACTTGTAAATCACTGCCTTGGCTCTTCAAGCTGAGTACCGCATCAGCATTAAGTACTTTCACTTCAACGCGACGGTTTTGCGCACGGCCTTCGGCACTGCCGTTACTTGCAACAGGAACGGTTGCACCTTTACCCAGCGCTGTTACTTGGCTACCAGCAACTTTTAATTCTTCAGCTAAATAGGTCGCTACTGATTTAGCGCGAGCTTCGGATAACGCTTGGTTATCGGCAAAAATATGCTGGTTGCGCTTAGAAATACGGGTGCTGTCAGTATGACCAACAATTTGAATTTTCAAATTATCGAGGCCATCCAAACGTTCAATAACTGAGCGTAAGTTTTGCTTATCTTCGTCGGTTAATACATCCGAGAAGTTAGCAAATTTTGGTGGACTAACCGGTTTTACTTCGCCATCAGCAGGCGGCAATATTAATAGAGCCGTGGTGGTTGCTGCTTTTACCTGCTGTGGCGTTTGGCCTTCAGCTTGGAAGCGTGTGATCGAACGCGTAACAAGATCACCTGACTGAGCTTGGTCGGTTACTACGGCATCAAAATGAATTTGATGGCTCCAGTTTTCTGGCTTGTCTCCTAAGCGATAAATTAGGGTGCCGTATGATATTTCTGGATCTGCAGAAGCGACGCCATCAATATCGGTTGTTCCGGTTTGATAAATAAGACCGTCAGGTAACGCGATCATTTGAATGACGTTATTCACTGCCAAGCCTGTGCCTTTTACATCAATCGTAAAACGTACTTTTTGCTTAACCGGTGAGTTGTATGGCGTTGGTTGGTTCGCGGCAATGTCTAAAGGCACTAACTCATGATTTAACTGTTGTGTGACTTCCCCCATGTCTGGCTCAAGCATTTTCAATGCGAAATCAACGCGCCAGAAACTACCACCTTGAACATCGACAAATTGGCTGAAGTCCCGCCCTGCGTGGAAACCACGGAGATCACATTCCATTAATTCCATATAAGGAGGAACGGTCGCTTTATCAATTTGGACGACGTGCGTGCCCGGTTTCACATCTTCGATATGCCATTCACCCGCTTCATCGGTAACGACATAGGTGCCGTCTTCCATGAATAAGCGGATATTAGGAACGCCATCGGCTGATTCTTGGTTGCCATTACAGTCATCGAGGAATACACGACCAAATAGGCGGGCATTATCTTTGTAGAATTCATCTCGAATAGATACGCGAGCGCTAGCGCGATTACTGACGACGACGTCGTCGTTAATCCAAGCGGTATTGGTAACTTGGCCTTTCGCTAAGGTCGATACTTGAGTGACATAGGTTAGCGTTAAGCTGGCTTCTGCAGCGACTTCAGGAAGGGTAAAAGCCAGTAATGTGCCTTTGCTGCTAATGCTAGGATCTTCGACTTTCACTCCATTAATGCGCGCTGAGCCTTGACGATAACGTAAGCCCGCTGGCAATTGGTCTTTCACTTCAGCGTCATTGAGTAAAACTTCACCATTGCTTAGACGAATA
The DNA here is from genome assembly GCF_034111725.1 of Thalassolituus sp. Classification (GTDB taxonomy): domain Bacteria; phylum Pseudomonadota; class Gammaproteobacteria; order Pseudomonadales; family Oceanobacteraceae; genus Thalassolituus. Next base: position 59,405 of record NZ_JAWUWR010000077.1, on the reverse strand, counting down.
GTGAACTCAACAAAGTCACCAACACCAGCCTCGTTTTTAGACGCTGTTTTACTCAACAATAAATTAGTGTCGAGCGGATCGGCACCGATATCTGTTACGAATACGCGGTTATTAACGGTAAAACTTTCGCCGCGAGAAATAGCGGTAATATCGAATGGACCATTCGGCGCATTAATTAATTCATCGTCAGTTAAATCCGACGGGATACGGAAGTCAGCAGGACCAGTTACTTGCAGCTGATATTCACCGTTAGCAATCACCGGGAAACGGAACGCGCCATCAGCAAATGATGGGGTTACAGCGCTTGCACTAATGGCTGGAGCAGGGCCCGTTTTTACGGTACTTGGATAAGGAGTAACACCATCGTCATCAAATACTTTGCCATCGGCTGGTAAGCCGGTTGATACGTCAATAAGCGTTACGTTTACGCCATTGATTGGCGCACCAGTAGCCGCATTGAATACACGACTACTTGGATCGAAGCGGGTTGAATCGCTCACAATATCTGTGTTATCGGCAGCATCCTGATAGGTTGCTACTATGGTTTGACCCGTTTTTACGGATAAAACACAGTTATACGATTGGCTGCTATTACCCGCCACTGCGGTTGGCAACACGCCGGCAAATTCTCCAGTATTGTCGCCAGTTTCAGTCAGGCGAATGGTTTCGGTATCAGAACCATCACTGGAGGAAATTGTAATAACAATTTGGTCGGGACGAACAGGGTTTATATTTTTGTCGCCCTCGGTCACTAAAATAAATAGGGGTTCGCCTACTTTATAACCGAATTGATCATTACTCAGGCTGTAGTTGCTTGGCAAACTATGACTCGTACCGCTTAAATCGGTAAAGCCAGTTAAAGAGGTATAGTTACCGGCACTATCAGAACATTCGCTATCGGTTAAATAGGTGTCGTTGCTAGTACCGGTATCGTCATAATGGCCAAGTGAGATTTCAGAAGGCGTCGGAGCAATCGGACCTGGATTAATTTCCTGAGTCGTTAAGCTCACTGACGCTGCTTTAGTAAAATCAACACCGGCTACCTGATACGATGCCACTGCAGTATTTTCAATTTCCGTATTGGCAGGCGTGACCGCAGCGAATGCTTTATTCGCTGTAGTCATCGATAGCATACCCATTCCAGTCAGCAATACTGCCGCTCTGACAGTTGTCAGGAGTGATTTGCTGTGGGTATTGAACAGAGTCATCGTGTCAGTTTCTTCAGTTAATAGTTACTTGAAAAACAATCACGTTGGCTTCTTCCGCGGCTACTTCGCCTAGGTTGGCCGTGATTACGCCACTGCTTTCTGTCACGTTTGCTGCATCGGCGGCTGCCGGTGTTGTAAGGTCGTCGTAACTAACGAGCAGAGAATCGGTAACGTAGGTAGTATCAGTCGGCAATGTATCGGTAACGATGACATTGGTGGCTGACGCAGTACCTGTGTTTACGATACGAATGGTGTACTCAACCACAGCACCAGGAATGGCTTTAGGGTTGGTCGTACCATTAATCGGATCAGAGATAACAACTGAGGTTTTAGTTAAGTTATCGGTAATGCCGTCACCATTAAGGTTAGGGAATGCCAATTCTAAAACGTCACTTAATACTTCTGAGTTGTCAGCATCCGCAGGGGTTGCACCGTTGGCATAAACCACTTCGATAGTCGTTGCACCGTTAGGTACTGCCGCATCATCAGTGCTGCCGTTGCTTGGATCGTTGTCGGCTGTATCTAGGTTGTACGTTGTTCCATTAATTGTGGATGCAACGCCGTTAACCGTTAGATCGGTTACCGCAACATCACCATCAACACCGGTGATATTTTCTTTTGGTAAAACAACGAAAATAGTGACTGAATCGTCCGCAGGGATTTCATCTGTCACTGTGATCGCCGTGTCGCCGGCATCAAGTTGACCATCACCATTCACATCAACGTAATAGGTGTAGGTACCTGTTAGGTCGATCGTATCGGTGTAGTCAGTACCATTGGCATTAACCGTTGTTCCAGTTGCGTTTGCCGCTGCAACTGCAAAGGATGTTGGCGCGTTACCTGTGTTGTTGACCACGAAAGCGGCAACGATAACTTCGTCAGTTTCCAATGATGTTTGGTTTGCGTCGGTATTTAGACGCGCCAAATCGAAGTCGACTTTAATATCGACATTAAATTTATCTTCAGCCGTGACCGCAGTTTGGTCAATGCCGTTGATTTGGTAGTTAAGGGTTGCCGTGTTAGTAACTTCAGTACCCGCAGCAGTTCCTGCCGCATGTACATTCACTGCTAATCCACTTAACGTCCCCAGTAGTACTGGGGCAATCAGTTTTGAATATTTATTCATAAGTAGCTCCCACTAGGTATTAATTAACGCGAACCTTGAATTCAACCGAACCACTTTTTCCGGCAGCAACTGCTTGCTGTAGGACCCAACGGATTTGGTTGATATCTTGGGCTCGAGCCGGGCGTAATTGCCCATCCTCATCCACTTTCAAATCTTGCATACGAGCGAACAGCTCACCGTAAACCGAGTAGGTAACCGTTGCTGCTTGACCGTTTGCACTATTTGCCACGTACGTGGTGTTTTCGGGCACAGGGTTATTAATCACTACGCCACTAACGGCTTCACTGCCTGTGTTGGTGTAAGTGATCCGGTAGCCGATTTTATCGCCAGGGGCGATGGTTCCAGCGTCCTGCCATTCTTCCACAACACTGCCATCGGCTTGAGTCACAGGTGCAACCAGAAACACTTCAGTGTTCAAGTTAACCTGAGCAAAAACGGATAACGGCAGTAGTAACAGCAAAGTCGTTAATAAGCGCATGTTGTGCCTCTTTGTTATTTGATTTCAGCTTGTAACTGGATCACATAAGACGTGCCGCTAGTGACAGTACCGAGTGTTACGGTGACTGCACCTGCTGTTACATTGCTATTATCTGTAACATCATCAGCGTCTGTCTGTGATGCTGCATCCAAAGTCAACGTGCCTGCAACGTAGGTCATGTTGGTTGGGATAGCATCGGTGATAACTAGGTTATCAACGTCGCCACCAACGACTTCAACGTCGATTTGGTACGTTACGATGGTGCCTGGAACGTCAGTTGTGCCACCGAATGGATCAACGCGACCTGCGATTGTTTTAGAGATATTCACGCTAGCGGTCGTTGGCTCTGCACCAATAGTGAAGGTTGCTGAAGCAGTATCCGTTACGCTGTTACCAACTACGGCATCGCTAACACCAGTGCCTTCGCCTACTAATAAATCACCCGGTGCAGCAGTTGATGCTCCTGGGGTATCTGACATCGCTTCCAATTGAATTTTGGCAGTATCACCAATGGTGGTTGCGCCAGCAGGAATATCAACAACCACAAAAATAGTTTTTGCTGGGTTAGATGAGTTCGCATCTAGGTTGATCGAGCTACCAGATGTTAGCAGTTGGTCGCCAGCGCTGAATACGCCGTCACCGTCGGTATCAACGTAAACTTTGATATTTTCTGCATCGAATTGGTCGCCCGCCAAGTTAGTGGCATCGAGTGCAAATGCTTCACTACCGTTACCAGTGTTGGTTACGGTGTACGTTAATACCTGCGCGGTATCGCCTGCATTCGTCGTTACCGGAGTAACGTTTTCAGCAGTTACGTTAACGCTGATCAGTTCTAATACTATTAATTCAGCAGCATCACTGGTCGTTACGCCTGTTGTACCGGTCGCTGGATCATCAAAGGTCGCAACGGCGGTGTTAGTGATTTTAGTACCGGCTGGTGTGCCGATCGCCCATGTGGCCGAAGCCGATATAATCCCTGCGAATAGCAAGGCGCCTTTTACGATGGTCTTCATGGAATGCTCCTTATTGGACCTTTACTTTATAAATGAGAGTGAATTGCGGCGAGCCGCCTCCGGTACTGCCGGGCATAGTGCCTTTCGGAGTAATACGTATGTCCGTTACTAGTGGATCGAATCCATCGGCATCGGGATTAGGTACATAGGTAAAACTGGTGCCGCCGTCATTGGAGAAATCAATGTCATCGGAAGCAGAATCTAAACTTGTAAACGTCAACGTAAGAGTTGACGGCGGTGTACCATCGGCTAACTCAATAGGACTACCGTTCGCGAAATCTCCAACAAATAACGGGGTATTTGCGGCAAGGTGATCAATTAACTGAATGCTATCGGGATCACTTTCGCCTTCGCCTTGATTGACGACATTCAGTTGATAAGCCACTTCAGCACCCGGAATCGCTTTTGGATTGGTGCTGCCATTTAATGGGTCGGATAATACGTTCATAGTTTTCGTCAGAATTAATTCTGGCGGTAAACGTAGGCTGATCGTTTGGGTGCGATTATGGAATACCGTACCTTCGAAGCCTTCGTTGGCTTCTACAGTAATGGTCCACTCGCCACCATTAGCAGTCGTTGGTACTAAATATGGGTATTCGTAGGTATTAATTGCACCGCTACTGGCAACTGCAGATAGCGTCGCTGCAGAAATAGGCAGGTCGCCAGCGGTATTGGCGACGGTGAGTGTCGCTCCATTGATATCGTAGAAGCCGAACGGATCCGATACCTGGCTACGGAAATAAACTTGCTGGCCACGATCAATGCTGGTCAGCACATTGCCAGCCGGATACGGCGCGTCGAAGACGGAAATCGAGTTAACGTTAATGACTGTATTAGAAGTTAGTAGTACTGCGGCAGGAGTGCCGCTATGCGACGAATAAACATTCAAGTTGCGATACGTCGTAAATGCCTGAGAACCACCGTTACGTGATTGGCTGATAACGAGTTCAAGTAAATCGCCAGCTTCCAAGGTAACGGGATTGCTAATGGCTAAATCGAATTGGAAACTACGAATAGTATCTTGCCCCGAATTATTCCCCGCACCGATTAAATCAATGGCTTGAGACGCTGATGCAATGTTCGTAGTAGCGCCGGAGCGATTTCTACGAAGAGTCGCCGTGACCGTATGATTAAATGTGTTGTTTACAAACGTTCCACCAGTCGCTGAGTTTTCTAGAAACAGCTGTACCGGAATAGCTGAGTTATAGTTCAGGTTTACTAAAGTCTGTAAGGCTGGGTTAATTACCCAAGTATTACTCTGACCATCGTTGATAGTAACGAAGTTTTCATCAGTGCTTGCGATACGTGTAAGCGAACTATTGCTATGCAAATATAAAGGCTTATTACCTGATCCATCGATGACATTATTCACAGTCAGTGTAGGCGACGAGAATGTATAACTTTGACCATTATTGCCTGCGACTGCGGTGTTGGTAACGCTGTTACCGTTCTGAGCACCGCTAGACAAGATGGCTTCAATAAGGACTGTCACGCTACTCGCAGCACTAATACTGATATTGTCGATTTGAACGAGTCCACTGCTATTACTTCCTGCCGGCGCAATAGCACTGTTGTTGATACTTCCTGCAGGGATTGTTACTAACGTGTAGCTGCTAATCAACGCTGGCATATTGTCGGTTAACGACAAGTTGGTTGCATTGAAGTTACTGCTGTTTTTCAAAGTGATGGTGTAGCGCAGGGTATCGCCAGGTTCAACTAAGCCGCCATTCACATCAACAACTGATTTAGTGCTCGTTGATAGGTTGGCGTCTTGCAAAATAACCGCTAAATCATCACTGTTATCACTAGAGTCATTGTCAAAGTTACTACCACTTAACGTCGCAGAGCCAACGGTGGTTGCTTGGGTTGTACTAGCCGTGCCAATTTGCACAGACAGTGGAGTAGAGGATGCACCGTTATTGATACTTTGTGCATAAGTACAAACCACTTCAGTGAGTGTTGATGTGCAAGTCCAGTCCGTGCCACTAGCGCCGATGAACGTAGCGCCATCATTTAGGGGGATACGAATTTCGCTGCCAATAGGTGCTGTCGATGGACCATCGTTGCGCGCAGTAAAGGTGTAGTCAATCGTTGCACCACGAGATACTTTCGCCGGTGCAGTTGTAAGCAGGTGTAGATCGGACACTAACTCGTTAGGAACACTGATGATCTCGGCGGTCAAAAATACTTTGTCCTGACCAGATGAGTAAGTCGTTGATACTGACGTTGCACCGGGAGTTAGATAACTACCAATTTGGTAAGTGTCGATATCGACACCACTAGTGGCCGCGCTCACAGCGTTTGAATACGAGTTTAATTGATTGTCTGCGGGGTTGTTGGCGTCGGTTAAGTTGTTGCCTTCAAAGATCAAGGCTTCGCTGAATCCATTAGTGCTTTGTGAGTTCCCGGCATCACCTTCCCAAGTAATATGGGCATGCTGACCACCTAAAGAGGCAGCATTTTGCGCAATAACAAAATTATTCGGCGATAAGGTAATAGAACTTCCGGTAAAGCTCTTGAAACCGTCATATAAGTTTACAACGCGCAGAGGTTCTGAAGGGTTTTCGTAAATCGCCAGTATCGACCAACCACCGTATACGACAGCGTTATTACAATAAGTATTACTAGTATCGAAAGTGAGACCGGTAACCGTATAGGTGCCGCCTGTGCCGGTAATCCGGCTAGTAATATCAGCGCGTGCACTATAGAAAGTTTGGCTTCCTGAGCTTTCGTTATAGGTATAGCCTGCGGTGACTGTAGAGCCATTTAAGTTAACGGAATTATCAGTAGAGCCGGAACCTGACCAATATAAATAAGCCGCTTTAATAGTGCTACCCGACGGTATACTTAAGCTCGCACTTGAACTGGTCAGTGCATTACATTCGTTGCTGCTGGAACGCATTGAGTTGCCGGTTAATTTAAACGACAAATTTCCTGCTAAGCTCGAGCGCAAGACGATTTCACCATTGGATGCAGTGCTAGCTACAGACACGGTTGGCGCCGTAATCGTATAGGTGGTTGTGCTGTTACCAATAATTGCGCTGTTAGTAATATTGGTCCCTTGGGCTGCAGAACTTGAAACAATAGCGTCAATAACGACTTCTTCCGTCCCTTGAGCCGCAATCATTAAGTTATCAATAATGACGACACCCGCACTATTGGTGCCGGTAGGTGCTGCAGTACTGTTATTAATACTATCGACAGGTTGACGAACAACCTCGAAACTACTGATAGCTGCTGGCATATTGTCGGTTAAACGAATGCCTTCAGCGTTGAAGTTACTCGTATTATTGATATCAATTGTAAAGCGCAGCTTATCCCCTGGCTGAACAGTGCCGCCGTTGACGTCCAGCACACTCTTTACTGAGGTCGATAAATTAGGATCAGCAAGCGTTACAGCCATGCTGACACTATTGTCACCTTCGTTGTTATCGAAGTTGGAGCCTGCGGTCACGGCCGTTCCTGAAATTGTGTTGGTCGTAGCATTGCTGGTGCCAACAACAAGAGTGAGCACTGGTGCTGTTACGTTGTCGGTAAGTGCTTTGTTGTATGTACACAGCACTTGGCTGGTGGTGTTGGTGCATGACCAATCAGTTCCCGTGGCACTGATAAAGGTAACGCCATTATTTAATGGAATCGTTAACGTTGTACCAGTAGGTTCGTCAATCGGACCGTCGTTCTTCACTGAAAATTGATAGCTAACATTGCTACCGCGAGCGACAGCCGTCGTTGGGGCGGTAACCGTTAGTGACAGATCGCTGACCGGTTCATTTGGAATACTAATAATTTCAGCCGAAAGGAAAACTTGGTCTTGGCCGGACGAATACGTCGTCGTAACCGAACGAGATCCTGCCGTTAAAAAACTGCCAATGTTATAGACGTCGAGATCAACCCCAGATGTCGTGGCGCCAACAGCATTAGAGTATGAGTTAAATTGGTTACCACTTGGATTGTTCGTGCTGGTTAAACTGGTTCCGTTAAAAACTAACGACTCGCTAATACCGTTACGAGAATCAGAGTTGCCGGAATCACCTTCCCAAGTGATATGAGCGTGCTTGCCGCCAAGAGATGCAGGGTTTGGGGCTACCACGAAGTTATTTGGTGTCAGGGTAATTGAACTGCCCCAGTACACGCGGAAACCATCAAACAGGTTAACAACTCGTAATGGTTCCGAATTATTTTCGTATACCGCTAGTAGAGCCCAGCCACCGTATGCTCCTTCAGTGGAGCAATAGGCGTCTGCCGTACTAAAGGTCAAACCGGTAACTGTATAAGTAGAGGTAGAAGCTGATATTCGGCTGGTAACGTCAGCTTTAGCGCTGTAATAGACTTCGTTGTTACCTGTTTCGGTATAGCTAACGCCGGCACTAACGGATGAACCGTTTAAGCTCACGCTAGTATCAGGGGAACCCGAACCTGACCAATAGAGATAAGCTGCTTTTAAGGTACTGCCGGTTGGTATCGTTAGTGTTGCGCTTGAACTCGTCAGTACGCCACAGCCGTTAGTGCCATTGCGCATCGTGTTGCCGGTTAAGGCGAATGATAAATTACCGGCGAAGCTTTTGCGTAGCACTATGTCTTGGGCGTGAGAGATCGGCGTGACTAAAAAGCACAGCAACAGCACAAGCCCAGTGCAAAATCCGTTTCTAGGCAGGTTGTTTAGGTGATGTAAAATTTTGGAATTCCGTGTTTTCAAAAAATTAACCTGAACTTATATCGATAAAAAAAGTCATGTCTTGTTCATTGGCAGTGATCATAGGGTTTGTAACATCTTGCGTCAATTTACAGCCAGTATGTAGCCAAGGTTTTTCATCATGTGGTAAGCGCTTGATTTAGCAATGAATATCAGTTGCTCGCCGTTTGTGTTAATAAAACTACCGTACATCTGTTCATTCATCGTTTTTAAGCAACAAAAGAGGGTGTAGTGCTCCTTTGAGTTGGCGATCTGGACATAAAGTGACAAAAAAAGTCACTATGTAAATCTTGTGCAAGTCATGGCCAACCTTGGCTATTTTCGTTATTGACTCACATGTTAGTAACACTTTGTGTTCTGCGTTGTGATCAAGTAATTATCCGTTAACTTGGTGTATACGTTGTTAACATCGCGTTGGATGCGTTTAGTGCAATTATTTTTGACGAGGGGAGGGTGCCCTTGAAAGGTTGCAGATATGTGAATAGGGACGTTTTTGTAGGGAGTCATAGTGTGCTTGATGCTGAGGGTTTTTAGTTAAGCCTTATGTTAGCGCAATAGGGGCTAAGAGGATGAAGTCTCATTAAGAGCGATATGCATTGGCAAGACCTTGTAACCATCCAACAAAAATGCCGCTGAGCAAACAGCTCAGCGGCATCGATCTTTAAACGTGTTTAATGATTTAAAACGATTAGAACGCGTACTTGGTCGTGAAGTAGACGCGGTTCATGGTGACATCATCCCCACCCACACGCTCAACATTCGCTGTGCTGAGTTCTGCACCGTAGGTCAATTGCTTAACCGGTGAGTGCATAATGTTAACGCGCATACTAGTCGCATCGGTAACACCGCTGGTCACAGAATCATCGTAGTCGGCAGATAACATGCCGTATACAGCGGTTGAGCGCCATTGGCTGCTCCAGTGATGGCGATAAGCAATAAAAGCGGCGGTGGTATCGCTGGCTTCTAAGTCCTCACCTACCAGGGCGACATCCGCAACCGCACCTAAGCCCACGTAACGGCCAACACCTTTACCGTAAGTCGCACTGAATTTTAAGTCATCCTTACCGACCATCAACTTACCGGCGACGTTTACGCCGTAACCCATGGTATTAGCGTCGTCATCTTCCGCTGGGCCGTCATAACTCAATTGACGTAGCAACAATGCAGCGGTCATATCGAGATTGTCGGCTTTGATTTTGTAGCTGGCCGTTAAGTCTGGCAGCATACCATTGTCACCGCTATCGCCAGCCCCTGTGGTTTGCGGATTTTCTAAAGACACGGATAGGTCGCCGGAGGTATAGCGTACTTGTGGCTGACGAATAAAGACGGTGGATTCGCTCGGGCCAATAAAGTCAGCGACTTCTGGCAGAGCACCCACGTTCATAAAGTTAGACCAAGTTTGACCCACCAATAACTTGTCGTACTGAACATAGGCGTGACGTATACGTGGCACGTAAGAGTTGGATACGACTTCATTACCGCCGGCCGTTGTCGAGAAATCTAGCTCTATAAAGCTAGTGATGGTTTTACCATCTTCAACTTGAGTTACTGTTTTAAAATTGAAGCGGGAGTTGCGAACGCTGAAATCAAGCTCAGCCGTATCAGGTTCAGTGCCCGGGACGATTTGCGATGGCGCATAATAGTCGCGTCCATAGCCATCGACGATATCGCCATCAGAATACGTACTCAGCATGGCATCCATTTTAATGAAGCCGCCGAAGCTGAACTCGGTATTGGCAGCGTTGACCGCCATTGGCAGTGCCGCAGTGGCCAGTAAAACCATAGGTAATTTGCGCATGCTTGTTCTCCTAATTTTTGTATTGTGCAGAGCCACTATGGTGCACAAATTCTGTGCAATGAAATTAGCCAAAGGTCGAAGCAAGTGTCCCTACTGCCCAAGTCCTCTCGCTCTGGTTAAATGAAGCACCCGTTCAGATTGTCATTTTCGAATAAAAACGACGGTGAATTGCCCCTAATGACAGTACTTTCCTGACTTTGTAGTATTCTCTGACTAGCAACTCACTGCGTAATCTCTATTTGCGCTGAATAGACCATTGTCTAATTCAGCCTTGGTCCTAGTGCGACCAATATGGAGGTAGAACATTAAACGACGCCTGCTGTCGAGCTGGTTGAGCGTGATACGAATGACGGGAGAACAATAATGAGTGACGACAAGATGTATGAGGTTAAGCCTGAGTTTGCCAATTCAGCTTGGATCGACAATGAAAAGTATCTGCAGATGTACCAACAGTCGGTCATTAATCCTGATGGCTTCTGGCGCGAAGAGGCCAGCAAGCGTATTGATTGGATTAAACCTTTCACTAAAGTGCGCAACGTGTCTTTTGATGATCACAATGTTGATATTCGTTGGTTTGAAGACGGTACGCTCAACGCCTCTGCTAACTGTCTAGATCGCCATCTTGCAACACGCGCAGATCAAACCGCCATTATTTGGGAAGGTGACGACCCAAGTGAGAGTAAAAACATCACCTATCGCGAATTGCATGAGCAAGTATCGCGCTTTGCCAACGCGCTACGCGGGCAGGGTGTACGTAAGGGCGACGTGGTTTGTATCTATATGCCGATGATTCCTGAAGCGGCCGTCGCTATGTTGGCTTGCACACGTATTGGTGCAATCCACTCGGTGGTATTTGGTGGTTTTTCACCAGATGCATTGGCGGGTCGTATTGAAGACAGTCATTCAAAAATTGTGATTACCGCTGACGAAGGCGTACGTGCAGGTAAAAAAGTTGCGCTTAAGGCCAATGTCGATGAAGCACTAACGCATCCAGCGATTAAATCGTTAGAAAAAGTGATTGTGGTAAAGCGCACCGGCAGCCCAGTGGCTTGGCATGCTGCGCGCGATGTCTGGTACGAAGACTTAATGGCATTGGCGTCACCTAATTGCCCGCCAGAAGAAATGAATGCCGAAGACCCGCTCTTTATTTTGTATACATCAGGTTCGACAGGCAAACCAAAGGGTGTATTGCACACCACGGGCGGTTACATGGTGTGGGCATCCATAACCCATCAGTACGTATTTGATTATCACGATGGTGATGTCTACTGGTGTACCGCGGATGTCGGCTGGGTAACTGGCCACACTTACTTGCTGTACGGGCCATTGGCCAATGGCGGTATTACTTTGATGTCGGAAGGCGTACCGAATTATCCGAGCATCAATCGCATTTCGCAGATCATCGATAAGCATCAGGTGAACATTCTGTACACCGCGCCGACCGCTATTCGCTCTTTGATGGCCGAAGGCACCGCTGCAGTCGACAACACTAGCCGCAAGAGCCTGCGTTTGTTAGGTTCCGTTGGTGAACCGATCAACCCAGAAGCATGGGAATGGTACTACCGCACAAGGGGAGATGAGCGTGGCCCTGTGGTGGATACTTGGTGGCAAACCGAAACAGGCGGCATCATGATTACACCACTGCCGGGCGCTACTGATACTAAACCGGGTTCTGCAACTCGGCCATTCTTTGGTGTACAGCCAGCGTTAGTGGATAGTGGCGGTATGATATTAGATGGTACTACCGACGGTAACTTAGTGATTGTTGATAGCTGGCCTGGCCAAGCACGCAGTGTTTATGGCGATCATGAACGTTTTGTTCAGACCTATTTCTCGACCTTCCGTGGTATGTATTTTACCGGTGACGGAGCGCGTCGTGATGCGGATGGTTATTACTGGATTACTGGTCGCGTAGACGATGTGATCAACGTATCTGGTCACCGTATGGGTACCGCTGAAGTTGAGAGTTCGTTAGTGGCGCATCCTAAGGTTGCTGAGGCCGCTGTGGTGGGTTACCCCCACGACATCAAAGGCCAAGGTATTTATGTTTATGTCACATTAAATTCTGGTGAAGAAGCCAGTGATGAATTGGTGAAGGAATTGCGTAATTGGGTACGTGCTGAAATTGGCCCAGTGGCGACACCTGATTTAATTCAGATTACGCCGGGATTACCAAAAACGCGTTCAGGCAAAATCATGCGTCGAATTTTGCGCAAAATAGCGGCCAACGAACATGATGCGCTGGGTGATATTTCAACGCTGGCAGATCCTGCTGTTGTTGAAACTTTGATTGAAGAGCGGCTAAACCGTTAAGGTTTGGTTACTAACGCCGTCGAGCTTGCTCGGCGGCTTTAGTGTTTCTAGACTAAAGTGATAGAAGACAGTAAGACACAACAATAACAAGGCGATGGAACAGCCAAACAGGAGGCAGTGATGCAACTGGCCCAAAAAATTATTATTGCGGATGACCATCCGTTATTTCGCACCGCTATGCAGCAGGCTGTAAAACAGTTGTTGCCCGATGTGCTGATTGAACAGGCAGAATCGCTACCTGAGTTACAGCACTTAATTGAACTGCATAAAGATGCAGACTTGGTGCTGCTGGATTTGCAAATGCCTGGCGCTCATGGCTATTCAGGGCTGGTCTATATGCGCTCTCATTATCCTGAAATCCCTGTCATCGTTGTGTCGGCTTGTGAAGATCCTGCCATCATGTGTCAAGCCATTGACCACGAAGCCGCTGGTTATATTGCTAAGTCTTCGTCACTTGATGAAATTTCTCGGGCAATTGGTTTGGTGTTGCAAGGTGATATTTATTTACCTGAGAAAGCACGCCGTCATCAGCATCACCCGAATCCATTAGCGATGGACTTAGCCGTGCGTTTGGCGACGTTAACTCCGCAGCAATTCCGTGTGTTAACTATGATGGCTGACGGTATGCTGAATAAGCAGATTGCTTATGATTTAGAAGTCAGTGAAGCGACCATTAAAGCTCATGTGACCGCTATTTTCCGTAAGCTTGGTGTACGTACGCGTACGCAAGCAGTTATTGCCGTACAAAGTTTAGATATCGAAAAACCAGAAGGACGTATGGCGGCGTCGGCATCACAAGTCGATGCCTGATTCGCATTGATGAATTATTGCTATCTTTCCCAAGCACGCTTGCTGAGTTAACTCAGTAAGCGTCGCATCAAGGCTCGTAATGCCGCAGGGCGAACGGGTTTGCTTAAAAAATAGAAGCCTAATGCCTTTGCTTGATCTGCTATTTCTGGGCGAGGATCTGCGGTAATTAAAATTCCAGGAATGTCCGGGTTATTCATTCTTTCACGTATGCCCGTCATGACATCTAATCCCGTTAATACGTGGTCGAGTTGATAATCTGCCAACATAATTCTCGGTTCGAATGGGATGTTTTGCGCTTCAGTTTCGTTCTGACATGGATACAAATCGCATTGCCAGCTAGTTAACAAAGCAGTCATACCCGCCAAAACGGCCTCATCATTATCAATACAGAACGTTGGTATGCCACTAAAGTTGCCGGTGTTATTCAGTACGACATCGCTTTTATCAACTTTTTGTTCTTGAGCTGGAGTTAGAGGTAATTCAATGCGGAAACAGGTGCCGCGTCCAACTCGGGATGACACGCTGACTGAATGCTCCATTCTGCGCGACATACGATCAACAATAGCGAGTCCTAGCCCTAGTCCTTTAGTATCTTGGCGTCCTTGATTGAGGCGTTTAAATTCGCCGAATATTTCAATTAATTTGTCTTGTGGTATGCCAAGACCAGTATCCCAAACCTCTAATAAAAGATGCTCTCCACGTACTCTGCAGCCTAATAAGATGCCACCCTTGTTGGTATAGCGCACGGCATTACTTAAAAAGTTCTGAATAATTCTGCGCAGCCAATGCGCGTCACTAATCACCCAATGCTTGCATTCGCGCACATGCAGCTTTAAGCCTTGATCGGCAGCAAGCGCAGTGAACTCATCGCGCAATGGACGTAATACGGCGGCTAAACTTATCGGCTTTAAGTTAGGTTCCATTGCCCCTGAATCGAGTTTTGATATTTCAACCAGTAATGACAGAACGTCCTCGGCAGATTGCAAAGCACCTTCTAAATGTTTTAGCAGGCATTGTTGTTCTGTCGTTAAACTTTGCTGCGACAGCGTCGATGCAAACAGCTTAGCGGCATTTAATGGCTGCATTAAATCGTGGCCTGTCGCCGCTAAGAAACGTGTTTTGCTTTGGTTTGCATCAATTAATTGTGAGGTTAAATCGTCTAATTCTTGCGTTCGTTTCTCAACACGTCTTTCTAAGGTAATGTTGGTTTCACGCAACGCCTGCTCCGCTTTTCGATGAGCAGTGATATCGGTAAAACTGGTAACGAAACCGCCATCAGGCATGGGGTGCCCTTGCATAGAAACAACGATGCCGTGAGGTAGCGAACGTTCAAAATGATGGGCTGATAATGATTTTAAATAGTCCATTCGCCGCTTAACTTGCTCGGTAACCGCGCCTTCACCGCAAAAGCCTCGCATTGCGTTGTAGGCGATGACTTCTTCGATGGGTTTGCCAACTTGAATAAAGCCCTTCGGGTATTCAAATAATTCTAAATAGCGGCGATTCCAAGCGACTAAATTAAGGTTGCGGTCAATAACGCTGACCCCCTGGTGGAGGTTTTCTAACGCAGCCTGCAATTGTTCACGGCTGAGTGTAAATGCCTGACTGGCTTCACTGGCTAAAAAAGCCAAATCGCGAATTTGAATTTGCTCTCCGCCTAGTAGAGTCGAAAAAATAACCCGCGCCGATGATGAGCCAACAACCGAAGCGAGTAATTCTTCAGCATCATGGAGAAGGTCATCGGATGCCATTGCATGGTCATATTGAATACCATGGCGAGCTTGATACAGGGTGAAAAATCCATCGGTTTTTTGATACCCCAAAATTCGTTCAAGTACCACGCGGACGTCATCTACTTTACAATTAAACGAAGATGTATGTTTGCGTTGATTCGAGCTGCGTACGCTGGTGAAATCGCTGGCCAGCATGCGTTCGCGGACCGAAGCATTGGTAACAACTGAGAAGAAAACAAACAGCGTGCAATTAACCAGTAAGCTTAGAATAACGGTAAAACTGAAGTCATCCATGTCGATGCCAAACACATTGTTAGGCACGATAGAGTCGATTCCGCTAGGAGCAAATAACTGTTGGCTTAATACTGGCCACAGCAACATTTGAAACCAAATAAAAGTGCCGCCGAGTAGTCCTGCTATTGCGCCTTGGCGGTTGGCCCCTTGCCATATCAAACCGCCGAATAGAGCAGGCGCAAATTGTGCGATGGCAGCGAACGACAACAAGCCAATCGCTGCGAGTGACTCAAACTCTCCGGCGATTCGATAAAATAAGTACGAAACCCCGATTAGGCCGATGATTACGACGCGGCGCACAGTCAGTACTAATCGTTGTACGCCAGCAGGTTGTTGGTTTTCTTGCTGTTGCCCATGGCGAAAGAAGGCGGGTAGCACCAGCTCGTTTGATACCATGGTGCTGACCGCAATTGTGGCAACAATAATCATGCCGCTAGCAGCACTGCCGCCGCCGATAAACGCTATAATTGCCAGTGCATCTTGGCCCATTGAAACGGGTAGACTGAGCACATAGGTATCCGGTGAAAAGCCTAAGTCTTGCATAAATAAATGCCCCGTTAACGCAATCGGGGCAACAAATAACATCATGATGGCTAAATAAAGCGGGAACAGCCAACGTGCAGTTTGGATGTGATTAGTGTCTTCGTTTTCTACTACCGCGACTTGAAATTGCCGCGGTAAACACACAATGGCAAACCCGGCGAGCACGCTCTGTAAGATAAAGGACACTGACACCATGTTGCTTTGTAGCAAAGGGTGATCGCTGGCCGTTTCTCGAGTTAATTTCAATATCTCCTCTGGGCTTTCGAATACCGAGGTCATAACCCAAATGCCAACCCCAACAAAGGCCAGTAATTTGACCAGAGACTCAAATGCCACGGCTAAAATCATTCCCGGATGTTGCTCACTGGCATCAATATCGCGGGTACCAAATATAATGACGAACAGGGCCATGACGACACTGATATAGAAACCGGTGTCTTGCCAAATAGAGCCTGGAATACCGTAATCCAGCCCCAAAGGCTGGGTGAGTAATTCAAACGTCGTGGAAATCGCTTTTAGCTGCAGCGCGATATAAGGAACGACCCCCATAACGGCGACGAGTGTGACGATGACAGCGAGGGTGTGATCGCGGCCATAGCGCGTGGCGATAAAGTCAGCAATGGAAGTCAGACGTTTTTCTTTAGTGATACGCACTATGCGTTCAAGTAAATTCCAAAAAAGCAGTAAAAAAACAATTGGCCCGACGTAAATCGCTAAAAAGATCCAGCCACTGGACGCCGCTTGTCCGACTGCTCCATAGAAAGTCCATGAAGTGCAATACACCGCCAGTGATAAGCTATAAACCAAGCCACTGCCATGTAAGGGTTTACCTTGATGGGCGCGCCGGTCACCGTACCAAGCAATCAGAAAGAGCACGGCAATATAACAAATGGAGATTGTAATTAGCTGACTAACGGGAATCATGTCGGTCCTTAATGAATATGCATAAGACGGAGTGACGCATCGGCAGCATATTAACTCGTTCTTTTTATTGTCTTTCTTATGCCACAGAGATTACCACGCGCGCTCGCGTTGTGTCCGTACAGGCCTAACTCATATTAGATGAAAGTTGTAAGGCGTGCGTTCCAACGCCGACATTATTGGGTCTGCGACTATGGTCGATCTGTGGTCTAATCAAGCTGTTCGATACACTGAAGACACGGAGGTGATGTAATGCAAACAGTGGACAGTGAATCGAACAGCTTGATTAGCCAACATCCCGACTATGCAGCTTGGGTTGCAGGGCAACGTCTATATCGTCGGCGCATGGCTGTGGTACTGGGTGGCAGCTATGCTGTATTTCTACTCAGTGTCGTGTTTTTATCCTGTATATTACTAACGCCTGTGAGTGTCAGTAATCCCACCCCTTGGTTAGTGCCCTTTGCTGCATTTTTCATATTGTTGCAGTTCTTACTTACCGGTATTTATGTTAAGCATGCCAATACGGTAGGCGACGAAGAGCGTGAACGCATGCGCTCGGAGTGTTTGCGCCTTAATAACGCCAATAATTCTGCCGCGGTGAAGTCATGAAGTGGCTGCTCAGCTTATTGCTTTTATCATCCACCTCCCAAGGTTTTGCTGACAATAGTAGTGTAGCTATTTTGACAGCGCCGGATCCTCGCTACTTCGTTTTTTTCTTAATCCCATTAGGACTCTTATTATTGTGGAGCGGTCGCCGAATCCGCACTGCTGCCGAATTTTATGCCTCTGGACGCGATAACGGCGGTGTTCGCAATGGCCTAGCGATTACCGGCGATTATTTGTCGGCTGCTTCGTTTTTAGGCATTGCCGGCATGATAGCTTTAAGTGGTTATCATGGTTTGTTGTATGCCGTCGGTTTCTTTGCTGGCTGGCCTCTGATTTTAGTCTTATTTGCCGAGCGCTTACGACGGCTTGGGCGTTTCACTCTTACTGATATTTTAGCGGTAAGGTTGCAGCGCTCAGCGGTTGCTCGTGTCGCAATGGCTGCGAGTGTGCCGGTTGTAGTGCTGTATTTAGCGGCGCAGTTGGTAGCCGCCGGACATCTAGCTGCGTATTTATTTTCGTTGCCTTACATTGGTAGCGTAGTCGTGATTGGGATATTGACTGCGCTGTTAGGTATTGCTGGTGGCTTGTTATTTTCTACTCGCGCCCAAGTGGTTAAAGCTGTCGTCATGCTATTAACGACTTTGTTATTGGTAATTATGGGGTTATTGCAAACGGATGTAGATATCACCACATTATTTGCCAGTGATCATCACCAACAGCCTTTACTGTTAGCCTCCTCGGCATTACAAGAGCAAGGGGCTTTATCACAACTGAGTTTAGGGGTCGCTTTGCTTTTTGGTACGGCAGGCCTGCCGCATGTATTAACGCGGTTTTTTTCGGTTGCTGATCCTCGCCGCGCCAGAATGTCGGTATTTTATGCCATCGGATTTATTGGTGGATTCTATTTACTGACATTCGTTGTTGGCTTCGCGGCTTTACGTTTGTTGGATTTACATCCAGAAATGAACATATCGGTGGCGAATAACGGAGGGAATTTAGTCGCATTACAATTGGCATTAGGGGTCGGAGGTCCGATCTTAACCGGCCTTTTAGCGGCGGTGTTATTTGTGGTGCTCATATCGGTGATGACCGCATTACTTCTCTCGGGGGCATCGGCTATTTCTCATGACTGGTATGCGGTAACGGTCAATCCCGGTCGAAGTTACGACAAGCAACGATTAATTCACAGTAGCTCTGTGGTTGGTTTGATATTGCTTGCCGCTTTAGTGGCCATACTGATGCGTGGGCAAAATGTTGCTTATATTGTCGGTTTGGCCTTCGCCATCGCCGCCAGTGTGAGTTTTCCTTTGTTAACCTTAGCCTTGTATTGGCAGGGGTTGACGACAAGAGGCGCTGTAATAGGGGGCGGGTTAAGTTTGTCTGTGGTTTTACTGTGTATTGTTTTTGGCCCAGCGATTTGGGTCGATGGATTTGGTTTTAGTGAGCCAATCTTTGCTTGGTCGAACCCTGCCTTGCTATCGGTCACGATTGGCTTTGTGGTTATCGTGTATTTTTCACTTAGTGACCGTTCTGAATTAGGTGCTCATGAGCGCCAGCAGGAATTTCCACAGCTTGATTAATCGCTTTAACAAAGCACTATTGCTGTCATAAATGATCGCTTAGGGAATAATATGAGTATTCAAATCAATCTAGATCAACCTCCATTTAGCTTTTTAGCCGAAGAGCAACTGCAATGGTTGATCAGCCGTTTGGATTTAGTATTTTTCCCTACAGGTGCTGCAATTTTAGATATTGGTCAGGCTTCTCCCGGTTTATTCATTGTATATAAAGGTGTCGTCGAAGAAACCGATGACGACGGACAAGTATTTTCTCAGTACGGTAAAGAAGACTTGTTTGATGTTCGGGCAATACTTGAATCTGCCTGTAAGCATCGCTATGTCGCGGTGGAAGAAACTCTCTGTTACCTATTAAAAACAGCCGATTTCGTACAGCTGTTAAATACTTCTAGTGATTTTTCAATTTATTTTAAAACGGACTTAGGTACTCAGCAATCGCTGGTTGAACAACAGGATGGCGATGTATCTGAGTTTATTTTATCGCGTATTGATGGCGATACTATGCGCGCTCCAGTCTATGTTACTGGTCAAACCAGTCTTGCTCGTGTAGCCGCAATGATGGATGAACAAAAATACGATGCAGTCTTAGTTAAAACGACTGAGGGTGTCGGAATTGTCACCGGTACGGATTTATTACGTGCAGTGCTGCTCGGCGATTCTGATCGTAACGACAAAGTGGGGGATATCGCTCAATTTGGTTTAATTACCGTGGAACAGGGCGATTTTCTGTTCAACGCCTTAATCAAAATGACGCAGCACCATATTGAACGTGTGGTGGTGATGCACGATGACGTGATAGTCGGCACCCTTGAATTGATGGACATGCTTAGCGCATTTTCGACCCATTCTCATGTGATTGCTATGCGCATAGAGCAAGCAAAGAACGTTCAAGATTTGGTTGTAGCGGCCGGGCGACTCGATGTTTTGATTCGCAGTTTATCGGGGCAAGGGGTGAAGATCATCGCTATCATGTCGTTGATTACAACCTTGAATCGCCGTTTAATCCAGCGGGCTTTTGAATTGGTCGTGCCGGAGCGATTACAATCACGTTTTTGTATTCTGGTATTGGGCAGTGAAGGGCGTGGCGAACAAATTTTAAAAACAGATCAAGACAATGCTGTGATTTTAAAGGACGACCACGACCGTGAAGCGGTGATGCCGATACTGCATAAACTTCATCAAATACTATTGGATTTTGGTTATCCGCCTTGTCCTGGCGGCGTCATGTTTATTAACGACGCATGGATTCATACTGTAGAGGGTTGGCAGCAGCGAGTGGCCCGCTGGCTACAAGCATCAACACCTGAGCCGATGATGAATATGGCTATTTTCATTGATGCCGAGGTGGTATGTGGCAATTCAGATCTCTTTCGCGGGCTTAAATCGCATTGGCAAACCCCTGCACTGCGTTCTAGCGTGACATCGGCATGGTTCGCTCGTCCTGCATTGCAGTTTGAAACACCATTAACCTTGTTAGGGAAAATTCGCGAAGACCATGGCACGATTGATATCAAAAAAGGGGGCATTTTCCCCTTGGTACATGGTGTTAGAGCATTAGCGTTTGAATACGGAATTTCTGACACAGGAACCTTGGATCGCATAGATCGCCTCTTAGCACTAAATGTATTGGATGCTGAAGTTGCCCAAGGACTTAAAGATGCGCTGATTTTATTTTTACGCATTCGCCTGCGTCAACAGCTTGAGCGTGAGGTAGAAAACCCTGGGCTAACGCAGAAGTTACAACTCGAGCCACTACGCAGTGTCGACCGCAGTTTATTGCGTCATGGTTTGCACCGTGTGAAAAAATTCAAACAGCTATTAGTGAGTCATTATCACTTGGAAAACTTCGGATGATTCCGCACTGGCTGGGTCGCCGGATGCCTTGGTACTCGCCACCACCTGAGCGTTGGTCGATCATGGAGGAGCCGTACAAGGGCGACGAGATAGTGGTACTCGATTGCGAGACCAGCATGTTCGATCGTAAGAAAGGCGAGCTTCTGAGTGTTGCGGCAGTGGTGGTAAAGGGTCAGCATATCCAGTTGTCGGATGCCTTAGATCTAATGATTAACTCCAACGCGGTCACCGATCCTAATGCTGTCAAAGTTCATTATCTGCGCCGCGAGGATCGGCTGAATGGTGTGGCAGCAGCTGAAGCCATTGAGAGGTTATTGGATTTCATTGGGAACCGTCCAATTTGCGGTTTTTATATCGAATACGATAGGGCAATACTTAATCGATATATTCGGGAGCTATATCATTTTCAACTACCCAATCGATTTATCGAGGTTTCAGAACTCTATGTTCGCCAGAAACGGCGCTATATCCCTGAGCTAGCGTTAGATCTCACCTTTGAAGGACTCGCGAAAGACTTGAATGTGCCTATTATCGACCGTCATACCGCACTTGGTGACGTTATATCCACGGCATTAATGTGGATAAAGCTGACCAAATTTAAAGTCAAACGTGATCCCTAATCAGCTTGATTTAGTTCCGTTCTCACTTTGCTAAAACCCTGATCTATTACTAGAGTTATGTGACTCGTTGTAACTTTTTAGGAATCGGGTGTGACCTTACTTAAAAGCGCGCAGTACTTAGTCCGCTTCCTGGTTAGCTTGGTTTGTGCAACCGCTACCTGTCTTGTTCTTGCACAGCCTATTACCTTCACCATTGTTGATGAAAGTGGCAAAGCGGTCGAAGGCGCTGTGGTATCTATTCTTGGTTTATCCGATTCCTCGCCGCAACCGAATGCGGAGAACGCCATCATGGACCAAGTGGAGCGTCAGTTTAAACCGCATGTTTTACTGGTACAGCAAGGGCAAAATGTTAGCTTTCCCAACAGCGATAATATTCGCCACCATGTTTACTCGTTTTCAAAACCAAAGCCATTTGAAATCAAACTGTATGCGAATAAACCCGATGAGCCTGTCTTGTTCGACAATGCGGGTGTCGTTGTTCTCGGCTGTAATATTCATGACGATATGCTTGGGTATATCTACGTAGCGGATAGTGCATATGCTCGTATGACCGATAACCAAGGCACTGTGTCTTTTAATCTCTCTGCTAAATTCAAACAAATTTCCCTATGGCATCAACGCTATTCCTTTGATGAGTCCGCTAGAATGGTATTGGGTAGTGACGAATTTCAGACCACTAAAAGTGATGATTCTCATTACACCATAGTTCTGCCACTCGCTGTTTCTGCTCCAGAGCCGGTGGCCCCTGCCGCCAAAGGCTTTGGTAATTCGTTGCGCAGGTAACAGAGTGCCAATATTTTTTAATAGTCTTCGAAGTCAAATACTCGCATTCGCTGCGGGCTTAACCTCGTTAACGCTTAGTGCAATATTATTGGTTGTTTTGGTCAGCACAGGCAATGCCACTAAGCTGAGCGTTAATGAAGATATTGATATGGCCGTGGAAGCTTTTCAGGGCACTATTGATGTGCGTCGAGAGCAATTGCTAGGTGCGGCGCAAATCTTAGTATCTGATTTTGGCTTCAAACAAGCAGTGGCCAGTAATGATGCTGGCACTGTTGGAAGTATGCTCGAAAATCACGGTGCAAGGATTAATTCTGATCTGATGTTTCTTAGTGATCTTGACGGAAACATTCTTGCAAGTAGCAATATCGATATTCTTAAAGGCTCTAAGTTTGCTTACAAAGCGCCCTTTATGGATGCTTTGCAGGGAGAAATGCGAGCAGATTTTTATGTTCTCGGTGAGCATATTTATCAATTGTTATTGATTCCAGTAAAAGCCCCCAGAGTGGTTGCTATTGCCGGTGTCGGCTTTGAAATGAATGAAGATTTAGCCCGAGTGTTAGGCAAAGGCTCGGGTGTTGATGTCACGTTCATAGAAAAAGCCGATACCGAAGCTAATGGTCAACAGTCGTGGGCATATGCGACAACTCTCCCTTCATTGGAAGCCGTCGGAGCTGCCCTAAGAGCACCCGAAACGGTTCAAAGTCTTATCCGTTTACCGTTCGAGACTAGCCAACGATACGCCAGTCGAATGTTGGACATCTCGTCAAATAGCGAGTCGGCGGTACAGGTTGTTTTAACCGAAGACTTAACACGTTTTTACGACGAGTATGAACACCTGCGTAATCGAATATTACAGATCGCTATTGTTATTGTTGTTTTAGCCATTCTCGGCAGCGGCTTAATTGCCAATGGATTAACTGTACCGCTTAAAAACTTAGTGACAGCAGCGCAATCCATTGCTAAAGGGGATTATCAGTTGGTGGCGCCGCCAAAACGTGGCAGTTATGAAATTCAAACATTGATATCGGCTTTTAGAACCATGAACGTCGACCTAGCGGAGCGTGAGAAAAAAATCGTTTATCAGGCGACCCATGACAGTCTAACTGGCCTATTAAATCGTGACAGTATGTTGGCATCAATTGAGCGTTTTGTCGAAATAAATAAACCCTTCGTGCTAATGGGCATTAATCTACGTGGTTTCAAGAGTATTAATGATTCACTAGGTATTGAAGTAGGGGATACTTGTCTAATCAATATTGCTCAACGTATTAAGGCGACAGCTTTAGATGGTGCTGCTGCGCGTTTATCCGCCGATGAATTTTGTTTGATTTTAGCTGCAAGAGCAGATCAAACAGAAAATGACACACGGTTAATGTGCATGCAGATTCTCAATGCATTATCAGCTCCGATGCAAATCAATGGCATAAGCCTAAATATTGATGCTCGTGCTGGCGCTATTGCTTATCCGCAGCAGGCGGATACAGCTGGCTTGTTAGTGAGGCGGGGTAATATTGCCAATGAACATGCGATTACGATTAACGAGCGTCTTTACGTTTATCAAGAAGGGCAGGATAAAGTTCATTTGCGTAAGCTGAAAATACTTCGTTCTTTGAAAGAAGCATTGCAAAAAGATGACGGCCAATTGCAAATGTACTATCAGCCAAAGATGAATCTGCGCACGGGTGAGGTAGAGAAATCAGAGGCACTGATACGCTGGTTCCATCCAGATGATGGTTTTATTCCGCCTGATTTGTTTATTGATTTGGCTGAACAAACTGGATTAATTAGCTTAGTAACGGCGTGGGTGGTTAGTCGAGTACTGGATGATCAGGCACGTCTGAAAAGTACTGGTATCAATATGCAAGTGTCGATCAACTTGTCGGCTCAAGATCTCAGTGATGATGGGCTAAAGTTTTTAATTGAACAGAAGTTACAACAAAATAATCTTGAAGCGCATGATGTTTGCTTAGAAATTACCGAGCGCGACATGATGACGGATGTAGATAAATCACTTGCACTTCTAAATTATTTTCGCGAACGTGGCTTCCAAATATCTATGGATGACTACGGTATCGGTTATTCAGCCTTGTCGAAACTTGCACAAATGCCTCTGAATGAACTAAAAATAGATAAATTTTTTATTTTGAAATTAGCAACGCAAAAAGACGATCAAATTATTGTACGCAATACTATAGCAATGGCACACGAACTTGGCCTTTCGGTAATCGCTGAGGGGGTTGAGGATTTCGCATCCCAAGAATGGTTAAGAGAAGCTGGCTGCGATTATATTCAAGGTTATTATCTAGCACGCCCAATGGCTTTTGATGCTTTGGTTAAGTGGTTAGACGAGTTTAAGACTGCAGAGAAAGCGGAGTAAATTATGAAAAATTCATCATATTTAACCAGTGTTCGCACGATGACTAGTGTTGCTGCAGGGTTAATGATGGCGCTATCTACACATGCAGATGGACGTTTGATTGCAACCTCGGGAGTAACCCAAGTTGAAGGTAGTGCGGGCGGCGGATTGGTGCCGTGGGCGCTAATGACCGGTTACAGTGAAGAGAATCAAACCAGCGTGAGTGCGTTTCATACGCTAACGGATGTTCAAGATTTTCGCATGACTGTTGACGGTATAGGCTTCAGCTATGGTAACCGTTTTGAGCTAACCGCAGCTCAGCAACGTTTTGAACTAAAAGGTACAGCGGTCGATATTAGGCAAGAGATTTACGGTGCTAAGTATAAAATTGCTGGGGATGCTATTTACAGCAGCATGCCACAGCTAGCAGCTGGTATTCAGTACAAGCGCCTCATTGACGGCGAAATTGCAGATGCCATTGGCGCTAAAGACAGTGACACTGGTACCGATTTTTATGTTTCGGCCACAAAAGTGCATTTAGCAGCATTAGGGGGTTATCACCTGCTGTGGAACGCTACATTAAGAGCTACTAAAGCCAATCAAATGGGGCTGCTCGGATATGGTGGTGACGACAATAATAGTTATAAATTGATGCCTGAATTATCGGCTTTGGTATTACTGGACGAAGGCTTAGCGGTTGGTGCTGAATATCGATATAAACCGGATAATTTGTCGGCGTTCAAAGAAGATAGATTTGCCGATGTATTTGTTGCTTACTTCCCTAATAAAAATCTTAATTTGACCATTGCGTGGGCGGATTTAGGCAGCATAGCAGGGTCAGAAGATCAAAGCGGACTGTATGCTTCTATTACTGGTTATTTTAAATAAGGCTGGAGCCTTTCTGTTTAAGGAGTTCATTATGACAATAATCATAAAACAGATGCTTGCTGTTGCAGCCTTGAGTGCGATGGTCTCTTTTGCCCAAGCTGATACCTTGTATGATGATTTAGGTGGTCAGCAGGGAGTTGCTAATATAGTCGACGATTTTATTACGGAAATTTCTTTCGACAAAAATATCTATCCTTTCTTTAAGAATACGGATATCGAGCGGCTGCGGACTAAACTTCAAGAGCAGTTTTGTATGGTGAGTAATGGGCCGTGTGAATACACCGGCGATACCATGGAAGCTGTCCATGCTGGCATGCAGATTGATAAGAGCCAGTTCAACCGCGTAGTTGAACTCTTGCAAAATGCGATGACCAGCCAAGGTGTATCGTATGCGGATCAAAATCGTCTTATTCAGCGTTTAGCACCAATGCGCCCAGCGATTATTCATCGCTAACCCCTAATACTGTTCACCGATTCTACTTATCTTGAGCCGTTGCGTGGTCGCAACGGCTTTTTTGTAGATTATTGGCGGGTAGGTGACGGTGACCGATATTTATTAGATTGTTCCGATAAAAATCCATACTGTTTTACTCAGGTATCTTGCCCTTAGCGGCATATCGTTTCATAGTAGTGCCCATCTGTTTATGTTTCTTTATTAGGAGTTAGTCATGGCTACAGTTACTTTGAAAGGCAATCCATTCGAAACCGTCGGCACATTACCAGCGGTTGGATCAGTTGCTCCTGAGTTTAATCTCAGTGCTGGCGATCTATCAGATTTAACGTCGGCGAGCTTAGCGGGTAAGCGCGTTGTGTTGAATATTTTCCCATCGATTGATACACCAACCTGTGCGACTTCGGTGCGCAAATTTAACGAGCAAGCGGCATCCTTAGATAACGTCGCCGTGGTATGCGTTTCTGCGGATTTGCCGTTCGCATTAGGACGCTTTTGCGGTGCTGAGGGTATTGATAACGTCAAGGTTGGCTCTGCCTTCCGTTCAAGTTTCGGCGACGATTATGGTGTAAATTTCGCTACAGGTCCGTTGACCAAGTTGTTGTCTCGTTCGGTTGTGGTTTTGGATACTGACGGCAAGGTTCTGCATACTGAGCAAGTGGCAGAAACCGCTGATGAGCCGAACTACAGTGCGGCACTTGCCGTGCTTTAAGCGTAAGTGACAATATGGCTTTGAAAACAGCGCTTCGGCGCTGTTTTTTTTGCTATTTCGAAGAAATAGCTTAATTTAGCTAAAGTTTTTCTTGGTTTGGGCTGTTTCACTTATGCGTTTTAAACAATTGATCGTAATTCCTGTGCTAACGGTTCTTACTGCTTGCTCACCGCAAGGAATAGTGAACGGTATCTCTAAAGTTTACTCCGCTGATGTGGTCCGCGATTTACCTTATGGCCAACTTGAACGGCAGAAATACGATTTATATCTGCCTTCAGGGAACGAATCGGATTCACCCACACCCGTTATCGTGTTCTTCTACGGCGGTAGTTGGAATAGTGGCGAGAAGTCGGGTTATGAATTTGTCGCTCGGCGTTTAACCGCACAGGGTTATATTGTTGCGGTACCCAATTATCGGCTTTATCCCGAAGTAACGTATCCGGATTTTTTGGTTGATTGTGCCGCTGCAGTGAAAGTGATCCATGACGAGTTACAAAGTGCTAAATATCGCGCTTTTAACCCTGAACAAAAATTGATTTTAATGGGGCATAGCGCAGGGGCATACAATGCCGCTATGTTGGCTATGGATGATCGTTGGCTGAGTGCTGAAGGTCTTGATCGCATGGATATACTGCGCGGTTGGGTTGGGTTAGCAGGGCCTTATGACTTATATCCGATCGTGCTAGAAGATGTGAAGCCGGTGTTCTTTTACCCAAATTACCCACCCAATTCGAACCCGATCGAGTTTGTTGAATCGTCTGATTTACCAGCGTTAATTTTAGCCCCAGAGAACGACGAACTGATCAGTACCGAGCGGCATAGTTATTCATTTGCCAAAGCCCTAGATCGATTAAATAAACCACATACATTGGTTACGGTTAAAGGAACGGGGCATACCAGTTTGATAGGAGCTTTTTCACCTGTGTTGTTTTTTAAAGGCAGTGCTATAGAACCGATTAATCGTTTTATTAAAACAACTCAGCCACATTAGGGCGTTTTATAAACGTAAGTGGCAATAAAAAACCCAGCCGAGGCTGGGTTTTTTATTACTCATCACACTGAATTAGTGATCTTGAGCAGATCCTGCACCTTTAGGTACACGGATATCTTCCACTATCTGACGAATATCATCAGGCACTGGTGCTGTCATGCTAGAGACTACAAATGCAGTCACGACGTTGAGTAATGCACCTAGAGCACCAAAGGCTTCTGGTGATATACCCAAGAACCAGTTGTCTGGCGTATTGGCAAACATCTCGGTACCCGCAACGAAGAACCAGCCTTTGTATGCAAAGATGTAAACCAAGGTGCTTACTAAGCCGACCAACATACCTGCTACCGCACCATGGTTGTTAATGCGAGTACTAAAGATACCCATCATTAACGCAGGGAAGATGGAGGACGCCGCCAAACCGAATGCAAGTGCCACAACCTGAGCTGCGAAGCCCGGAGGATTCAAGCCTAGGTAACCGGCCACTAAAATCGCACCAGCCATCGCAATACGTGCAGACATGAGCTCATTTTTCTCACTGATATCGGGCATAAAGGTACGCTTCAATAAGTCGTGAGAAATCGCAGTCGACATCGCCAGCAATAAACCAGCTGCTGTTGATAGTGCAGCGGCTAAGCCACCTGCCGCCACCAGTGCGATTACCCAATTTGGTAGGTTCGCAATCTCTGGGTTGGCCAGTACCATAATGTCACGGTCAACTTTCACCATTTCGTTACCTTTCCAGCCATAAGATTCAGCTTTAGCGGCAAACTCTGGGTTCTTGTCGTCGTAATATTGGATTCGACCATCGCCATTTTTATCTTCAAACGCTAGCAAGCCAGTATTTTCCCAGTTTTTAAACCAGTCAGGACGTGCTGCGTATTCCAAGTTACCGTCGACACTGCCGACTTCACCCATCTGAATGGTATTGGTCAAGTTCAAGCGAGCCATTGAACCTACTGCAGGTGCAGTGGTGTATAGAATCGCGATGAAGAACAACGCCCAGCCCGCTGAAGAACGCGCGTCTGATACTTTTGGTACGGTGAAGAAGCGGATAATAACGTGCGGTAAGCCAGCAGTACCCATCATGAGTGACAGTGTGTACATCATCATGTTGAGCGTGCCGCCTTTTTGTGCGGTATATTCAGCAAAGCCTAAGTCGACCAAGGTTTGATCCAGCTTCACTAGTAGAGGCGTGCCGTCGGCGGTATCGCTGAGGAAGCCTAACTGTGGAATTGGGTTGTTGGTCAGATTAAGAGAGATAAAGATGGCGGGTACGGTGTAAGCAAAGATGAGTACACAGTATTGAGCGATCTGAGTGTAGGTTACGCCTTTCATACCGCCGAGTACGGCGTAGAAGAATACGATCCCCATACCTGCGTATAGGCCAGTGGCGTAATCAACATCGAGGAAGCGGGAGAAGGCCACGCCAATCCCTTTCATCTGACCAATTACGTAGGTCAGTGATGCAACGATTAAACAGATAACGGCCACGATACGTGCGGTACGTGAGTAGTAACGATCACCGATGAAATCAGGCACGGTGAATTTACCGAACTTACGTAAGTAAGGAGCCAAGCACAGTGCCAGTAGCACATAGCCACCCGTCCAGCCCATCAGGAATATTGAAGCATCATAGCCTTGGAAAGCGATTAAACCTGCCATAGAAATAAATGATGCAGCAGACATCCAGTCGGCGGCGGTTGCCATACCGTTGGCGACTGGATGTACACCGCGACCGGCGGCATAGTATTCACCGGTTGTTCCGGCACGAGCCCAAATGGCGATACCAAAGTAGAGGGCGAAAGTTAGGCCCACTACGATATAGGTTAATGTTTGCAGATCCATAGTCAGCTCCTCTCTTATTCGTCGTCGTCAACGCCAAACTCACGATCGAGTTCGCGCATTTTTTTTGCGTAAATCACTACAATAGCGAGAAACACATAAATGGAACCTTGTTGGGCAAACCAAAAACCAAGCCCCACACCGCCGACGGGAATCATGTCCATCAATGGACGCAAAACTATGCCAAATCCGTAAGAAACTAATGCCCAGATAGCCAGTAAAGTGAACATTAAATTCAAATTTCTGCGCCAGTAAGCTTTTTTATCGTCGTCAGACCTGAAAGCCATAACCCCATCCTCTTTTTATTTAATACCTATCCAAACTAGCAGTAGGTTGGGGGCTGGCGACAGCTAGACCTTGGTAGTACCACGCTGATTTCAGGCGGTTTTTTGCGAAAATGAGGGAGAAATGCACGTACTTTGCGGGATTGAGTGGGAGTGAGCACTCTCGTAGCGTTAGTCACGAGAGTGCTGGGTCGAGCCTTATTAATCTGTAAGGTTGGCCTACAGAGTCAATAGATATTGCACGAGATCTTGTACTTCAGTGGTACTACTTGCACACCAAGGATGGGGCGCATCCGGCATACCGATAGCATCGTCACTACCTAATTCACTTGGGCCGTAGGCAGCGCGCATGCCTTGATAATCCCAGTAGTAGTTGTCTTTATCCCACGGCACTTCTACGAAGTATTTGTGGCGCTTGATAAAGCGGTTACGCTGCTTACCAATTGGCTTGAGCCAGCTTTCCTTCGACTTAGGCACCCGGAATACATCGCCTTTACGGTTGAGATCTGGATAGGTCACTTGATGATCTGGGCCACCAAGTTCAGGACGCACGGGTTCATGCAAGGTGTAATACTGGTTGTAGAGCGTTGATCCTGTGGTGCAACGTTCAGGGTTAACTAAGTCTTCTAGGTTGCGGACATGGCCGCCCACGGTGTTCGGTCCAGTAGAGATCACGCAGATAGGCAACGCGGATCGACTGAGTCTCTTTCTGATAGATAGTCGGTGCAAAGAAACGACCCACTTGATCTAGCGGTATCATTTGCTCGGTTGTGTGGCTTTCCAACGCGTCGGTATGGCAGCTGCCACAATTGCGTGCGTAGGTCTCTTGTCCACGAGCGACATCTTCATTACCCGGCGCCCAGATCGGACCTTCTTCTTTGTCGTAAATCGCATCAAACGTCTTAGTGCTGGTTTGTAATACCGACCACTTCATTGACCATTGTGGATTCGGTAACCCAGGAATGACCTTATTAACATGGTTGCCCGGTGCTTTGTCATAGCTGACGCGGTAGCCATGACAAGACGCGCAGTTTTAAAGCCGATCCATTCGCCATTACCGGCATAAGGATTGGTGGCTTCGGCATAGCGATAGCCAACATAACCGGAGCTCTTGGTATTGCCCTCTTTTTTACCTTCGCTACCGGCTAAAAAACCGGGGATCGGAGTTGGCATCGGGTATTCGTTGAAATACACATCGTCGATGGCTTCGTCGGGGACTTCACCACGAACTTCTGGCACAGCACCAAAAAGCAATTTAGGGTCAGCGATACCGCCAGAAATAGGGTCGGTAGCTTTACCTTGCATAATGGCCGTCCAGTCGAGATTACGCAGATTATGCGCCAGACCGACGTTGTAATCCCAAGACCAGAAGGCTTCGCTACCGGCTTGTGCAAGTGCATCAAAGCCAGCGTTGTCGACAGTGACGCCGATTGGTGTCGTGGACTTAACCGCACTAACATCAGATACCACATCGCAATTGTGGACAAAGTTATCGTCGATAACGCGCGACGTTTGCGCATCAATCACTAAGTGCGCTTCACCGTCTTGAGTTAATGATTGATTAAATCCGGTACGTTTTTGAATTTGTACGATTAAATCGCCGCTCAATGTGTGATCGGGCACGCGGAAGCGAATTTCGGTATCTGTCCAGCCTAATACGTTTTTTGGCCACTCATCGACGACTTCGGTGGTTTCAAAGTTTACCTGAGCGCTCAGAGCCAACTCTTGTTTATACATAATAAGATCGGTTTCGAGAATACGGGTATTACCAATCATGATTTTGGAAAAATCAAGCTCAGTGCCTGCCCCAAAGCCGGTACCAACCAGTGTGATCTCGTCCCCTGGCACCAGTTGCGGCGCTGTCGACTGGCCACTGCTCCAGCGCTCGTTACCATTGACTAGCAAGCGTTGAATTTGTGGGGTTGGGAAATTGGCAGCGGAAGTCGCGCGTTCATCTTCGCGTGCTTGATCAAATTCGCATACCTCGTCTTGCTCGGGAAAGTCCCCCGGCAAGTCTAAAACACAACCACTGAGTAACAGTGGCAATGCCAGAATACTGGTTGAATGCTTCATGAGTTATCGTCCGTTATCATTATTTTAATTATGGGTTTTCATTGGCCAGTGTTCGATTTGGCTGGCAGACTACACTCCATAGACATTTATTTCGTTATGCTTGGCAACTGGAGTCAATCGCCTGACTACAGAAGTCATGGCCTAAATGATCCTAATTAAGTTAAGACTTCTTACGCCATTTTTTGCGGTGTACATAACTCAACGAGAAAGGATGATTTCATGGGTGAGATCGCAGCGGTTACCTTAGCGACACTATTTGCGACGGTGAGCCCCATCGATATTTCAGCTATTTTCGCCGCCTTAACTGCCGAAGAGACAGCGAAAGAGCGTCGCCGTATTGCTCGTCGGGCGGTTACGATTGCCACCGTCGTCTTGCTTACCTTTGCTTTAGTTGGCGATAGTTTGTTGACGGCTTTGGGAATTTCAATGGCGGCCTTGCGCACTGGTGGCGGTATTATTTTGCTCTTAATCGGCATTGATATGGTGTTTGCGCGTAGTTCAGGAGCAAATAGGACGACCGAAACTGAAGATGCAGAAGCACTCGAGCGGCGAGATGTATCGGTATTTCCAATGGCACTGCCGTTAATTGCCGGCCCTGGCAGCATGGGCGCTATTATCTTGATGATGGCTCACGCCAAGGGCGATGTGTCGGAGCAAATCGTCGTGGTGAGCTGCATACTCGTGATTATGTTAATTACGCTTGGATGCTTATTAGCGGCAACGCAATTACACCGAATATTGGGCCTAACCGGTGTTCAGGTCATTACGCGAGTGATGGGCGTATTGCTGTGCGCTTTGGCTGTGCAGTTTATGTTTGATGGTATCGCCGAGAGTGGTTTATTAAACCACTAACGGCGTGCCTGATGTGGTGGGCTTCGAGCTGATAAATCTCATGGGGTGGCGTTGTTGGTATCACCTAACGACTGGGGGATTTCTCGCTTATCGGTGAGTAACAGTAATGGCGGTAGCAGCAAGAAATCGACCAGTAAGGCAACCGCTATGGTAATTGCGAGCAGGGTCCCCATGGCTCGGCTTGGGTTGAAGTGTGAAAACTCCATGACCATAAAACCACCGACCAAAATTGCTGAGGTAATAAGTAGCGCAACCCCTACGGTATGAAATGCATAGCGAATGGCATCGGCAGGAGAATGCTTTAGCTGCAATCGCGCGTAATTGTATTTACTTAAAAAGTGCACCGTATCATCGACGACGATCCCCAAACTCAAGCAGGCAACGACGGATGTTGCTGTATCTACTTTACCGTATAGCAAGCCCCATAAGCCGTAGGCTAATATCGCCGGAAAGACGTTCGGTACCATGCTGATAAGTCCCAGACGCCACGAGCGCAACGCGGCAATCATCAGCAGTGAAATAATAATAAGTGCGAATCCTGTGCCTTCTAACATAGCGGTTACGTTGCGAAAGGTAAGATTGGCAAAGACAATATCTAACCCTGTTGCCTCGCGAATATGAAGTAAAGGCGCATGTACTTCCGTCCAAGCGACAATGTCTTTTTCCATTGCCAAAATATGGCGTGAATCAGATCGCTCTAAACTGACCTGAATACGAGTTGCAGAACGATCACTGGTTAAGTTGTTATCTAATCCCAACCCGAGGGGTAACGATAGTTCGTATAGTAGTAAATATTGTGCCGCTGCTTCGTTGCTTTCTGGGGTGCGATACCACTCAGGATCGTCGCCATGTAAATTCTGATTTAAGCGTTTAAGCGTATCGCTAATACTGGTGACTTGCACGACGCCCGGCTGTTTATGTAACCACTGTACTAAATTATCTAACTGTTGCAGAAACTCAACATCGTTAATACCGTTGTCGCGTTCGCTATCGGTAATGAAATACAGAGCATGCAAACCGCCTAAGGATTTTTCTATGTGATCAATGGTGCGTCGTACTTCAAAACTGGTGTCAAAAAATTCATGCCAGCGCTCAGTAATGGTGTTGCGACCGGCAAAGGTAGCGCTTGCAGCAACGAGAGTCACCATAATGATAAATAGCGCTTTATGGTGGTGAATAATGGTATCGGCTAACCGATCCATGAATACCGATTGCTGCTGACTCGCACGACCTTTTGGTGTTGGCAATAACGCTAACACGGCGGGTAAGAAGGTAATGGTCAGGAGCCAAGCAACCAAGACCCCAACGGCAATCATATTGCCCATATCACGATATGGCGGTGAATCACTGGTGTTTAAACATAAAACACCAATCATAGTGGTAATACTGGTAATAAATACCGGTGAAAAATTAATGCCAAGGCTTGTAATCAGTGCTTTTTGCTTGTCGTATCCCTGACGCAGGTAATAGTAATACGACACTAAAATGTGAATAGTATCAGCTACCGCAATCGTCATAATGGCAGTAGGTACGAAACCAGTGGGTGGGGTGAGTGTATAATTCAACCAACCAAAAACTCCCATAGTCACGATCACCGACATGCCGATTACTGCGGTCACGAGTAACATACCGGTGACGGTACGCAGTAATAACAACATAATGGCGAGCATGATGAGGTAAGAAATAACCAGTAGTGACTCGATATCTTGTTTAATCGCTTCGCCCATTGTCACGTTAGAAGTGACTGAACCTGCTACTTCAATGGAAAAATTCGGATATTGTTTACGCAATAATTCTGCTAGTTCACGGGCTTTTTCAACGGTTTCTAGAGACGCGGATGCAGTATTATTTTCGGGTAAAAATAACTGCACGCTTATGCCTGTAACTCGTCCATCTGGAGACAAAATTCTCGGTACGATATCGCGATCATTCTTCGCGCGTTGAGCGAGTAGGGCAAGATCCTGTGGTAAATCATCAAGGGTATAAAATTCTGCAATTAAGAGGTCGTCGCCATCGACTTGGGTGTACTGGAAATTTTGTAGTGAGTCGACAC
Organism: Thalassolituus sp.; assembly: GCF_034111725.1. Classification (GTDB taxonomy): domain Bacteria; phylum Pseudomonadota; class Gammaproteobacteria; order Pseudomonadales; family Oceanobacteraceae; genus Thalassolituus. The sequence goes on along the minus strand of NZ_JAWUWR010000077.1, from coordinate 24,530 downwards.
GCTGAGAATAGGGGAGCTTCCAACCTGCTTGCGTTAATGCTTCGATGAGCGCTAATGCGTCTTGCTGAAATAACGTTTGGTCGGGTTGATTATTCGGCACTGAGACTAAAAAGAATACATTGTCTTGACGTGAGAAGCGCTGCTCCATTTCTTCAAAGGCTTTTAATTGCGGATTTTCAGGGCCGAAATACATGCGAAAGTCGCTAGTAAATCCTAAGCGTGGAATTCCTGCCAGACTAACCAATATTACGATGGCGATAGCAATGATGACTAGCCAAGGATGGGCAATAACCCAATTTAAAAAACGGTCTCTCATTGAGCTTAACTCACATAAATACACCACTCTATGCTATGCGACTTTTTGGTATTCACAAGGTCCGATTCGGCGATGCTGGTGGCTCCCAGAGTGCTGCGATTTGTTTGCCCCACTATGGTAGGCGCACAGGACCGACACCGCTATACTCTGAGCATCTATAAATAAGGTGGTTTTATGACGACGAAAACGATGCGTTGGGACAAGTTACTCTCATCAGCGCGCTTCGGTGAACAGCAAGGTACGTTGGCTATGGATCTTGGCCGCACGCCGTTTCACAAAGATTACGATCGTATTATTTTTTCGTCTGCTTTTCGTCGTCTTGATCGTAAGACCCAAGTGCATCCGCTATCCGAAAATGATCATGTGCACAGTCGTCTGACTCATAGTTTAGAAGTCGCTTGCGTTGGTCGCTCTCTGGGGACGCGAGTAGGGCAAGCGTTGGGAAAGGCTTTACCTGATTTTGTTGATGCCAGCGATATTGGCGCATTAGTGCAAGCGGCGTGCTTGGCTCACGATATTGGCAATCCGCCGTACGGTCATACCGGGGAGGACGCGATCCGTCACTGGTTTCTTGATCGAGACAATGCCCACTTTCTAGAAGGTTTGAGTGAGCTAGAACAAGCGGATTTGCAGACCTTCGAGGGCAATGCCCAAGGTCTACGCATAGTTACGCAGGTAGAGTCGCATCGTTTCGACGGCGGTATGCGCTTAACTTATGGCACCTTGGGGGCATTTTTAAAGTATCCATGGACGGTGGATTATGTGACCCGAGGAGAGCGGAAAAAATTTGGTTGTTATCAAACCGAATTGCCATTAATGCGCGAAGTAGCAACCGCGCTTGGTCTTATCCAAACCGGTGAAAATGCTTGGTGCCGCCATCCTCTCGTGTATTTACTCGAAGCCGCTGATGATATTTGTTACGGCTTGATTGACCTTGAAGATGGAATAGAAATGGGGCTGTTAAATTATCAAGAGGTCGAAGATTTACTACAGCCTTTGTTAGCCGAACAGTGGCACGAAGCCTTGCAAGAATTAGATAAAGCGGACAACACACGTCGTCGTTTGCAAATGTTACGCGGCCAAGCAATGGAAGCCATGGTCAGTGCCGTAAGTTCGGCTTTTGTGCATCAGCACGATACTTTGCTGGCAGGTCAGCTTAAGGGCGATATTATTGATTACTGCCCGGAAAATGTGAAGCAAGTGGTTCATGGTGCTAAAAAATTAGCGCGTGAGCGCATCTTCAATGACAGTCGCAAGCTTGCGGTTGAAGTCGGTTCTTATGCTACGTTATCGATTCTTTTGGATGCATTTTTACGCGCGGTACGAGAATGCGTACTGGATGGACAAGCTACCTTTCGTAATAAACGTGTACTAGAGTTAATGGGACGTTCGGCGCCAAAGCCAGATTGGACTCTGTACGAAGCTTACATGCGCGCATTGGATTTTATCGCTGGTATGACCGACAACTATGCGGCAGAGATTGCGCGCCAGTTTTCTGGATATCAGCCGCCTAATCGCAACTAAGTTTTAGTCATATTATTTAGCGTGCGCTGTCTTGCTGAATCTTGAGCTTAGGCAGATACTCCGCGGATAAATTTCGATGGGCTAGTTTCCCGAGTGTCGACAATTTTTGGAGCTAGATTCGTGAGTGACGCATTTATTATTCTTATTTTAATTCTGATGAGTGGTGTCTTTGCTATCTCAGAGATATCGCTGGCTGCTGCCCGTAAAATTAAGCTGCGCGTGATGGTCGAAGAAGGAAATGTGCGCGCTGGAGAAGTGCTTGCATTACAAGAGCATCCCGGTGCATTTTTCGCCATGATTCAAATCGCTTTGAACGCGATAGCGATTCTAGGTGGCATCGTTGGCGAGGCGACCCTCACTCCTTATATGGTGCAGTTTGTTGGTGTTTTTTACAGCGGCCCCATGCTTGACCAATTAGGATTCATACTGTCGTTCACGGTGGTAACGTCACTCTTTATTCTGTTCGCTGATTTGTTACCTAAGCGGGTTGGTATGACGATTCCTGAGACGGTGGCTATTCGTGTTATTCGTCCTATGCGTTTGATGATGTCGCTATTACGGCCTCTAGTGGCATTTTTTAATGGCTTAACAAATATTGTTCTGAAATTACTTAAACTGCCGTTACAGCGTGAAGATACCGTTACCACCGATGATATCGTGGCGATGATGGATGCTGGTGCGGAGCACGGTAGTTTGCAAGAACAGGAATACCATCTTTTAGGCAACGTGTTCGAGCTTGAAGGCCGCACTGTGCCAACGGCGATGACCACCCGCGAGCATCTAGTTTATTTTGATATTAGCGATAGCAGTGCAGAGATCAGCGCTAAAATTGTTGAGCATCCACACAATTGGTTTTTAGTCTGCGATGGCTCGTTGGATAAAGTTGTCGGTGCCATTGAGTCGAAGGAAATTCTGCGTCAGGTATTAAAAGGTGAGGCAGCCTCGATCAGCAACGATTTTATTGAGCGTGATTTGCTGTTCTTACCTGATACGCTAACCCTTGCAGAAGGACTAAACGCGTTTAAAACAACGGCGAAACCGTTTGCTGTGGTGCTGAATGAATATGCATTAGTGGTTGGTATCCTAACGGTAAAAGATTTAATGAACAGTTTTATGGGTAATTTAGTTGTGCCTTCCGGTGAGGATCAAATTATTCAGCGAGACTCAAACTCCTGGCTAGTGGATGGCAGTACACCGGTTGTCGATCTTGCCCGTGCACTAGAGCTAGATACCGATGTGTTTTTTGACAATAACCAATACGAAACGGTTGCTGGATTTTTAATTTACCATCTTAAACGTATTCCAAAACGCGCTGATTTTATTGTCTTTATGGGAATTAAATTCGAAGCAGTCGATATCGATAATTTGCGAGTAGATCAGCTGTTAGTAACTCGTTTGGATCTCGTCAAACAAGGTGAATCAGGAAGTAAATCCTAGAGTAATCTACAAGGCTTAGTTAATTCAAAGCCTTGTTTTAGAGTTGCGGTTGCGCTCGAATATTCACCACATTTAATAAGTTTTTTGCTTCGGAACTATCATTCAGAGCGGGTAAAGCCAAAACATGATGTTCATCTTGTTCTAGTAACTTTAAACGTTTCTTTTCTATCTTACGTTGCCAGCGTTTCTCTGCTTTTTTTACATGCTTGCTGAGTAATTTACTTAACTGTGGCACTAAGCCGCTAGGTAAGTCGTGCCCCATGCCATGAATAACGCGCATTTTTGATTTACGAATGCCCGCTGCAGTAGCTAACCCCATGCGTACTGGTATGAGCGGATCGTCGGAACCATGTATCACTAACGTCGGTACTTTTATTTTTCGCAATAAGTGACTGCGATCACCGGCGGCAGTAATGGCGACCAACTGGCGCTTAAATCCGCTGGGTGTTGAGGTGCGCTCAAAACTGGTTTCGGCCAGTTGCCTTAATTCTAATTCGTCCATCGGATAGGCTGGGCTACCAATTAAGCGATTCATACGCATGGTATAACGAATGGACGCCTCACGATTAAAAGGAGTTGGGCGCCTTGCCAGTTGCAGCAGTACCTGTAATTTTGGCCCAGGTAAGCTAGGACTGGTGGCTGACGACATAATTGAAGTAAGGCTGCGCACTCGTCGTTTTTGTTTGGCTGCGAGAATCTGAGCAATCATCCCCCCCATCGATGCACCGACGAGATGAGCACTATCTATTTTTAGTGTATCCATTAAGGCAATGACATCGCGGCTCATATCTCTAAGGGTGTAGGGTATTTGCGCTTTACGTTTGAATTGGGTTGATAGCCACGTTTTTACTAAGCTCGGGGTGCCATGATGATCAAGTGCCGTTGAGTCACCGGTGTCGCGGTTATCAAAGCGGATAACACGAAAACCTTTTTTAACTAGAGCATGGCAGAGTGAGTCGGGCCAAACCCGCATTTGTGCTCCTAGTCCCATAATCAAAATAATGCAGGGATCATCATCGCTGCCAATGCTTTCGTAGGCCAGTTCAATGCCATCATCGGTTAGTATTCGGCTCATTTCTTGACTCTCATATACAGTGCTGCGCTCGCGTTGCAGTCTGTCGGCGGTTAGAATGCAGTTCATTATAGAATGTCTGGAATAAGTGACGATTTATGGATATCGATTTTCCCCTGATTTTAATGATAGCGACCGCCGCTACCGGTGTTGTTGCTTTAGCTGATAGGTTTTGGTTGCGGAAGCAGCGCGAAGCAAAAGCAGAGCGTTTGCAGCAAGAGGGGGCTAATGGCGATGACATCGATGCGGCAAAGGAGGAATCCTTCGTTGTTGAACAGTCAAAGTCCTTCTTTCCCGTGTTAGCCATTGTTTTTGTTTTACGTTCCTTTGTTGCTGAACCTTTCCAAATACCGTCTGGCTCAATGGAGCCGGGACTGATTACTGGAGACTTTATTCTAGTGAGTAAGTTTCACTACGGCTTACGGATGCCGGTATTCGGTAACAGCTTAGTGCCTATTAGTGAACCCGAGCGCGGAGATGTGATGGTGTTTTTCCCTCCTAATGATCCACGCTATTTTATTAAGCGGGTGATTGGCAAGCCTGGTGATCATATCGAATACAAAAATCGCCGTTTGACCATCAATGGCGAAAGTGTACCAACTACTGAGCTGGGTGGTGAGCCGTCTTATCGACCGACTAAGTATATAGGGGAAGAAGTTCACCCATCCTCAATCGCCACAGTACAGTGGATTCTCGCCCGAGATACGCGCACTCAACAGCCTATTATTTGGGCGGGTCCTGAAGGTGAGTGGGATGTACCTGAGGGGCATTACTTTATGATGGGCGATAACCGCGGCAATAGCGGCGATAGCCGTATGTGGGGATTTGTTCCTGAGAAGAATATTGTGGGTAAAGCAGTAGCGGTTTGGATGCACTGGGAAGGTTGGTCAGATTTGCCGTCGTTCGGGCGTAATCACATTATTCAATAACAACAAGGCAGGTGCCGTTGCTATGGTCGATTCAGTAACAAAGCCAAAACAAAAGGCACCTTGTACCTTTTGCCAGCGCAGCCGTTGGTTGATGGTGGCGACCATTCTTGTCGTCATGATGTCGGTGATGTTTCTGAATCTAGGTGGATGACGCTTTTTGCTTTCGTGTAGAAAAACTGTCAAAACGCGCCTCTGGCGCAAAATATTACAAATAGTTCAATTTGCTACTGGATATTTGAAATTAGGCGAATACAATGCCGACCATCCAAAGCCAACGGCATGCTGAAGTATGAATCTTACGAGACAACTAAAAGGCAAAACACTGGATCTTGTTGACCGCTTTCTACCGGTCAAACCCATCGCGCGTTCTGCCGATGAGCAATGTGTGCTTGATCGCGAATCTCGCCGTATGCATCTCTATTTTTGTCGCAGTTGTCCGTCTTCTATTGCTGTAAAACGTTACTGCGAACGTTTGGGTTTGCGGGTTGTTGAAAAAGACGTCGAGCGCGTTAATGCCTACCGCAATGAGTTGGTGAACGGCGGTGGTGAACCAAGGGTGCCTTGTCTGCGTATCGATGGTAACGAATGCAATGACTGGCTTTATAACCCTGACACCATATTGCAGTATTTGCAGCAGCGTTTTTCCTCTCAATAGATTTATTGATCTGATCGATCATTCTTGAACCCAGAGTAGGGTTGAGCGTCTTACGTTACTATCATCTTGTTTGTTTTTACATGCGATGTAACGCAAGCCACTTTTTGGATATGCCATGCCCCTGCTTGATTCGAGCTATAGCCCGCCTTTTGGCTTCTCTAATGGTTTTGTTCAAACCATCTTTCCTACTTTATTTCGCCGTCTACGCGATGATTTTTTACTCCGTGAACGCATACCTACGCCGGATCAAGACTTTTTAGATTTAGATTGGAGCCGAGTGGGGTCCGAGACACTTGTTATTGTGAGTCATGGCTTGACCGGCAGTTCTCGCGGTCATTATGTACTCGGCACTGTGCTTGAAGCTAATCGTCATGGATGGGATGCACTTGCTTGGAATTATCGCGGCTGTAGCGGCGAAGTGAATACTCAGCTGCGTTTGTACCATAGTGGCGCTACGGATGACCTCGATGTTGTTGTCCAGCATGCATTGGCGCAAGGTTATAGCCGGATTCATTTGGTTGGCTTTTCTATGGGTGGCAATCTAAGTCTTTTGTATGCGGGTCGTTCAGCGAATTCGCTTCCAAGCGAGATAGAGTCGGTGAGTGCGTTTTCTGTTCCTTGTGATTTAGAAGCGTGTGCATATGAATTGGCAAAGCCATCCAATCGGATTTTTATGTCGCGGTTTTTAAAGGAATTGGGTGAAAATCTAAGAGCCAAGGCATCGCAATATCCGACCCACGTTGATCTCAATGGCTTCGCTAAAATTCGCACATTTGCGGAATACGACGAACGGTATACCGCGCCCATACACGGTTTTCGTAGTGCAGTGGATTACTGGAATAAGAGCAGTTGTCTTAGCTATTTAGCCGATATTCGTATTCCGGCTCTTATGGTTAATGCGCAAAATGATCCCTTTCTTCCTGAGCAATGCTACCCGCGTGCTATTGCACGCAGTCATGCCAATTTTTACTTTGAAGAACCTACCAGTGGCGGACATGTTGGTTTTATTCAGCGAAACCCTGATCACGTGTATTGGATGGAAGGACGCGCGATGGCGTTTATTCGAGAGCAGGGTGGAAACCTTCCGATAGCTGTTCCATTAGCAGAAGAAAGTGCGTAGTCCGTTGGAAATTTGGCACTTATATAGCTGAATAGTGCCAGTATTAAGAAGAATTGTAGGGACTTGTTACTTGACCTTATCCGCTCGCTGACTTTTGGCTAGAGTTGATATAGATGTCCACCAGATTCTTATTCTCATGCCGATATTACGCCTCGTTATCTTAATGCTTTGCAGTATGTCGGCATGGGCCAATATGCCTGCCGCCTTGCAACAAACGTCGATTGAGTTGGCGTCGGGCGCAGTGTATTCCGTTTCACTGATGGGCAGCCGCGATGAACCCTACATGCGGCTGGATGACGGCCGTTTACTGGTCGAGGTCAACAGCACGCTCTTTCTGGCTAAGGTAGATCGCAACGGCAAAGTTATCGCTTTACCAACGGAATTTGGCCGTTTGGCGTCCGCTCCTGAGGTTTCTGACAGCCCACAAATTTCTGTCACTCCCAAAGCCAATGCCACTATCAGTGCGGCAGCTCCGCAACATCAACCCTATCGTTATGCTGGGGGCACTCATAAGCAGCCGTTAGTGATAGTTCGCGTTAACTTTGCTGACCAGAATTCGACATATACTGATGCAGCGTTTGCTTCGCGCGTATTTGGTAGCAACACCAACAGTGTCCGTGATTACTTTTTAGAGAACTCCTACGGTCAATTTGATATTGAACCGGTGGCGGAGCAGTCGGGTACGCGCGATGACGGTATTATTACGATGACACTAACTACAGATCATCCCGATTTCGGTAATCAATATGGAGCGAGTAGTCAGGCGTTAGTCGCAACCGCCTTGTCTTATGTCGCAAGCGTAGTCAATTTAAGTGCTTATGATTTGAACGGCGATACTTGGATTGATCCTAACGAAGTGGCTGTCGTGCTCTTGGTTTCAGGCTTTGAGCAGGCCTATGCGGGAACTGCATCCACGCATCCACGCATATGGGCGCACAAGTCTTCGGTTACGGCAGTCAATTCGGGTGGGGTGTGGCTGAGTGAATACGCCATGTTTGGCGAGCAGCATGAACGCCATATGGCGACAACCGGTTTAATTTCTCATGAGTTAGGTCATTTACTCTTCGACCTACCAGACTTATACGACTACTTAGGGATTGGTGAGGGAATAGGTCGGTGGGGATTGATGAGCTACGGCGGTTGGAATAGCGGTGGTGGCGACGCGGGTGATTTCCCATCTCACATGATGGCGTGGAATAAACTATTGGCGGGCTTTGCCGAAGAGACTGTGTTGACCACCGGTGGCGGGATACTCGAAGCGTTAGCGACATCTCCAAATATTATTGAAATTCCCTTAGATGCCTATCGTCATGGTAAACGGTTATTGCTTGAACATCGCTATCAAACGGGCTTTGATGTGAGTGTGCCTGATGAAGGTTTACTGATTTCGCAGATTGATGACAATTTTGGATTTGGTCCCCTCGCGTCGTTAACAACCGATGCTGCTGAGCAGTTAGTGCTATTGCCGACTTTTGAGCAAAGTGACAGCCTTGTACTAGGTAGTTCAAAGCAGGTAATGAAATCTGCTTCAGGCTATCAGCTTTATAGCGACAGTCGCGGAGCTGTAACGCTTGCCAGTTTGTCGACTAACACCAGTGCATCTGTCTCAGTGACCAGTAGTATCGATATTCACGGCGACAATATTGGTTATGACGAGCTTCCTCCAAACGGTTTGTGGGGCTCGTATGGCGGTTCTGGCTCAATGGCAATGCCGATAGCCTTATCTTCCAGCGTTACCTCTGTTGATGGTGTCGACTGGTTTGCGCACGGGCCTGGTGAGGTTACCGTGGGCTTATATCGGAATTTCGACGTATGGTCGCCGGATGGTGAAGTTGCTCGACAGAATTACACCGTGAAGGCAGGTTGGAACCGGTTATTGTTCTCAAGTGCAAAAAAAGTCAGTGCAGGAACTCTGTACCTACAAGTTGATAGCGTTACTAATGGCTCTCACGCCCCGATACTTGCTGACACTCAGGGTATGGCAAGTGGCCTAACCTATGTGCGCAATAACTCTTCTAGTCCATTTACGGTTGCGCCGTTTGATGTCAGCGTTCGTGTCTTGGTTAGTGTCAGTGATCTCGGTGCTGATGCGATGGCTCCAAATCTACCTGTAATTGACGCCAGCAGTTCTTCCTCTGGATCATCCGGTGGCGGCGCTTGGGTTTGGTTGTTGTTGATCGTCTTTTTGCCACGGCAAAGGTTATACTGCCGCGCATAGTCTCAGCGTAGGGTCTCTGTTTTGAGATCAGTATTCATATTTATAGGGTTAGCCCTTGTTTGCCTTTTAATTCAATTCTCTAGTGTAAGCTTTGCTGGTGGGTTGCAATTTGACCGCGCGGCAATTGAAGCCGGGCAGTGGTGGCGAATTATTACCGGCCATCTGGTTCATCTCTCTCTCTATCATCTTCTGCTCAATCTTTGCGGTTTGGCTTTAGTTGCCTACATCGCGGATCATCGCTATCCACTGTTGACGTTAATCGCCGTGTTTTGGCTATTATTGGCCGATGGCTTGAGCTTGTACTGGTTTGCTCCCGATTTGCTTATATACGTCGGGCTTTCAGGAGCTTTGCACGGCGCTTTATTGATCGCCATCTGGTATTCGCCGTTCTACAGTCGTCGCGTGGTGTGGGCGACTGTTGCGATTGTGATCGGCAAGGTGTTGTGGGAGCAGTCGCCTATGTATGACGACTTAGCTATGGCTTCGTGGCTGGGAGGGCGCGTTGAAACTAGGGCACATTTATTTGGTGTTCTAGCGGGTATACTTTGGATTGCAGTCGCTAGCATCCAGCAAGCGTTAAGGAAAAAGCATGAATCAGAAACAAGATGACATCAGTCCTTGGCAGATAACATCGTCAAAAACGCATTACCAAAATCCGTGGATTAAGATCGACGAATATCAGGTGATTAATCCTGCTGGTAATCCTGGTATTTATGGCACCGTATCATTTAAAAATAGAGCCGTAGGTGTCGTACCTTTGGCTGAAAATGGTGATACCTGGTTAGTTGGTCAATATCGTTTCCCATTGAGTCAGTATCATTGGGAAATCCCGATGGGAGGTTGCCCATTAGACGAGGATCCAGCAGCCTGTGCATTGCGAGAGCTAAAAGAAGAAACTGGCTTGATCGCGAGTGAACTGATGCCTTGCGGCCATGTACACATGAGTAACTGCATTACCAATGAAGAAGGATTCGTATTTGTTGCGCGCGGCCTGAAACAAGGGGAAACTGAAATGGAAGAAACGGAGGTGCTAGCGATCCAACGTCTGCCATTTGATGAGGTTTTTGCGATGGCGATGGATGGTCAGATTACCGATGCGTTGTCCGTGCTTGCGATTCAACGTATACGGTTATTGGGGATTGCTTAAACAGCTGGCTCGATAGTGACGCTACGATGAGTCGCACTATCGAGCTCAGCAGTTATTGTCAGTGACCGACCGCCATTGCATGGTGGCGATTGTTCTGACGGAACTGAGCTGGACTTTGATTCACTTCTTTAATAAATATTCGATCCAGCGTACGACGACCCGATAAACCAATTTGCAAAGCGATCTGTTCAATACTGTCTTCAGAAGCAATGAGCATCTGCTTAGCTGTTTCTAATCGAACTTGCGTAACGATTTGCTTCAGTGACGTATTTTCACGATGCAAATGACGATTGAGAGTGCGGGCACTGATATGGAAGTAGTTAGCAACTTCTTGCTGGTTCGCGTTTAAGCGAATTTTATCTTGCATGAGCGCTTTGCGAATTCTTTCCGCCAAAGAGCCTGAGCGTGCTAGTTTGCGATACTGCTCTTCAACTTCACGCTTCATCATACTAAGGATGTGAGGGTTTGTTTTGTGCAGACCTTCATCTAGCCACTTGCTATGCAATTGAATGCTGCATTCATCAGCATTGTATTGCACTGTGGTTCGCCACTGCTGGCTATGCTGCTGCTGATATTGTGTTGCCGGGAAAGGCACATTAATACCAACAATTTCTAACTCTGCTCCGCACAGCTGACGCATCCAGTTGAGCATGATGCTGATAATGATTTCCGTGCGATGGCGTTGACTCGCAAGAAATGCATTGTCGTGAACTGGGAATTTGATTTTAATGATGTTGTCGCGAGTACGGGTGACGTTAACTTCAAGGAGGTCGCTCAGTAAGGGTGAGAACTTCTCCATGTAGTAGAGCGCTTCACGCAATGTGTTACTGCACAGGAATAAATGCTGTAACTGACAACTACTGTGCGTATTGAATTTGTGGGGGGGTTGCACACACAAAGCTTCATTGCCTGTTGTTTGGATCAACTGGCCAATGAGTTCATCTGCGTCTTCAATACTAATGCGACTGTCCGGGTCCTTGAGCTGTTTCAAAACACGCTGGATTCCTTCCGAGGCATCCGGCATCTCTTCAAAAGAGCGCGCTCCGGCATTTTCCAGCAGAGGCCGGATCAGTGCAGTTGATACGTAACCTTTTTCCATGTTCATAGTGGCAATGTCTGATCAGTGAGTTTGTTGTTATTTTTCTAACTATTCCGTTAGCAAAAACCAGTCCAGCAAATTTAGGCGTCTTAAACCAAGCTTTATGGTAACCCTAGGTGCCCATTTTTGTCACCTGTTACCAAAGGTAGCACAGCTTTGACTCATTTGTGAGAAAGTATGACACTAATTGCTGACAGAAGTTTTCAATTGAAAGAAAAGATGGAAAAGTGGCAAGAAAGCGCCCAAGCAAACCGAAATAAGGTGTTTTCTTGCTTTGGGCTTTCATATTTCTAATGAATAGGTATTGCTTTTAGAACTCGTATTGCATTCCAAGAGTCAGAAGCTGGAAGCGAGCTCGTGGAAATATCTGGCTATCCAGCGCCGTAGTCTCTAGCTCGGCGCGAATTGTCATATTCTTGTAGGCATTCCATAAGAAACCACCACCGGTAATAAGATCAACCGCTGACGTTTCGCTCGTTTTTGAGATACGGCGTGAAGTAGTACCATCTTCATAGGCAACGATTTCTACTTCATCATACTTAGCGACCCAAGCATTCGCTCCGCCTTTGATAAAAAAGTCAATGGTGTCGGTAAGGCCAAAACGATAGCGCATCGTGATTAGAAAGCTGCGCGGGTGGACCGTGCTCAGTCCAGTGTAGGTTGCTGACGCTAGAATATCATCAGTCCCTGAGACCCGATCAACACTTCCCGATTGAACATTATTAAAACGTGGCGCAATACCATCGCCTGCTGAGCTGAAATCGGCTTTAGGATCGTCGAAACCCGCTTCTCCCATATCGACTAAACCCAGTTCCATCGATAGGTTTTCAGTAATGTTAGGGCCAATAATAATACGAAAGTTTTCACTAAATTGATCCATGTCTTGCGAATCAGTAATACCAGCGGTGACGCCGACAAAGCCTTCGCCTGCCAATGCTAGCGACGGGATCATGAGAGCAGCAAAGGCTCCAAGGGTAGCGGTTAAGCGCATGAGAGAATCCATTTTTGTTATTGTTAATGTCGGTCAGCTGGTTGCTTTATGATCGTTTATACTGACTATGACTTCGATGGTCATGATACCAGCAGGCTAGCCAAGATAAAGCCAATCTTTTTAATATGTCGGCAATTGGCTTCACGATGAGGTCTCAATATTTACAAGCAATGCTTTCCTCTTAATTAGGTTATAAAATGTGCAGCGCTCCCGATGGGCCAATATTCAGGTTATATCGTGTCATATTGTCGCCGATTGACCTTCATACGTTGAATCCCTGTTTCTTTTATAAAATAAATTAGATAGCGTGCCAAATCACGTGCTCTTATAACTGAAGGCAATATGTCAATTCGAGACACCGATCTATTACCTAAGCCGATTACTCGGCTTGGTGATGACGGCATTGTGTACCACGACCTGACGGACTTAAGTCATTTAAGTGTTGATTTGATGCGCTTTCTTTATGCGCAGCGTTTGCGTTTAACGGGAAATACAAGGCGTCCCGTTGTGATGTTAGCGAACCACATACTAACGGTGGATTTTGAAGTCCAGTTATTTGCGTCTCATCCACAGATATTAGAATCAACAGAAGCAGTTGCCATCGTGGGCACTTCTTTTATGTTGCGTCATTTAACGTCTATGTTTCTGTCTTATCACGCACCTGGGTATCCAGTAGCGTTATTTGATAATGCAGGGGAGGCTAAGGAATGGGTTTTACTTGGAGTTAAAAGAGAAGTAAAACCACAGGCCTGAGGTATCTGGCCTGTGGTAGATTTCAGGTTATAGCTTAGTGATTTTCCCTTTCATGTGTACTTTTTGGCCTTTGTCATCGCGCAGGTCAAAGTTAATACCATCGCTACCTTCAGTGTAGTTAAACTCCACTTTCGATGGTAAAAATACTGGCAGCTTAAATTCAACGCTAATGGAGCATGCTTCTGAATTCACTTTTTTATACAAGGCCGCTGCAGCGCGAGCTTTGCTCCACATTCCATGAGCAATATGACCTTTAAAGCCAAATAATTTTGCTGGAATTGAATGTAAGTGAATAGGATTCGTATCACCAGATACTCGGGCATAACGACGGCCTAAGTCAGTGGCTAACATCCAACGTTCTTTCATTTCGAATTCAGGCAATGCCGGACGAGGTGCATTGCTTTTCGCTTTCTTGGGTGCGTTTGGCACAGTAATACGGGCCAAGTTAGTGCTTGAGCCCTCCCAAACTAATTCACCAGCAATGCGAACTTCTGTCTTGATGTCGAATTCTAAACCTTTGCTGGTACGTTCGCTATCAGCAAAAAAACAACGAATATCCATCTTCTCATCGACACGAATCGCACGATGTTGAGTAATGCTGTTGCGTATGTGAACCATCCCCATTGGTGTAACAGGGAAAGATTTGTGTAGCATCATCTCCATATGCAATGGGAACGCCAGCGTGTGTGCGAAGGTTATTGGCAATATGTTGGCGTTGTCTTCGAAGCCACAAACGCGTGCATAGGCAGAAATGCGGTCTTGGGTGGTGCGAACATTGTTTTGCACCGCTTCAACTTTGGGTAGATCGGCTTTGCCATTCTTGGTCACTTTCTGGATAACACAGCGAGCGTACTGACTCAGGTTGCCAGGGGTCGCATTAAATTGCATGTGCGTAGCTTGATTCATAGTGAACAGTCCTTGCGGCGATACAGGCCAAATTATAACAAGGGGAACAGTTTACAATGAACTTGTCTCTGGCCTCATTGGCGCTTAGCCTATGTCGTTTGCGTCACTTTGGTCAATAAGGCTTGCAGCCTTTGCGCTATGTGGCAGAATTCCAACAATACTCGCAAGGAATATCAATAACTTATGTCTGGCGGAATGGCAGAATTGAGAGACTCAGGCATTATGATTCAGTTAGCTCACCAAGCGATGCTGAAAATGGGCTTGGATGTTTCTGAAGTGTGTAAACGATTGGGGATTACTCCAGAGTTGTTGACTGACCGCAATTTGCGCACGCCGCATGAAGCTCAGGGTTTGTTCTGGAGCGTTATGGAGGAAGTTAGCCAAGATTCAAACATTGGCTTGCATCTTGGTGAACACATGCCGGTTTACAAAGGCCAGGTGTTGCAATATCTGTTTCTTTCCAGCCCGACGTTTGGCGATGGATTAGCTCGTGTGCTTAATTATCAGCGCCTTTTAAGCGATGCATCGCAGGCGAGTGTCGAAGTTCAAGACGGTTTAGCTTGTATTGTTGTTGATAGTGCTAGTGAGCTATTGGGTTCGCTGCGACATTTAAATGAATGCATGGTACTCGGCCTAATCGGTTTTTTCCGTTATGTTACCGACGGTGCTTTTCGTCCCTCAGCTATTGATTTTTCTCATGCGGCGCCGAGTAATGTTGGCGAACATGAACGTATCTATGGATGTCCCGTTCACTTTTCTGAGCCGGAAACGCGCATCCATTTTGATATTCAGTTGCTTGACTTACCTTCGTTACACGCTGAACCCGAGTTGCTGCAGTTGCACGAAAAACTCGCCAGTGAGCATGTTGCCAAGCTGGAGCGGCAAGATGTGGTCACTCGGGTGTACAAAGTATTTGGCGAGGTATTAGAAACCGGCCAATTGAATTTAGAAGACGTAGCGTCAAGGCTGAATATTAAGTCGCGAACGCTGCGCACTCGATTGGCTGAAGCCGGCACTAATTTTAACCAATTACTGGCTGACTATCGGTGTAACTTGGCAAAGAAGTTATTGTCGGGAACGGATGAGAGCATCGACGAAATCGTTTACCTCACTGGCTTTTCTGAGCCCAGCACATTTTATCGAGCGTTTAAGCGCTGGACCAATCAAACCCCTGTCGAATATCGCAATAGCCGCCGCTGATTTTAGGTTGTGGTTGTTGCTCTAAATTTATCTATTTTGTCTCAATATGTCTGATTGTTGATTTTAATTCACGGAAGCGTTCAAAAAATGAACTGGTAGTTTGCGGAATGTGAGTTCATTGTGGTGATCTACCCAATGGCAAATTCGCAGGTTGATGTTATGAACAGCTCAAATCAGAACTCGCTCATTAATCCTCTAGTTGATCATGAACTCGCTTTACGAGACTACACGCAATGGCGCAAGTCGTTAGTTGAAGAAGAGATCATGACCCTAGAAGCAACACTTCAGCTAACAGAGCAAGCGTTAACCGCGGCTTACCAAACCTTGTTGGTCATGCGCTACCGTCAATTCAATTCGCAGCAATTGTTAGACGCTATCGACGAGCAAGCGATCACTTGGTCGGTCGAATTGCCCCATGAGTATCAACAAGGCGCAATTTGTTACTAGTTTAAGTTGCATAGGCCACTTAATTTGTATTAGGTAGCCTTTTTGAATAATTTTTGCTCAAGTTTTGCATTTTCTGGTCGATAGACTAACCACAATGCAAGGCCCGGGAGATACCCATGAGCATACAGTTTAACAATTCATTGAATTCCTACCATTCACTAACGTCAGGCCATAAGTATTCCGGGCATTCTGCGGATGGCGCTGCGCGTAAATCTACAACAGAAACGAGCACTGATTCGACAGAAGCTACACAAGCGACTGCGAAAGCGGCTCCAACGGTTGTGCAAGGTCCAAAACAGAGTGCGCAAGATACGGCTGCTAATATTTTGGCTCACGTCACGGCAGGTATTGAGTCGTTACGTGACCAAGGGGCTGGCGAAGAGCGTATTCAGCAGCGTATTGATGCGGCTCGATCTGGAATATCCAAAGGCTATGCTGATGCAGAGGATATGCTTGATAGCATGGGTTTGCTCGATGACGAGATGAAAGCGCAAATTAGCGCGAGTCGTAAACTGGTCGATGACGGTCTTGATGCCTTGGCGAATCCAGACCAGTCGACACCCGCAGAAGATGCTGCTGCCAATACTGAGACAGATTCTGTTCTTACTAATCAGGCAGTTACATCTGAACGCAGTGTGAGAGGTAGTTCAAATACCTTGTCGATGCAGGTTGTTACGCGAGATGGCGATAAAGTCACGGTTAATTTCAAACATCAGCAAGGCCAATTTAGTGTAAGCAATGGCTCGAATAGTTTGTCAGGCTCTACGTTTTCACAAAACTTCGAATTAGAAGTCGAAGGCTCGCTAGATCAAGGTGAATTAGATGCGCTTTCTGCCTTGTTTGATGATGTTAAATCGCTAAGTGATAAGTTTTTTGGTGGCGACCTCGGCGCAGCATTGGGAGAGGCGATGAATTTAGGCTTTGATGGTAATGAGCTTGCATCGATGAGCTTAGATTTACGTCAGCGCTCATTTTCGTCAGTCAGTCGTGCTTATGCCGCCGGAGCTCCTTCATTACCAACGCCGAAATTGGATTCGCTGCAATCGCCATTAGCGCAATATGTCGACGAATACATCAAAGCGTTAGATAAAGCGAGTCCGTTGGCAGAGCCACGCACAACATTGCAAGACATGATGCAACAATGGTTACCGGAAAAACCGGGTTACCATATATTGCAAAGCTTTAATGAAGGCCTAAATCGCCTACTCTGATTAAGCTTTACCTAATAGTCAGCCCCTTTGCGCAGCGGTATACTCGTACCAGTTGTGGAGGGGTTTGATGACATTTGTATTATTCGGTACTGATGGGTGCCATCTGTGTGATATTGCTGCTCAAGTAGTGGTCGTTGCCGCAGAAGGTATAGAATTAAATATCTATCAGGAAGATATTGCTGAGTCAGACCTTCTTGTTGAGCGTTACGGCACAAGAATCCCCGTCATTTTGAACGAACTCACCGAACAAGAATTAAACTGGCCGTTTTCTGCAGAACAGGCGCGAGAATTTTTGCTCAACAATAACAAGAGGAACTGACCCGTGAAATTACGTTTCATTCTGGCTGTAATGGCCGCGCTCATTATTCAAGGTTGTGCACAGACACCGTTATCGCCAAAAGGCGAGGCGGTATTCTACGCATTGCAAGCCGATACTATGCTGCGTACTTGGGTTTCTCAATGTCGCGACGTCAGCCCTCGTGCGCGTCAAGCTGGGTTAACGGCCCGTAATAACTGGTGGGAGCGCAATGGTCCATTTGTTGAGGGTGCTGATTTTGGTTTGGCCTACAATATTGTCACCGTGACCGACACTCGAGTTGAAACCGGTGCTCGTTTAGCCATGGCGATGACATGGGAAGTCACCGAGCGTGCTGAAGAAACTGTCACTAAGTTGATGAACAAAGCCGGTGATGAAGAAGGGCGCGAAGAGTTGTGTATTAAGATTCTTGGCCAATACAATCAAGGTAAGTGGGATCTACACGGTTCTGACGAAACCTATAATGAATTAGTAACGTTACAGCGTCGTTCAGTAAATGACGCCGAAACACTGGATTTGCGTCGTGGTATGGTGGAGTTAAAGACTCAGCGTCAATATGGTCGTTCATTATATGTGGTTGAAAAGTTATCGAAGCGAGAGGGATGCCCAAATGCCGAAGTGCAGTTATTGAAAGGCGAATGGCCGTATGAAATTTATGATGTCGCTTGTCCTGGTGCGAATCATCTATTGATGCGCTGTGAGTGGGGAAATTGCTTGGTTTTACAATAAATAATTGTTAAAAAACCGCTCACAACTGTGTTGTGAGCGGTTTTTTTGTATCTGTTATTCGAGAGCTAACAGAGCTTTATTCTTTTCTATTGTAGCTGCGCCAATTCCTTTTACGGCCGTTAACTCCTCGAAAGAAGAGAATTTTCCGTGTGCTTCGCGATAGGCGACAATGGCTTCAGCCTTGGCCTTGCCGATGCCTTTTAGTTCACTTAATTGTTCAACGCTGGCGTTGTTAATATTAATTAAACTCTGGCTTGGTTCGCCAGCAAGGGTAGGAATAGCAATCGTCATTAAGCAGCTGAGGAGAAAGGTTTTTAAGACTGATTTTAAGTGGTTTTGCATAACATGCTCCATATGTCATTGGGTTGAGATATAACCCTAAAACCTTAATTGTTATTTGAAAATCGGACATAAGAATGAAAAAAAAGCCGGCAATGCCGGCTTTTTTTACCACTTTTTCATGATTTGATTCTGAGTCTCAAATCTCCTGTTTGTGATTCAGGTCTTCTTTTTGGCTGGTGCTTTTTTCGCAGCTGCTTTCGGTTTTGCTGCTGCTTTTTTCTCAGTAATATCCCAGCGACCTTTATCGAAATAGGCACTCCAACCGGTCGCTTTACCTTCGACTTCAGTCATTACGTATTGCTCTTTGGTTTTACGACTGTAACGGATAATCGCGGGATTACTTTCGCTATCGGTGCGCGGAGCATCGAGTAAATAGTGATATTTTTCCGGTATTTGCGCTTGGTACGGTATTAATTCGGTAACTAAAGGTGCGCGAGTTTCGCGATTTTTTGGAAACTGACTTGCCGCCAAAAACAGGCCTGCAGCGCCATCGCGTAGAACATAACTGTCATCAACTTTTAGACAGCGTAACTCTGGCATTGGAATCGGATCCATTTTTGGTGGCGCCGCTTCACCATTTTTCAACAACTTACGCGTGTTATTACATTCGTTGTTGGTGCAGCCAAAATACTTACCAAAGCGGCCAGACTTTAGCTGCATTTCAGATCCGCAACGATCACATTCCAGACGCGGACCATCATAGCCTTTAATCTTAAATTGACCGTTTTCGACTTCGAAGCCATTGCAATCAGGATTATTACCACAAATATGTACTTTGCGATTTTCATCCAGTAAATAGCTGTCCATCGCCGTGTCGCAAATCTTGCAACGACGCTTGTTCATTAAGCGACGGCTTTCGGCTTCTTCATCTTCTTCTGCGGTGATAGCTTCTTCACCAGGAATTAGATTAAGCGTTTGCGTGCAGCGTTCTTTAGGTGGTAAACCATAGCCGGAACAACCTAAGAACACGCCGGTGCTGCCGGTACGAATTTGCATGTGACGGCCGCAATTAGGGCAGTCGATATCGGTATCAACAGGGGCGTTTAAGCGCATCCCGTTTTCGCCGCTAGCGGTATCCAGCTGAACGCGGAAACCTTGATAAAACTCATCGAGTACAGAGGTCCAGTTCACATCACCATCGGCGATGTCATCTAGCTTTTCTTCCATGCTGGCGGTGAAACCAAAATCCATTAACCCATCAAAGTTTTCGACCAAACGACTGGTAACGATATCGCCCATTTTTTCAGCATAGAAACGACGAGCCTTGAGGCTGACGTATCCTCGCTCTTGAATCGTCGAGATAATCGAAGCGTAGGTCGAAGGGCGACCAATACCGCGTTTTTCTAGCTCTTTAACTAGCGCCGCTTCCGAGAAACGCGGAGATGGTTTAGTGAAGTGTTGCTTAGGTTCTAGCTTATCTAAGCGCAGAACATCGCCTTCGGATACGTCCGGCAGCAAGATATCTTCTTCGCCTTTACCACCTTGCGATGGCATCGCTTTTAAATGACCGTCAAAGCGAATAATGCGACCGCGAGTTTTTAATTCAAACTCGCCAGAAGTCACAGTAACGCTGGTGCTGGTAAAACGCGCATCAGCCGTTTGACAGGCAACAAAACGTCGCCAAATTAAATCGTATAGGCGCTGAGCATCAGGCTCCATCGAAGCTAATACACTGGCTTTTGCCGTAACATCTGACGGTCGGATAGCTTCGTGAGCCTCTTGAGCGCCTTCTTTGCTGCTATAAATACGCGGCTGTTCCGGTAAGTATTCGTCACCAAAATGCTTTTGAATATAATCGCGCGCACTGGCAACGGCATCTTGGCTTAAATTGGTTGAGTCAGTACGCATGTAGGTAATAAAACCAGCTTCGTATAAGCGCTGCGCCAGTGTCATTGTTTTCTTTACGCTGAAGCCTAAGCGCGTACTCGCCGCTTGTTGCAGGGTCGAGGTAATGAAAGGTGCTGCTGGTTTCGAACTAGTTGGCTTATCTTCGCGTTTACTAACGACAAATGGGCCTTTACGGATAAGCTCTAAAGCACTCAGCGTGTCGGCTTCATTACTCGGACGAAATTCACTGTTAGCACGACGTGCCACTTGAGTACGTAATATTTCGCCTGAATTGGTATTTAGATCTGCGAAAGCTTCCCAGTATTCTTCTGGTACGAAGGCACGAATTTCACGTTCGCGCTCTACGATTAAACGTACCGCAACCGATTGCACGCGACCCGCAGATAAGCCACGAGCTACTTTAGCCCAAAGCAACGGCGATACCATAAAGCCCACGACGCGATCGAGAAAACGGCGTGCTTGCTGGGCATTAACACGATTCATGTTCAGCTCTGATGGTTTTTCAAATGCCGCTTGAATCGCTTTTTTCGTAATTTCGTTGAATACCACGCGACGGTATTGCTTGTCTTTCTCGCCGATAATTTCCCGCAGGTGCCAAGCGATGGCTTCCCCTTCGCGGTCCAAATCCGTTGCGAGATAGATTTGATCAGCATCTTTTGCGAGGCGTTTTAGTTCTTCCACGACTTTTTCTTTGCCGGGAAGGATTTCATAAGACGCCTTCCAACCGTGCTCGGGATCAATACCCATGCGGTTAATAAGTTGGTCTTGTGCCTTTTGCTTTTTGTAAATTTCTTTTTCATCAGGCGACATTTTACGAGTAAGCGCTGCTTGACGAGCACGCTCCTTCGGATCGCTCTTGCTAGCAGAGCCTGATGTTGGCAGGTCGCGCACGTGGCCGACACTGGACTTCACAATGAAATCATTGCCCAGGTACTTATTAATCGTTTTAGCCTTTGCTGGCGATTCCACGATGACCAGAGATTTGCCCATAGTCCTTTGATTAACCCTTATTCTGATGATTCAGCGAGCCTAAGAGGCGACACTTTAAAGGCACACCCCTGGGTGCGGTCAAGTCCGGATGTATATTTCCGATGTTGCAACTTGACCGGCAGTGTGCGGAAAAGTTGCTAAACTTTCACTCAGTAGCGACATCTATATGCCCGATTATGGTCTTGATCGGCTACATTTTTTTATCGCTGACTTGCTAGGAATAGCACATTATTCACGGAGAGGCTTAATCTATGTCGGCAATTGGATTGGTAATCGCTATCGCGGTACCCATCAGTTTAGTCTTGTTTGCCTTCGTATTTTTGGGGCGCAAGCAGCAAGCAAGTAATGCTAAGCGGGAGCAAGCGCGGCTAGTAAAACAAAAGGCTGATGACTTACTGGAAGCGCTCGAATTTTTGATCGTGGTCGATAACCATCAAGAAATTCAGCAAGTCGTTTTGGATCGTGTGGTGCAGCTATACGAGCGAGCGGAGAGTGCGATGCCTAAAGCGGGCAAAGATGGACCGGCCACGCAATCGTTCGATGTTGAAGAGTATCGTCAGAAGATTAGCCAAAATCAAAATTTGCGTAAGGTGTTCAAAAGTGATCGGGAGTTACGTTACGGGCGTCGGCAGTTAACGCGTATCTTAAAGACGCTGGGGCCGTTAGCGAAAGGTCGGGTAATATCTGAAACGGCGATGTTGGAATATCGTCGCTACCTGCGTATGACCATGCTGGAGCGCGAGGTCGACACTTATACGGCCCAAGGTGATGTTGCTGGGCAGCGCGGAGATGTGCTGACGGCTTCTAATTACTACAAGGCGGCGAAGAAATTACTGATAGAGTTTGATCTACAGTATCCAGAAAAGACAGAACGCATTCGTGAATTAGCTCAGCGCACTGCGGCGTTGTACAACAGCAAAGACAATCTTAATTCAAATGATGCGTTGTCGCGTGCATTGTCGAAAGAGGAAGCTTCGGAAGCCAATGATCAGTTCGGAATCCCCAGCAATCCATCAGCGCAGTCTAAAAAGAAATTTTAATTTGATCCTAAGATGACCTGTATTTCGCCCAATGAATTAGTCCTTTCGATTGCCGCCAAAGCAGCCCCCATCCATGCATTGCCCGAATGGGCCGGTGAGGGACGTTGCGATGTTTTACGTTTGGATAAACTGGATTCAGTTATTAGCGGTAATAAAATATTTAAGCTAATTGGCCATTTACGGGCTTGGCAAGCTTCTGGCCGCACTCGATTATTGAGTTTTGGTGGTGTTTATTCGAATCATCTTCACGCGTTAGCGGCTGTTTGTGCACAGGCGAATGTGCCGCTGATTATAATGGTGCGAGGCTTTGCTGAATTGCCACTGACGCCAACGTTAGTCGATTGTCAGCGTTGGGGAGCGCAGTTGCAGTTCTGTAATCGACAACAGTATGCATTACGCTACGACGAAGCTTACCGGCAGGAGTTAGCTCAGCAATGGGATGCATGGGTTATTCCTGAAGGCGGCGATGGGGCTGAGGGTCGCCAGGGCTGTGCTTTAATCGCCGAACGAGCGTCAGGCTATGACGAAGTATGGCTGGCGCTAGGAACTGGCACTACGGCGCTAGGAATGGCTGCAAATCTAGCACCCCAGACAAAGCTTGTTGGTGTTAATTGCGTAGCGGATCAAGGCGAGCAACAAAGACGTTGGCAACGAGAGCTTGGCTCTGGCAAAGGCTGGCAGGTGCTCGATGAGTATCATAGTGGTGGCTTTGGACGTTTCTCTGAGTCAGTAAAGCGTGTAATTCAGCGCTACGATACGCTTGAATTGCCGCTTGATCCGGTTTACACGGCCAAGGTTATTTGGGCCTTAGAGCAAGAGCAGGCGGCGGGCCGATTGGCGAATGTGCGTCGTTTGATTGTTCATACCGGCGGTTTGCAAGGGCGAAGGGGGATGGATCTCACTCCAGCCCCTGCGGCCAGTTATCAGGCATGATTAGCCAACGTTGTTGTTCGACCCAGCCATGACTGCCTTGAACTGCAACGACGGCACAAACCGCAACCGTCAAATGCTCAAAGTGGGCCGTTAAATATCGAATGAGTTCTACGCGCTCCACTGTTAGCGGGCAAAGTGCAGGACTAATCCAATCTGGTTTGGACAATACGTACCAAGGACCTTCGGGCAATACCGCTTCGGCATCTCGAAAGTGACACCAGCGCCCGCGCCAGTGGCTTGCAGATACCTCTTCAGGAAGGCTTCCGTTAAATTCTGGTTTGGCGGGATGAAATAAGCAGCCGCGCATGAGTGCTTGGGGCTCAGGATTATGCCAGCCAGCAATTTCGAGTGCTTGTTGACCTTCGGGCTGTTGCGATAACGCTAGTTGATGAGATTGGGTATGGGTCAGTTTGTCGGTGAGTCGATCTCGACGATTAGGTCCAATCCACTCGTTGCGATAACCCAAGTAAAACTTAAGCGCTAGCTCTAGGTGCCACTCTTTATCTCCTTGTTTTAGGAGTAAATCTAGCTCGCCTAGTGTTCGCTCTGGACTGCTTATTTGCAAATTTGCTTGCCATTTCAGCGCTGCGAGCGACAGGGCATGCTGCCATAGTTGCTCGAACATAAGACCAAGGCGAGTACTGGAAAACTCTGGGGTAAACTCAGCATGCACATGACTGAGTAGTTGCCAATCGGCTTGCAGCCAGCTGGGCTGCTGCGGAGCCCATAAGCAATCGAGTATGGATGGTCCGAGTACGCTCCACACCATATCGCGCTGAGCTTTACACCCGATCGCAAAAAATGGATGCTCTGGACTAAGCGGGGAGGTCAACAAGTGTTTTTCACTCCTGTATGGTATAAAGCGACTAACGTTTCTATGGCAATGCTTTGCCATATTTTTGCAGCAGTGCCTAACAAATATAGCGCGCACAGTAACATAGCTGCGCCCAAATTGAGGTGATCAGGTTTCGTAATGGAAGAATTTCGCAATATCGGCATTATCGGTCGATTAAATAGTAATAAAGTAATTGAAACGATTCGCCGTTTGTCGCGTTACATGGTCGATGAAGGTTATCACGTCATTTTGGATGACCGTATTGCTGAAGTGATGCCTGGACATGGTATGCAAGTGTCCAACGTTAACCTGTTGGGCGAAATTTGCGATCTCGTGATCGTTGTTGGCGGTGATGGCAGTTTGCTAGGTGCAGCGCGTGCGCTGGCGCGCTTCAATACACCAGTGTTGGGCATTAACCGTGGTCGCTTAGGCTTCTTAACCGATATCAGTCCGGATGAAGGTATGTGTGACG
>NZ_JAWUWR010000076.1:0-11997 GCF_034111725.1 Thalassolituus sp. | reverse complement strand
TTTAACGACAGCGATTTCTTTAGTCAGACCAGCACCTTCAGAGTCAGTACGTTCAACGATAAGACCGTTGTCGATACCTAACTCAAGGAAAGCGTAACGCAAAGCGCGCAGCTTGTTGTGGAAGTCCGCGTGTGGAACCGTCACTTTGCCGTCTTGGTGACCACATTGCTTTTCATCAGCAACTTGGTTTTCGATCTGCAAGCAGCAAGCGCCTGCTTCGATCATTTGACGAGCCATCAAGTAAGTCGCTTCAGCGTTACCGAAACCAGCGTCGATGTCAGCAATGA
This sequence comes from Thalassolituus sp., assembly GCF_034111725.1. Lineage (GTDB taxonomy): Bacteria > Pseudomonadota > Gammaproteobacteria > Pseudomonadales > Oceanobacteraceae > Thalassolituus. The sequence continues at coordinate 11,710 of NZ_JAWUWR010000076.1, read as the reverse complement.
TAGGTACGATATGAGTTTCGTAGTTATCAACTTTATCTTGGATTTCAGCTGCTTTAGCAGTGTCACCAGCTTCACGAGCTGCGTCTAGTTCACGGAACAACATACCCAGTTCACGTGCATCAGCTTGACGCAAGAAGGTGTAAAGCTCAGCAACTAGGCTAGCTACGGCAGTTTACTCGTGCATTGACTGGTCAGGAAGAGGACCAAAATCAGAACGTAGTGCTGCAACCATCCAACCAGACAAGTACAAGTATTTACGTTCAGTGGTACCGAAATGCTTTTTGATAGAGATCAGCTTTTGCTGACCTACGAAACCATGCCAGCAACCCAAAGACTGAGTGTACTTAGATTTGTCTGCATCAAATGCAGCCATATCTGCACGCATGATGTTTGCAGTGTACTTAGCGATATCTAGACCAGTTTTGAATTTGTTCTGCACGCGCATACGAGCTGCAGATTCAGCACTGATAGCGGCCCAAGGGCTGCCGTTTGCTTCAATAACGCTGCTCAACGCTTTGATTTCATCTTGATAAGCTGACATAGGTCAATCCTTCAAATGGGTGGGTGGGCGATTTGTTACTCCCCGAATTCGTGCTTATAAGCTCGACTTTCAAAGAGTTTAAAGTTTTGGACAGGCGAATCTTAGTGCCTCGCGAGTCATAATTGAAATCAATAGTATCTATACCTAATATTTTCTGTGTGAATGCGGACAATCTTCACACAGTTTGCATGCTAATTTCAGGTCCATAGCTTCATAAACCCAGCGAATGTCCGTCTTAGCAGCTGTTCTATAGTGACCACACTGATATGATCCGCGAATATTAAATTGGGTAGATGAGTACGATGTTTAAACGACTTTTGTATGTTTTAGCGACGTTAATAGTAGCGGTTATTGTATTTCAGTGGCTAACCGCGGCGTCATTTGAATTCGATTCGCCTTCTACTACTCAGGCGCTGAATGAAAACTATACGCAGATACTTATCAAGAGCCATGACGGCACTACGATAGGTCTAACACTTTATCAGCCACAGCTTGCTGCTGGTGAGAACGCCCCTCTTATATTGCACACCAATGGCTTTGGTGGCACACGAGCGGCGCGCCCACTCAGTTTATATGGCCAGCTCATGCTATCGGGTACGAGCTCGATTGCCGCATGGCATCGCGGATATTGGATGATTTCATTCGATCAACGCGGTGTCGGCGAGTCCGGAGACGAGATTCATCTAATGGACCCAGACTTTGAAGTAAAAGATTTTAGTGCCGTGATCGATTGGGCCATCGCCAATATTCCTCGAATTAGCAAAGACGACAATGGCGATGCGATTATTGGCGCCGTTGGCGAAAGTTATGGCGGCGGCTCAGCTGTCAACGCGAGCCTGCGTGATCCTCGTATTGATGCCATTGTGCCGCTAACCACATGGTGGGATCTATCTGACGCATTTGGCGCTAACCGGCATGTTAAAAGCGCGTGGGGTGGGACGTTAGGATTGCTCGGTACCTTCAGTAGTGGTTTTGATTTTGGCATGGCAATAGAACCGGAATACCTCGCCCTATTCAATGGCTATATGAACGATAAGGTCGATGCTGATATGGATAGACGCAGTCCGATGACGTACTGCGCTCAAGGGATGTCCATCCAAGCTGACGCTCTATTTATTCAAGGCTTTAAAGATACCTTATTCCCACTAAACCAAGGCTTAAACAACCTAAAATGTGCACTCTCCAGCGGCCATGATATTCGCTTTATTGGTATTCAAGATGGCCATAAACTTTGGCCAATTCAGCCTTGGTCTGGCTTACCTATTTTTAATACCCAAGAAACGATTGTGTGTGATGATCAAGTATTCGATACACAGACCATGATTCTGGACTGGCTTGATGAAAAACTTAAAGGCATCCCTCCACCACAAGAAATCCCTAGGCTATGTTTAACGTTTGATGACGATATTGGCCGAAACCTTGAACAAGTAACCTATGGTGGTGATTCCTTTGTCATTCCAACTACGACCTTTCATTTAACCCCGAGTGGCTTATTAGAGGGCATCCTCGATCCGCTCGATATCCTTATGGATAGCATTAGGCCTCTGTCCAGCCAAACAGAATTACAAGCAACGGGCGGTTCTATTCGTCCTAAATTTGTTCCTTTGTACCGTGCAGACCAATCTATCGATCTATTGGGTGTTCCCTTAATTGATGTGAATTTCACTTCTACCGAGAGCGCACACGATGGCGTTGGCTACTTAGCACTGGGGATTCGTAAAGCAGGGAAACGTCATATAGAAATATTAAGTGATCAATATCTACCCTTGCCGAGAGATGGACTATACCGACAAGAATTTCCAGCAGTGTCATTTCAGCTGCAAGCTGGGGATGAAGTTGGCGTTGTATTGCAGGGCTTCACTTGGCAGTACCTAGCGAACTCCGAAGGATTATTGTCTAGCGGCACAATCACTGGGCAAGTTGCATTACCACTGATCGCACCAAAAGATTTAAGCAGCGCTCGAGCTACACAATCTCTTTAACTGGCAAGCGGACAGTGAAGGTAGTGCCCACTCCTAAAGTACTTTCCACGACAATTTCGCCATCATGTTCTTTAATAAAGCCGTGTGAAATAGATAAGCCTAAACCTGTACCTTCGCCTACGGGCTTAGTGGTAAAAAACGGCGTAAACAATTGTTCTAGATTCTCTTGAGCAATACCATGACCGTTATCTTTCACACTGACTTCTATCCAGTTGCTTACAAAGTGCGTGGCAATTTCTATATGTCCATTTTCGCGAACAGCCTGATTGGCATTTGCAATTAAATTAGTGAAAACCTGATTCAGCTTACCAAAATAACCTAATGTCTTAGGTATATCACCATACTCAACATCAACTGTCGCATGATACTTTGTTTGATTACTTAAAATGTTTACCGCTGCCCGCAAACACTCATTAACGTTAACAGGGTCCATTGCACCAGAATCTTCTCTGGCAAATGATTTCAAGTCGGCAACTATTTGCTTTACTCGTTCCAAACCATCAATCGTTTCTTCGCACAGACTAGGAAAATCCATCATTAAATATTCAATATCATATTGTTGGATTTGCTCAGTCCATTTGGCACGAACCATAGCGATATTACTCGCCTCAGAAATCATTTTATTCATCGAAAGAATGAATTTAGATATATTTCCAAGACCTTCTGACATAGAGCAAAAGTTACTGTAGATGAAACCCACAGGATTATTAATTTCGTGAGCAACTCCAGCGGACAACACCCCTAATGATGCCATCTTTTCAGATTGCACCATGAGCTTTTGATTTTCTTTCATATTTTGGTGAGCGAGTTGCAATTCCTCGAAAGACGCAAAAAGCTCCCGAGACTTGTCCTCAAGTAGCTGTTCTGCGGCCTTACGCAGCAACTTTTCACGCTGATAGGCTTCTTGATAAATATCAGATGCCATTTGCTTCTCCCGTCAGCTGAATCTTAAGATGACAAGCATCAGCGCCATGGTGCATGCAAGGATCATGGTTCATCGTGTACGTTTGATTAAAAAATTTGGCAGATCCTGAAATTAATCCCTCCGCTAAGCGGCATAACTTACGCTCTGATCGATAAATCATGGTTAAAGAACTATCATCACCTTTTTGGTAGTTAAAGCTCGGTAAATTAGCATCAGGGTACAATTTTCGTACTTCAAGATGAACTATACGATCAATCGACAGTAAAAAATCAATTAAGCCTTTAGAGCGATCAAAAAAAATGGGGAAACGACTATAAAATTGACTTACCATATATTCCCCAAATTTAAATACAAGATCATTGACTGCAATACCAGTAATTTCACTTGCAGCTCCGACCAAAGAGAATAATTCATCGTCCTTATAACTTTCAGTAGATATATACAAACCGTTTGAACCAGATTTTTCTAAAATCGAATTCCAGCCTTCTAGTCCGTAGCTTTCTTCAACCATATCTCTCAGAATATCGAAAACTATACCTTTCATACTAAACGCCTCCCTCCTCATCTCCATGACAATTATTAACGCTTTTTCGCACTAATATTGCGAGAGACTCATCTGACATATCTTGTAGTTCAATGATCTTCTCAATTAGACCTGCAGTTAATTCGTGTCCCTCTGTAAGTAAAATGATTCCCTTTTCACTATAGAGATTTCGGGCTAGCTTCATCCCTACCTTCAATTCATTGGCTACTAGTCGCTGTTCATTAATAGCAAATTCGTCTTCAAGTAAGTCAGCACTCAATTGTACGAAACGTTGAGCAAGCACTTGGTCATAACGTGTACCAGCAAAACTGAGAATATCTGCGCGAGCAACGGCGGCAGGTAAATGTTCGCCATTTATTCGCCCACGAATTAAATCAATATAGTCCCGAACAATAGCAAGAATACGAGCACCCAAAGGAATCGCATCACCAACTAACTTATCGGGAAAGCCTGAGCCGTCGTATCGCTCGTACTGACTACGAACGATGGCTGCTGCATTTACCAAACCTGGAATACCCATTAACGCGGCCTCTGCATGCAGCGGATTACGGCCAAAAATCTGTAACTCTAGTTTGCTATAATCACTGTAAGCCTTACCCATTAGGGTGTCGGGGAAACTCACCCTTCCCAACTCGGCTAACAATGCCGCATCCCGAATGACTGAGACTTCTTGCTCCGACAGTCCTATATCGCGAGCCAGCATTTCTGCCAATTGCGCTCGTAAACCCGCCGCCGGTGCGGCCTCTGGCTCACGCATTGCTGCAATACTAGAGGCTAGCTTTACCATATGATGATAGCTAACACTAAGCTCATTAAATGATTGTTCTATAACTACGGATTGCTGCTTGATCTCCAGTGTTCGTCGTTCTACACGTTGCTCTAACGTTTGATTGAGGTCGGCAAGTTCCTTATTGCGCTGCAGTAACTCTGCCGATAGTTCGCGATTACGCACTTCTAACAACTTCGAATGTAAACTGCGCTCTAATAGCTCTCGCAATGCAATATCGTCCCAAGGTTTCGTCAGGTAACCCGCTATGCAACCTTCATTGACGGCCTTAATAGTTGATTCCATATCGGAATAACCCGTTAAAATATAGCGCAGGGTGTCGGGATATAGCTGGGCAACTTCAGCCAAAAAATCTGCACCATTCATTTCCGGCATGCGCATGTCAGAGATGATCAAATCAACTTCAGTATTTTCAAGTATATAGAGAGCTTCACGCGCCGAAGGAGCACTAACGATATCTACGCCAATTCGAGACAACGTCCGTTTGAGGGCTCTTATGATATTTTCCTCGTCGTCGACAAGTAATACGATCGGTCTTACTATCCGATCAGCATTAACACTAGGATGCGAAAAAATAGACATAATCTGTGGCTCATCTACTGTATGTCTTCAGTCTAGTCAATGAAGCAGATAACGACAGATTCAACATATCGTTGCTAATGCCGAATATGCATATAGCGATAAAGATATTGAGGCTGGTAAACATCCTGATTTAAGAAGCCCTAAAGATGTCAAAAAATCCATCTATAGAATCAAACATCCAAGTCATTTTTTTGTCAGAAAAGGGAGTTAGCTCAGTAATGTCGACTACGGGGCGATATTTCAGCTTTAAATAGAGAGCTCGAGCAAACTTTAGGTTATATATTAGATCAAATAGCGTTTTCTCGACGCACGATGCAACAAATAGTAACCATATCTAAGTTACCATTTGCTGATTTCAAGCATATTCAGCTGCAGCCCAAGCACTCGCCCAAGCCCATTGAAAGTTAAACCCCCCTAAATGACCAGTGACATCAACCACTTCACCAATAAAGAATAAGCCCGGGTGAGACTTCGATTCCATCGTTTTCGATGACAACTCGTCAGTGTCTACGCCTCCCAGAGCAACCTCGGCAGTGCGATAACCTTCGGTGCCTGATGGTTTTACCTGCCATGCATGCAATCGACTAGCGATAGCATCCATCGCTTCGCCGTCCAACTCAGCCAGCGTTAGTTCGGCTTCTCCATGACCAGAAAGCCAAACTTCAGCGAATTTTTGTGTAGTCTGTTCCGCCAGCCAAGTTCGTAGCTTTAATTTGGGGCGTTCGTGCTGTTGTTGGCGCAATGCCTCACCAGCATTCATTCTGGGTAACAGGTCAATGCAAAGCGCTAAACCCGGTGACCAATATGAGGATATTTGTAGAATCGCAGGACCGCTCAAACCTCGGTGGGTAAATAACATATCATCGCTAAAGCTTTGCTCTCCGCACTGCACTTGCACAGGCAGCGCAGTGCCAGACAAAGTTTCCACCAAAGATTTAGTTTGATCTGTTATGACAAAAGGCACTAAGCCCGCTACCGGTGGATAAACCTTGAGGCCAAACTGCTTGGCAATCTCATAGCCGTACCCTGTGGCCCCCAATGTCGGAATTGATGGCCCACCGGTCGCGATAACAACCGATTCACAGCGAATATCATCCTCTTCGATGCTTACCTGATAGCGCGCCTTGCCGCCATTTTCGAGTACTTCAATACTTGTAATCTTCGTATTTAGACGGACTTCTGCGCCACTTGCATCACACTCTTGCAGTAGCATATTCAAGATATCGACGGCTTTGTTATTGCAGAACAGCTGACCATCCTTCTTCTCGTGCCAAGGAATGCCATGAGCATCGACCAGTCCGATGAAATCCCATTGAGTGTAACGACTCAATGCCGATTTACAGAAATGAGGATTACGACTGAGGTAACGACTAGGCTCGATGTAATAGTTAGTGAAGTTACAGCGACCTCCTCCAGACATCAGAATCTTCTTACCAGCCTTGTTGGCATGATCTAGCACCAACACAGAACGGCCTTTCTTCGCAGCATTCGCCGCACAAAACAAGCCTGCTGCACCAGCACCTATAATTACCACATCAACCTGAAGCGCCATTGATCTCAATTCTCACCCTAAATTTCGCTAAGTTCACTATTGTTCCTCAGCTTACGGCTGCTATTATGCCAGCGATTCAACGACTTTAGGTAATAGGTACAGCATGGAATTGATTGATCGCGATGGATTGATAAAAGCTACGGGGTTGTCACCACGCAAAGCTGACTTCATTTTGTATTTACTAAAAGCGCCTGAGCTCAACAAGGTGTATAAGCAAATGAATGCCAAGGAAGGCATTGATTTAATCGAAGAAGCACTAGATCACTTTGGCATGGCTGTGAATTTTGATGTTGCTGCTCTAGATGCTGCCATTCCTAAAGAAGGCCCATTCATCACTGTATCCAACCACCCATTCGGTTTTCTTGACGGTATTATATTATTACTCATTGTTGGTCGTCGTCGTCCTGAGTTTCGAGCTGTAGCCAATTTTCTACTCAGTTATTTTGCTCCTTTTGCCGACCTATTTATAACCGTAAATCCTTTTGAAAACTCAGGTCCAAAAGGCATGGGGGGAACCAAAAAATCACTCGAACAGCTAGGCAAAGGCTTAGGTCTTGGCCTATTCCCCGCGGGAGAAGTATCAACTTGGTACCCAGGGCAGAAAGGCGTTGTCGATCGACCGTGGTCGCTATCCAGTATGCGCTTAATTAAACAGGCAAATGTTCCGGTTATCCCTATTTTCTTTGCTGGTCAAAATAGTATGAGTTTCCACGTAATGGGTAAAATCAACCCGATGTTACGTACGGTTAGAATACCGGCCGAATTTTTAAAGAAACAAAAAACAGTCTTGAATATTGGTGTAGGCGCACGTTTGGAAATCGACGAACTTGCACAATTCACCAGCGAAGAAGAACTACGAGATGAATTGCGTTCACGTACCTACGCCTTAGCAAATCAGTTCAATAAATAATTAATTATCGGTAAGCAAAGCTTTGACTGGCGCATAACTGCGACGATGAATGGCACAAGGGCCGAGCGCGACGAGCGCCTCTAAATGAGCAGCGGTGCCGTAGCCTTTGTGCTTAGCAAAGCCATAACCAGGATATTCTTTATCAAGCACTAGCATTTCTCTATCACGATGTACTTTCGCTAAGACTGATGCTGCCGAAATAGCGGCAACTAAAGCATCGCCTTTAATAATGGCAGTCGCTTCTATATCTAGCTCAGGTAAACGATTACCGTCCACTAATACATGCTCACACGGCAACGTGAGACCCGCCACAGCACGAGTCATCGCCAGCATACGTGCATTTAAGATATTAATGCTGTCGATTTCTTCGACCGTGGCACGAGCGATACAAAAATCGAGAGCTTGTTCACGAATAATATCGAATAAGCGTTCACGTTTTTTCTCGCTTAATTTTTTCGAATCAGTGAGCTCAGGAATCGGTTTATTCGGATCAAGAATAACCGCAGCAGCGACAACGTCACCACACAAGGGCCCCGCTCCCGCTTCATCAACACCGCAATACAACAACCCACGCTTTAGCAAATTGGCTTCAATGTCTGTCGCCACACCAAAGTCGTTGAGCTCGATGTTAGCGCTCACTATTGATTAACTCCGAAATAGCACTGGCAGCTTCTTCATCTGCACCACGTCGTAATTGACGATGAATAAACTGAAAGGTTTCGTGTAACTGATGCATCGCATCACTGTCTTCCAACCTAACCAGTAGCGCTTCGGCTAAATTATCGGGAGTCGCTTCGTGTTGAATAAACTCTGGTACTAACTCTCGTCCGGCTAATAAATTCGGCAGAGAAATATACGGCTGAGTTACTAAACGCTTTAAAATTCGATACGTTAGTGGCGCCATTTTATAACTTACCACCATAGGTTTTTTCAGCAACATGGCTTCAAGCGTTGCCGTCCCTGATGCCAACAAAATGGTGTCGGCTGCTGCCATACACGTTTGCGATTGCCCAAGAACAACCTTAACAGGCAGAGTACGAGGATGAGCCGATAGCATAGCTTCGATTTGATTACGGCGGTCAACACTTGCAGCAGGAATAATAAACTGCAGATCACCACGCTTTAATAGCATGTGCTCCGCCGTTGCCAGAAATAAATCGCCAAGACGAGCAACTTCGCTATTACGGCTCCCCGGCATTAAACAAACCACAGGGCGATCCAAATCTAAACCAAGATGCTCACGCGCAGGTTTAACGGGGGTTTCAAACGGAATGCTATCCGCCAAATGATGACCAACAAATTTAACCGGAACATCATGTTCTTGGTAAAAACGTGCCTCAAACGGAAATAGTGTCATCATTAAATCAACGGCTTTGGCTATTTTAAAAACGCGCTTCTCGCGCCATGCCCAAACCGAAGGACTCACATAGTGGGCCGTTTTAATACCCGATTCACGTAACTTTTGCTCAAGCGTAAGGTTGAAATCTGGGGCATCAATTCCGATAAAAACATCCGGTGGATCAGCACGCCAGCGACGAATTAAATCGCGGCGAACTTTTAATAACTCAAACAATCGTCCGAGTACTTCAACCAAGCCCATAACGGCTAAGCGCTCCATAGGTACAAAAGATTCCATACCTTGAGCTTGCATCAGAGGACCACCAATGCCTTCGAAATGGGCATTGGGATAGCGCTTTTTAAGCGCTTTAATCATACCTGCACCGAGCATATCGCCCGATGTTTCTCCCGCAACAATGGCAATACGCATATCAGCGAATAATCCCGCGAGTAGCACTCTCTAAACTATTCACTAATACAGCGACAGCGTCATCATCTAATGCAATGGGGTGAAGTATTTCTAAGGCTTCGGCCAACGTTAACCCTTTGCGATAGATAGTTTTATAGGCGTTACGCAACAAGCTAATACTGTCGGCATTAAAGCCTCGACGCTTTAGACCTTCACTATTGATTCCGTGAGGTTGTGCTGGATAACCCAGAGACATGATATAAGCCGGGATATCTTTTAAAACAACCGTACCGGCACCACACATCGAATGAGCGCCAATTTGGCAAAACTGATGTACTTGCGTGCTACCGCCTAAAATCGCCCAATCGCCCACTTTAACATGGCCAGCCATATTGGTATCGTTAGCAAAAATACCATGATCGCCAATCACGCAATCATGGGCAACGTGGACGTTGACCATAAATAAATTGTGACTACCCACTTGGGTATGGCCATTGTCTTGAATAGTACCGCGATGAAAAGTACAGGCCTCACGAATAACGTTGTGATCGCCAATCGTTAATGTGGTCGGCTCTCCTGCGTACTTCTTGTCTTGGCACTCTTCACCGATGCTCGAAAATTGAAAAATTTTATTATGTTTTCCAATTTTCGTTGGCCCACGAACAACAACGTGAGGCCCTACCACTGTACCTTCACCGATTTCGACATCAGCACCGATTATCGAAAACGGACCGATTTCAACGCCATCTGCAATTCGCGCGCTCGGATCTACAATTGCTCTTGGGTCAATCATTTTTGCTCCAAATCTTTTTCAGCACAGGTAAGTTCGGCGATACAGACAACCTCGTCATCCACCATAGCCTGACAATCAAATTTCCAAATACCGCTGCGTTTTCCAATCAACCGTGCTTCTAGTTTTAACTGGTCTCCCGGCACAACTGGGCGCTTAAAACGCACATGATCAGCACCAGCAAAATAGAAAATAGTCGTTGGTTTACGCTTATCGCCTTGCATCATAACGCCTAAAAATCCAGCGGCTTGCGCCATTGCCTCTAAGGTTAAAACGCCGGGCATTACCGGATGCCCCGGAAAGTGACCATTAAAAAAATCTTCATTAATGCTGACGTTTTTATAAGCGTGAATAATAGCTCCACCCTCTGCGTCCAAATCGACATCAACCACTCTATCTAAGAGCAGAAACGGGTAGCGATGCGGCATCACTTCTTGAATTTTCTGAATATTGTGAGTAAACATCACGCTTTACCTTGTTGGCTTTTTTCTAACTTTTGCAATCGTTTGGCTAATGAATCGAGCTGGCGGAAACGTGTTGCACTGCGTTTCCACTCGTTAAGGGGCATTTGCGATGTACCACTAGCATACATCTCGCCATCCCCTATGGATTGGGTTATTAACGCTGCGGCGGCAATATGAGCGCGATCACCAATTTTTAGGTGTCCGGCTATGCCTACGCCACCAGCAACGGTGCAATTGCGGCCTAATTGAGTACTTCCTGCGATACCGCTGCAGGCTGCTATTGCGCAACCATCACCGATTCGTACGTTGTGCGCGATCTGAATTTGGTTATCGAGAATAACGTCGTCACCGATTACGGTGTCATCCAATGCACCACGATCAATACAAGTATTTGCACCGATTTCAGTGTTATTGCCCACTCGTACGCCACCAAGCTGGGCTATTTTTTCCCAACGACCTTGATTAGGTGCAAATCCAAATCCGTCAGCACCCAGCACAGCGCCTGAATGGATACGAACGTGATCACCTAAAGTGACATCATGATAAAGGCTGACATTGGCACTTAATCGACAACCAGCACCCAACTGACAATGATCACCGATAACACTACCTGCACCAATTTCACATTGATCACCAATAATGACATGTTCGCCGATAACCACATGGGCAGCGATTTTCACGTCATGGCCTATAGAAGCAGTCGATGCTACAACAGCACTTGGGTGTATACCGGAAGGCAATATCGGACGGTTATCAAACAATTGGGTAGTGCGGGCAAATGCAAGGTAGGGATTAGCGACAACCAGTGCCGCGTTGGCAACACTATCGGCTAATTCTGGTCGAACAATAACCGCTCCGGCCTTGCTATCCAGCAATTGAGAGCGGT
>NZ_JAWUWR010000075.1:0-23483 GCF_034111725.1 Thalassolituus sp. | reverse complement strand
GGGGGGGGGGTAAAACGTCCCTGACTGCAATTGATCTTGGTAGTTAATCACGACCATTGACGATTGGTTGTCGTTGTAGCAAAGCGGAAACACAAAGCAGCCAGAGTGCTATTTTTCGCTTTTAATGCGTTTGTTGGCATTCACTCTTCGATAATATTTTTAAGTTCTTCACTATCCCTTAAGTGGAAACATCTATAAAGATCAACATCAATATTGTTTTTTGTTTTTATATCAGGACGATAGTTTTTAATAAATAGAGATATCTCCTGAAATTTTTCTATAGATGCGCCTGAAATCTCCACCATGCCGCCAGAAATACTACGAATATCGCTAGTATCATAACCCTTATTTTCAAAATACCAATACAGACAGTTAGCTTGAGAATATTCATATAAGCCACTTTCGAATACATCTTTCTTAGAAGCACATGAGCATAAAAAAGCCGATATTATGACAATAAGAAAATATTTAGTCATTAGAATGCCTCCCAGAAAAATATCTGGCTTGCCTTTTCACCATAATCAGACCCTACGCAAGAAACCCCGTTCCATAGGTCGGCATGTCCTGTCGCATCAGACCACCCTGACACCTTAAAAATTATGATTCCTTTCTTACCTGATGGATCTCGCTTGTAACTAGCGGGATCAACTATCCTTGGTTGTCCGTATGTCTCTTTTAGATATTGTGTAATAACCTTGACTCGGTAAATATACCAAAGCTTCTTTCCACCGGAGGAAACTTGAATCACATCATTTCCATTACTATCTGTTGTTTTATAGAATGGAATCTCATGATCTCTTCCAGATAAATTTAGCGCTCTTGATATCCTAGTTGCGCAAGCATTGCTAAACACACCAATATCATAATTAAGCTTAACTTTACCCCCAATCTCAGCGAACACGTCTCCAGCAGGTTTATTGGGGAAGTTATCCAGTAGTGACTTCCATTGTGGTAATTTTTTCATCGTTTCTCCTTAAGATGATATGAATGCTAACGCTGGGCTTTGCGGCGGTTTTGTAGAAGCGGAGCGACGGAAAAACCGTCCGACAACAGCCCTTTGTTAGCTGATGAGCTTAGCCATGGCACGGTTGTGCACTCCTTCTCCGGCCTCGAGTCCGGCCTTAACACCAGCCCGGTTCTTTTCCGGTTGGTTCTGACTTGCTTTCAACTTACCGACCAGAGTCTCGATTTCGATTTCTACACCAACGATAGCCTGTACCAAGCGTTCGGTGAAATCCATTGGAGCGTCATCAACGGACCAAGGGTTGTCCATGCTAGCTTCATGCTGATCAGTAAGGCGATGAAGATGGCTTTTCAGCCAGTTTGGATCCTCCACGATGCGGGCACTCCCCTCTGCGTGAACAGCCAGATAATTCCACGTCGGAACAACACGGCCCGTTTCTGCTTTGGTTGCATACCACGAGGGAGAAATGTAAGCATCCGGCCCCTGGAAAACGACAAGAACTCGAGCCCCATCTTGCAGGCGCAGCCAGACCGGATTGTTTCGAGCCAGATGGCACTGAAGCCGCCCCAAGGTACCGCCTTCTACAGAGCTCAGAAGAAAGGGGATATGGTTTGCTTCAATTCCACTATCATCCGCAACCACCAGCAGGCCAAATCCGTAGTCACGGATATACTGCTGAAGCGTTCCAGTGTCGTCTTCCTTAAAATAGTTCGGTACATACATCCTGTGAGACTCCTCAGCAAATGAATCGCCCAGCTAAGTTTGGTTAGGGGCGGGCTTTAGCCCGTCCCAGTGAGCGAAGCGAACGGTTTGAACCACTTGTTAGGGGCAGACTATTGAGTTTTAACTGCACGAACAGAGCTTCGAATTATTGCAGCAGATGAAGGTATGGCACCGCATTCAATAGAAAGTTTATAGAACTCATCTGCGGCATCATGTGGAACAAGGTTATATTTTCGAACGCATGACCGTGCGTAAGGCGTCAGTTCATTGATGTCGCCGCACGTTAGATGCCCAGAGCATGAGGCTTCGTTTTGGAACTTTTCTATTACGGAGGTAGGTAGTTCGGGGCCAAAGAGGAAGTACTTGAAATGCTTTAGAAAGTGCGGGTGACACAGAATATTCTCTCCAGACGTGCCATTTTTTTCGAATACGTCTTCACGCGATTTGCCCCTGCCACCAGGATTGAAACTGGCGTCATTGAAGTAGCAAATACGTATGGCTGGTATTGCCCCTCTCTCCAGCAGACAAGCTGCCAATTCACCCATCGGCTTGAGTGAACCACGAAGTTCCTCGTGATTTGCCCAGTTGAAGGCGATATGAGAAAGGAGTAATCGCTCTTCCTCAGTCAAATCAATATCTGGTTCTTTCATGATGACCCTAACAGTTTATTCATGCGCATGCGCGTTTTGACGCTTCGCTTCCCTTCTCTGACCGGAGTCTAACGTGCTGTTTTAGCAATTAAAAGTACCGCATTCTGCCTAATTAACCGGTGTGTAAACGTGCATGCGCGTTTACACACCAAGTCGTCTTTACAATTTGCGCGTTATCACTTGAGCGACTTGTGTAACTAATTGATTCACCCGCGTATTTTCAATGCAAGAAAAACAAAACGCGCACGCTAAAAGTTGGGTTGGCGGCTAAACGCGCACGATTTTTCAGTTTTGGTTAGATCATCTGTTTAGCCATACAGTCTTTTGCCATGCAGCGGAATTCTTATAGAGCACAGGAGTGCGTCGACACGTACGGTTATGAACATTGCCTGTAACCACGACGGCCTCCCGAAAAAGTGTCAGAAAGTCACCGATTGTTACCCTAATAACTGCAAACGGTAACGCAAAATTACTGGATGACGCTGGTGTACCTTTGACTGAGGTCTAGGCTAAAGGTATCGCTATCCGTCTTCGGAGTTTTACCTTGAACTTGCGCCCTCTATTTCCTTTACTCGCTGCTGCTGCCGCCATCAGTGCAGTGCTCTGGCTGACCGTGCCGGATAAGTCGGTTGTTTCCATTCAAAGCGCACAAGTGGAGCCATTGGTGAATCCGGCTTCATCTTCACCCGCTAGCGCAAGAACACCATCAGTTATAGCTGCGCAGCAGCCGTCAGTAGCGCAATCGAAAAACGAACACTCACACGTAGATGATGATTCAGGCGCCCTGCCTGAGCATCTGCAAACCTATATCGATGAACGCCGTCTTCCAGCCGCTGAACTAACGCCCGTACCAAATGGTCAAGGTGGTTTCAGCTTACCTGCGCGCCGCCAGTGGGAAGTTGTCACCATGGCGGTCATCAATCCCGATGGCAGTATGAGCACGGTTGAACGCCAAATTCAGCCACTCGGTCAGGTTGAGGTGCCCGCACAATGAATATTAAAACTACCTTACTGATCAGCGCGCTTTTCACATGCTCGGCTCAGGCCGATATTTTGATTGTAAATGGCGACGGCGGTGGCGAGGGTTTTAACGATGCCACCGCTGTTTCAGCTATTGATGGCAACCCAGGAACGACCCTTGGCGAGCAGCGCTTGAATGTCTTTCAGCGCGCTGCAGACATACTTAATACTACCTACGATGTCAGTATTGATGTCAGCGTGAATGCGCAATTCAATCCACTAAGCTGCGGCCCGTCCTCCGGCGTATTGGGTAGCGCAGGCCCTGCCGATTACGAATTTATTTGGACGGGTAGCACTTACGATGTGTACCCCGATGCCCTATACAATCAAATCAATGGTGCCGACATAACGACGGGCGTGGTGGAGATTAACGCGGAGTTTAATTCTGATGTCGATAATAGCTATTGCTTAGGCACCACCGATTGGTATTACGGCTATGGTGATCCAACCAATGGCGACAGCTCTCTGCTATCGGTAGTGATTCACGAACTTCTCCACGGCATGGGATTTTTGTCCTTGCTCCAAAGCGACGGTTCAAGCAGTGCTTATTTCTTCAACGGCAGCACCAATGTCGACGTATTTGATTCGTATACCAAGAAACTTATGAATGCGAGCAACAGCCCCATGCTCACCAATATGAACGCCGCTAACCGCGCGACAGCGATAACCAACACAGGTAATCTGGTTTGGACAGGAGCCTTAGTTAATGCCGAAAGCGGTAATTACTCTGCTGGTGTGAATGCTGGTCGTATGCAAATGTACGCGCCTTCAAGTTACGAATCTGGCTCGTCTGTTAGCCATTTTGATACCGCTGTTACTCCGAATGAAATCATGGAGCCTGTCTATACCCAGTTTATTGAGACCGCAGGTCTGGCGGCGCAATTACTCGCAGATATCGGCTGGACGCTATACACACCCGCGCCCAACAATGCTCCAGTACTCGCAGCGATTGGAGCAAAATCGCTCAATGAAGATGCCACCCTATCCGTTACTTTAAGTGCTACCGATGGCGATGGCGACAGCCTCACCTATTCGCTTGATTCTGCGACCGCCGACCTAGGTGCTTCGCTGAGTGGTACGACTCTCACGATTACTCCTACTGCCAATTACAACGGCAGCGGCAGCATTACTGTCAGCGTTTCGGATGGCACAGATACAGACAGCGAAGCATTCAGCGTTACTGTAAATGCCGTTAACGATGCCCCCGCATTAAGTGCTATTGGTGCGAAAAGTCTAAACGAAGACGGTACATTGTCGGTTACTCTAAGTGCTACTGATTTGGATGCCGATAGCTTGACCTACAGCCTAGATTCGGCCAGTGCAAACTTAGGCGCATCGCTCAGTGGCACCAGCTTAACCATCACGCCAACAGCGAATTACAACGGTAGCGGATCCATTACGGTTAGCGTTTCAGACAGTGCACTCACCGATAGCGAGACATTCGCCGTGACGGTAAACGCGGTAAATGACACACCAACAATCGGTGCTGTGAGCAATCGAAATCAAGCCAACGACAGTACTGAAGTAGTAACACTTAGTGGTGCTGATATAGATGGTGATAGCTTAACGTTCTCCGTCACTAGCTATGATGCTGGCAAGCTCACGGCAAGTGTATCTGGCACTACGCTGACAATCGCACCGGTCAGTGGTCAAACAGGTGCGAGCACCATTAATCTACAAGTATCCGACGGCGCACTAACCGCAAGCACCAGTTTTGTTGTGACTCTCATCGATGCCTCTGTAAATGATGCCCCCGTCATAACTAGTATTAGCGCTCGCAAGATGCTTGTTGACGACACCGATACATTCACCATTTCCGCCACCGATGCGAACAGCGACCCTATCACCCTAACGATAGTTAGTGGCGCAACCGACGGTGCTCTAAATGCCAGTTTAAGCGGCACGGCATTAACCGTAGCGCCATCAAGTACTGGCGATTTTAATGTGCGCATCAATGCCAACGACGGGGTCGATAGCAGCAACTTAGATATTTCGATTTCGGTGTACCCTGCACATGCTTTGTCGTCGGGAGCTAATACCCTTGGCGATGGCGATACCCTAGCCGAAAATACTCTGAGCGACACGACCGTGGCCTTAAGTGGTGGCGATGAGTCTCTGACGGTCACCGTGTTCTACAACGGCGAATACCGCACCGACTTACTCAGTAATAGCACTAATAGCTATGTATTAGCCATGCCAGAAAGTGGCGCATTCGCTGGGGTATATACCCTCGACGTAACCGACAGCAACGGCTTGAGCGCTACTTATTATATTGAACGCCCTGTGCGTTTAATCAGCCAAGTCGATCCACTATTAGCCGGTTCAAGTGTCACAAGAGTTGATATCGAAGGGGCCGCTGCTGCGAGCACTCTAACGCTCGATAGCGACAACAGTGATATTGCTTGGATTGATGATGAGGGAACGCCCATATCTACTCTCATCAGCCCAGACGATAGCGTTAATTACAACCGCGTTAGCGCCTTCCTTGATGTGGCCAACAGCGTGACGAGCGATTCGGTTATTAGTGCTTATGGCAGTAATATCCCCACAGGCGAACTAACGCTTGCAAGCGTTGCTGCGCGAACATTGGCTATACATATTGTTGATGAGGATGGTAACGATCTTTCCGATGTCGATGTCTTGGTAGACGACGAGCGGACATCCGGCTGGGGAGTCAACGACAGTGCGATTTCCAATGCCGATGGAGACATAACGCTTGATCTGCCACAAGTAGATTTACCACTGGTCATTAGCGCCGCTGGTTTCACCACTAGAACCGTAATACCGGATGCTGGTGCGACTAATATAGAAATCACAATGGCAGCCGCACCGTCCAACACTAGCACTATCGATGTTGCCTATCACCTGTACGGAACAATTACTGCTCAGAACTTTAACTTCGATGAGCTACCGGTATTGTCAGTCACCTTGAGCAGTGGCGATGTAGAAACAATAGAAACGACAGCCAACGGTAGCCGCTCGGTTAGCTACGAATGGGAAACAGATTTGAATAATGGTTTGCCACAAACGTTGCTAATTGAACATCCGATGAGCCCAGATATTACGTTTTCGTTAAGCCCAGCGTTTGATGAACAAAGTATTAGCGCCACGCTCACAAAAGTGAGTTCTAGCAGCTCAAATAGCACGGCGGCCGGTGGTGCGTTTGGATTTTTATTGCTGCTACTACCCGCTGTATTTATCCAGCGCCGCCGCCGAATAGCGGCCTAACACAAGAAAAACGACAAGTTATTGTGCGGCGACTTAGCCCCACAATAACTTAATAGCAACAACCAAAGTAATAATTTCGTACAAGCGCTTAATGCGCTCATTACCAGTTTTTATTGATGTATTGGCTCCTAGATAACCGCCAACAAGTGAGCCAAGAATAAGCGCAGGAATCCAACTCCATTGCACGGTAGCAACGGCACCCATGGTGATCGCACCGGCTCCATTCCAGCCCAGGCCAACCGCGACAAGGGTTTGTGCAACCGCCAAGCGATACTCTAAGCCGAACCAATACACTAGCCAGAGCGTCACAAAGAGGCCACTACCCGCAGACAAAGCGCCGTTGGCAAAACCGATCAGTAATAGCACTAAACCGCCAACAACGTAACCAAAGGCAGTTCGGTGATGATGATCCGTTTTAAGCCCAAGCTCCGGCTTAAACCATGAATACAACGACAGCAGCAAAGTGAGAATGCCAAGAGCAATCTCAGCGGTACGAGCGGGAACGTCAAGAATGAATAAAGCGCCACCAACCACACCCGGCGTGCCCGCCAAAAATATCAGCAGAAGTATGCGCCAGTCTAAATGCCCTTCGCGCATATGTCTTGTTGTGGCACCAACGCCTAATGCAACCGTAGCAATTTTGTGAGTCGCCAAAGCCAATGGAAACGGCAGGCCCAAAAAGATTAAGATAGGTAATTGAATCAACCCTGCTCCGCCACCGGCAAGTGCCGAAAACCAATTAGCGACGACAGCAATCAGAAATAAAATCAATTGTTGGATATAATCCACAGCTAAGCCTCTGGCCAATTAAAGGCCAACGTCACACATTTGGAGATGTTCATGAAATACGCCCTGTACTATTACGACTCTTGCCCGTTTTGCCAGCGAGTGCTGCGCGTATTACCAAACGTCAATGTACCGGTCGAAAAGCGTAATGTTGCCCAACATGCTCACTTTCGTAATGAGCATTATGCCGCAACTCATCGTACAACCGTCCCCTGCTTACTGATCGAAGATGGTGACCAGCAGCAGTGGATGTTTGAGTCCGCAGATATCATTCGCTACTTGCAAACTCTCTAACAATCGTTAGCTTGGCGCTATTTATTGTTAGGCGCTAGCGCTGTCAGTAACTCAGGGGTAGCCAGTAATCGACGCACGGTTTCGACTACCGCCTGAGTTTGCGCATCGACTTCAACGTTGATCGTATCCCCAACGTTAACGGCACCGAAGGTCGTTACATCTCGGGTCTCGGGAATAAGATGCACGCTAAACCGATCCGCCTCAACTTCAGCAATGGTTAAGCTAGCACCGTTCAAAGCCACATAACCCTTGTCCAATAAATAAGGCGCGAGGTGCTCTGGGCGCTGCATCCACACCACTAAGTTGTTCGCACTTTCGTTTACCGCCAAAACCGCAACCTGATCCATAATATGACCAGACAACGGATGACCACCGATCTCATCACCAAACTTAGCTGCACGTTCGATGTTAACCATTGAACCAACAACAAGTGCTCCGAGGTTGGTCACTTTCAAGGTTTGCCCAATCGCATCAAAACTCACCCGAGTGAATTCTGCATGTACATCTAAGGTGCGTACGGTTAAGCACGTACCATTAATCGCAACCGACGCTCCGATTTGCAGGTTCTCTGCCATCAAAGCAGGGAACTCAAAAATAAAAGAGGCGAAGTCTGATTTGTGATCGAGTTCAATAAGGGGTAACTGTGTTTGGACAATTCCACTAAACATTGGAGGCTCCTGTTATGGCTGGCAGCATTATGCACTATACTGCGGAGTATCAGTAGAGACTCACCAGAGACTGAGATTTGGAAATTAAAAAAACAGGCCTAATATTATCCGGCGGCGGCGCACGAGCGGCGTATCAAGTTGGAGTACTAAAGGCCATACATAAGATTCTCCCCAAAGGCCACTATAACCCATTCGACATTATTTCTGGCACATCCGCAGGTGCCATTAATGGCGTTGCTCTTGCTAGCTACGCCGAAAATTATCGTATCGGCATTAAACACTTAGAACGTATTTGGATGCATTTTAGCTGCGACCAGATCTATCGCACCGACTTAGCAGGCATGTCGTATAGCTTGATGCGCCTTGTGCGCTCAATGATGATTGGCAAACGCTTTAAAAATGATCCGGTATCCTTATTAGATAACGCACCTCTGCGCGCCCTGTTAAATGAGGCGATTAAATTCGATCAAATTCAGGGAGCGATTGATAACGGTGCATTACATGCCATTGCCGTTAACTGTTCCGGAATGGAAAGCGGCGAATCGGTTTCGTTTTTTCAAGGCCATTACAGCATTACGAACTGGCAACGCCAACGTCGAGTTGGCAAACGAACACGAATATCACTCGATCATTTAATGGCCTCTTCGGCTATTCCTATGGTATTTCCTGCAGTGAAATTGCAAAACGAATATTTCGCAGATGGTGCTGTTCGTCAGCTTGCGCCCCTAAGCCCTGCGATCCACTTAGGCGCAGAAAAGATTATGGTCATCGGGGTTAGCGGTATTGCACATAAATCTAAAATTGTGAAACCAAACTCAAGTTATCCGTCGCCCGCAAAAGTGATGGGGCACATGCTTAACGCTGCCTTCCTCGACAGTATGGAAGCCGATGTTGAGCGTATGAGTCGTATCAATCGAACATTGGATAAAATTCCTGACGCCGTGCGTAAAAAAGAACACATGGAATTAAAAAGCATCCAGCTATTAGAAATTAATCCGAGCAGATCTATTGATGAACTCGCAGGCGAACACGCCCACGAAGTACCCAGAGCACTAAAAATGGCACTGGGCGGCAGTGGTAACACAGGCCAAAGTGGTTCAGGTATTTTAAGTTACTTACTTTTCTCACACGGATTTTGTAAATCGCTAATTGATTTAGGTTATAGCGATGCAATGGCTCGCGCAGATGAAATTCGCGAGTTCTTCTCGGACCATTTCGATGAGTAAGAAGATCGTCGTTCTAACCGGGGCTGGCATTTCAGCGGAGTCAGGGATTATGACTTTCCGCGATGGCGGTGGGCTGTGGGAGAACCATCGAATTGAAGACGTAGCCACACCACAAGGTTTTGCTCGTAACCCTCTCCTCGTGCAAAGCTTTTATAATAGCCGCCGACAACAGCTCAAAAGTGTAACGCCTAATCCAGCGCACCTAGCACTGGCGGAGTTTGAAAAAAACTTTGCTGGTGAATTTATGCTCGTCACACAAAATGTTGACGATCTGCATGAACGTGCTGGCAGCCATTCCGTTATACACATGCATGGAGAGCTTAAGCGTATTCGCTGCCAATTGAGCGGCCAAGTTTTTCACCATGAAGACGACATAACTCCAGAAGACCAATGCCCGTGCTGCGGTGCACGAAGTCTTCGACCTCATATCGTTTGGTTTGGCGAAATGCCGCTATATATGGACGAAATTACCCAAGCTCTGAGTCAATGCGATCTATTTATTAGTATCGGCACTTCAGGTCATGTTTACCCTGCTGCCGGTTTCGTTGAACTTGCACGTCAAAGCGGTGCAGAAACCATCGAAATCAACTTAGAACCGTCGCAGCGTGCCGACGCATTCCACCAAGCGATACACGGTCAAGCCAGTATCGAAGTTCCTCGCTTCCTTAAAGCATTACTGCAAAATTCATAACAATAACTTACAAATATCCAATTACCGCCATCCTCGCTGCCTATAATCCTATGTTTGAGACAATAGGTTGCGTAAACAGGCGCAGATTACGCCGTAATCTTACCTTAAAATAAGCCCCCTTCTGGTCTATCCGGAAAACTAGGCCATTATTAATACGGCTCTATTTTAACAACAATGGGAAAGCACTATGCGCTTTACGACATACTCTGTACTTTTCGGTCTCACCGCACTTTCACTGTTAAGCGGATGCAAAGAAACTTCACCTGAGATTGCTCCTGAGGTGATTCGCCCTGCAAAAGTATTTCGAGTAATGTCACCTGACGAAGCGCAAATTCGTCGCTTTCCTGCACAGGTACAAGCCGCCGAACGCGCCGCATTAGCATTTAGAGTAAGTGGTGAGTTGGCTGACCTACCGGCTAAGCCGGGTCAGGACGTAAAAACAGGCACTATTCTCGCCAAACTGGACCCCTCGGACTACCAACTTAATCTCGACGATCGTAAAGCACGATTTGCCTTAGCGAAGTCGCAATACGCACGTATGAAAGATCTATTCGATATGGGACAAACTTCCAAAGCCCAATTTGATCAAGCGAAAGCCGAATTAGATATCAGCCAAGCCGCGCTCACGGCCGCTACTTCGGATTTATCCTATACCGAACTTAAAGCGCCTTTCCCTGGTGTTGTCGCTAATGTATTTGCCGAGAATCATCAACCGGTTAACGCCGGAACAACCATTGTTGTGCTTCAAGCACGAGACCAACTTGAAGTGAATTTAGAAATCCCAGAAAGCATTATGGTGATGCTGGTCGAACGCGATAACAAATCCTACCAACCCGATGTCGTGTTTGATGCGCTGCCTAACGCACGTTTCAAAGCAACGTATAAAGAACATACCACCCAAGCCGACACTGGCACAGGCAGTTACACGGTAACCCTGACATTGCCGCGTCCAGAGAATCTAAACGTACTTCCCGGAATGTCGGCCAGCGTGTATGTCGATTTAAATCAAGTATTTAGTCAGCGTACAGAGGTGATGTTAATTCCAGCTCATGCTGTGTTTCAGCAAGCAAACCAAGCTCAAGGAAGCAACCAAGCAAGTGTTTGGTTAGTAACAGAAGATCAAACTCTCACCGCCACTCACGTGGAAGTGGGCAAAATGACGAGCCACGGTATTGAAATCAAAGCAGGCTTAAAACCCGGTGATCAAATCTTAGAATCTGGAGTACAGCAAGCATCGGAAGGCATGCGCATTCGCCCTTGGTTGAAAGAGCGGGGCTTATAATCATGACCGATAAACAAATACATTCGAAGGACCAAATGGGCAGCAACAGCGCTACGTATTTTATTAAAAATTCCACCACTAGCTGGTTAGTGCTTATCATCCTATTAGTCGGTGGTATCTCTAGCTACATGGGATTAGGGCGTTTAGAAGACCCTCAATTCACCATCAAAGAAGCGATGGTCATGACCAGCTATCCGGGCGCTAATTCTCTTCAAGTAGAAGAAGAAGTAACCGCGCCGTTAGAAAATGCTATTCAAGCTCTCCCTTATATAAAGAACGTCACCTCGATTTCGAAAGCAGGCTTCTCGCAAATTCATATCCAAATTAAGCCAACTTATCAATCCGATCAGTTGCCGCAAATCTGGGATGAATTACGACGCAAAATTCGCGATAAACAAGGCGATTTACCTCCGGGCGTACGCACTCCCACGATACTTGATGATTTTGGTGATGTGTACGGTGTATTGCTTGCGATTACCGGTGAAGACTATACCTACGAAGAACTCAGCGACTATGCCGATTTCATCAAGCGCGAACTTACCGTTACACCTGGTGTAGCCAAAGTCACGATATCGGGCACGCAAAAAGAACAGGTATTTATTGATATATCGCGTGAAAAAATGACCAACTTAGGCATTCCGCTATCACGCTTATACAATTTACTTGAGACACAAAATGCGGTGCAAGATGCTGGGCATATTCGCTTAAACAGTGAGTATATTCGCATCAATCCAACCGGAGAATTTAACAGTGTCCAAGAGCTGGGGAATCTTCTCGTCAGCGAAACAGGCTCAGGCAAGCTTATTTATCTCAAAGATATTGCCACGATATCCGAAGGCGTTGCGGAAGTACCAAAGCATCTACTGCAATACCGTAACGATGCCTCACTGCATTTAGGTATTTCCTTTAATAAAGGTGTAAACGTCGTCGAAGTCGGCACTCATGTACGCGAACAGCTGCAACGCTTAGACGATAATCGTCCTCTGGGTATCGAGATGCACACCTTGTACGATCAACCGGCTGAAGTTGACGCTTCATCCACTGGTTTTATTCTCAACCTGCTCGCCTCGGTCGCCATTGTGATCGGTGTACTGCTGCTATTTATGGGAATGCGCGCTGGATTAATTATCGGGGCCATTTTATTACTCACCATTTTTGGTACGTTTATCGCCATGGATGCGTTATCCATTGAGCTTCATCGTATCTCGCTTGGTGCACTGATCATTGCTTTGGGGATGCTGGTTGATAACGCACTTGTTGTCACCGAAGGCATTATGGTCGGTTTACAAAAAGGGTTAAGTCGCACTCGCGCGTCTTACGATATCGTTAAACAAACTCAGTGGCCGCTACTCGGGGCAACCGTAATTGCTGTTACCGCCTTTGCGCCAATAGGCTTGTCACCCGATTCAACGGGTGAATTTGTAGGTTCCCTATTCTACGTTCTACTTATTTCGCTACTGCTGAGCTGGATAACGGCCATTACCTTAACGCCGTTTCTTTGCCATTTGCTTTTTGCCAAGTCAGAAAAAGTAAGCGACGAAGATATCGACCCTTATAAGGGATTTATCTATACCCTTTACGGCTCGGTTTTAAAACGTATGTTAGCTCAACGTGCGATTACTATGCTGTGTATGGTAGGTCTATTGATCGTGAGCATTTATGGTTTTGGTTTCGTAAAACAAAGCTTCTTTCCACCGTCAAATACGCCGATGTTTTTAGTAGATATTTGGATGCCCGAAGGTACTGACATTCATGCAACGCAAGCGCAAGCAGATAAGCTCGAACGCTACTTCATAGAGCGCGACGAAGTTGAATTTACCTCGGCAACCATAGGTCAAGGCGAACTGCGCTTTATGCTGACCTATGCGCCGGAAAAAGAGTACGCGGCTTACGCTCAAGTTATGATCCGAACTCAAAATCGTGAGCAAATTCCAGTTTTAATTAAAGATGCAAAAGCATGGGCAGCAAATGAGCTTCCTGATGCCTTTATTAAATTTAAACGCCTACAAATCGGCCCGGGCACTAACGCCAAAATTGAAGCGCGTTTTTCCGGCCCAGACCAAACGGTATTGCGCAACTTAGCGGAACAAACACAAGACCTGTTCTTGGCCGATCCCGACACCGACAACGTACGTTATGACTGGCGTCAGCGCGTTAAAGTCATCCGTCCTGTTTTCAATGAAGACAGTGCGCGCCGAGCAGGTGTTTCGAAGCAAGATCTCGACAATCTACTGCATCTAAGCTTTAGCGGCACTAAGATTGGCCAGTATCGTGATGGCACCGATTTAAAAGATATCATTATGCGTCCGCCCGCAAACGAACGCTTAGACATAGACAGCTTAATGGAGCTGCAAATTTGGAGCCCCGTGTTCAGTCGTTATATTCCTATTGAACAAGTTGTGGAAAGCTTCGACGTGCGTTTTGAAGACCCCATTATTGATCGTCGTAATCGTAAACGTACCATCACAGTCTACGCCGACCCATCGCTAGAATCGGGGATAACCGCTGATAGTTTATTAAAGCGCCTGCGCCCTCAAATAGAATCGATAGAACTTCCACCGGGCTATCAGCTTACCTGGGGCGGCGAATTCGAATCCGCTAGCGAAGCTCAAGCAAGTTTGTTTGCTTCGCTGCCATTGGGTTACCTCATCATGTTTATTCTAACCATATTACTGTTCAACGAATTGCGCAGTGCTCTGGTGATTTGGGCATGTGTGCCACTTGCATTAATTGGTGTCAGCGCGGGCATGTTATTGCTCGATGCGGAGTTCGGCTTTATGGCCTTACTCGGACTACTGAGTTTATCCGGCATGATCGTGAAGAATGGTATTGTATTGGTCGATCAAATTCGTCTTGAGTTGTCTGAAGGTCGTCGCCCTTACGATGCGCTATATCATGCATCCGTTAGTCGTCTGCGTCCTGTCACCATGGCGGCACTGACTACGATTTTAGGCATGCTACCCTTATTAACAGACCCATTCTTTAGCGCAATGGCAGTCGTCATTGCCTTTGGTCTTGGCTTCGCAACCATATTAACCCTAGGGGTCGTACCTGTGCTTTATTCGGTAACCCATAAAATCACTGCCGAAAAAGCTTAGTTCGATAAAGATAAATCTTAAAACCTTATCCGCCAGAAACAAAAAAGCCGCTGAATTCAGCGGCTTTTTTGTTATCCGTATTTACTTATCTACTTTAAACATCTGTTCTAGCAGCTCTATACTTTCTAGCTCTGCCAACAGTTGTTCTCGCTCAGATTGTGCAACCTCCAACCAACTTCGATCGGTTAAACCGCCCATCATTGCATATAAAAAATTCAAACTTGGTTTGAATCCCGCCACCTTTAACCGATAAAAAGCAGCAACCGCGCCAACCTCTCGCAAGGAATCAACACTTGAGATATTAACCTTTGCTAAAGTCTCTTCTGACTTTACACCTAGGCCGCGCAAATCACGTATCTTTTTCATAAATAACGAACGTTACTTCCAGCTAAATTCGCCAGTAAACGTCTGGCAATTGATAACAGAATTAGCCGCATCTTCGATATAGATCTACGGTGCTGCTGATACTGGGTATTTCAGAACCGCCCCGAATTTAACATTCGAGGCGAATATTGCCCATACACAGAATGCGTTTATGGTAAGTGCTTACTTACTATGACTACCGTCGCACAAAGGACGAGATGCCGTCGCTTTACAGCCACAAAAGTACATCTTTTTAGAATCTTCAGGTACAAATTTAACCGGAGTAAAATCGGTTCCTTTATGTGAGCCATCACAAAATGGTTGTGACTTACTTTGGCCACATGAACACCAAAAATAAGATTTACCTGCTTCTACTTCAACGGCAATTGGGGTTTCGGATGCTCGGATAGCGTCACTCATGTCTTTCTCTCTCAGCGTATTATTATGGTTATGAAGGCGGTGCTGTAGTCATTTCAGCCCGCGCCAATATGCCATTTGTCGCTAAAAATAGACAGACGCGAATAGGCCAACCTACCCTATAGCAACTATTTTTCGACCTTCGCGCTATCACTTACGAGTTTCAGTTTCCAGTTTTCCATCGGTGTACCCGCCAGATTCAGATGGCTAGTCATGTAATACAAACGTTTCGTCGCCATACCGTTAGGGGCAGTCGAAAAGCGCTGATGCAACCACGATGGTGGAATTGACTGCGAATACAGGGTTGCTCGAACGGTTAAGCGGCTCACATCAATACCCTTAGGTAAAGCCACCTCATACACCAATTGATCACCGCCCTTAAAACTTGGGCCTTGATCGATATAATCAGGATCATCCCCCGTATGCTCTGGATCGGTTGATTGCATAAATTCCATCATCAAATCGCCATCTTCTTTAAAATGACTCGACGCACGCCAGCCATCCGGCAAGAGGCGATTATCTTTTATTGGATATACGCGATGAATAAAGCTGGTAGTAAATTCATGATTAGCGTTTTGATTCAATTCTTCATAAATCTGTACTTGGTCCTCCCTTGTAATCACTTGATGATGCTCTTGATAGCTGGTTGCATTTGGTAGGAATTCGCTCTCTAACGGCCTGCCTTCTCCATCTAAAATCACACCAATACTATTAGTACTACCGGATACCCAAATTTCTTTATCGCCATTGAGTACGGCAAACTCAATAAATGCACGACGGAATGCAACACCACTCGGGAAACGATGCCCCGTTAAATTACGTAATTTAACCGAGGCTTTTAATGTATTTTTTTCAACACTATCGACATTAACCTTAATACTGGCAGTGCGCTTTTGCGCCTGCAAAATCATATTTTCAACTGCTGTATCCACGCCATTATTAGCACTGGTCATATAGTCGATTTTTGATACGCCTAATACTTCTGGGAATTGGTCAAACATTTCTAGTAGAAATACATTTAAGCCAACATGCTCATGGCGTTTGTAATCAGGTCTTAGTGGTATATCGATATCTTGATTTGGCAAGCGGTTATCCGCTTCCGGATAATTGATATCCTGAATGGCAGCAATCTGAGTAGTGATTTGATCTATGTTGATACTGCCGTCTATCGACTCAAAACCACCCGGCATATGACAGTCTTGACAGCTTTGGAATTGCGAGCCTTCTACGCCAGGTTTCTGCGCAAAGGCGCTATTCTGCCACTCTAAGAAAGTCGCCTGCTCAATGGAATGCTGGTAATCCTTAAAGGTCGGATTAGTCTCTGCCGCATTTAAAATAGGGAACCGCGTTTCCGTAGCGCCGATATTAGGCAAGTTAATGGTGTGACACGTACCACATAGCTGAGAGTCGGACACGAACTGGTTAACAGTCGGCGTTACTCCTAACGTATTTTGCATCGGCTTGACCGCTACATTTTCGAATGGGCCAAATAACTTATCCGCAGGACCACGTTCATAGCGTCCGGTGTTGTTATGGAATAATGAATACGCCAATTCTTTATGCGTTGCATCGTTAATCCAACCCGGCGGCGGTGTCCAACCATTAACCTGTTCGGCCGTTGGCTTATCAATATGGTGACATACAGCACAACTAATGCCTTCGCGCGCTAACTGGCCATACTCTAAGTATGGGCTATCTGTTGAATCAGGCTTATCTGGCTCGTTTGATAGAGTTTCAGTGAGATAGAAATAATCAACCGAGAAGTTAGGATTAAGCGTCTTATCGGTTGCCGCATCAAGGCTTAGCTGACGTTGACCCATTGCACCATGGCAACTGAGGCAAGTATTAGTAACCGCCTGTTTTGTCTCATTTAAAGGCCCTTTGAGCGGCGTTGGCGTTTGTTTAGCGTCGCGCTCAAGCAGCGCCATTTCACTCTCTAGCTGCGAATGAAAAATCGGATCCCGCCCAGCCAACCCCATAGGCGACCAACGCCACTCTCCATACTCAGAAAGGTTATAACCATCACCGTATTTGGGACCCGTTTTTACAAACATATTCACGCCGTACGGCTGGCCACCCAAACCACCGTGACAGCTCATGCAGTTATCCGATGTTATGTATTCTTGGGTTTTATGCGATTTAGGGACTACTTGATCATTCCACTGTGAGGGGAATACTTTCACAAGGCTCTTATCGAACGGCTGAATGCTTTTAAACGTTGCAACAAAGGTTGGATCCGGTTGAGGGAGTGGCTGATCGTTAACACTGTTCTTAACCGGCGTTGCATCAAACCCTGCATGGAATTTATCCGTTAATGCGCTCACTACAGCAGTATTGGTCAGATCTGGCTGATAAGGTCTTAAAGGCGCTGGTAGCATGAATTTTTCTTTTACATATGGATCGTCACTTAACGTTATTAGCGGATAACTACTGAAGTGACTTGCTGCACGCCAAGAGGTATCAACCAAAAAGCGTAATGGATCTTCGTTAGGAAAAAAGCCCTCAACATTTTTAAGGTCACTGAAGGTAAGTTGTTCTTTAGCTGAAGCATGACAACGCAAACAAGGGGCACCAAAGCCTGATCCTGGTGCGGACTCTAAGGTATCGAGCTGACGCTCGACCGCCTCAGCAATGGTCTCTTTTCGACAGTCTGCCGGCGCTCCCTCAGAGCCTGGCAGCAAGGTCTTACTATCACTGGTTTTACATGCGGAAGTTAATCCCGGAGCACCCGGATTTGCCCAGAACCAGCCATCTTTTGAGGCCGTTTTATCCCGCACCATCACAGTCCACGAAAACACCATGCTGGATAAAAACTTCTCGTACTCGGCACGATCTTGATATTTAGGATTGGCGGCCATGTCTTGATATAGCACTGCTGGCGGCGTGAACATCTCTTTAATAATGATGCTGCCATCCGGAAGATCGCCTTTACGATCATTCTGCAACCAAGTAATCACTTCAGGAGAATAATGAATACGAACCGCTGGATGAGTACCGTAATACTGCGCATTCACAAATGGGCCGGTATCACGCACACCTTTGTCTTTATCCCAACCCAACCGTTGGTACTGACGAGTCATCAACCAGTTATATAAAACTCGTTCGTAATCTTGCAGGGGCATAGTACTAGGTAACGGTAAATCGGCGGGAGTGGCACTAGCCATCTTCGAGGACGGAATATTTATCGTTCGTTCATTCAGTTTGTCGATTATAAGAAAAAGAAAACCAGCCACCAAAGCGAAAACAAAAAAGCGTTTAAAAATCGACATACTCTATCCCTGACGTTAATGTCCGAAAAATAACAATACAGAGAATGCCTGATTGAGATTCAGGGTCAATAGCTTAAAGGGAGGATATAAAAGCGCTTAGTTGAACCTAAACGCAGAGTCGGTAAGGTAACTCGTTACTAGCATTAAGCAGTAACATCACCACGAACACGCTGAATTTCAGCGAGCGTTTCTGGTGAGTAATCTATACGGATACTTTTGATGAAATCTAAGATGTATTGGTCAACTTCAGCGACGAGTTCTTGCTCTAATTCGACCGAACCGAAGTCGAAACCGCCAATGCTTACCATTATGGAAAGGATATGGTTATTAGTGATCGGGGTGATAAAACGACGATAAGGCTTCGTAACTTCGGCATAGCCACTTACCGCAAATAACCACGAGGCGCCTTCAAACTTCAACTCCTTAATTTCTTCTATAGATTTCGGGATTACTAAATACTTATCTGTTTTTTCTTTATCATTAATTGAAGCTATATAAGTGCATTCATCATCTTTTAAAATCGAAAAATAAAACCCTATAAAATCATCCTGAGAAAAATTTGTTTTAAATATTTGTGGGCGAAGTAAATCAACTTTTAACAGATCAGCCTCTATGCGAACCCGTCCGACCTCTAACTCATTCCCAATAGCTGCATAACGAAACGTACTCTTTAATAAATACTTAATTAAGAAATAGCTAGGATCTCGAACGTCATAGGTCGAATCACAATCTAACGCCTCAACTTTTGAGTCAGCAGTTTGAGTGTCTCCATTGCACTCTTCCGGAATTGGAATGTAGAGATGTGTACCATCTATATCAAAACTCGAAATCGTCACTCGTTCAAAATTCGGACCTTGCAACTGGTTCACCACGAAACCGCCCCCGAAAGATTCTTTGTGTAAGTCAAAAAATCCATGCCGATCTTGCTAGGCTGAGTATGATTGTGAACTGATCCATATGAAGAGCTAGCCATCTTACCGCGCAATTTATCTTCTAAAGATGACTGATGACGGCTAAGGCTTCCATATTTAAGAGAAAGCGCCGTGGTTGCTAGAGCCCGCTTATTTGTTTTGGTATAGATAATAGGTTCATATGCGAATTTCGCCCCCTTTTTTTCCAACAAGTTTATTACCTTTAAGACATCCCCCACTGGATCACTCAGCTTAAATTGATGCTTATCTAATATCCCCGGAACGTGCTCCAGCGCCAATTGCAATAGCTTGATACCATCAGAATCAATAGCCCAATGTATCGGCGAAGTTGAAAGACGCCTTTGTTGTGTTTGAACAAGAGTATTGGCTAAACTCTGGGCTGCTTCCATCGGCCTAAAAGCACGACGGCATGGTGTAATCCAAATACCCATCTCATTTCGCACCATATCCGGAATATAGAATAGATTAAAATTTTTCGGGTTGCCCCAATTATCTCTGCCAGCAATTTCACTAACTTGTTCAGCGCAATCATCTACATCTTTTCCAGTATGGATCACTCCTACGTCGTTAGTTGCTATATCATCTGGCACAAGACTAGTTTGTCGCTGCCCACGAAATGACGCGCTCGAATATAGCCCAGCTTTAGATCGTGTCTCACTTCCCGCAAACGTTATATCAGTAATATACACACCCGGCACGGCGCTATTTCCCGCCTCTGCCACTCCATTGTGTATTTGGTAATACAACGCCAAATCAACAAAGTTTTCCATGTATTCAAACGGCGTATTCACATTACTATTTGAGGTAACACCGCCGGCAATCGCGCGCAGTTGCTCAATCTTCATAATGGTTTGCACGCCTTTGGCGCTATTGGGGTCGATCAGAGAAGCAAATAGCGGCGCAAGTGCGGCGTCGATAAAGACCTTGCGGCCATGGTCACCGTTGGTGGTTTTAGAGAAGAGAACAAACTGACGTGTATCGGCTTTGCTACCTAGTTTATAGGCTAATTGGCGGCGTTTAATAGAAACCATCGACATTCGGGTACAACTCCTTTGTTTAGTCATCATCCATAAAGCCGAAAGGATACCATTCGATTCATGAAGGGACAATCCCGATAAACGCTATCTCTTACCCGATAACTCCTCCCTATCGATGAATACTAAATACTTCATTTTTTATTAACACCATCGTTAAGAGCTAGGTATATGTAGGTTTTTATATCTTCGCTATTTAACACCCTCAAGTTTTTATGATTTCTCAGCCAGTGTGCATTGATCTCTAGCAGTGATTCGCTATTTTTTAAATTATAAAATCCGTCATTAATTGAGTCGAGAATTTCCCGAACAACATTGTCCTCATCATAATACTTACCGTAAAAAAATCGATCTACATCTCGATAATCCATTTTTTCAAATAGTGCCGCACCACGTTCGAAAACGTCTAGATTAGCACTAGCTTGCATTTCAGTAAGACCTAGCCGCACACAATTCACAATATTTAAATTCCATCGAGTATTGTATACAAACTGCGAAAACCCGCCGTTACTGGCCTGTGCTAAATAGTAATCAACATAGTAGCTATAGAGGGCATACTTCGATATGTTTTTAATCGGAACTCGATAATGCATCATCGAATTAACAACATCGATATTCGAGGCTGTTATTTTCCACAGCGTATTACTGCGAAAATCTTCATCAAGAACAACAATTGCATCATTAACATACTTAACTCTGCCCTTGGAGAATATATTTCTTATTTCAGCTAACATACTTACTTATCAACTTTCCTAGAATTAGGTTATGCAATATTAAGTTATCTAGAAATGAGTGTCACCCTGTACATTCTTACCGAACGTCTACAATGGCGACAAGTAAACAATACTGTAGCGAAGATTCCAATAAGTCGTACTTACGACTAAATCACAAAGATAAACATTGCTGTATTCAGTCGTTAGCATAAGGCGTTGCGGGCATTTCAGAACATGGCGCGTTAAGTGCTATATGGTTAAAGTGGCTCAATCATCGCTGCAATGACCGCAACATAAAGCGAGTTAGTCTTATTCATCATGAACTGATATTGGTTCATCTCACGAGAGAACCAATTATGAGTAATAACCTGTGGCGAGCTATGTGGAAGGATGACAACACAGCGTTTCATCAGACCGAAATTAATCCACTGTTAACGCAGTTTCTCCCCAAGCTAAACCTGCCTAAATCATCCCGAATATTAGTGCCCTTGTGCGGAAAAAGCTTAGATATGAATTTGCTGGCCGACAGTGGCCATCATGTCATTGGTATTGAACTCAGTTCAATAGCCGCTAAAGACTACTTCGAGGCACTAAACGTACAGCCCTCTATAGAACGAATCGGTTGCTTTACGCGTTTTCGCTATCGCAAAACAGAAATATGGTGCGGAGATATTTTCGATCTAACAGCAAAAGATATTCATCGTCATTCGGTGCTTTACGATTGCACGTCTATTACAGCTTTTCCTGCGGAGCGTCGCCCTGAATATATCCGACACTTTCATCAACGCTTATCAATAGATAGCCAGATCATACTCTTAACAACAGAATCCGCGAATGAAACGGCAATCAATTCAACCCTAACCATTGATGACGAGGTACTGTCCCTTTATCAAAAGCATTACGACATTCAGCTACTTCATGGCCGTAACTGCTTAAAACAAGACCCCGCTTTTCCAAACGAACCGTACCGTATGATGGATGAAAAAATTTATCAAATCACCCGGCGATCTAATTGAGGCAAACGTTGCCAATAAAAAAGCCCCGCGATTACTCGAAGGGCTTTGATCTTATTCCAACCCAACATAGGAGAAATCTATGTATCAGCATTATTTTTTACGTTGTACTGCACTCAGCCCTTGCCAATCTTCTAAATCTTGCTCAGGCTTCTCTGAGCGAAATTTTGCATAAAGCTCAATTCCCTTGAGGTCTTCGAGAACATTTAGGCTAATTCCCTTTTCTTGCAACAGTGCTTCGTTGCCGGATGCGTTTGTTACATCGCCGACAACGACCCGAGCAAAGCCCCTCATATAAATTAATGTTGCGCATATATCACAAGGGCTAAGACTGGTA
The DNA here is from genome assembly GCF_034111725.1 of Thalassolituus sp. Lineage (GTDB taxonomy): Bacteria > Pseudomonadota > Gammaproteobacteria > Pseudomonadales > Oceanobacteraceae > Thalassolituus. The sequence continues at coordinate 775 of NZ_JAWUWR010000075.1, read as the reverse complement.
AAAATCGTTGTTTTACTGAAGTCGATACGTCCTGCATCACGAATCGCCGATGTTTCTCCGTGATTGTAAGGATGATCTTCCTGCACCAGCGTATTGTGCCCTTTTCCGACAATTTGCTTTGTCGCATTATCAATAATAACGGCGCCAATTGGACAACCGCCTTCGTTATAGCTTTTTTCTGCCAATAGCACGGCGATACGCATAAAGTCGGCATCGGCTAATCGTTGCGTAAAGTCATCATCCATCAATACAGGAAGGCTTTTAGTCGGCATATGAGCAATTGCTCTCAAGACCTTTTCACTCACTTCTGTTTTTTCATTGAGAAGAGTCTGTTTATTCATAAAAATCACCTACCCCAAGACATAAAATTCAACCTACCCAGTAAAACATTACAAAGCATAAATGCTATTTACTTCAACTGGTGATCAAAGAATTCTTGAATCCGATCCATCACTCCCTTCGTCCAAATCCCAGGTCCATGGCCGGCACCTTTTATTTTGTAAAAGGCAACCTCATGGTTCGTATCTCGTAATTTGGTATACAGCAAAACACTTTGATTGAAAGGCACTAGAGCATCTGTATCGCCGTGAATAATAAAAAAAGGAGGCAGTTTTTTATCTTTTTCTATATAGGTTAGAGGCTTGTATAAATCGACTAAGGCACGATATTTCGGATCTTGTATGGGACCTCCGACGACCAAGGATTCCGGTGAGTCCTCGGCATTATGATCGATACGACTTGGATATTTGTGCATTTGTAAAAAATCGGTGGGGCC
>NZ_JAWUWR010000074.1:0-16796 GCF_034111725.1 Thalassolituus sp. | reverse complement strand
ACAGCTGTTTGGAAGTGCTTGTAAAATGGAATACAGCCCGTGTGGAAAGCTTCACCGCCACGAATAGGGCTACCCAATGCGCGAATACGACCACCGTTGATGCCGATGCCAGCGCGCTGCGATACGTATTTCACAATCGCTGCTGCAGTAGCGTTGATTGAGTCTAAGCTATCGCCCGCCTCGATCAACACGCATGAACTGAACTGACGAGTCGGGGTACGCACACCGGCCATGATGGGGGTTGGCAATGAGATTTTAAATAATGAGGTTGCGTCGTAGAAGCGTTTGATGTAATCCAAACGACGTTCTTTGTCGTACGACGAGAACAAACAAGCAGCAATCAACACATACAAAAATTGTGCACTTTCGTAAACTTTTCCCGTCACACGGTTTTGTACTAAATATTTGCCTTCAAGTTGCTTTACGGCGGCGTAGCTGAAATTCATGTCACGACTGTGATCAATAAATGCATCCATCGCTGCAAATTCTTCGGCGGTATAGTCCTCGAGTAGGTGACGATCGTAACGTTCGTCCTCAACCATACGCGTTACGTGGTCAAGCAAAGCCGGCGGCTCAAACTGACCGTACGCCTTCTTGCGTAAGTGAAAGATATTCAAGCGTGCTGCCAGATATTGATAATCTGGTGCTTCTTCGGAAATAAGATCCGCGGCGGCTTTGATCAGAGTTTCGTGAATCTCACCTGTCTGAATGCCATCGAAAAACTGAAGATGTGCCTTCAATTCAACTTCTGATACGGACACACGGTCGAGGCCTTCTGCAGCCCAAGTGACAACTTTGTGAATCTTATCGAGATCCAAGGTTTCTTTTCGACCGTCGCGTTTGCTGACGTTTAGCGCGCTGTTCATGTTTTGTGTGCCTGTATTCAAGGGGAAGCTACTCCATCTATCCCTGATGTCTGCGTCTTTACTAATAATGCTTGACGCTTGCAGTCAACATCGGTTAGGAGACGTTCTAAGTATCTGACTTAACGGTGGATTTTTTACTGACCCACAAGATAATGCGGTGACTAGGGGAATTCAACCCCAAGATGTTGGGGTTATTACATTGTCAGGTGTGGATAACTTGTGTGTAGGTGGTGGACACCTTCGGGATGCTTTTCCACAGACGTGATGGCCAGTGAGTTACGAGAATTTACAGACATTTGCTCGGGTAACCGGAACAATGCATAAGTTACTGTGCAACATTGCGTAACAACGTCTAAAGTTAGTACAGGTGCCTTTAACGGGTAGCAGAGAGAAAGGAACGGTACTTGTCCATGTTAAAACATGAAAGCGGTCATAACCCAGAAGAAAATTGGCGAATTCTTATTGTCGAAGACGATGAGCGTCTAGCTGCGCTGACTAAAGATTATTTAGAGAGCAACGGGCTGAAAGTGTCGGTAGAAGGTGACGGCAGTCGCGCTATTGAGCGTATTAAAACGGAACAGCCAGATCTTGTGGTTTTGGATTTGATGTTGCCAGGTGAAGATGGGCTGGCGGTTTGCCGCATAGTGCGTCCTTACTACAAAGGGCCAATCTTAATGTTGACAGCCCGCACTGAAGATCTAGATCAGGTATTGGGCTTAGAGATGGGGGCGGATGATTATGTTGCCAAGCCAGTGCGTCCAAGAGTATTGCTGGCCCGTATTCGTGCTTTGTTGCGTCGAGTAACCGATGGTCCAGACGAAGAAGCGACTGTTAGTGGCTCAGAAAACCGTCTCACATTCGGTAATTTGGTAGTCGATAGCGCGATGCGAGAAGCTTGGCTAGAAGGACAAAGCATTGATCTGACCAGTGCTGAGTTTGATTTGCTCTGGTTGTTAAGTAGTAGCGCCGGTAAAGTGCTCACTCGTGAAGAAATTTTCAACCAGCTGCGCGGTATTGAATACGACGGACAGGATCGTTCGATTGACGTTAGGGTATCGCGCATTCGACCTAAGGTTGGTGACGACCCCATGAATCCTAAGCGTATCAAGACGGTACGTAGTAAGGGATATTTGTTCGTCAAAGAAATCTGATCGCCGGGGGATGCGGCTATATTTATTCGGGTTTACGCGGGCCTGTTAGGGGCCCTGTTGATGGTTGCCATATTATGTATGGCAGCGCTTCAGCTGGTTAACTTTGTGCGTTCTGCACAATTCAATGAAGAGATTGTCAGTGGCAGTCTCGTTCTTCTTGCTCAACGATTGCACAATGATCCTGATTCATTGGCGGAGCTATCTGCGCGCTTTGACGCGGATATTCGTATTCTTCCTGACGAGCAGGGGCCGAAAGATTCATACGAACGCACGCGCTTGGATCGCGATCAGGTATTGATTACCACCAGTAGCGACGGTCGAACTGCGCATGTATTACGACGGATGCCCGAAAATCAGTGGTTAGATGTGAGTCTGAATACGGTTACCGAAGTGCAAGCGCAGGCGACAGCGTATTTGATTTTGGAAGATTGGCAGCGCAGTGGTGAGAGCATTGACGACTTTTTAGTGAAGATGCGGCCATTATTTGGCTTTCCGTTGTCGACAATCGACATTAATGAATTGTTTTTGTCCGACGCTGATTTTGCGCGCATGCAATATGGCGATGTCTTAGTACGGATATCAATCGAGGGCAATCGTGCTGAAGCTTTAGCCAAAATACCGGGCCAAGCCAAAGCGCTGCGGCTGGGTCCTATTGATGCCTTTGATCCATACTCTTGGCAAGCCATTGTGGTGATCGCGTCCATTGGTATTTTGCTGATTGGTTTGGGTGTTTATTGGGTCGTGAATTCTTTTGAAATGCGTTTGCGCAAGCTAGAGCAGGCAACTACGCGCCTTGCTCAGGGGCACCTCAACGCTCGCGTGGCGATTAGCGGTAAAGATCCGGTAAGTAGGCTAGGTCAGTCGTTTAACAAGATGGCAGAGCACATACAGCGCCTAATTTCCATTCAACGAGAAATGGTACGTGCGGTATCGCATGAATTGCGCACGCCTGTGGCTCGTATTCGTTTTGGTGTGCAAATTATTGAAGACTCGGTTCCCGACGATCCGTTTGTTAGTAAACAACTCAGCGGTATGGATTCGGATATTCAAGAGTTGGATGAATTAATTGACGAAATTTTAACCTATGCGCGCTTAGAAGAGGGCGGCCCGTTGCTCGACTTCCAGCGCACTAACGTTGCTGCGTTGGCCATTCAAGTGGTTACTGAGGCGCGACCACCTTCTCATGTTACCGTCGGCTACAACGGTGGTGATCCTAAAAATAATCTGGAGTCGGATGTTGAGTCGCGTTATATCCATCGCGCGATTCAGAATTTGGTGGGTAATGCTGGGCGTTACGCTGCGACGCGTGTCGAGGTGACCTGCAACATTAGTGGAGATACTTGCCGCGTGGATGTTGAGGATGACGGCCCAGGTATTCCAGAGGAAGATTGGGACCGTGTCTTTACGGCATTTGCGCGGCTAGACGACAGCCGAACTCGAGCGTCTGGCGGTTACGGTTTAGGTTTGTCGATCGTGCGGCGTATTGTCTATTGGCATGGGGGGCGCGCTATGGTGAGTCGCAGTGAGCGTTTAGGGGGAGCGAAATTTAGTTTGATTTGGCCGCGTACTCAGTATGAGTGATTATTAGATCTAACACTTTATACTTACAAGTGGTTACATAACGCTACGTACTTGCAACAGACGAACGTGTTAGATCAGGCCAATATAGCGACACGTATCCTTTGGAGACGTGGTGAGAATGTAGCGACACTCCGTAGTCGTTTACTTTGGGGCTCAAGTTTTGAGCCCTTTTTTTTGTCTGAAATTTATAGGGCTACGGGTAAAATTCCAGGCAAATTACTGAAACAGCTATCTAACGCTTGCTGTAAAAAATCACGCATGTAGTGGGTATCTTGCTGATCTTTTCGCACAGCAGCGTAAAGCGTCGGCCAGACGCCATCGACTCCTAAAGGCCTTGCAGTCACAAGTTTGCTATCTAAATAAGGCTGCAATGCCCAGCTTGGCAAGCATGCGACACCGCGACCACTGGCTACCAATTGAATCATCATTAGGGTTAATTCTGTTTGCCGAGTCGATTGCGGCTCGATGCCTAATGGACTTAAAAAATATTCAAAAATATCTAAGCGCCGGCGATCAACAGGATAGTGGATGAGTGTTTCTTCACGTAAATCTTCTGGTTTCACAAACGCTTCTGCAATCAAACGATGTTGGTTCGCAAGGGCCAAAACTGATTGGTAGCGAAATAGCGGTTGGTAGTGAATATCAGCATGGGGGGCCGGATCAGAAGTCACGACAAGATCAATATCGCCGCGTATGAGTGCTGGAATTGGTTCAAAATGAAAGCTTGTGCTGAAATCAATTTCGACTTCTGGCCAGTGATCTCGAAAGCGATTAATTGCTGGCATTAGCCAATCAAAGCAACTGTGACACTCAATGGCCATATGTAAGCGCCCACTGTGGCCGCTGGCCAGCTTCTGAAGGTTACGTTCAGTTTGGCTCATGAGTGGCAGAACTTTATCGGCTAACTGCAATAGCTCAAGGCCAGCCCGAGTAAAACGCAGAGGTTTACTTTTACGTTCAAAGAGTGGGCTATTGAGGCGCTCTTCTAAATCTTTTAATTGATGAGAGAGCGCCGATTGTGTGAGATGCATGCGGCGCGCCGCTTCAACTAGGCTGCCACCGTCTCGTAAAGCAGCGAGGGTACGCAAATGTCGGATATCGAGCATAAGAAACTTCTTGAGTTAAATTCAACCAATATATAGTTCCCTATGTTAATCCTTCATATACCTTGCTGGAAGCGATGAATAATTTGATTTTGATCGTTCATAAGGAGAGCGAGATTGTCACACTCTTTATTCACCCCTCCTGCAAGCGACTCAGCATCTTGCGCTAGCGCTTCCAGTTGGGATAAGTTGTTATGAATGCTTTCTGCAGAGCTACTTTGCTCATCAACGGAGTCGCGATTGGTATCGGTTATATGCTTGATATCATTGAGTCCTGAGCGAATATTAGCGAATACATCCGTGATCTTTTGAGCTAATTGCAGAGTGTGTTCGGTAGACTTTTCACCTTGTTTCATTGCTTCAACAGCAAATTCACTATGCTGATTTAAGCCATTCACAATCGTTTGAATTTCGGCAGCTGATTCTTGTGTACGCCGCGCTAGATTGCGCACTTCGTCGGCAACCACGGCGAATCCTCGACCTTGATCTCCGGCACGAGCGGCTTCAATTGCGGCATTTAATGCTAGCAAGTTGGTTTGTTCAGCGATGTCACTAATGGCTTGAAGAAACCGATTAACGGCTTGTACTTCTTCGGTTAAGCGGGAAACCGCGTCTGCCGTGCTACGTAACTCACCTTGCAGTGATTCTGTTTGAGTGACCATCACACTCATATCTTGCAGTCCTTGTTGTGCTGTCGAGTTGGCGCTTGTGGATGCCGCAGCAGAGGATGTACTGTTATCTAAAATTCGTTTAGCGATGGCTTGAATATGATGGCTGGTTTTCCCAACGGCTTGTGTATGACTGCGTTGCTCTTGTACCCGCTTTAGCGTAGTGCTGGATAACTCGAGGGTGGTATGCGTGGCTGTTTTTAGATGATCTGTATTATCGGCGATACGCACTAACACAGTTTGTAGGCGTCGGCGATGAGCATATAGTGCAAACTCTATGGCTCCTCGGCTGCCGAAATGACCTGTGTAAATCCACGCCATTAATTCGTCATCTATAACTTTAGTGCCACTAATGCGAAGTTTTCGTTCACTTTGGCGTTGCATCAAAATACTGGCAAATGCAGCGATTAAAGCTGCTAAGGTAATAAACCAATCGGCTTTAAATGCTGCTGTTGCGACGATCAGTGTGCTCCAAATCGCGAGTTGCGGAATCATTGCGCGCCAGCGGTGAGCGATTGGAAATGGTGATTGTTTTTGACGCAGGTGTTTATATGCTTCTTCTGCGCGGACGATTTGTTCTCTCGATGGTTTTACTCGAACGGACTCATAGCCAACGACTTCTTTGTTGTCTTGGAGTGGAGTGACGTACGCATCGACCCAATAAAATCCGCCATCTTTTGTGCGGTTTTTAACCATGCCCAACCAATGTTGGCCGGATTTCAATGTTTGCCACATGGACGAGAACGCGACTTCGGGCATATCGGGATGTCGTACCAGATTATGCGGTGCTCCCATGAGCTCATTACGGGAGAACCCACTAATATTTACGAAGGCAGCGTTACAGTGAGTGATAACCCCTTTTAAATTAGTGGACGAAACTAACGGAGCATTGTCCTTAAGAGATACCTCGTTGTTGTTTACTGGCTGATTGTTACGCATTAACTTGTACCACGATTATTCATAATGTCTGAAACTATAGCCAATGGGTGTCGAAATGCCGCATTTTTTGACCCATTTGGATATATTTATGATTCAAAATAAAAATATTGCTAGGAGCGCTGCATGTCAGGCTATTTGCTGAGTCTTGATCAAGGTACGACAAGTAGTCGAGCCATCGTGTTTTCTCATCAAGGTGAGATCGTCGCGACGGGGCAGCATGAATTTCCCCAGCATTTCCCTCATTCTGGCTGGGTAGAGCATGAGCCGCAGGATATTTGGAATTCCACTATAGATAGCGCTCGAGAGGCGATCGCGAGGGCGGGTATTCAGACCGCTGACATAACCGCGATTGGTATTACTAATCAGCGCGAAACGACGTTAGTTTGGGATCGCCATACGGGAGAACCCGTTTATCGAGCGATTGTTTGGCAGGATCGCCGCACGGCTGAAGAGTGTTTACCTTTGCAGCAGCATACCAATATGTTGCGCGAGCGCACTGGGTTGCTTCCAGATCCTTATTTTTCCGCAACCAAAATTGCTTGGATTTTGGATAATATTGACGGCGCTCGTGCTCGAGCTGAAGCCGGAGACTTACTTTTTGGTACGGTGGATAGCTATTTATTGTGGCGCCTAACCGATGGCACCGTGCATGCAACGGATGCAACCAATGCTTCTCGCACGCTGTTGTTCAATATTCATACTCAGCAGTGGGATGAGGAATTATTGGCTTTATTTCGTGTACCTCGTCAAATGATGCCAGAAGTAAAGGATAGTGCCGCGGATTTTGGCCACAGCGCTGCGCATTGGTTTGATGGCGAAATTGCGATCGCAGGCATCGCTGGGGATCAGCAAGCGGCGCTGATTGGTCAGGCTTGCTTCAACGCGGGTATGGCGAAGAGCACATATGGCACGGGGTGTTTTGTGATCTTGAACACAGGCAAGCAGGCGTTAACATCGGAACATAGACTACTAACAACGGTTGCTTACCGTCTCAATGGTCAGGTGACCTATGCGCTGGAAGGGTCCATCTTTATGGCCGGTGCTACTATCCAGTGGATTCGAGATGGGTTGCAGTTGATTAGCAACGCTCAGGAGTCGCAATCGCTGGCCGAAGAGACGGGATACGATAATTCAGTGTATATGGTGCCAGCGTTTGCAGGATTAGGTGCACCTTACTGGGACCCAGATGCGCGTGGCGCCATATTAGGGTTGAGTCGAGATACAGGTATTAAAGAAATTGTAACGGCGGGACTACAAGCGGTGTGTTACCAAACTCGCGATTTATTAGACGCTATGGCGGGTGATGGTGTTCGTCCTGCGGAGCTGCGTGTCGATGGTGGTATGGTTGTTAATGATTGGTTAGTGCAATGTTTGGCCGATATTTCCGGTGTGCCGATTACTCGCCCAAAGGTGACTGAAACCACTGCGCTTGGCGCTGCTTTTTTAGCAGGTTTGCAAACTGGTGTATTTAATACCCTCGATGATGTGTCACGACTTTGGGTTCACGAACGTGCATTTATACCGGAGCTGGATTTAACGACGCGCGAGCGTTTATATCAGGGATGGCAGCATGCAGTGAAGCGAGTTTGCAAGGTCGAATAAGCTTTTGTCTATGATATAGATGTTAGTTATAAAAATGAGTTCTTAAATTCGTGTTCGTTTGTTGGTATTACGTAATTTGACATAGCCGAGGAGTGTTGAAGACTGCTAGTCTTTGGCCTCTCCGGCGCATAGGAAGCCTGTATGGGACAGCTGCAGAGGGACATCTTACGTCGCCATGGTTTGGCGATTGCAGGTATGCTCTTGTTTACCTTGGTGTATATCACTGGGTATAAAATTGAATATGAAATTGAGGAACTAAACAGCGTTTTAGTTCTTTTCTCTGTCTTTTGGTTTGGACAGATCTTTCTTGTGTCTCTTGTTTGGTCTGGTGTTAGTAAGCGCTTCAAAGATCCTAGCCTAACTTTGCCTATGATGCTTTGGATTATCACGCTTGTATCTATGATGATGTTCGCCGCTCCAGCACTGCGCTCTATTATTATGCTCGGCTTTTTGAATGTTTTAGCGTTTGGTGTATTTCGCCTAAGCTGGCGCGAGTTCATTGGTGTCTCGCTATATACCGTTGCCTGCTACACCTTGGTTGTATTCGGCATTAATTACACGCGCAGCGGTACTTTAATGCCGGAGCTAGAAGCACTTACCGGTATTGCATTTCTGACCAGCATCTTTGTTTACGCCCTCACTGGACGTGAATTCACAGTATTGCGCCGTGCCTATCGTGAGAAAAATCAAGAATTGCGTCGAGCATTGGCCCGCATTGAAGAACTTGCCGTAACGGATGAGCTTACCGGCCTTAATAATCGTCGTTATTTACTGCGTACGTTAGAGAAGCAGCGCGCATTATCAAATCGTGAAAGTCTGCCTTTTGTACTGGCCTTCGTGGATATCGACAATTTCAAAACGGTCAACGATGACCATGGTCACCGCATCGGTGATCAAGTGTTGGCTGAGTTGTCGCATCTATTGCGGGTATCAATTCGGGAAGTCGATTTAGCAGCACGTTATGGTGGCGAAGAATTTGTGCTGTTACTGAGTGGGTTGTCGTTAGAGGCCGCAAGCAGTGTGTTAGAGCGGATTAGGATATCGATAGAGTCGAGCAAGCTATCGGAAGCTGAGCTCACGTTGACGGTTTCAATCGGTGTTGCTCAATATCACAATGGTGAAGAAGGGGACGAGCTGCTCAATCGAGCAGATCGTTTATTGTATAAAGCTAAACGAGCGGGTCGAAACCGAGTTGAGCTTGAAAGCGGCTCAACTCTTCAGATTACGAGCTGATTTGTTTCGATTTAATCTTCTTGGCAAAGTAGGAATTCAAGCAACGCCTTTTGCGCGTGTAAGCGGTTCTCAGCTTCGTCCCAGACAACCGCACGTGGGTCATCAAGGAGGTCTAGGCTGACTTCTTCACCACGGTGTGCTGGTAAGCAATGCATAAACAACACATCACTGGCGGCCAGATCCAATAACTCACGCGAAACCTGATAGTTACGGAACTTGGCTTTACGTTGCTGCTGTTCATCTTCTTGACCCATTGAAGCCCATACATCGGTAGCAACAAGGTGAGCCCCTCTGACAGCTTCTTTTGGATCAGTAAATAACAATACTCGATCTTGAGCTTCAGCAACGATATCTGCTCTCGGTTCAAAACCTTCCGGCGTAGCAATACGCAATTTGAAGTCAAATTGTTGTGCTGCATTGATATACGACTGGCACATGTTATTGCCATCGCCGATCCATGCAACGGTTTTGCCTTTAATAGAACCACGATGCTCGACGAAGGTTTGAATATCAGCCAGCAACTGACAGGGATGATAATCGTCAGTAAGCGCATTAATTACCGGTACGCGGGAGTTTGCGGCGAAACATTCAATATCTTCATGATCGAAAGTTCGGATCATAACGACGTCGACCATTCGCGATAGCACGCGAGCACTGTCTTCGATCGGTTCACCGCGACCTAGTTGGGTATCTCGTGGCGATAAAAAGATAGCGCCGCCACCCAATTGGATCATGCCAGTTTCAAACGATACGCGTGTGCGAGTCGAAGACTTTTCAAAGATCATCCCTAGTACGCGATTTTTCAATGGCTCGTAAATGACGCCTTTGTGTTGCATCGCTTTTAGCTCTATCGCTCGCTCGATGACCCAATTGAGTTCATCTGAGGAAAGATCCATCAACGTTAAAAAATGTCTCACATCCGTTCCTTATCTTTGCGCTTAGTTAAGCGCTTCGATTAGCTGGCTCACGATCTCAACGATCTGATCTGCATCAGTTTGCGTAAGATTAAGTGGCGGCAACAACCGCACCACATTGCCGGCTGTCACGTTCAGCAATAAGCCTTTATCCAATGCTGCTGCCATCAGTTGGGGGCAATCTTGATTGATCACCAAACCGACCATTAAGCCGCGTCCTCTAATGGATACCAATTGTTCTTTACCGGCTAAACGCGCCGTGAATTGATCGCGTAAATACTGCCCCATTTTTGCGGCATTATCGGTCAAATTCTCATTTACGATCGTATTTACTACAGCTACGCCTGCGGCACAAGCTAGTGGGTTACCACCATAGGTTGAACCATGATTACCCGGCTGTAATATTTCAGCGGCACGACCACGAGCTAAACAGGCACCGATAGGTACGCCATTGCCTAAACCTTTAGCGGTGGTAACGACATCCGGCATAAAACCGCACTGTTGGTAACAGAAATAAGTACCTGTACGGCCATTACCGGTTTGGATCTCATCAACCAGCATTAACAAATCATTGTTGTCGCACAGGGTGCGCACGCCTTGCAGGTACTCATTGCTAGCGGTAGCCAAACCACCTTCGCCTTGAACGGGTTCTAACATAACAGCAACCACATTTGGGTTCGATTTCACCACAGCCGTTAGCGTATTCAGATCAGTAAATGGCACCCGAATGAAACCACCTAGTAATGGACCGAAACCTTCTTGGGCTTTGGCATTACCGGTTGCCGTTAACGTCGCGATGGTACGGCCATGGAATGCCTTAGTCATTACAATAATAATAGGCTCATGTATGCCTTTCTGATGGCCAAACTTGCGTGCGATTTTAATCGCTGCTTCATTTGCTTCAGCACCAGAATTAGAAAAGAAAACATTATCCATACCCGATACGCTTACGAGTGCTTCTGCCAATTCTTGTTGACGACCAACACCGTAAAGATTGGATGTATGGATGAGTGTTTCGGCTTGTTCTTGAATAGCACGCGTAACGGCTGGGTGTGCATGGCCTAAGCCGCACACAGCAATACCGCTCAGAGCGTCGAGATATCGGCGGCCATCAGTGTCCGTAAGCCAGCTTCCTTGGCCAGAAGTAAAAGTTACGGACAGACGACCGTAGGTATTCATGATGGCTTGCATATTGGCGATGTCCTCAAAACGCAAAAGGGCAGCCTTTGCTGCCCGGAAGGGGGAGCATAATACGAAAGGGTGTGTATTTTGTAAACGATCTACGAAAACCAGTGCTAAAACACCGGTTTTTCGTCGTTAAAAGATAAAAACTCAGCCTTTTCCGCGGGTGCGAGTGTTGTTGACGCGTGCGTTCTTCTCAATAAAGATAATGATTTTGCTCGCGACATCAATCCCTGTTGATGTTTCGATGCCTTCGATACCTGGTGATGAATTAACCTCCATCACCACCGGGCCGTGATTCGAACGCAAAATATCAACACCGGCAACATTGAGGCCCATGGTGCGGGCAGCACGAACCGCTGTTGCTCGTTCTTCTGGAGTAATACGCACGATAGAAGCGGATCCGCCACGATGTAAGTTAGAACGGAATTCACCTTCTGCGGCTTGGCGCTTCATGGCGGCTACTACTCGATCACCGACAACGAAACAACGAATGTCTGCACCGCCAGCTTCTTTGATGTATTCCTGCACCATAATGTTGGCTTTTAAACCCATAAAAGCTTCGATAACACTTTCTGCTGCCTTACGGGTTTCCGCCAATACCACGCCAATGCCTTGGGTGCCCTCAAGTAACTTGATAACCAGGGGCGCGCCGCCAACCATCTTAATTAAATCGGGAATGTCATCTGGGCTATGGGCAAAACCAGTAATCGGAAGGCCAATACCTTTACGAGCCATAAGTTGCATCGAGCGGAGTTTATCTCGTGAACGACTGATCGCGACGGATTCGTTCAATGGGTAAACTCCCATCATCTCGAACTGGCGTAACACAGCGGTACCGTAAAACGTAATAGACGCACCAATACGTGGAATGACGGCGTCAAAGTCATCTAGCTCTTCACCTTTGTAGTGAATGCTCGAATCAAGACTGTTGATATTCATATAGCAGTGCAGCGTATCGAGTACCTGTACTTCATGCCCTCGGGCCTCAGCTGCTTCAACTAAACGACGAGTTGAGTAAAGGTTTGCACCACGGGAGAGAATTGCGATTTTCATTAAGATTCGGCCTCAACATCGACCAGAAAGCGGCCAGCTAACGCCTTTCTCCCAATCAACATAGGATATTTCATACTGCCGCGATGACTAAGGCTGAGTTCGATATCCCAGCGTTGATCTTTAGCAATAAGTTCTGTTTTTACAATATAACGATGACTGCGATCGCCATTCGAACTGGCGATAACACGACGATCGATGACTTTAGCTTCGCAAATTTGATCTAGATGAGCCGCCGCCTTGTGGAACAGTACGTGAAAACGTACCCAGCGTTCGCCATCACGGGTAAATGGCTCTATTTGCTCAGCATGAAGGCTGCTGGTGCAGGCACCGGTGTCTACTTTGGCATCACACTCGATGCCAAAGAGGGGGAGTTGAATGGTTTCGATGTATCCGATGATGGGTTTAATCATCGGTATCGATAGAGTCTGATCCGGTATCTGAAACCGCAGCAGACGAGGCTGTAAAGTAAATCTGTTTACGTGCCAATGCTTTCATATAAGTACTCCAAGTACGTTCTACTTCGCTTTGCGGCTCGATTTCTTGTTTGCACATACTGACGAAACGCTCTTCTTCATCAGTAACAGGCTCACGTGTACCTTCATGCAGTGCTTTCAATGCTACACCCATGGATTCTAAAATTTGCGCTTGGTTGCGGGTGAAGTCACCGGCACGCTGGAATCCACGAGGGAAGTTCAAGTCATCAAAGAACTTCTTGGGGCTTTCAAAACTCTTCACTTGGATATTACTCATTATGCACCTACTATCCCGAGGGGTCTTTGAGAGGCTTCAAAGGGTATTTGCAGCGGAGTATGGTCAGCCATGATTCCGTGGTAAAACAAAAAAAACTTATCGTTACATTAAAGTTTTTTGGTTGATATGGACACAGAATTACTAAAAACATTTATGGAAGTTTCTCGCACTCGACATTTTGGTCGTGCGGCAGAGAATCTATACCTTACACAATCCGCAGTTAGCTTCCGTATTCGTCAATTGGAAGGCTTGCTTGGCGTAGAGTTATTTTCGCGTCAGCGCAATAATATCCAATTGACCAGTGCCGGCGAAAAGCTGATGCCATTAGCTGAAAGCAGCGTGTTGCTGGAGCAACGTATCCGGCAGGAGGTAGCGATTGCGAATGGCAGTAACTATCAGTTTTCGCTCGGAGCGACCCCAAATCTCTGGGATGCTGTTTTGCAACAACGCTTACCCATGCTGCTAAGTCGACCCGGTATTGCGGTGAATGCCATGGCACATAGTAGTAGCACTTTAGTACGACAAATTATCGAACGGACGTTAGATCTGGCTTTTGTTTTCGATGCGCCAAAGGTCGATGAGCTGCACAGTCAGGAGGTGATGACCGTTCCTTTGGCTTTGGTCGCCTCGCAGCCATGTAAAAATTGGCAAGAGGCTACCGAGCTAGGTTACGTATTGGTCGACTGGGGGACATCTTTTCAGATTCAGCACGCGCAAGAATTCAAAGGCATGGTGTCGCCTGGCTTAAAAACCAATACCGGCAGGATTGCGATGGATGCGATTCTATCCCATGGCGGTAGTGCTTATTTGCCCGAGCCTATGATTGCGCAGTATGTAGAGTCGGGTGAATTGCATGTGATCGCTGGAGCACCAGAGCTTAACCGCGTTGTATATGCAACTTGCCATAGTAGCCGTAGTGATGATCCGTTATTGGCGGATATTATTCAGGGGCTAATGGAGACATCAGAGTCATGATATTGAAAAATTCAGCATGGCAGTTCGAAACCACAGGTAACCCGGATGTCTTGCAGGTAGTAGATATCGCTATGCCTGAGGTGTTGCCGGGGCAAGTCTTGTTGCGTGTGATGGCTTCTGGTTTTAATCCTATTGACACCAAAATTAGAGCAGGTTTAGCGCCAATAGCAGCCGATAATAATGTGCCTGGATGCGATGTATGCGGTGAAGTCGTAGAAGTAGGTGAAGGCGTCAGTCAATTTGTCGTGGGTGACTTGGTTTATGGTTGCGCTGGTGGAGTGAAAGGCAGTAGCGGTACCTTGTGTCGCTACTTGTGTGCAGATGCTGCATTGCTTGCTTATAAGCCCGAGTCGATTACTCCAGGGCAAGCTGCAGCACTTCCTTTAGTGAGTATTACTGCCTTTGATGCGCTAGAGCGTTTAAATGTCACTGCTGGCGATGATCTTCTTATTATGGGAGGGAGTGGTGGAGTTGGTCAGATGGCAGTGCAATTAGCAAAGTTAAAAGGCGCTAATGTGACAGCAACCGCGGGTTCCACTGCAGGGATTGAGTTTATAGCGGCATTCGGTGCGAAAGGCATTCGTCACGCGGATGTGGTAAGTGTACAAGGTAGTTTCAATAAGGTCCTAGATACCCATGGGGGTGAAAGTTTCCAAGCCGCATTGGTGGCTGCGGGATCTAGTGCTCAAGTCGCAACCATTAATGCACGTAATACCTATGATTTAGCTCAAGCGCATGCCAAAGCTTTAACCATTCATGCTGTATTTATGTTGTTGCCTCTACTGACGGGTAATGGTCGGCGAGTGCACGGTGAGTTTTTAACGTGGTTAGCTGGTGCTATTGATGGCGGTAACGTGGTCCCACCTGTTGTTGAAGCGCTACCCGCAGCTGATGTTATTGATGTTCATAAGCGCTATGAAAATGGTGAGCTCAAACACAAGGTTGTTTTTATTTTCTAAAACGGTATCGAGTTGCTACTCGATACCAATCATTTTGTGCGTCTGTAAACTTAACTTCCACTTCGGATGTTTAAGGCAATAGTTCAAAGCTTTTTGCGTATTGCTTCCAGATAGCCCCTCTTTAGCCCCTTCGAGTTTATCGCTGGCCAATACCACAGGCTGATAATCAGCCATTGGCTGTAAGTAATAGTGATCGGCTTCTATATGCTCAAAGCGTTCAGGCATCGCCAATAGTTGTGGGTAAACCAATTTGAGTTCGTCGCAGCGAATAAACGCTAGCTCAGCATCGGCTTTGGGGCTCAGGCATACCCAGTCGATACCTTGAGGGAGTGGAAGTGTTCCGTTAGTTTCTACCGCCACCTCGAAGCCTGCGTCATGGAAAGCGTTAATCAAAGCAGCGTCTAATTGTAATAGAGGTTCGCCACCGGTGCAGACAACGTAGGGTTTTCCCTGAATATTGGCTCCCTTGGTTTTACCAGGCCATAAATTTGCAACGAGTTCGACCAATGCTTGCTTGCTGTACTCGCCGCCGTTATTGCCATCGGTGCCAATAAAGTCGGTATCGCAGAATTGGCAAACGGCTGCGGCGCGTGACTCTTCTCGACCGTTCCAAAGATTACACTTACTAAAACGACAGAATACAGCCGCACGACCGGCTTGGGCTCCTTCCCCTTGAAGGGTGTAAAAAGCTTCTTTAACTCGATAGAAATTCGTCGCCATTTACATCGACTCGTAGGGTAGAGGGTCTGTCGCATTATTCAGAGTAAAGGCTTCTAAGCGCTCGACACATGAACCACACTTGCCACAGGCCTTTTCGCGACCGTTGTAACAAGTCCAGGTTTTACCGTAATCCAGACTCATGGCTAAGCCATCTTTTAGAATCTCGGTCTTATCACCATTTAAGTAAGGAGTAACAATGTCAACCGGATCATAGTTCGCGAGTTTAGCGACGCGATTCATCGCGTGAACAAAATCGGGGCGGCAATCAGGATAGATAGCATGGTCGCCAGAATGGGCACCATAGAATACTTTCGATGCACCTATATCAACCGCGTAGCCAATCGCGAGGGATAGCAAAATCATATTGCGGTTTGGAACCACCGTAGATTTCATATTGGCGGCTTCGTAGTGTCCCTCTGGAATCTCAATGTCTGAGGTTAACGACGAACTCTGTAGCAGCTGATTGATCGCGGTGATATCGATGATGCGGTGTGGTACTTCGAGTTCTTGGCATACAGAGATAGCGTACTGAATCTCTTTCTTATGCTTCTGACCATAATCGAAGGTGAGGGCATACAGCTCATAACCTTCTTGCTTGGCTTTATTAAGAATGGTGAACGAATCCATGCCACCTGAATAAATGACAACAGCCTTCTCCGACATGGGAACCTCTATAGCAATACTGGAACTAAACGTTAGCTCAGTAGGGAGCTAACGGTGCTTTCTATATAAGAGTGGCAAGTATACGCACTTTGCAGCAGCCTTTGAAAAAAACTTTCACAAACTTGTTGACGGCAGAACTGAGGTCTCTATAATGCGCACCTCTTGATCGCTACGGCGCTTAAGTTGGAGCGAAAACTCCTTATTTTTCAAAGGCTTAGTGATTTCTTTTGGTTTTCAAGTCTTCGGAAAGTTTCTCAAGAAAGGTGTTGACGAAAGTCAAAATTAGCGTAAGATTCGCAGCCTGTTTTGAGAGAGTGACGCCTTCGGGTAGATGTCTAAAGTCTTGTAAGCCTTTGATTTTAAACGAAATTTTAAAATAAAAAGCTTGCAAGGTAGATTAAAAGTGCGGTAGAATGCACTCGCAGATGAAAGCC
>NZ_JAWUWR010000073.1:0-45180 GCF_034111725.1 Thalassolituus sp. | reverse complement strand
CTAATATGTCGGCATTTCCTGAACCGATAAACGGCGGTACGAGTTCAACTGTTGCTGGGGCAAATTTGTCGACCAAGAAAAAGATGACGATGGGCAAAAAATCGATTAGTAACTTCATTCGCTAGTTGGCTTCTGTGCATTTACAATGGAGGGCATTATGTATTAACCCACTACGAGCGTCCATGTGAACTCCGAAATTGATCTGCATTGCCACAGTACCGCCTCCGACGGCAAATTATCTGCCCCCGATGTTGTTAGTCGGGCAGCTGAGCGCGGGGTGAAGATCTTGGCGATTACAGACCACGATACTGTCGAGGGGTTCCGTCTGGGGCGCGAAAAAGCGGCCGAAGTTGGAATTCAATTGATTTCGGGCATAGAGCTGTCGTGTGTCTGGGGGGGAATAACAATACATATTGTTGGTTTGAACTTCGATCCAGAATCCGATGTGATGCGCGAAGCTGAAGCAGCACAAACCGTCGCGCGTGAATCACGCTCAGTGTTGATTGCTGAGCGGGTCGGCAAGCGTATTAAGCAAACGTTTGATCTGGATGCCGTGCGCGAGTATGCCGGTGGCGAGGCTATTGGGCGGCCACATTTTGCTCAATACATGATTGATCAAGGTTGGGTGCCGAATATGGCAGTGGCCTTTAACAAGTATCTGGGGGCAGGCAAGCCGGGCGATGTGAAAGCGAGTTGGCCAGAACTCGCACAAGCAACTGAGTGGATCGTTGCTGCTGGCGGCACGGCCGTCATGGCCCATGCTCATTTATACAAGATGACACGAACGAAACTGAAAGCGTGTTTGCAGGATTTTAAAGATGCCGGCGGCCAAGGGTTAGAAGTAGCTTACGGTAATATGGATGCCAATCAGCTCGGACAAATGTCGGCGTTGGCACGAGAAATGGATTTATTAGGTTCCTGCGGTAGTGATTTTCATGGTCCTAATCGATTTGGTTTGGATTTGGGGGTAATGCCTACATTTCCGAAGGACGTGACGCCAGTATGGGCTTCATGGTCTTAATTTTTTAGAGGTTAGAGTGTGAGTCAGTTTTTTCAAATACATCCAGAAAATCCCCAGCAACGTTTAATCAAACAAGCGGCTGAGATTATTCGCGGCGGCGGTTTAGCCGTCATTCCTACCGATTGCGCCTATGCCTTGGCGTGTCGCTTAGGTGATAAAAATGCGACTGAGCGCCTGCATCGTCTGCGTCAGTTGGGTCCTAAGCATAATTTCACCTTACTTTGCCGTGATTTGTCCGAGCTGTCGTTATTCGCAAAAGTCGATAACAGCCAGTATCGCTTGTTAAAGGCCCATACGCCGGGTGCTTTTACCTTTATTTTGCCGGGTACGCGCGAAGTTCCAAGGCTGCTGATGCATCCGAAAAAACGCACCATTGGTATTCGAGTGCCGGCCAATGCGATTGCGATGGCATTGCTAGAAGAAATGAACGAACCCTTAATGACGACATCTTTGATTATGCCGGGCGAGATCATGCCTTTGTCAGACCCTTACGATATTCGTCAAATGCTAGAACATCAGTTAGATCTCGTTGTTGACGGCGGTTATTGTGGCATTGAGGCCACCACAGTCATTGATATGACGGAAGAGGCACCAGAGCTTCTGCGTCAGGGTGTTGGAGATGCTTCCGCATTCCTGTAAACCTCGTCTTAAAACCGGTATGATGGCGCGCTTTATTATTGGCAGAATCAACGAGTAAGCCACATGAGCAAACAGCGTGTATTAACCGGTATCACCACCACGGGTACGCCGCACTTAGGTAACTATGTTGGGGCGATCCGTCCTGCGATTGAAGCCAGCCGCGATACTAACAATGAATCGTTTTATTTTTTGGCGGATTACCACGCCCTGATTAAGTGTCAGGACCCTGCGGCGGTGCATCAATCGACCAAAGAGATTGCTGCTACGTGGCTAGCGTTGGGCTTAGATACAGATAATGCCGTGTTCTATCGCCAATCAGATATTCGCGAAATACCAGAACTGACATGGATGCTGAATTGTATTTGTGCCAAGGGTTTGATGAATCGTGCCCATGCCTACAAAGGCGCTGTCGACGTCAATATCGCTGAAGGCGAAGATGCTGATAAAGCCATTACTATGGGCTTGTTTAGCTATCCTGTGCTGATGGCCGCCGACATTTTAATGTTTGGTGCGCACAAAGTACCTGTTGGCAAAGACCAAATTCAGCACGTTGAAATGGCGCGCGATATGGCTCAGCGTTTCAACCACATTTACTGCAAAAAAGAACCTTTGTTGACGCTACCCAACTTCCAAGTTGATGACAATGTTGCAGTTTTACAGGGTTTAGACGGTCGCAAGATGAGTAAGAGCTACGGCAATACCATCCCGCTATTTCTAGGCGAAAAACAGCTGAAAAAGCACATCAACAAGATCAAAACTAACTTGCTTGAGCCGGGTGAAGCGAAAGACCCCGACACTTCAACGGTTTTTCAAATTTGGCAGGCATTTGCGACACCAGAGCAAACAGCAGAAATGCGCCAAGCCTTCGCCGATGGCATTGGCTGGGGTGATGCTAAAGCTCAGTTGTTTGCGCTTGTTAACGCTGAAGTAGCTGAAGCTCGTGAGCGCTATGAAGACTTAATGGCACGTCCTGCGGATATCGAAGCCGAGTTACAAAAAGGTGCGATCAAAGCCCGCGCCGTCGCTGCGCCTTTGTTAGAGAAGATCCGCGAGTCGGTCGGTATTTTCGGTTTGGCGTGAAGCCAACAGCAATGCTAGGGTGTCTAGTCAGCCTCGTAAGGATTACGAGGCGTTCGAATTTAATAGGAAAGAGGAATTAAATTGAGTTCTGTTGATCCGCAGAGGCGGGTGGTATCGGGTATGCGTCCTACGGGGCGTCTTCATCTTGGGCATTATCACGGCGTCCTGAAAAATTGGGTGCGTCTTCAGCATGAATATGAATGTTTCTTCTTTGTTGCCGATTGGCATGCACTGACGACCGACTACGGTAATTCAGAACATATCGCTAAGGCGACATGGGACATGGTGGTGGATTGGTTGGCAACGGGTGTACACCCTGGTTCTGCTAATTTGTTTATTCAAAGTCGAGTACCAGAGCAAGCTGAGCTGCACATGCTCTTGTCTATGATTACGCCGTTGAGTTGGCTGGAGCGTGTTCCTGCTTATAAAGATCACCAAGCGGAACTGAAAGAGAAAGACCTCGCGACCTACGGTTTCCT
Source organism: Thalassolituus sp. (assembly GCF_034111725.1). Taxonomy (GTDB): domain Bacteria; phylum Pseudomonadota; class Gammaproteobacteria; order Pseudomonadales; family Oceanobacteraceae; genus Thalassolituus. Next base: position 41,961 of record NZ_JAWUWR010000073.1, on the reverse strand, counting down.
TGGCTACCCATTACTGCAAGCGGCCGACATTTTGGCCTATCGAGGCGGACTAGTGCCCGTTGGTGCTGATCAAGTTGCGCATATTGAAATCGCGCGAGACGTAGCGCGGCGATTTAATCATCTATACGGCAGCGAGACGGACTTCGAAGCCAATGCTGAAATGGCAATTCGCAAATTGGGTAAAAAGGCGGGGCGTTTGTACAGCGAGTTGCGTCAAGCGTATACCAGTCATGGCGATGCCAATGCCTTACTGACCGCGCAAGCGCTGATAAAAGAGCAAAGTAATATCACTCTGGGCGACAAAGAACGCTTGATGGGATACATCGTTGGCATGGGGAAAAGTATCTTGCCTGAGCCGCAAATTATTCTCAGTGATGCGGCCAAAATGCCAGGGCTAGATGGTGCGAAAATGTCGAAATCAAACGACAATACGATTTCTTTGCGGGCTTCGCCTGACAAAATCGAAAAGAAAATTCGCAATATGCCGACCGATCCGGCGCGGATTCGTTTAACCGATCCGGGTGAACCGACGCGCTGTCCTGTGTGGCAATTTCATGAAGTGTATTCTGATGAGAAAATACGCGCGACCGTACAAAAGAATTGCACCAATGCCGCTTGGGGTTGTTTAGAGTGCAAACAGTTGGTGATTGACGCCATTGTGGCAGAGCAAGCGCCGATTCGTGAACGCGGCAAGCAATATGAAGAGAATACTGATCTGGTTCACAGTATCATTGCCGAGGGAACTGAGCGGGCACGTGATGCTGCTCGCGCAACATTGGAAGAAGTACGCGATGCCATGGGGCTCGCTTATCGCTAAAGCCCAGTATTGTTAATTTCCAGTATCGTCGTAATTAATGTGCGTTAAGTCCGTGAGGCCTGAATGAGCGAAGTCGAAATCACCAACCCTTTGTATACCGGCCGTGTCGGTAGACAAGCGCGTCAGGGCGAAATGCCGTTTGCCTTAGTGCAGGGGCAGCCCATGACGCAGTTGCCGTTGGATTTGTACATTCCGCCTGATGCACTAGAAGTCATTCTTGAGCAGTTTGAAGGCCCACTCGATTTACTCCTGTACCTTATTCGCAAGCAAAACCTCGATATTTTAGAGGTCAACGTTTCCGACATCGTAGATCAGTACCTGCAATACATAGAAATGATGCAAGCCATGCAGCTAGAGCTGGCGGGTGAGTATTTGGTCATGGCGGCTATGCTGGCCGAAATCAAAAGCCGTGTATTACTGCCGCGTAATCAAGATGCCGAAGACGGCGAAGAGGAAGATCCGCGTGCCGAGTTGCTACGCCGTTTGCAAGAATATGAACGCTTTAAAGATGCGGCAGAGCAAATAGATGAACTGCCACGACTAGAGCGTGATGTATTTACTGCCATTATTGATGCTCCGGATCGCATTCAGGAACGCGTTCACCCAGAAGTGGACATGCGTGAAATGATGTTGGCGCTCGCTTCAGTGATACGGCGAGCTGAGCGTTTTGAACACCATGAAATTCAGCGCGAGCAGTTATCTACGCGTGAGCGCATGAGCGACGTGCTTGAAGCGTTGAAAGGCGGGCATTTTGTACCCTTCCGCAATTTATTTTCGCCAGAAGAAGGGAAGCTCGGAGTTGTCGTTACATTTTTAGCCATTCTTGAGCTAATTAAAGAGTCGACGATTGATATCGTCCAGCATGAATTGTTTGGCGTGATCCATTTGAAATTGAGGGTGGCATGAGTCAACCGGCCTTAAAAATTATTATCGAAGCCGCTTTGATGGCAGCGGGTTCGCCGTTATCGGTAGAGCGCATTCAAACTCTGTTTGATGAAGATCAACAGCCCAGTCCGAGTGACATTCAACAAGCCTTAACTGAGTTGAAAAACGATCTTTTAGGGCGCGGTGTTGAGATTGCTGAAGTGGCGTCAGGTTATCGGCTGCAAGTTAGAGCCAGTGTGGCGGGTTGGGTCGCGCGTTTATGGGAAGAAAAACCACAACGTTATTCGCGTGCCTTGCTTGAAACTTTAGCCCTGATTGCTTATCGCCAACCAGTAACCCGCGGTGATATCGAAGATGTGCGCGGAGTTGTCGTTAGCTGTGGTACAATGAAAACTCTTTTGGAACGTGAATGGGTAAGAATCGTCGGCCATCGTGATGTGCCGGGGCGGCCAGCCATGTACGCGACTACGCGCGAATTCCTCGATTATTTCGGTCTTAAGTCGTTGGAAGATTTACCGTCACTGATGGAAATTCGTGAGTTGGACGATGCCAATCGTAAGTTGGAGTTGGGTGATGATGCCGAGGCGCGGCAAGCGCCAGCTACGGACTATCGTTTTACCACCGACGAAGAAGCCGCGGAACGCAGCGCCGGTGTACTGGCTGCGACCGATGAAGATTTAGCCAAAGCCGCCGCTTTACTGGCGCAAGTAGAAGACAATGTGTTTGAAGAAGCCAGCGAAGAAAACGGTGGTGGGCGTAAAGTACGGGATCTTGGTCAGTTGCTAGAGCGCTTAGAGGCGTCGGAAAAAGCCAAACGCGAGCAAGAAGCTCAGGATGCTGATGGTGCAGAAGAGACAGCCGCTGACGAAAGTGAAGAAGAATCAACGAGTGATGACACTCAAGAGCGCGTTTCAATGGATGAAGCGCAAGTTAATGAACACGCAGTATCGTCGGGTGACGTGACTGATCGTGTAATCGATGAAGATAAAAAACCCCATGAATGAACGAATTCAAAAACTGCTGGCTATTGCTGGTGTTGCTTCTCGTCGCGAAGTTGAGCGCTGGATTGCTGAAGGCCGTGTCACGGTTAACGGCGTAACGGCTCAATTGGGCGACCGCGCTGGACGTCACGATGATATCCGCGTTGATGGCCGTAAAATGGAAGTGGAAGAAGCAGGCCGCTCACGTCGAGTATTGGCTTACAACAAGCCGATTGGTGAAGTGTGTACGCGTAACGATCCTGATGGTCGTCCTACCGTTTTCGATCACTTACCAAAAACCAAAGGCGAACGTTGGATTAACGTTGGCCGTTTGGATATCAATACTAGTGGTTTGTTACTGTTTACCACCGACGGTGATTTGGCCAACAAATTGATGCATCCATCGACGGGTGTCGACCGTGAATACGCTGTGCGTGTGCGTGGTGAGGTTGATGATGAGATGATCGAACGCCTTAAAGAAGGCGTGTTGTTAGAGGACGGCGTTGCTCGTTTTACCGATGTGAAATTCTTTGATGGTGATGGCCAGAATAAGTGGTATCACGTCGTGGTTATGGAAGGTCGTAACCGCGAAGTGCGTCGCCTATGGGAAAGCCAAGGTATTACGGTTAGCCGCCTAAAACGTGTGCGTTACGGCTGTATTTTTATGCCGGCCAATGTGCCTGTTGGTACTTGGGTCGAGCTAGGCCAGCGTGAAGTTAACGATCTAGCGGATCTCGTGGGTATCAACCATAAGCGCACTAAGCGCATGGTGGGCCGCGAAAAAGAGCAGTTTGATCGGCAGGCGAAACGTCAGAAAATTCGTCAGCAGGTGGGTTCAAAACCTAAGCCACCGAAAGCACCAGAGTAAATTTGGTACTGGTTCTGCAGGACAATCTATTGGCCTGCTAGATGAAATAGAAAAGGGGATTCATGTTTTGCATGAATCCCCTTTTTTATTCTGCTAATTCTAACTAGCGATTTGGATTTGGTGTCGGCAAAATTTGGTTGTCGAGCGGTTCGGGTATCGCCATATCGCAATCACTGATGACGCAGTTTCGACCATGCTTTTTGGCCACGTAGAGCGCCTCATCCGCTCGGGTAATCAGAGATTCCATGGAATCATCACCTTTTAAACTTGAACAGCCGATACTTGCGCTAACTTGAAGCGTACCTTTATCGCCTGTGAATCGTAATTCATTGATGCTCATGCGGATGCGTTCGGCAATACGTAAGGCTCCAGCCTCTTCTGCGCTACTGAGCATGATTAGAAATTCTTCACCGCCGTAACGAAAGCACATATCCGTTTGGCGAATGCAATCGGTCATCGAAAGTACCGCTTCCTTTAGTACTCTATCGCCCATACCGTGGCCGAACTCGTCGTTCACTCGTTTAAAGTGATCTAGGTCGAGCATCAGTATCGATAGCTCTTGACCATGACGTTTCGCGAGTTCAATTTCACGCGACAAGGTCTTATCCAAGGCTACACGATTGCCTGCACCCGTAAGAGGATCACGGAAGGCTGCGGCGAGTGCCTCGTGGTAACGTAAGGCATTGCGCAGTGGGTACACTAGGGTGGACAGCAACCCTTCGATATTCGCAAGTTCGTGCTCGCGGAATCGGGTTGAGCGATGGAACATTAAATCACCCATATAATCTTGTTGGGTCTGCAGGCGATAGCTGGCGCTATGAACGCTGGCCTTGCCCTGACTTAATAAAATATTGTTAGGCGCATGATTAAATGTCAGGCCATCAATTAAAACTGCCTGCTTGATCTCGTTGAAAAAGATCTCAATCAGCTGGCTGAGTTCCAGTGTGGTTTGCAGTTTGCCGGATAATTTGAGCAGTACTTCCGGACGAATATCCGGCCGTGGCGCTAAGTCGCCAAACGGCATGACGACTTTTTCATCGCGGAGTTCTGCTCTACCGTTGCTATGTAACGGACTGACCATGAGCTACCTCATTAAATGGTGATTGCATCTGCAGAGGTGATAAGCGATTTCTATGCCATTATTGAAAATTAAATAAAATCGAATAAAAACAAATAGTTATAAAGTATAGCGGGTAGGAGAGTGGCAAGGGGTTGGCAAATTGACGCCATGAGACTAGATCTGCCAGCCAAAAAAATGACTGTTCAGTAATGAAAAAGCGGCGATTAATCGCCGCTTTTTTCGTTTTTAGCTAACGCAGTGGCCTATCAGGCTACTTCGGCTGAGCATCAAGGCTTTGGCAATGCGTGCCAATGGACGCTGGACTCATTAAGTGTAGATAAAGCGGCATGATAGCGGCAGCTTCTGTCACTGTTGCTGGATCTTCCGCCGGATACGCTGCCGCTCGCATGGTAGTACGAGTTGCACCGGGATTAATACTGTTCACACGAACCTGACTGGTATTTTCCAGTTCTTGCGCCATGACTTGCATTAGCCCTTCGGTGGCGAATTTTGATACCGAATAAGCACCCCAATAGGCACGACCTTCGCGGCCGACACTGCTGGTTGTGAAAATAACCGATGCATCTGCGGGTGCAGATCGCAACAGTGGCAGTAAGTGCTTCATCAAAGCAAATTGGCCGTTGACGTTAATTTGCATCACTTTCTGCCATGTATTGAAATCATAGTTTTCAAGAGTAGTGCGTTGCCCTAGAACCGAGGCATTCAGCAGGACGCCGTCAAGATGGTTGAAGTTTTCGTTAATGAGAGCAGCTAATTGACGGAAAAGATCTTCGTCTTTTTGCTCAAGATCAAAAGGCAGTACCGCGGCTTGTGGCAGATTCTCGGCTTCGATCAAATCGTAGGTGTCGTTCAGTGCCTCTTGGGTACGGCCAAGCAATAAAACTGTCGCACCAGCACGGGCGTAGGTTAGGGCAGCTTCGCGGCCAATGCCATAGCCTGCTCCTGTCACTAAAATGACGCGGCCCGCTAAAATTTGATCGTTTTGTTCAGTCATTGTTCGGTCTCAATAGGTGGTGGCGGCAACAGCGGCAAAGGTGTCGGGCAAACTGCCGGTGGAAGTTTGCCGCCATGCTGGTGGAATATCAATAACGTCTCAAGCTTGGTGTGCTGCGATGAGCGTTAATAAGTCGATCGGTTGTTCAATCCAAAGATCGACTGGCCATAAACTGCCATCGTCGCTGGCCTCGAGATAACCAAATCGGGCAGCGATGGCCAGCATGCCTGCGGCTTTGGCGGCTTCCATATCGCGTAAATGATCACCGACATACCAACATTCGCTGGCGTTGACGTTCAGCTGCTGTGCGCCAAGAAGCAGCGCATCGGGAGCGGGTTTTGATTGGCTAACATCTTCTGGGCAAATCACGCTGTCACATCGAATCCCCAAATTAGCGAGCAATGGGTCGGTGTAGGCACGAGGCTTATTGGTGGCAATACCCCAGCGGATTCCTGCAGCTTCGATACCTTTGATGGTTTCATCAAAGCCCGGAAAATAACCGCTTAGGCTGCCAAGGCAGGCGCTGTATTTATTCAGCACGCGCATACGATAGGCTTGAATTTCGGGGTGGTCGGCCGTGACTTCGAAGGTCAGACACGCCAAGGCAATACCGCCATTGCTCACCTGTTCACGAATGCGTTCGTGTTCAAGTGCTGCCAAGCCTTCGTCGGCACGTAAGCTATTAACCACATCGTAAAAATCAGGTGCGGTATCGACGAGTGTGCCGTCTAGGTCAAATAATATGGCCTTAGGTTGCGTTAGTTTCATGCCTCAGCATCATCTTTACGCGTAGCGACCAAATAGTTCACGCTCACATCGAGGTCTTTCAGGCTGTAGTCTTTGGTGATCGGGTTATACACCATGCCAGTCATATGGGTCACCGATAAATCTGCGGCGCGACACCAGCGTGTGAGTTCACTCGGTTTTATAAATTTACTGTAGTCGTGGGTGCCGGCTGGCAGCATACGTAGCAGATATTCTGCGCCGATAATCGCCATTGCATAGGCTTTGGGATTGCGATTAAGCGTTGAGAAGAATACGTGGCCGCCCGGTTTTACTAGGGTTTGACAGGCTTTAATGATCGAGGCTGGATCTGGCACATGCTCTAGCATTTCCAAGCAAGTAACGACGTCGAAGCTTCCCGGCATTTCAGCCGCCAGTTGTTCTACGGCAACTTGACGATATTGAACGCTAACACCAGATTCTAATGCATGCAGCTTGGCGACATTCAACGGTGCAGCACCTAAATCGATACCCATCACGTCGGCACCACGTTGCGCCATCGCTTCGCTGAGAATGCCACCGCCGCACCCCACATCTAATACGCGCTTTCCGGCTAAGCTTGCATGACGATCAATGTAGTTAGTGCGTAATGGATTGATATCGTGCAGCGGCTTGAATTCGCTATCCATATCCCACCAACGTGACGCTAGGGCTTCAAACTTAGCGATTTCGGCGTGATCGACATTGCTTTTGATGGCGGCGCTTGCGGTAACTTCGGTCATATTAAAATCCTATTAAGCGTTGGCTATCTGTTGCTGCCAGTACTGTGTCTGTTGACGTAAAGTATCTTCGTTTAAGGTGGTTAACTCGCCGCTATTGAGCAAGGCTTTACCAGCCACCCATACGTATTCTGTAGCACGACTGCTATCGGTGTAGACCAGCTGTGAAATTGGATCATACATGGGCTGCTGTGCCAAACCGGTGAGTTTCACCGCTTGTAAATCGGCCCATTTGCCGACGCTAATAGAACCCGTCTGCTCGTCGATTCCTAGCGCTTTAGCGCCACCCATTGTCGCAGCATATAGGGCTTGGCTTGCTGGGAATGCACCGGCATCGGCGGCAACCGCTTTGGCCAGCATAGCAGCGGTTTTCAATTCACCTTGGATGTTTAAATCGTTATTACTGGCGGCGCCATCCGTTCCTAATGCCACGGTAATTCCCGCATTTAAAAATTTCTGGGTTGGACTAAAACCACTGGCCAGTTTTAAATTCGACTCAGGACAATGAACAATCGAAGCCCCAGCATGCTGCAACAATTGAATATCGCTGTCGTTGATTTGCGTCATGTGCACGCAGCTGACACGCTCTGTAAGAAAACCTAAATCAGCTAAGCGTTGCGTCGGGCGTACGCCGTATAGTTCCAAGCTTTGCTCAACTTCAAAAGCGGTTTCATGCAAGTGAATTTGCACAGGCATGTTCAACTGATCGGCGAGCATAGTGATTTCTTTGAGCGGCTCGTCGGATACGGTATAGGGCGCGTGAGGGCCAAGACCGAGTGTTACTAATGGCTCGTGACGGAAGCGTTCGTGTGCTGCCAATGCTTTGCGAATGTACTCGTCGGCGTTTTGCGCGAAGTTGGTGGGGAAATCGAGAATCGGTGTAAAAGCAACACTGCGGATGCCCGTATCAATCGACGCTCGTACGCTGTCTTCCGGAAAGAAATACATATCTGCAAAGGTCGTGGTGCCGCATTTCAGCATTTCAGCAATGGCTAGCTGGGTGCCTTGATAAACAAATTCGCTATTAACCCATTGGCCTTCTGCGGGCCATATGTGTTCTTGCAGCCAAGTCATTAAGGGCAGATCGTCGGCCAAGCCGCGAAACAACGACATGGCGGCATGACCGTGAGCATTAATATAGCCAGGCAGAAGTGCATGCTCATTGAGTTCGATGGTCTCATCGGCCGTCCAAGTCGTGTTGTCTAAGCCTTCTATAGCGACTATTCGACCCTCTTTGATGAACACAGCTTTGTTGTTTTCAACCTCAGCTTGGCCGTCCATGATGATTAACCAGCGGGCATTGAGTCGCAGATCGGCGTGTTGTGTAGCCTGCATTCCGGATTGCCTTCTCACTATAAATAGTAGCAAGTATACCTAATCGGTTTAGGGCGGTGCGACTGCTAAGGGCGTTAACTTGGTAAAAAGCGGGTGGAATTAGCCAAATGAACGTAAAAAGGAGAGTGATTGTACTTATTTTGATCAATGGGAAGCTGGCGGTTTGGAGCAAAAACGGCTGAAATCGCCGTACAGGCGCTCTCATTAGGTATCTCGTTGTTTTGTGGTATCATTCAGCGCTTTATTGACGGGCTTGACCCTGTCATCCAAATAACAAGGACAGCATCATTCATATCGAATTTACGATGTGCGTGAGCCGAACTAAACGGGCCAGAAATTTATGGGTGAGTTAGCCAAAGAAGTTCTTCCGATTAACATTGAGGATGAGCTGCAGCAGTCGTATCTAGATTACGCGATGAGTGTAATTGTAGGACGTGCTCTGCCAGACGTGCGGGATGGTTTAAAACCCGTTCATCGACGCGTTCTGCATGCGATGAATGTTCTTGGAAACGATTGGAATAAACCCTATAAAAAATCCGCGCGTGTTGTTGGTGATGTGATCGGTAAATACCACCCGCACGGTGACTCTGCAGTTTACGATACCATCGTTCGTATGGCGCAAGATTTCTCTATGCGTTACACCTTAGTAGATGGCCAAGGTAACTTCGGTTCCGTAGATGGTGACTCGGCAGCAGCGATGCGTTACACCGAAATCCGTATGAAGAAAATCGCGCACGATATTTTGGCTGATATCGACAAAGAAACGGTAGATTGGGTGCCCAACTATGACGGCACTGAACTCATTCCCGCAGTAATGCCAACTCGCGTACCGAATCTATTGGTTAACGGTTCTTCTGGTATCGCGGTTGGTATGGCAACCAACATCCCGCCACACAACCTAACTGAAGTGTTGAATGGCTGTTTGGCGTTGATCGACAACCCCGATCTAACCATTGACGATTTGATGGAATATATTCCGGGCCCAGACTTCCCTACTGCCGCCTTTATCAATGGTCGCGACGGTATTGTAGAAGCTTATCGTACCGGCCGTGGCCGTATTTACTTGCGTGCACGTCATCATTTTGAAGAAGACGAACGTAACGGCAAGATCAGCATTATCTTCACCGAGATTCCATATCAGGTGAACAAAGCCCGCTTGATTGAAAAAATTGCGGAGCTGGTAAAAGAGAAGAAATTAGAAGGCATCACGGAGCTGCGCGACGAGTCTGATAAAGATGGTATGCGTATCGTGATTGAACTGCGTCGTAGCGAAATGCCAGAAGTAGTATTAAACAACCTGTTTGCGCAAACTCAGTTGCAAGGTGTGTTTGGTATTAACACGGTTGCCTTGGTTGACGGTCAGCCGCGTATTTTGAATTTGCGTCAATTGCTTGATGCCTTTATTAAGCATCGCCGCGAAGTTGTTACACGTCGTACCATTTACAATTTACGCAAAGCCCGTGAGCGTGGTCATTTATTAGAAGGCTTAGCGTTAGCGCTAGCCAATATTGATCCTGTTATTGCGCTGATCAAACAGTCGCCAACGGCTTCAGAAGCGAAAGAAGCTTTGATTGCTGCGGCGTGGCAGCCGGGCGATGTGTTGGATATGTTGGAGCGCGCTGGTGAAGACGCCTGTCGCCCTGATGATCTGCCAGAAGAGTTCGGTTTCCGCGACGGTCTTTACCATTTGTCACCAGCTCAAGCGCAAGCCATTCTTGATTTGCGCTTGCAAAAACTGACCGGCCTTGAGCACGAAAAACTGATCGAAGAATACCAAGTTAAATTAACTGAAATTGCTGAGTATTTAGAAATTCTTGGCAGTGGCGAACGTTTGATGGAAGTGATTCGTGAAGAGCTGGTGGCTATTCGTGAAGAATATGGCGACGAACGTAAAACTGAAATTATGGCCGTTAAGCGTGACTTGACGACTCGTGATTTAATTCCTGAAGAAACCTTAGTATTAACCCTTTCCCATGGTGGTTATGCCAAGACGCAACCGATGGATGCCTACCAAGCGCAGAAGCGTGGTGGTAAAGGTAAGTCAGCGGCTTCCGTTAAAGATGAAGATTTTATCGAACATCTGTTAGTGGTTAACAGCCATGACACGGTTCTATGTTTTACCGATGCCGGTAAGGTTTATTGGCTAACGGTTTACGATATTCCGCAAGCCAGTCGTAATGCTAAAGGTCGTCCGATTGTAAACGTGCTTAATCTTTCGGAAGAAGGCGAGCGCATTACTGCAATTCTGCCAGTACCAGAATACAGCGCAGAACGTTATGTGTTTATGGTGACTGCACGCGGTACGGTGAAGAAAACCACATTGGATCAATTCTCTCGTCCGCGTTCATCTGGCCTAATCGCCTGTGAATTGGATGAAGGCGATCACTTGGTTGGTGTTGCGATTACTGACGGCACGCAAGAAATATTGATGCTGAGCAATGCGGGTAAAGCGGTGCGCTTTAAAGAAACCGATGTGCGCGCTATGGGTCGAACAGCGCGCGGTGTACGTGGTATTCGCTTAGGTGAAGGTCAGCGTGTTATCTCGTTAATTATTCCTGAAGAAAATGGCGCAATTCTAACGGCCTCAGAGCGTGGTTATGGTAAGCGCACACTGGTTACTGAATTCCCAACCAAAGGCCGTGGTACTCAAGGCGTTATCGCTATGGTCACCAGTGAACGTAACGGTGCTTTAGTTGGCGCTGTGCAGGTGTTTGAAGGCGATGAAGTGATGCTGGTTAGTGATCAAGGCACGCTTGTTCGTACACGCACTAGCGAAGTGTCACTGCTCGGTCGTAACACTCAGGGCGTCACGCTGATTCGTATCGCTGATAAAGAAAAACTCGTTGGCGTTGAACGTATTTGTGATCCTGATGAAGATGAGCTGGTTATTGATGGTGTTGTCGTTGATGGCGAAGCTAGCGAGGTGGACACTGGGTTAGTCGACAATGCTGATGATTCAGTAACGGATGATGATGCTTCTGAATCTGAGGATGATGAAGAGGGCGACGCTGAATGAGTAATCTAGAACCTGGATATAAGGCCGAAGACGAAATCGATTTGTTTGATTTAATCGACGATATTAAATCAAAGTGGTACTGGTTGGTTGGTACTGCTTTTGTGGGTGTTGTTGTCGCAGTACTTTATGCGCTGCTGGCAACGCCGACATATCGTACCGAATTAGTCTATAAAGATGTCTCGGTAACTGGATTGAGTCAGTTAAATCAGCCGCGCCTGAAAGAAACGTATGAAGTAACTTCTGCTGGAACCGTGACGCGGAGGAAGGGGGAGGTTATTTTTTCTATATCGACTGACAAAGCGTTCAACGAAGTTAGAAGTGTTGCTCGTTCTGGTAGCGTAAAGCGTGATTTCTATGAAGGTCTTTTAGCCGATGAAAATGATGAATTAACGGCGTTAATCTACAATAATCAATTAACCGATGAACAAAATTTTAGTTTGTTTTCAGAGCGTATTGGATACGCAGATCCCGGCGCGAAAGAGAAGGGCGATTTGTATTTCAAAATCACCTTTGATCTCTCCGATCCTCAGTGGGCAACAACAGTTTTGAATCGTTACAGCGAATTTGTGTTGAATGAATATGCGCGCCGCGTAAAAGAACAGGTAGGCCTTGCAGTATCCAGTCAATTGGATCAATACCATGTTTGGGCTGATAATTTGCGCAGCAGTTACTTGGCTGATAAACAATTACGCATCGCGGAGTTGTCTGAAGCAGCGAAAGTAGCTGCAAGTATTGACCAGCAGCGACCTTTTTATAGTACTAGCGATTTTGTTGTTAGTAGCGAACCGCCGTTATACATGATGGGACAAAAAGCGTTGTTATCTGAGATCGAGCAATTAAAAAGTCGGTCTTCAGAGAATGGCGAGGATATGTATATCAAAGGTTTGCCCGAGTTGCTGTGGAATATTTCTCTGCTTGAAAGTTTAAGTATCGATTGGGATGGCGTTCAATACGTGCAACTTGATCAGCCAGCGATATTGCCATTGAGGCCAGTTAAACCTCGTAAAATGTTGATTGTAGCCTTGGGCGGAGTTGCCGGTTTTATGGCCGGTATTATGTTCGCTTTATTAGCCGCTGCTAATGTGCGTCGTAAAGAACAGAAGTCAGCGAGAAGAAGAGCAAAGCGCCCTCCGCATTGGGCCGCTTAAGCAAGCAAGTTGATTGAGTAATGCGCACACTAAGGTGCGCTTACTTGTTTAAATGTAAGTGACTTTGAGAACGAGTGTAAAAACACCATGAGTCGAGTATTTAATTTTTGTGCCGGTCCTGCAGCATTACCAGAAACTGTGCTTGAGCGCGCTGGAAAAGAACTAGCTAACTGGCATGAAAAGGGCTTATCCATCATGGAAATGAGCCACCGCAGCAAGGATTACGTTAGCGTCGCAGAAAAAGCTGAGCATGATTTACGCGACCTAATGAATATCCCGGACAATTATAAAGTCTTGTTTATGCAGGGTGGTGCGAGTAGTCAGTTCGCTATGGTTCCTATGAACTTATTGCGTGGTGGTAATAAAGCCGACTATATCAATACAGGGCAGTGGTCTATCAAGGCGATTGCCGAAGCTAAGCGTTACTGTGAAGTCAATATTGCTGCGACCACCGAAGGCAATGCATTTACCTCCGCACCTTCGCAGGATGAACTTAATTTAAGCGCCGATGCGGCTTATGTTCATTATTGTCCGAATGAAACCATTGGCGGTGTCGCTTTTGACTATATTCCTGATGTTGGCGATAAAGTTCTTGTCGCGGATTTCTCATCTTGCATTTTGTCTGAGCCGCTGGATGTGACCAAGTTTGGTTTGATTTACGCTGGTGCACAGAAGAATATTGGCCCTGCGGGATTGTGTGTTGTTATCGTGCGTGAAGACTTGCTTGGTGACACCGTTGCCGGAACGCCGACCATGTTTGACTATAAGGTTTGTGCCGATAACGCGTCTATGTACAACACACCGCCGACGTACAGCTGGTATTTAGCGGGCTTAGTGTTTGAGTGGCTGAAAGAGCAAGGTGGCTTGGAAGCCATTGCGAAGGTCAATCGCGGTAAAGCAGAAAAGCTTTATGCGTTTATTGACACCAATCCGTTTTATGCCAATCCAGTAGCAATACCGAATCGTTCCATTATGAACGTGCCATTTACTTTGGCGGATGCTTCTTTAGAAAAAGCTTTCTTAGCAGAAAGCGAAGCTGCAGGTTTATTAAACCTGGCGGGCCATCGCAGCGTTGGTGGCATGCGCGCAAGTATTTATAACGCCGTTTCAGAAGAAGCAGTAGATGCATTAATTGCATTTATGGCGGATTTTGCGCAGCGTAATAGCTAATTCATACTTTCTGACTATCGGAATATTCATGAGCGAAGCACAGGAACTTGATCAATTACGCCAGCAAATTGATGCGTTGGATCAACAGATCCAAGTATTGATTAATGAGCGGGCTAAATGTGCTCAGCAGGTTGCTGAGGTGAAGTATAAGTATGCGGAGCCTGGCAGCGTTGTTACCTTCTATCGCCCAGAACGAGAAGCGCAAGTATTGTTGAATGTCATGGCGCGCAATGAAGGACCATTACCGAATGAGTCCATTGCGCGCGTTTTCCGTGAAATTATGTCGCAATGTTTGGCACTCGAAGAGCCATTAACGATCGCTTATTTAGGTCCGCACGGTACGTTTACTCAACAGGCTGCGGTGAAGCATTTTGGCCATGCGGTGACCTGTGCTGGTCAGGTTTCTATTGCTGATGTCTTCCGTGAAGTGGAAAGTGGTTCTGCGCAATACGGTGTTGTGCCGGTGGAGAACTCGACTGAAGGTGTTGTTACTCATACGTTAGATAGCTTTTATGATTCGAATCTCTATATCTGCGGTGAAGTGACTCTGCGCATTCATCACCATATGTTGGTGAAATCATTAACGGATAATGTGCAGCGCATATACTCGCATGCGCAGTCGTTAGGTCAGTGCCGTTTATGGCTGGATCAAAACTTCCCTAATGTGGAGCGCATAGCCGTAAGTTCGAACGCAGAAGCGGCGCGTCGAGCATCTTCCGAAGTTGGCGCTGCTGCAATTGCTGGCGAAGCAGCGGCAGAGCTCTATGAGCTAGAAGTGCGTAATTCCAATATTGAAGATCGCCCGGATAACACCACGCGTTTTTTGATTATTGGTAAGCAAGAAACCATTCCAAGCGGTGATGATAAAACGTCGATTATGGTTTCTAGCCGTAACCAGCCGGGTGCTTTGTACAATGTATTAGCCCCATTTCATGAAGCGGGAGTCAGTTTGACCCGTATTGAAACTCGTCCGGATCATTCTGGTACGTGGAATTATTTGTTCTTTATTGATTTTGAAGGCCATAAAAATGATCAGCGTATTTCGCCATTAATGCAGCGTTTACGTGATGTGGCGGTCGATTTTAAGTGGTTAGGTTCATATCCTAAAGCTGTTCTTTGAGGTGACTTTATAATGACTAGGGCAGTAGATTTTACAGAATTAGCGGTTGAAGGTGTGCGTGGGTTACGACCTTATCAGCCTGGCAAACCGATTGATGAATTAGCGCGCGAACTGGGTTTGAACGAAGCCGATATCGTTAAGTTGGCTAGTAATGAAAATCCATTAGGCCCAAGTCCAAAAGCGCTTGACGCTATTCGCAATGAACTTGCTGATTTAACTCGCTATCCTGATGGTGCCGGTTTTGAATTAAAAAAAGCCTTGTGCGCAGCGCTCGATATTCGTCCAGAGCAAATTACGCTGGGTAACGGATCTAGCGATATTCTCGATTTTATCACCCGTGTTTTTGTTAATGATGGCGATGATATCGTGGTATCGCAGCATGCTTTTGCTATTTATGGCTTAGTCGCCAAAATGGTGGGTGCCAATACCATCGAAGTTCCGGCCAAGAACTTCGGTCATGATTTAGAGGCTATGGCGTCTGCTGTTACAGAAAAAACGCGCATCGTATTTATTACTAATCCTAATAATCCAACCGGAACTTGGCTAACTAAAACCGAGTTAGAGCGCTTTATGGACCAAGTGCCTCAGCGTGTTTTGGTGCTGCTGGATGAAGCGTATTTTGAATACGTTAATGAAGCCGAATATCCCGACGGCCTGCGCATGTTGGATCAGTATCCTAATTTAGTGGTTACCCGTACTTTTTCTAAAGCTTATGGCTTGGCGTCATTACGCGTAGGGTACGGTGTGTCGAGTCCTGAGATTGCTGATTTGTTAAATCGTGTGCGTCCTCCATTTAACGTCGATTCATTTGCGTTGGCCGCTGCGAAAGCAACGTTAACGGATAGCGATTATGTCGCGCGCAGTATTGCTGAGAATGATGCCGGCATGAAACGCTTGGTTGAGGCATTTGATGCCTTGAATTTAAGCCATATTCCTTCGGTTGGTAACTTTGTCTGTTTCAAAGTACCTGTAGGCGTTAATGCGATGGATGTTTATCAAGGTTTATTGCAACGTGGTGTTATTGTGCGTCCTGTTGCTAATTACCAGATGCCAGAATATTTGCGAGTATCCATTGGTACATCAGCAGAAAATGATGTTTTTGTGGCTGCTTTAACTGCGGTGCTGTCTTGAGTTCCGAGTTTCGAATTGAGCGAATTGCCGTTATCGGTTTAGGTTTGATTGGCTGTTCTTGGGTTAAAGGCTTGCGTGCTCGTGGGCACGTTGGTTTTGTTAGTGGATACGATCGGAATCTAGAGTCAATGACGCTAGCCCAAGAGGCTGGGTTAATTGACTTTTTCAGTGAGGAAATAACGGACGTCGTTGCTGATGCCGATTTAATTATTATTTCGGTGCCGATTATGGCTGTCCGCGGAGTGCTGGAAAGTATCGTTGCATCGATTTCCTCCACTGCTGTGCTCACGGATGTCGGATCTGTGAAAGGTTCAGTGGCGGCTGATGTAAAGGCTGTGTTTGGCGATGGTTTTACACGTTTTGTGTTAGGTCATCCTATTGCGGGGTCTGAACGCAGTGGTGTTTTGGCTGCGGATGAAAATCTATATGTTCATCATAAAGTCATTATTACCCCCGAAGCTCATACCGATAGCAAAGCCTTAAAGTTGGTGCGTCAAGCATGGCGTGCTGTAGGTGCTGATATCGAAGATATGGCGGTAGAACACCACGATGAGGTCTTGGCAGCAACCAGCCATTTACCGCATTTATTGGCTTATTCTTTGGTGGATACCCTAGCCAATAGCCATGAAAATAAAGAAATTTTTAACTACGCTGCGGGCGGTTTTCGTGATTTCACTCGAATTGCTGCCAGTAGCCCTGTTATGTGGCGAGATATATTTTCTGCCAACCGCGAGCAAATACTAAAGACCTTAGATTTGTTCGAGCACGATCTTAAATTTCTTCGCGCTGCGATTGAGCTGGGAGATACGACCACCGTTATGGGCGTATTAACCCGAGCCAAGGTGGCGCGTGACCATTTTTCTAAAATACTCGCCCGACGGGCCTATGTGGATCCTATGAAAACTGCATCTGTTACTTATATTGCGACTCCAGGTCAGGCGCTGTCTGGCAGCTTCCGTGTACCCGGCGACAAATCTATTTCTCATCGATCCATTATGCTGGGGTCATTAGCTAATGGCACAACAGAAGTGAGCGGCTTTCTTGAAGGTGAAGATAGCCTCGCCACGCTGCAAGCATTTCGCGATATGGGTGTTGTGATTGAAGGGCCGCATCGAGGTCGCGTAACCATTCATGGTGTTGGTTTGCATGGCTTACAGACACCGCCAAATGCTTTGTACTTAGGTAACTCAGGTACCTCTATGCGCTTGCTGGCTGGTTTGATGGCTGGGCAGGTTTTTGATGTTGAGATGAGTGGTGATGAATCCTTATCTAAGCGTCCTATGGGGCGTGTTGCTGACCCGTTGCGCTTAATGGGGGCTGCTGTCGAAACCGCGGAAGCGGGACGTCCTCCGATTAAGGTGAAGGGTGGTAGTAAATTAAAAGGTATTCACTATGACTTACCGATGGCCAGTGCACAGGTAAAGAGCTGCGTTTTGCTTGCTGGTCTTTATGCCGAAGGTGAAACCTCAGTTACTGAGCCAGCCCCAACGCGTGACCATACCGAGCGCATGCTAAAAGGTTTTGGTTACGATGTGCAGGTTGATGGCAACAAAGTGACGTTGAAATCTGGTGGTGAATTAACGGCCACAAGCATTGATGTTCCTGCGGATATTTCTTCCGCCGCCTTTTACATGGTTGGCGCCAGCATTATGCCGGGTTCCGACATTACCCTGCAGCATGTCGGCATTAACCCAACGCGTATTGGTGTGATTAATATTTTACGCGCCATGGGCGGTAATATTGAGGTGTTGAATGAACGTGAAGTGGGTGGCGAACCCGTTGCTGACATTCGAATTCAAAGCGCCCAGTTAAAGGGTATTCATATCCCTGAAGATCAAGTCCCTTTGGCCATTGATGAATTTCCAGCCATCTTTATCGCGGCTGCTTGTGCCGAAGGCGAAACCATATTAACAGGTGCAGAAGAGCTGCGAGTTAAGGAAAGCGACCGTATTCAAGCCATGGTTGATGGCTTGATTACTCTAGGTGTTGATGCGAAAGGCACACACGATGGCGCCATTATTCAAGGTTTTGGTGCTGCTGGAAGCTTTGGCGGCGGTGAGATTGAAAGTCAGCACGATCATCGTATTGCCATGAGCTTTGCCATGGCTTCTCTGCGCGGTAGCGACCCGATTATTGTGCGTGATTGCGCAAACGTCGCGACCTCATTCCCAGGGTTTGTTGAATTGGCTAATGCAGCCGGTTTAGCCCTCAAAGTTAATGAGGAATCTGTGGATGCCTGATATTACACCAGTGATCACCATCGACGGACCTTCCGGTGCCGGTAAAGGCACTGTTTGCGCTAAGTTAGCGGAAGTACTGGGTTGGCGTTTGCTCGATAGCGGTGCGCTGTATCGCATTACTGGCTTGGCCGCGCAGCGACGCAATGTTGATCTGGAAGATGAAGAATCCGTTGCATTGATTGCGGCAAATTTAGATGTCATGTTTGAACCAACACCAGTGGGCGTGCGTGTCATTCTTGAAGGCGACGACGTTACTGACACTATTCGCACAGAAGAAGTGGGTAGCTTAGCGTCGCAGGTGGCCGCTCTTCCGGCGGTTCGCGCAGCGCTGCTGCAGCGCCAACGTGATTTCCGTGAAGCTCCGGGCGTTATCGCTGATGGCCGAGATATGGGCACAGTCGTTTTCACGGATGCGACGGTTAAAATTTTTCTGACCGCCAGTGCCGAAGAACGCGGGCGTAGACGTTATGAACAGTTGCGCCAAAAGGGATTTGATGCTAGTTTACCCGCCCTTATCGAAGACATCCGGGCTCGTGACGAGCGTGATAGCACTCGTGCTGTTGCACCTCTACGCCCTGCGGAAGACGCTTTACTGATTGATAGTACATCAAGATCTATTGATGAAGTCTGTGAATTGGTAATGAATCAGGTCCGTAATTTAGGACTGATCTGAGATGAAACTCTTTTGCTAGCCAGCTCTCAACAGAGAAGAAGCAAAGGAATTTTTATATTGACTAACACCAAGTGACTGGCCATTTGGACAGCGCAGCTTTCCATTATTCACCCCGGAAACGCGCACTAACGAGATAGGTAGATACTCATGAGCATGAGCGAAAGCTTTGCAGATTTATTTGAAGAATCCTTAAAAGATCTGGACATGAAACCAGGTTCAATTGTTATCGGTACTATTGTTGATATCGATAGCGACTGGGTAACTGTTAACTCAGGTCTAAAGTCTGAAGCCGTTATCCCACGCAGCCAGTTCCTGAACGACAAAGGCGAACTAGAAGTTGCGATCGGTGATGAAACTTACGTTTCTCTAGAAGCGGTTGAAGATGGTTTCGGCGAAACTAAACTATCTCGTGAAAAAGCCAAGCGCGCTGAAAGCTGGAAAGAGCTTGAGAAAGCTTTCGAAGCTGACGAAATGGTTATCGGTGTTATCAACGGCAAAGTTAAAGGCGGCTTCACAGTCGACCTTAAGAACATCCGTGCATTCTTGCCTGGTTCATTGGTAGACGTTCGCCCTGTACGCGATACTGCTCACCTTGAAGGCAAAGAATTAGAATTCAAAGTTATCAAGCTAGATGCTAAGCGTAACAACGTTGTTGTATCTCGCCGTGCGGTTCTTGAAGCTGCTAACAGCCAAGAACGCGAAGAATTATTGGCTAACCTACAAGAAGGTCAGTCTGTTAAGGGTATCGTTAAGAACCTGACCGACTACGGTGCATTCGTAGATCTGGGCGGTGTTGACGGCTTGCTACACATCACCGACATGGCGTGGAAGCGTATTAAGCACCCAAGCGAAATCGTTGCTGTTGGCTATTAAATCGACGTTAAAGTATTTAAATTCGACCGTGAGCGTAACCGCGTTTCTCTAGGTCTGAAGCAGTTGGGCGATGATCCATGGGTTAACATCAATGACCGTTACCCAGAAAACGCTCGTGTTACTGCACGCGTTACTAACCTGACTGACTACGGCTGTTTTGCTGAGTTGGAAGAAGGTGTTGAAGGTCTTGTTCACGTTTCTGAAATGGATTGGACTAACAAAAACATTCACCCAAGCAAAGTTGTTCAAGTGGGCGACGAAGTGAATGTAATGGTTTTGGATAACGACGAAGAACGTCGTCGTATCACTCTTGGTATCAAGCAATGCACCATGAACCCATGGGAAGAGTTTGGCACTAAGTGCAATAAAGGCGACAAGATCTCTGGTAAGATCAAGTCAATCACTGATTTCGGTATCTTCATCGGTCTAGATGGCGGCATCGACGGTTTGGTTCACTTGTCTGATATTTCTTGGAACGATACTGGCGAAGAAGCCGTTCGTGCATACAAGAAAGGCGATGAGCTAGAAACGGTTATTCTTTCTATCGATCCAGAGCGCGAGCGCATTTCTCTAGGTGTTAAGCAGCTAGAAAGCGATCCATTCTCTGAATACGTTTCTGAGAACGACAAAGGCACTATCATCAACGGTAAAGTAATCGCTGTTGAAGCAAAATCTGCAACTATTGAGATTTTGCCAGGTGTTGAAGCAACTTTGAAAGCGTCTGAAATCAGCCGCGATAAAGTAGAAGATGCTCGTAACGTTCTGAACGAAGGTGACATGGTTGAAGCTGTTATCACTGTCGTTGATCGTAAGAACCGTACTATCGCTCTGTCTATCAAAGCGAAAGACAGCGTAGACGATAAAGCAGCATTGAAAGAACAGCGCGCGAAAGCAGACGCTGAGATCACTGGTCCTACCACTATTGGTGACCTGATCAAAGAACAGTTAAACCAAAAAGACTAAGTCTTGTTGAGTTAACCGTTTAAAGAAACCCGCTTCGGCGGGTTTTTTTATGCCCAAAGAAAATCATTCTGACCTTTTTGGCTTTTATGGTGTTGATAGTGACGTACGGAGTGGACAATTTGCATATTTTCTGATCACAGTGTGCATTGCTTGCTTGCAAAAGGGTTGAGCTAACTGCATGATTTAGCTAGATTTATTGTGAAGCTTTGTTCTCAAGGAGGGATAGGCGGTGACAAAATCTGAGTTAATAGAACGTATTGTTGGAAGACAACCTCAGCTTTCATCGAAAGATGTTGAGTTGGCTGTTAAGACCTTGCTTGATCACATGTCGCTGACGTTATCGTCTGGTGAGCGTATCGAAATTCGTGGCTTCGGCAGTTTTTCGCTGCACTATCGCGCGCCTCGTACGGGTCGTAATCCAAAAACGGGTGAAACAGTGGATCTGACGGGTAAGTTTGTTCCGCATTTTAAGCCGGGTAAAGAATTGCGCGACCAAGTGAACGATGGTCTGGATCCTGAGGATGACTGAGGTCTGAAATTTAGGGTATTTAGTTTCAGATTTATTGATCTAGCGCGGATCATTCTATCGATTCGCTGGTCTAGGTTTAGTGTTCTCAATTGAGCGTTGGTATAGTGGCCAGCGAAACGCGATGTCTTGTTTTATTTTGGTGCGACAATAGGAATGCCTGACGGCTTATGATGGATTCGGCGCTGGTTTATATCTTATTGCTCACTGGAGTAGCCTTAGGTTGGACGCTTGGCTATCGCTTTGCGCAGCAAGGAAAGAAATCGGAAAAACCCGACTGGATTCCGAGTATTGAATACCTCCTCGCAGAATCTAACGATGCCTCGTTAGCAAAACTTCTTAACGTTGACCAAATTGATGACGATGCCATCGATCTTTTTTTAAAGCTAGGACGTAGCTTACGAGAAAAAGGCGAGGCTGATCGCGCAATTCATCTTCATCAAGCACTGTTTGCACGCGCTGATTTGCCTCGTAGTACACTGCATCTACTGGAACTTGAATTGGCACTGGATTATTCGTGTGCCGGATTATTAGATCGTGCTGAAAAACTTTACGTTGAATTGCTGGATAGTAAGGGGCGAGTGCACGAACAGGCCTCTCGTTATCTTGTTGAGTTATTAGAGGAAGAAGGTGAGTGGCAGCGTATATTTGATCTTCATAAACAGCGTAAATTCGCCTCTTTAGATCTGTTGGATCGTCGTATTTCTCATGCTGTTTGCGAACTCGCCGAGCGAGCCGTTGCTCGTGGCGATTATTTAGAAACTCAGAACCTTTGTCGGCAAGCGTTAAAAATTGATTCTCGCTGCGCACGAGCATTTGTTGTGTTAGCCGACATGGCGTATCACCAAGGTGAATATCGAGAAGCCATACGTTGCTACTTAAAGGCTGTCGATATAGATGATCAGGCATTGGTACGAATACTCGATCGCTTGGTGCTGGCATTTAAGGCTGTAGATGATAGCAAGGGCTTGAAAGAGCACCTGCAACGGCACTGGAATTTAACCCATTACGTGCCAGCATTAATTGCAACAATGGAATCGCTGGCGAGCGAAGAAGGCCCAAATCAGGCCATTCCACAGTTGTTAGCAGAGTTGAAAAATCACCCATCAAATCAAGGATTTTTCGCATTAGTTGAGCTCGTTGTACAACATCGACAGCAGCTCGATAAGTCGCAGTTGCTAGTGGTCTATGATATCCTGCGGCGAATTGTTGCAAGCGAACCTAAGTTTGTTTGTACTAACTGCGGATTCAAGGCGAAGGAACCCCATTGGCGTTGCCCCAGCTGTAAAAACTGGTCGACCGTCACTGCATGTGTTCCCGCGCCACCAATGGCAAAATTGGACCTATGACGACATCATCTTCAACAACAATTAAATCGCCAATTGTTGTCGCACTCGATTTTCCAACGGCTGAACAAGCGTTGGCAATGGCAGACCAACTAGACCCGACATTATGTCGGATGAAAGTCGGTAAAGAACTCTACACGGCCACTGGCCCGATGATTTTGGAACAGCTGCATAAACGCGGTTTCGATGTATTTCTCGATTTAAAATTCCACGATATTCCCAATACTTGCGCGAAAGCCGTTGGCGTTGCTGCGGACCTTGGTGTGTGGATGGTCAACGTACACGCATCCGGCGGCGAACGCATGATGGTTGCTGCGCGTGAAGAATTAGAAAAGAAAAGTCACAAGCCACTACTAATTGGCGTTACCGTTTTAACCTCGATGGAACGCAGCGATCTTGCAGGCATTGGCTTAGACATCGATCCTATTCAGCAAGTAGAGCGTTTAGCGCGCTTAACTGAGAAATCAGGGTTAGATGGCGTTGTATGCTCGGCTCAAGAAGTGAAATTGATCCGTGATATTTGTGCGCCATCGTTCTTGACAGTAACACCGGGAATTCGCCCAGAGGGTTCAGATATTGGTGATCAAAAGCGGGTGATGACGCCGCGTCAGGCGAAGGAAGCGGGGGTGGATTATATGGTGATTGGTAGGCCGATAATTCAGTCTTCTGATCCAGTCAGGGTATGCCAAGACATTCTTACACCAATTAAACGCTGGTGATGGCGGGGTGTCTGATTCGTATAAAAGCAGAACAGAAGAGACAAGTAACATCCCTTTCTTACTTCTGCCATGATGCGTTTTTTGCTGACTGTAGCTAAAAAGCCTTATATAAATCAATTCTTCAGGTGGTTGCTAAAAGCAAATTCAAGCCACCTCATATTCTTGGATTCTGAAGTTTGAAACAAGTAGCAATCGTTGGGTATGGTGAAATTGCCAGAAAAGAACATGAGCCGGCAATAAATGACAGTGATGCTTTTCAGCTGGCCTGCACGGTTTCTATAGATCAGGGTCATGCTGAGCTTCCAAACTTTAAAACAATTACCGATGCGATCAATTCAGGGATTGAGATTGATCTTTTTGCTCTTTGTGTTCCCCCTGGGATCCGAATCAGTTTGGCAAGAGAAGCAGTCGCTGCTGGGAAAAGTGTTTTATTGGAAAAGCCTCCAGCTGTTAATGAAGATGAGCTAGATGAGTTGCGGTTACTGGCTGAACGCAACGATGTGTCCGTGTTCACAGCATGGCATTCGAAGTATGCACTTATGGTACCTACCGCTAAAGCCCTCTTAGCAGATAAAGCTATTCAGTCAATTGAAATAGTCTGGAAAGAGAGTGTCGATGTCTGGCACCCGGGGCAGGAGTGGATCTGGAAAAATGGCGGCTATGGTGTATTTGATTCGGGCTCGAATGCCTTTTCTATACTAACTGAACTGCTGGATTCAGACATTTCTTTTGTCAGTGGCATGTTGAAAATTGAGTCAATCCATGAGATGCCCTCTCAAGCCAAGATTGAGGGCGATGTTGCAGGAGTAGATTTTATAGCGGATCTGGATTGGCGATGGAATGAAAAAGAAGTCTGGGAGCTGCGGTTCAAGTGTGAAAATAATGACGTATTATTGCTTTCTGATGGTGGGACAAAACTGTTCTTTAATGGTGACGAAATAATTTCTGAAATTACAGACTATATTAGCGAGTATTCAGAAATTTATAGAAAAATGGACAAACTACTTTTGTCTGGGGAGAGTGAAATTGATTCTCGTCCTATGAAAATCTGTTTGGATGCCCTGAGTCTGTCCGTAAAAACTTTTATTCAACCCTGTCTCGATAAGGATGAATGTCATCCGATTCAGCTGTTGGATTCAAGGCGGTGCGAGTTGGGCGAAGGGCTTTTCTGGCATCCTATGAGGAAGCAGTTGTTCTGGTTCGATATTTTGAGCAAAAAACTTCTTTCTAATAAAGATGATAAAGAGATTGAATGGTGTTTCGATTGCCATATATCTGCAGCGGGATGGATTGATCAGAACCGTCTGCTTCTGGCGAGCGATCGGGGGCTTTTAGAGTTTGATATTGAAACCACAGCAACAAAGGTTTTAGTCGAGGTTGAGTCCGACAGAATGGAAACGCGGTCAAATGATGGTCGCACGGACAGAGTTGGTGGCTTTTGGTTCAGTACAATGGGTAAGCATGCAGAATCTGCTTTGGGTACATTGTATCGTTACTATAAAGGGCATGTTCTCGAGGTCTATACCGGTATAACGATACCTAACACAATATGTTTTTCCCCGGATGGTAGTGTTGCCTATTTTTCTGATACCAGTAAGCAGTTAATTTGGAAACAGAAGTTGTGCACTGATACAGGTGAACCAGAAGGCGATAGAGAAGTATGGTTGGATTTCAGTGGTACAGACTTCTATCCCGACGGGGGGGATGTGGATAAGGAAGGTAATGTGTGGATTGCGTTCTGGGGGCTAGGGCGGATAGAAGTCTATAATTCACAGGGGCAGAAGATTAGGCAGATTGGTTACCCTGCGTCTAACGTTAGCTGTCCGTTGCTAGCCAATGGGCGATTGTACGCTGTTTCGGCCTTGCAATGTTTATCGGAGAAACAGAGAGCTGACGAAGTATATTCAGGGATGACTTTTGAAATGTTGCTGAACTCTGATTTTTTGGAAGTTCCTAGGGTTTTATTATGAGGGAGTCAAACAAGAAGCTGGTTAGTGTCATTATCAGAACGCTAAATGAAGAGCGATACCTGGAAGAGTTATTGATGAAAATATCAATTCAGGATCGGACAACCTACGATGTAGAGGTTGTTATTGTAGATTCAGGTTCAACCGATAGTACACTCGACGTAGCGAAAAAATGGAAGGCTCGTATAACTCATATCAGTAAAGATGATTTCAGTTTTGGCCGTTCATTGAACATTGGCTGCGAGTTTTCAAAAGGAGACTTTCTTGTATTTATTAGTGGGCATTGCATTCCTGTTGATGAGTATTGGGTAGAAAATCTGGTTACCCCTCTAGAGGCGAAATGCGTTTACACCTATGGTAGACAAATTGGCCGTGATACGACTAAATATAGTGAACGCCAGTTATTTCATAAGTATTTTCCTAAAGAATCAAGGATTCCTCAGACGGGATTTTTTGTGAATAATGCGAATTCTGCGATTCGCCGTGAAGTCTGGGAACGCTTCCTTTTTGATGAAGAATTGATGGGATGTGAAGACATGTATCTCGCCCGTCAGATTGTTAATGTTGGTCAGAAGCTGGGCTATATTGCTGAAGCGTCCGTGTATCACATACATGATGAGGCTTGGGGTAGGGTAGCTATCCGTTATGAGAGAGAGGCTATTGCACTCCAGCGCATCCTTCCAGAAATCCACATTAATTTTCTAGATATGTGTAAGTACATTGTTGTTGGGGTGTTAAAAGACTCCAGCGCTGCCTTCAGAGAAGGTGTTTTAGCGAAGGAGTTCGTGTCGATTATACGTTTTCGTGCAGCCCAGTATCTCGGTGCTTACAAAGGTAACCGAAGTCACAGGATTTTATCGACCCAGATGAAATCCAAATATTTCTATCCTCGTGTATCTGATATGGATATAGAATAATATGACTAGTGAAAAAAAGCTCAAAATCGTTGCTATTATGCCTATGAAAGCTAATAGCGAGCGCGTAAAGGGTAAGAATTTTAAGGACTTTTGCGGAAAGCCTCTCTTTAGTTGGATGCTCGATACGTTGCTTTCGGTTGACGCAATAGACACCATTATAATAAACACGGACGCGCGCTCGATTCTTGCTGAAAACGGTCTATTAGATAGCGACCGGATTCTTATTCGTGACCGTCCTGCCGAGATTTGCGGTGATCTTGTCTCAATGAACCGAGTCATCGAGAACGATATAGAGAATGTTGATGCGGACATCTATTTGATGACCCATACGACTAACCCACTTCTGTCCAGAAAGTCTGTAGAGTCTGCTTTGGCGCAATATATTGATGGTTTGAAAAACGGCGCGGATTCTCTTTTCACTGTGAATAAAGTCCAGACACGTTTTTATGACGAACATGCGGCGGCAATTAATCATGATCCAGATAATCTGATTCGGACACAGGATCTCGAGCCTTGGTATGAAGAAAACTCGAACCTTTACATTTTCTCAAAAGATAGCTTTGAGAAAACTAAAGCACGCATAGGCAAAGCACCGGCGATGTTCGTCACGGAACCGTTTGAGTCTACAGATATTGATACTCCCGCAGATTGGGAGCTAGCAGAAGTTTTAGTTGCGTATTATCGCTCAAAGGGAGTCATTGAATGAAAGTGATGGTTACTTGCCCACCAATGCTGGGTATGAAAGAGCAGTTTATTCCATTGTTTGAAAAACAAGGCATAGAGGTTTTCTGTCCTAATGTTACTCAAACACTCTCTGAAGAAGAGTTGATTGAGTTGGTTCCTAAATTTGACGGTTGGATTATTGGCGATGACCCGGCTACTCGCAAAGTCTTCGAAGCAGGAAAGGCTGGAAATCTCAAGGCTGCTGTAAAATGGGGTATTGGAGTTGATAATGTCGACTTCCAGGCCTGCAAAGACCTCAATATTCCGATCACGAATACGCCGGGTATGTTCGGTGCAGAGGTTGCTGACGTGGCTCTTGGGTATCTATTGGGAGCAGCTCGCGAGACGTTCTACATCGATAGAGAAATCCGAAATGGCAGTTGGCCAAAGAATCGCGGTATGTCCTTGGTAGGGAAAACAGTCGGGGTTATCGGTTATGGTGACATCGGTCGCAATACCGTTTCGCGGGCAAAGGCATTCGGTTTGAAAACGGTCGTGTATGATCCGGGAGTTAATTCGGTAGATTCAGGTTCTGAGCTTTGTATCTGGCCTGCTGACGTCGATCAATGTGATTTCCTCATATTCACCTGTTCATTAAATGCTACCAATAGACATATGTTGGATAAATGCGTTTTAGATGAGTGTAAGGAAGGGGTGATTGTGATTAATGTAGCCCGCGGACCACTGATTTGCGAAGAAGACCTAATTGCTGCCCTGAAGTCTGGAAAAGTTAAGTCTGCAGCTCTCGACGTCTTTGAATTAGAGCCTTTACCCAGATACTCCTACTTGAGAGAGCACCCTCTGTGCATACTGGGTTCTCATAATTCCTCAAATACAACTGAAGCAGTTTGTCGGACCAATAATATCGCAGTGGAAAAGCTTATTAGCTTTCTAGAGAGTAAGTGATGAAGCAAGCTGTAATTATTACAGGAGCTAATGGGGAGATAGGCTCAGCTTTGTGCGAAGCTTTTACTCATAGTGATGTTGTAGTTATTGGTATAGACGCTTCTCAATATATTCACATGCTTGAATACTACCTCCAACTAGATCTAAATAATTGAGTTTCTGATGAGCATATAGAAAAGATAAATTTCAACAGTAATAACGGAATTTAGACTGGCAGCTCTGGTTAATAAAACAACCTCCCAGATTCTGGGAGGTCTGAAAATTTTCTATGTAGAGGGTTTTCAAGAATCATTAAATGTGAATATCCTAGCGCCATAGACTCTGTCTAAAGCTCTTTATACTAGTCTTACGGAGAGAAGAGGAACAACTGACAATGTTGGGAGTATTCATTCGAAACTAACTAAAAAAGGCTTTTTAGCATACTGTACTTCTAAATCAGTACTTCACGGACCAGTTAAAGGACTGGCTGTTGAATGTGCTGATGAAATAAGGGGGATGCGGTTATCCTTTTGCTGCGATATCAACTTGGATTATTTTATTTTGGTTTAAAGGAAAAGAGTCTGAATTTTATAAACTTAAAGAATATCACTCAAAGTTTATAGGACAGCCAACAGATTTTGCACAGTTAGTGAGAGGCTTAGTTTTAGAACATATTGATTTCATTAATGGTTCCATAATTGAAATGGATGGAACCATTAGCTCAGTTCTTGATGACCCATTTGAAATTGAGATGAATAGGGTCTGTTAAATCTGTCCTGAGTGTTTGACGATGAATATACTAATTTTTTCAACAAAGGTTTGAAAGCATGAATATTATCTCACATAGAGGATATTGGCAGTCTGATGTCGAGAAGAATACTGAGATAGCATTTGAGAGGTCATTTAGACTCGGGTTTGGTACAGAAACTGATGTTAGAGACTGTCAGGGCAAACTTGTTATCAGTCATGATATCCCTACCGGGAATGAAATCCTTATGTCTAGGTTTCTTGAAATATATAAGGCATCTGGTTGTGGAAAAACTTTAGCATTAAATATTAAATCTGATGGTCTACAGTATCCACTAATGAAGTTGCTAGAGGACTATGAGGTTTTAAACTATTTTATATTCGATATGTCTGTTCCGGATGCCTTGTCTTCTATCAAGTCTGGATTAACAGCTTATACAAGACAAAGTGAATATGAAAAAGAGTGTTCTTTTTACGAATTATCGAACGGAGTCTGGATGGATGAGTTTAGTACAGACTGGATTGACCTTCAATCAATAAAAATACACCTAAAAAATAATAAAAAGGTGTGCATAGTATCTCCAGAGCTCCATGGCAGGGAATATTTATCAAAGTGGAAAAAGTATAAAGAAATTACAAAGGTTTTAGATTCCAAAAATATTACGCTGTGTACGGATCTTCCAGAGTTAGCAGAGGAATTGATAAATGGCAAAAATTAAAGCAGTCTTATTTGATATGGATGGGGTTCTAATTGAGGCTAAAGAATGGCATTTTGAAGCAATGAATCGAGCATTATCTCTATTTGGAATGGCTATAAGTAGATACGACCACTTGGTTACTTATGATGGATTGCCGACAAGGATGAAGTTGAAAATGTTATCTGTAGAGCGTGGTCTACCAGAAGAGTTACATGAATTTATAAATGAGATGAAGCAGATTTATACGTTAGAAATGGTTCACACATTGTGTAAGCCTAGTTTTCATCATGAATATGCTTTATCAAGACTGAGAGAGCGGGGTTATAGTATAGCAGTTTG
The DNA here is from genome assembly GCF_034111725.1 of Thalassolituus sp. Classification (GTDB taxonomy): domain Bacteria; phylum Pseudomonadota; class Gammaproteobacteria; order Pseudomonadales; family Oceanobacteraceae; genus Thalassolituus. Next base: position 12,298 of record NZ_JAWUWR010000073.1, on the reverse strand, counting down.
TTCGAACTCTATCACAAATACAATTAAAGTGATGATGGAAAAAGCTTCTTTGGAAAAATATCTTGACTTCTTTGTATCTGCTCAAGATGTCCTCAATCCCAAACCTGCTCCAGATATGTATGTAGAAGCAATGAATCGCCTAGAGGTCAGACCGGACGAATGCATTATAGTTGAAGATAATGAGAACGGAATAAAAGCAGCGAAAGCTAGTGGCGCATGGGTGATGGAGGTTGATGATGTAGACGATGTCAACTATCAAAACATCATGAATCATATCCGAAAGTTTGAAGAGGAATAATAATGATTAATTTAGTCGTTCCTATGGTGGGCTCCAGTCAATTTTTTGATGATGCCACTTATAAATACCCTAAGCCTCTTCTTGAAATTAATGGTAAAACAATGATCGAATTGTTTATCGATAATTTTCGCAAGATTTTCCAGAACATTAACTTTATTTTTGTTGTAAATGAAGAGGATTGTAGGAAATTTCATCTGGATAATATTTTGAATATTCTCACGGAGAATAATTGTGAAGTTATAAAGATTAGCAATCAAACCAAAGGTGCAGCGTGTAGTGTGTTAATGGCAATTAAGTCAATTAATAATGATCTTCCATTGATAATTTCGAACTCGGATCAAATTTTAGATGTTGATTTTAGTGACGTGATTTCAAGTTTTAGAGACGTTGATGCTGGGGTTATTACTTTCGACTCTGTGCATCCTCGATGGTCTTATGTTAGGGAGGATGGAAAAGGGGGGGTTGTCGAAACAGCTGAAAAGAAACCTTTGAGTAATAAAGCTATTGCAGGGTTTTATTATTTCTCAAAAGGTGTGGATTTTGTGAATTCGGCTTTTGAAATGATCAAAAAAGACGCTAGCATAGATAGAAATTACTACATATCCCCAGTCTTTAATGAACTCGTCTTGAGTAATAAAAAAATTAAAAGCTTTCATATTGAAACTGGAAAGTATCATACGTTTTACACTCCTCAAAAAATCGAAGAATATGAGAGGCAGCATCATGAAATTGGAACTAACTAAAGAATATATTGCGGCATTTTCAAATAGAAATCTAGATGAGTTATCTGAGATGATGGATCCAGGTTTCGTATTGGAGGATCCAGCAGTTGACAGGCTAGAAGGTAGAGAAAATGTTTTAAAATATTTAAAAGAGGTTTTTGAGTCATCTTCCAGGTTGGAATTTTCGGCAAAAAATATCTTTTTAACAGATTCTGGCGAGTCAATTATTGAATTTTTGCTTGTTATTGATCAGGTTGTGCTAAAGGGAGTTGATATTATTAAATGGAATGGTACGAAGCTAATAGAGTTAAGAGCTTACCTGGATACTCCAAAATGAAAATAGAAAAATTAGAAAATATGGTAAAAGGGTGGTTTGTTGGTAGCTTTGAGCCAACTCTGATAAATACCAATGATGTCGAAGTTGCCGTCAAAAGTTACAAAAAAGGTGATTGTGAAGGGGTTCATCACCACCGAATTGCTACCGAAATAACTGTGATTATTTCGGGCAAAGTAAAAATGAATGGAGAAGTTTATACCGAAGGAGATATTGTTGTAATCGAGCCCTATGAAGCGACTGACTTTATTGCTCTTGAAGATAGCAAGAATGTGGTAGTGAAATATCCTGGCGCTTCAAATGATAAATATTTAGGGGAGTTTGAGCATGATTAATATACTAATTCCTATGGCGGGTATGGGGAGTCGATTCTCTAAAGCCGGCTTTGAAAAACCGAAACCATTTATTGATGTCGATGGTAAGCCAATGATTGTTCGTGTTTTGGAAAACCTTGTTTATGAGGATGCTAGATATATTTTAATAGCAAGACAAGAGCATTTGGATAAGGAACCGGACCTAGTCAGAGAAATTGAGAAAAAATTTAACGCAGTATTTATTTGTATTGATAAATTGACAGAGGGAACTGCATGCACAGCTTTATATGCGAGAAAATTGATAAATAATGAAACTCCTCTCTTAATTGCTAATTCTGATCAAATAATAGATGTTGATATAGCGGTATTTATCAACGATTGTGTTCAACGGGGATTAGATGGATCTATATTAACCTTCATTGATGAGTTTCAGGACCCTAAGTGGTCGTTCGCTCGAGTGGATAACGATGGCCATGTAGTAGAGGTGAAAGAGAAAGAAGTTATTTCTGAATTTGCTACAGTTGGGATCTACTTTTTTTCAAAAGGATATTATTTTGTCGATAGTGCTATCGATATGATTATTGAGAATGATCGTGTTAATAATGAGTTCTATACTTGTCCTTCTTATAATTACCTGATTTCGGAGGGGAAGAAAGTTGGAATATTTAACATTGAAATTTCAGAAATGCATGGGATAGGTACTCCAGAGGATTTGCAAAAGTTTTTGGAGATGGGCATTGATTAATAAGGTTATATGGTTTAATAAATCTAAGGGTTTATTTTTTAGAAAAGCAAGGGTAGGGATAGTAGGTGATATACTCTATTTATACTTAGATGACGTGAATCAACTTGAGAGAATATATACAAAGTATGGCTTAGAGCCCGAATCAATTTTGGTTGTTGAGGTTCATTTTCTTGGCGATAGAAATTGTTTGTTTCGATACATCCTTAAAGAACTTGATATTCTTTTGAAAAAGGAAGGTGATTTTAGAATTGTCTCCTCTTATTCGAGCAATCATGGGTGTTTCATTCGCTCGAAAAGTCAGATCCAAAATGAATTTTCCTTATCTACAGATGGTCGTTATCAGCTGACTACGTCCTATAATAGTCATAGTGTTTTAAGCTTAACCTATAAGAAATTGAAGAATACTTTAAAGGTAGTTGATGCTATTGATAAATGGTCATTTGGAATTATAACAAATGGTAAAAAGCAAGAGCAGGTTGAAAATCTCGTACGTTCGATACAAAATTTGAATATCCCTAATTATGAAGTGCTTATCTGTGGGACGTTTTTAATTACCAGTGAGCATATGGAATCTGTTGTTGTTATTGATGATGTTATTACAGATGATCTAAGAGCTCCAATTTCAGTAAAGAAGAATAAGATTGCCAGTTTGGCTAAATTTGAGAATTTAATATTGCTTCATGATCGATATGTTTTCCCGTTAGACTGGTATGAGAATATGCTTGTTTACGGTAATTATTATGAGCTTCTTATTATTAAGAATATAGGCCCCTCCGGTGGTCGGGTTAATGACTGGTCGAGCTTTTATGGTATGCCGTCACAAATTAAAGGTTTGTCACGGCTGTTGCCTTACTCAAGTTGGAATGAAGAGTGGTTTTCCCAGGGGGGGATTGTTGTAATAAAGAGAAGTATTTATAACAGGTTATCTATTGATGAGCGCCTTTTTTGGGGTGAACTTGAGGATGTTCAGTTTTCGAAAAAGGCTCAACTTGAAGGATATTTTTGTTACTTGGATATTAATAATTCCATTTTTACATATTCGGACAGAATTTTAGAGTCTAGGCTTTATGAAAAAATATGGACATTAAAATTTAAACAATTTGTTCGAGGTTTTTTGGTGTACTCTAAAAACTTATCGACTTACTATAAGAATTTCTTTAGACAATGATTTTTATTAGAAAGCTCATCAGTAGTCCTACATGGATGACATTGTCAGCCTATTTGACCAAGTTTGGTAGTGGCTTAATTTTGTTGCCAGTTTTTTTGTTAATGTTTTCGACAGAAGAAATTGCTGTTTGGATGGTTTTTCTCATGATTTCAGGTATTTCCGGAGTGGCAGACTCTGGAATAGGACCTTCTTTAATTAGGGTGACGTCATACTTTTATTCTGGATTGAGTGAAGTTCCTGATAGGCTTGTGGATAAAGTTGTATCGGGAAATAAAAGAGAGCCTAATTATAAAAAGCTATCGGTTATGTTAAACACATTTGGGGTAGTATATTATTTTCTTGGATTTCTATTTTTTATATTTGTTTATTTTTTCGGTAGTCTTGTTTCTTCTAATGCTATTTCAATGCTTACGCCAGAGCTAAGAGATGGGGTGGATATTGCGTTTTATCTGATTTTGATAAAGTCAACGGTAGCTTTATTAATAATTCGATGGATGAGTTTTGCTCAAGGAGTTGATAGGGTAGCTTCAATTAGAGGTAAAGAGGCTATTGTAGAGTTATTAAAACTTATTGTAATGCTGCTCGTCGTATCCTTTGCTAATGGCTCTATACTCGAGGTAGTAATTGTTGATTTATTGGGAAGTATCATTCTCCTGTTTATATCTAGGAGAGAAGTTTTTCTTTGGTTTGTGGAGGGAGGAGTAAAGTTTTCCCCTAAAATCGAGTTTGATACTAAGCTATTTAATTCAATTTGGCCTTCCATGTGGAGGTTTGGTGGAATGCAGTATGGATCTTACCTTATTAATAATGGGGCTGGAATTGTTGTTTCTCAGGCTGGTAATGCGAGTTTAATTGCTGCATTTTTATTGACTCAAAAAATTATGTTTGTGATTCGACAGATTTCACAAACCCCTTTAATGGCGCATCTCCCTACAATATTTAAGATGAAAGCACATGCGGAAGTCGAAAAAATAAAGTCGTTTTCATCTGAAAAGATCCGACTGGGTATTGGTATTCAATTATTTTTTTCTCTACTTTTTGTTCTTACTGGTGGTTCAGCTTTAGATATATTGGGAGTTGAAACAAATATCCTTCCTCAGTCCCTTTTGATTTTATATTCAGTGATTATGATTTTGGAGGCTCACCATTCGTATCATGCCCAAATTTATATGTCGACGAACCATGTTCCGTTTCTTTTTCCTGGTATCGTTTCTGGCATTGTGATTCTTTCAGTTGGTTTTTTTATGATGCCGTATTACGGTGTTTTAGGATTGTTATTGGTTCAGCTAGTTGTTCAGCTTATGTTTAATAATTGGTATCCTGTTTTCCTTAATTTAAGATCACTTAACTGGAGCGGATTAGCTTATATTCAAGATGTTCTATGGAAAAAAAATCGATACTAGCTATGAATATAGGGTTTTCGATAGTGTGTTGATGGTGATAGAAATTATTCTTATTTTTAATGTGCGATTATATTTTTTATTTAATTTATCGCTATTTTATGTTAGGCTGTTGTGTGCAGTTGTCGAGAAATTTTTTTAAAAAATTAGAAGCTAGGTAGGTGATTTAAAAGAGACGATAACTGAGTTTTATGAATTGGTCTGGAAGACAATAATTGATAAGGATCTAGATAATTTGAAATTATCTACGGTCATCTAAAAATACCCATGAGGGTGTTGGTGCTTTATAAGTCTGTTGTATTTTATAATCTTTTTGCAAAGGTTTTTTTTTGAAAAAACTGATCATATATAGCGAAATTCGCTGGAGTTTTCTTGATCAACGGCATCATCATCTTGCTAGGTATGCCGCTGGTCAAGGCGTCGAGGTAGAGTTTGTTGAACGGGTTGTAAGCCGGATACCTTCAGTGAAAGAGTTGCTCAGAAAATTTGTTCGAAGTCAGGCCCCTAGTTCGGCTTCACGTCTTAAGTCTGAAAAGCCGCTGCCAAAAGGTATCATATTACGGAGATCTTTATTTTTACCTCCAATCTCCCCTGTGACTCGTTCGATAAATGGATTGTTGTGGTTGATTCACGAGCGCCATAGACAGCGTGATGCTTGGGTTTACTCTTTTGTTGATAATCCTACTATTATCGGCAATTTTCCTTCGTTCGCTAAAGGTGTTGCGCGGGTTACGGCCTTCGATATTATTCACAACTGGTGGGAATTTCCTTGGAATACTAAACAACACTCTACATTAGTGGATAAGTGTCTGAAGTGTTATTCCTCCGTTATTACGGACTCCCCTGCAATATCGAAGAGACTGAATGCCATGGCAGTAGAACATCACCTTATGTTACCAGGGGTGGATGCGGAATGGTTGGGAGCTGCCAGTTCAGAAGGTCTGCCCAAAGCGGTATTCTTTGGAAATCTTCGTTCAAATTCTGACGTTGAACTGGTTTCTGCGATATCTGATCGTTTTGGTCTTGATGTCTATGGCATTGTTGATGCTTCAATCGCAGAAAAGGTCAGTCACGTTAATTTCAGAGGAGCGCTCGCCCCGGCGGATTTGATTCCCCGTCTGGCTGATTACAATCTGATTGTACTCCCATACAGTAGTAGCAGTTTTAGCCGTTCAATTGCACCAGCAAAGTATTTTGAAGCGTTGGCGACAGGTGCTCTGGTAGTGACAGGCAGTGATTTGTCCCACCTTCCCGGGTTTGATGATTACGTATTGCGACTTGAAGAATCCGATGATTTAGAAGGAAGAATACGAAGCTCATTGGCGCAGCAGGCTGCGATAAGAGCGGAGCAGATTTCTTTCGTTAAGAATCACACATGGGAGTTGCGATTTCAGGAATTATTTGAGTTTCTTTGTATGAGAGATGGTACAAGTGAATAATTACTACGATTTGTGTGTTGTTGGAACCGGACCATCGGCTTTTTTTCTGGTTCGCTCTTTTCTGCAGAAGTGCCCGGAGGGACGGATTCTGGTATTGGAAGCAGGTACAAAGCGCATTGATAAAGTAGCGGCAATATCTCATAAGATATCTAGCGATCAGGATTTTAAGCTAATTCCTTCCTACAACATTGGCAAAGGAGGGACATCCCAGCTTTGGCATAATGTATTAGCCCCCCTTGATAAAGAAGATTTTGAGGCAAAGCCCTGGATTGAGAACTCTGGTTGGCCTATCAGTATGGCTGACTTGGAGGTTCATTACGGCAGAGTTGCCCAGTTCTTCGGCTTTGATTTGGACGTCTTCGAGCATCCTGAGAAATATATGGACTATATTGGAGAAGCGGAAAAAGTTGTAGTAGACAGTGAGGTCTTTGAGCGCAAAGTTTTCATTCACCCAAAGCGTTACCTGCGCACGGATTCAACATTTACAACCATTCAATCAATGTACCCTTCTATTGATATTCATTACGGAATGGTCGCCTTACGCTTTCCTAGGGCGGAGTCTGGAGAGCAGCCTCTTGAAATCTGGAATAGGGAAAAGAGCATTGTTGAAAAGGTCTATGCGACAAATTATGCCCTTTGTGCCGGTGCCTTGAATAATCCTGAAATTTTGCTGAATTCAGAAGCTTTGCCTGATGGTTCTCTGCCATGGTTGGGATGCGGCCTTATGGATCATCCTATGGGTAACTTCTACCAGTTTCGTTATCAAGAAAAGCACGAAGCCAAGCTTTATACTGGTATGAAGTTATCGAATGATATCAATATTAAGGTCGCTTTGAAGTTAAAGAGAGATATTCGAAAGAGGCTAGGGCTAGCTAATAGCGCGTTTTATTTGAGACCGTCTTTTTCAGAAGGATTTAATGATAAAACGGAAGAGTTAAAAAATGGTCTGCTGACAGTTCGCTCAAAAATTCTGAGCCTAAGGCCCCCTCTAAAAGAGGCTATCTCACTCCTGCGTAACATTAATATGGTTGCCCAGATTGTGCAGTACAAGACGGGTCTCTTTTCCGCGCATGATCTTACTGATTGCATGTTTGTGACAGAGCAACGTCCTACAAAAGATAGTGGGGTATTCCTTACGGAGCATAAAAACCCGTATGGAAATTACACATCAAGCATCAAGTGGACAGTCTCGGATCTCGATATAAACGAAGTCACGGCGCTCTATCCATATCTAAGGGATAACTTGATGCGTCTTAATCAGGCCTGTCCGACCTATGATCCGGCTAATTATGATTGGCGCAGTAGGCTGGCGTCAGCTGCTCACCATCTGGGAACCGTTCGTATGTCAGATGCCAGTGAAACAGGCTGTGTTGATAAGAACTTGAAACTCCACAACGTAAATAATATTTATGTCTGTGATGGGTCGGTGTTCTCTACTTCGGGGAACGCGAATCCAACTATGACCTGTATGGCTTTGGCCGATCGACTGGGAGGGTACCTTGCAAAAATTTAAAGTTGTGCTTCTTGGCGTCTCAGGGGCACTTGGAAGCGCTGTTAGTAAACAGCTAGAGGGCAGCGAAAATGTTTTGCTGTATAAGGTTTCAAGAACTCAGGTTTATTCTGGTGAGGGCACAATTTATTGGGACTTTAAAAGTATACCGCCGAAAGAGATTACTAGCGCAGATGTGGTTATAAACTGTGCACGCTCACCGGATTATAGGGCGAATATTTTATTTAACCGATTATTGTGCGAATACTTAAGCCTAGATACAAAATTCATTAATGTCTCCAGCAATTGCGTTTTTGCATCCCCTAGAGGCTATCTGTCGCGGCTCACGTTTAAGGGGGATGCCTACATTCGCGAGAAGCTCCTCATTGAATCTCTTTCAAAGCAGCGTGGCAATACTTGTATCATTCGACCAACGATAGTTCATGATGAAGGTGGTTGGCGCTCTTTTCTCAGTCACTGTGAGAAGGTTAGGAGTGTTTACGGTCCAGCCAATTCTAACCGTTCACACGTGAAAGTTATCAACCGTGATGCTGTTGCTTCCTATATTGCTGAGTGTGCCCTTGCTGAGCAGCAAAACACAGTAGAGGAGGAGTTGTACGAAAACGTCATATCAGTATCTGACTTCATTGGTAAGGCTGTGGTGGAGTCTGATAGCGACAATAACTATTTTGAATCAAATATCAAAAACCTGCTACTAACTCTGTTGTGCTCCCGATTTCTTCCAGATTCTGTTGTTTTTAAGCTCCAGTCCTATATTGTAAGCGGCAGCGAAAATGCTGGTAGCGAAGCTCCTTCTTCGGAAGACTATTTTATAAGCGGTATGACAAGACTGTATTTGTTTGGTAGGCACACCTTATGATGTATTCGATCAGATACCCCCTGGGATTGATAAAAAAGCGAATTGTAGAATACTGGCGTCTTCGGAATCTTGAGTCTGTGTACCAGAATCTCCCCAATAACTCGATTGCCAGATTACGCGAGTTAAAGGGTAAATATAACGGTGAACGTTGCTTTATCGTTGGTAATGGACCGTCTCTACGTAAGATGGATCTCAGTTTGTTGAAAAATGAATTTGGTATTGTATTTAATGGAGCATTTGAGTTACGTGAATATTTTGCTCCTGATAAATTGTTTCACGCTGTAGAAGATCGTCTAGTTTTGGAAGATCACCAATCTGCTATAAACGAGTTAACAGGAAATGTTTTTCTGCCAAGTGACTTACAACATCTCGTAATGTCAGGAAATCCAATCGTTACTGAGTTTCATCGCGGATTCCCAGAATCGAGTGAAAATTGGCCCCCAGTCTTGGATACTTCATCTGACTTGCCCGTTTTCTTCTGGGGTGGGACTGTTGCCTATTACGGTTTACAGCTGGCGATGTGGCTTGGCTTTGAGGAGGTCTACTTTATTGGTATGGATCTTTCGTATTCTATTCCTGACAGTGTGAAGCGCAAAGGGAATGTTCTGGAATCTACTGAAGATGACCCGAATCATTATAAGTCTAGCTATTTTGGTGCGGGATTAAGATGGCATGTTCCTAGGCCAGAACGGATGTTGGTCGCCTTTGAAAAGGCTGCTCAGAGAAACTTGTCTGTGCGTATATATAATGCAGGGGTTGGTGGTAACTTGAATTGTTTTACTCGAGTGAGCTATGAAAGCCTCTTTTAGCACTATCCCAATATTAGTGGTTATTGCATATTTTTTACCTTCTCTATCCTTTGAAGCTATTGGGCTTACTATAGATCAATCTATTTTCAAGGGACTTGGTTTTTGTTTCGTGTCATTAGGCTTTGTGTGGTTAGCTGCTATTAAGAAAAATCGAATAAAGAGAAGTGATTTATTACTTCTGTCACCTATCTGGTTTTTCTTTTTCAGTTTTTTTATTAGCGAAGCTTTTTTTGGCTCTGTTGGCGGAGCATTTATCGCTTTTGCTAGGTTCGTCGCAGTCGTATTGTTTTCAAGCACATTGTTCCTGCTTGATGTCGAGTCGTTAGTGAGGGTTAAAAAGTTTTCTTTACAGTTTGTTTTTATTCTTTCTGCTATCTCGTTGATTATGTTTATCTTGAGGCTTCCGGGTGGAGAAAGATTCGCTAGTACAGGGTTCTATTCAAATAAATCATTGGTGTTTGAGCAGAATGTATTTGGGATTGCTGTTTATATCAGTTTTATCGTACTTATAGGAGCACCTAAAAAAATAATCTCAAAAATAGCCGCATTACTAGCGATAGCGTTCTCATTCTACAGGACAGTCTATATTCTCTCTATGATCAGAGTTATGGTTTTGAGAAAAGAATTTACAATTCTCGGATTTGCCATTGGGGGTTTTGCTTTTCTTTATTATTATGATGTTGTATATACAACTCTGAAATTGGATCAAGCATCGAGCTTGACTGGCCGCGATGTTTTATGGGCTATCGCATTTGAAGGATTTTTGCAGTCTCCATTTTGGGGTAATGCAGAGTCGACAATTCCAGCCTTCTCTAACTCTTTTCTTAATAGAGATCCAGCATTTACAACCTTTCACAACATGTTTTTCGATATTTTATATATAAATGGTATGTTTGGTTTATTTTTGTTTTTGATGTCAGTATTAGTGTACTTTTATATGTTTGGTAGAAAACATTTTTATTTCGCAGGTTTTTTGATGCTTCCGGCACTGTTTAACACCTACTATCCATTTTCTTTGAATATACTTGGTGGTTTAGTAGGAGTGCTGGCTATTTACCATCATCGAACGAAAGCTTTGCCGAGGATGTGAAATGAGTTTCTCTATTTTAATGTCAGTTTATTCTCAAGATAATCCCGACTACTTTGATAAGGCTCTTCGGTCTGTCCTTGTTAATCAAACACTTGCCCCTGATGAGTTAGTATTGGTGATTGATGGGCCTCTTGGTAGTAAGGCCGAGAATATAATCCAGTACTGGATAGGCCAGAGTCAGGTTCCTATTAGGTTGCTGCGTAAGCCGAAAAATGAAGGGCTCGCTAAGGCATTAAATGATGGCTTAGATCTTTGCTCTAATGAATTAGTGTTTCGTATGGATGCAGACGATATTTCTCTTGAATCACGATTTTCTCGGCAATACACATTTATGCTCGAAAATCCAGATGTTGATGTTTTAGGAGCCTTTATTTCAGAGTTTGGTGATGATGAGTCGGAGGTTTTGTCGATCAGAAAAGTGCCTGTTAGGCACGGCGATATTTGCAAGTTCGCTAAAGCTCGTAATCCAATTAGTCATCCGGTTGTGTGTTTTAGAAAATCCGGTGTGGTTGTGGCGGGTGGGTACCCTTTAATGTATCCTGAGGACTATATGCTCTGGATTAATATGATTCAGATGGGGGCTAAATTTGCTAACATTCCCGAAGTATTGTTAAAGATGAGAACTGGGGAAAGCTTCATTAAAAGACGTGGGTTTAGATTTTTAAAGGGGGAGCTAAGAAGTTACCATTATATGTACAATAGCGGCTTCATCTCTCTATTTGACTTTATAAGATATTCCTTTGCTCGGTCACTGTTGCGTCTTGCACCTCCGGGGTTGAAGGTGTTGTTATATCGGAAAGCTCGTTAAAGACCATAGCTTTCCCAAAAAACAACTTACTCTGTGACCGACTATTTCATAATCAGAGAATTCTAAGTCGTTAGTAAGCGCTCAAACAACCCCACCTACCAATTAAATAGTCGCTAGTTCTATATTTTCCGGCAGCAGTTTTTCAATATCGTCCACCGTTTCACAGTGCGGTAATCGCGTCAGTACCGTACGTAAATACGCGTAAGGCTCTAGGTCGTTCGCTTTGGCGGTTTCTATTATGCTGTACAGCATGGCGCTGGCTTTTGCGCCCCGCTGACTATCACTGAATAACCAATTCTTGCGTCCAATCGCAAACGGCCGGATAGTATTTTCGACGGGATTATTATCTATATGGAGTCGCCCGTCGGTGAGGTAGACCGTGAGCTTGTCCCAGTTTTTATCGAGGTAGGCTAAGGCTTCGCCCGTTTTTCCTTTTGGTAGGGTTTGTTGCAGCGCTTTATCTAGCCAAGCTCTGAGTTTGTTGAGTTGAGGTTGGCTTTTTTCTTGTCGAATTTGATATTTTTGTTCGGCCGGTTGGTCTTTGATGCTAGCTTCGATGGCGTAAAGCCCTTTGATCATGGTGATCGCCATATCGGCTTTGCTGACTTTCCCTTTGGGACTAGGGCTGACTTTTTGAGCGTCGATAAATTTACGACGAGCGTGAGCCATGCAGCCCAGCGCGACGATACCTTCTTGCTGCCCAATGCGGTGATAACCCGCGTAATCATCAGTTTGCAGGTAGCCTTGATAGTCACCTAATAGTGAGGCTGCAACGTCGGTACGTCGACTACTAGCGTAATCA